>DATNNO010000032.1:0-64051 GCA_035601775.1 Terriglobales bacterium | reverse complement strand
TTGCTGAAAAATACCAAGTTCGGCAACAGAACGATCTTCGGCAACAGGTGGGAAACCCGCAACCGGGGCCGAATCTGGAAAACTCGTTACTGGCAACAGAGAGTCCGAAAATGAGTTTTTCAGCAAACTGTTCAGCCGCTGAGGTTTGCTTTTCTCTAGCGTAGCGTCGTTTCCGCAGCCTGTAGAAGAATCTAAACGAAGGTAAAGGTCAATGCTTTCCATTCACGCCAGGATTGATCGTACCCAGCGCTTGCTCCGGATGTTCGAGGAAGATGCCCCGCTTCTCGCGGTCCGGGTTGCCCAGTTGACCCCGGAGCGCCAGCAATCGGCAAAAGACTATGCCGCCCAGTTGACCGCGCATGCTCGAGCAGAGCTCGAAAAGCTGATCGAAGAAGGATCCTTCTGGGACTCCAACGATCCCACCCCGCAAGCCGCCGACTAGCGGTTGCTCTGGATGGGCGAGGACACACGGTCTTTCAAACGGTCGAAGTGCGGTTAACGCAGGGGTATCGATCAGGCCAGCTGTCCAGCCACAGCGTGGATGGACAGGGAAACGGAATCGCGCTCGTCCTCGACGGTGGCTTCTTCCCATAGCGTGCGGTCACGGAGCAGGCGGGAGACTAATGCCGTGTGCATCGCATGCCCGGCGCGGTCAGCCACCACATTCCCTAGAATCTGCTTCCCCAAAAGCGCGAGGTCGCCGATGAGGTCCAGCACCTTGTGGCGCACAAATTCGTCAGCGAAGCGTAGCGGAGGATTCTCCAAACCATCTCTTGTCAGCACCACACAGTTGTCTCGTGAGGCCCCACGGATCAGTCCCATATCGCGCAATGTCTGTTCATCCTGACGGGAACCGAATGTCCGCGCCGACGCGATTTCGCGCAGGTAATTGCCGTTCGCCAGTTCCACGCTGAAGATTTCTTTGCCAATGAGCGGATGCGGAAAGTTGATAGAGTAAGACACCGAATAGGTGTCCGCCGGATACACCGCGATAAACTTGTTGCCGTCTCGCATCTCTAACGCGTGGCGAATGCGGAGATAGCTCCGCGGCCGGCGCTGCTTCCGGATTCCCGCCTGCTGAATGAGTTCTACAAAAGGCCGCGCACTCCCATCCAGAATGGGCAGTTCCAGATTGTCGAGCTCGACAATGGCATTATCGATGCCAGTTCCAATGAAAGCCGAAAGCAAATGTTCGGTAGTAGAAATCAGCACGCCCTTCTTCATGAGGCTAGTGGCATAGCTGACGCGCGCGACGTTGCGGCTGATGGCCTCGACCTCAAAGCCATCGAGATCCACACGGCGAAACACAATCCCAGACCCCGCCGGCGCGGGCAGAAGCCGTAAATGGACGGAGGCGCCGCTGTGCAGACCGACCCCGGCGCATTCCACCGCCCCACGAATTGTTTGCTCGTGTTTCATCCTTCAGTTCTCTTAATCTGTTGTTAGATGAAGAGATTACGGCCTACGGCGACAAGTCTGGCTGTGGCAATTTAGCCACAGTTCGTGGGCATTTACCGACTTATGTCTGGGACGCCTGCCCTAAAACCAAATCCCGCAGGCACTTAGCCTGTGAAAAAGCGAGCGGCGACCCGGGTCACTTCTTGGGTACAACTTTGAGAGGATCGTAAGTAATGTCGGCGGCGAACATCGAATCGCTCAGCCCCTTGTTGTAGATGACCGAATTCAAGAAGCGCTGGTTAGACATATCCCCGTTATAGAAACGCGTGACGCTGAAGGGAGTCAACACGCTTTGCACCGGGCGGTAGTTATCGTAGACTTCGTCTTCGATGTTGCGCTGCTGATCGGTTGGATCGCGCCAGGAGAAGGTCTTCTTCACCGGAAGATGCGTCTTGGCGTCGATGTTCAAAGTAACGCTCTGATTGCTCGAGTTCATGATCGTGACCTGTTCCGTGTCTCTTTGAGCGGCCACGGTATGCCCTTCGTAGAACAAAGCAATACCGGGTTGGGATAGCCATTTGCGCAGCACCCAATCCAGCGAATATTCGCGGCGGCGGAGATAATCACTCACCGCCTTGGGGTCATCGGAGCGCGTGCCTTTGTAGGTGATCTCAAAACCCTTGTCGCCGCGGTACACATATACGACGTCCCGCTTCTTGGTGAGCTCGATGCGGTCCCGGTCAGGGAATTTGTAGAAACGCCAGAAGACGAGGCCAACGCCCTCCGATTGTCCCAGATGAAAGCCGTAGCTGCGGCCTTCTTGGCTGACGTCTTGGATATTCAGGTAAGCCTGTCCGCCCAGAGCTTGAATCATCTGATCAAGCAGAGTTTTGGCTTTGCGAACGTTTTCCTGGTCAACCGGAATGGATTGCGCGGAAGCTGCGGGCGCGGAGGTATTCGCTTGCCCGAAGGCCAGCGCAATCAAGAAAAAAGCGGATAGAAGATACTTCATGTTTCCACTGGTTAGATTCCGAGAGACCCATTGTAGCTGCCTGCGCCCCAGATTGTAGGTGAGAACCGCGGCACCCGTGTAGGGCGGACACTCCTGTCCGCCGCCGTTGATCTTGAGGTTGACTTTGATTTGGGGTTTGATTTCTTGCATGTTGAGAATCAAAGTCAAAAAGCGGACAAGAGTGTCCGCTCCACACACGCACAATCTATCCCACCAGCACCGCCCCGCCGTTCACGTTAAAAACTTCCCCGGTAATAAACCCAGCTTCAGGCGTACACAGGAACAGAATCGGAGCCGCGATTTCTTCCGGCTTCGCCACGCGTCCCAACGGAATCTTCGCGAAGATCGCAGCCCGACTCTTCGGATCATTCAACGCCGACGCGGACATATCGGTATCCACCCACCCCGGCGCCACGCAATTCACATAAATGCCATCGCGAGCCAGCTCCGTGGAGAGTCCCTTGACCATGCTGATGAGCGCGCCCTTGGTCGCGGCGTAGTCGCAGTGAAAAGCCTCGCCGCGCTGTCCGGCGGTCGAACTGACCAGCACAATGTGACCTGCGGCGGCGCCGGACCGCTCCTGCCTCTTCATCTGAGCGACAGAACACTTAACCAGCGCGAACACGCTATCGAGATTGACCGCAACCGTGTTGCGCCACTGCGAGTCCCCCATCTGATCGATCGGCACGTCTTCCGCGGGCCAGATGCCGTGATTGGCGACAAGAATATCGAGCCGTCCAAAGCGCTCAACCGTGCGAGCCACTAGTTCCCGTGCCGTCTCCGTACCGGAAAGATTGCAGGCAACGGCAGCACAGTTGTCCGTAGAAACGTTGCTCGCAACGTTTCGGCTTGCAACGTCCCGGCCAGCACCGTCCCGGCCCGACAGTTCCTCGACCAGTTGATCAGCCTGCCGTTTCGCCTTCTCGTAATTGAACAGCACTCGCGCGCCAGCAGCTACGAACATTCGCACCGCAGCCGCGCCGATGCCGCGCGAACCACCGGTAACCAGCGCGACCTTGCCGGAGAGGGAAAGATTCATACCAGATAGTCTCAGGTTTCAGCCTGCAAGATGCAAGGTATCAGCGTGGATGGGCATCCCGAGCTTATTTCATCCACCGGGAGCGTGGGCCAGCCTCTCTGAAACGAAATCGACCTCTAATACACCATGTATCAGGAACGACGCCAGGTTGTTCCGTCTCGTAGGAGGTCAAGATAATGTCAAACAAACTCGCTAGCCACCTTTTCATTCTGTGTCTCTGCGTTTTGAGTTTTTCTGTCCTTGCTCAGCCACAGGAGACCAGTTCAACCTCTAAGCTGCTCCCTCCGATTACGCTTAACATCCGGGAATTCCGATTCTTCCTGAAACCCGGCGGATCGTACACCTTCCCACTGCCGAAGGTAGACAGTCCGATACGCATCGAGATTAGTTCTCCCTCCACAAACGGCGGTGTCCAAACTCCCAGTGAGCTCATGTGGGCGCTGGTCAACAGGGACAGTGGTTCCCAGCAAATCACTTGGATTGGTAGCAACAGCGATGGGTCAGCCTTGGGATCCAATTCGCTGACGGGGAGCGGAATCCTCGCAAACATCTATGGAGGAAGCGCACCAACTACAATCGCATCACTGATAGTAGCCAACGCCGCTGCCGGAACTCTGAGCGTTACGCAGAGCGCTACCACAACTACCATATCCGGTCGATATGTGGTTAGGATGTACTTCTAACGTCACCCCTAAGAAGCAGCGGATGAACCCGGGGGCTACACTGCGCTTCAACTTGGCGCAGTGTGGCCTCTGAAATCCGCGGACGAATTGGCGGTAGTCGCAACCACTGCCAATCTGATTTCTCACCCGACGCAGGCGAATGCCGCAATACCCCATCCCCACGCATCGGCTTCGAGGACGGGCCCACACTCCCCGGGATCACAACCATGCAGGACGGGCGGAGGCGTGATGATAGTCCGCCAGCAAGTGCAAACACACCCTTAGCACAAGAACGGGGTACTCGGCTCTGATCACAATGCACGGGCGGGGACAACCCGCGCCTACATGTTCAAGCTATGTTGCGCTTGAGACGCGGGGTGCGGCTTCGAGGTTCGCTTGCCGTCTCGACGCGATTGCGGCCGGCCTTCTTCGCTCGATACAGTGCTTTGTCGGCGGCCTGGATCACCTGTTCTACTTCCCGCGTCTGCGGGCCTGATTCCGCGACCCCGATGCTGACGGTGACGGACAGTCCGCTGAGCGAATGTTCCACTGGAAGGTTGCGAGGCCGATTTAGCTTTTGACGCGCGGTGCTTTTCTCGTCCTCGACTCTCCGACCCGCTCCACGAGGAGCACTGCGGCGCTCGGGTGTGCTACGAACTCGGAATCTGGATTCCTCGATGAGAGTTCTGAGCGAATCAAGGTGTGGCACTACCTCCTTCGCGGACTTTCCCGCAAACAAGATTGAAAACTCTTCCCCGCCGACGCGAAACGCCTGCCCGCCACCGCTCACCCGGGCTAGTCTCGCGGCTACCATGCTCAGAACCTGGTCTCCAGTATCGTGCCCGTAGGTATCGTTAAAGCTCTTGAAGTGATCGATGTCGACGACGGCGATTGAATAAGGCGCTTCGAGGCGCAGCAGTGTTTCGTTGAAGGCGCGGCGTGCGGGCAGCGAGGTGAGTTCGTCGTGATAGGCCAAGACATATGTGTTTTCGATGATCGACGCGACCAGAAGCAGGCCCGCCGTCGCCCAGTAGGCAATGGCGGTACGATCCACCGGGTTTGCCTGTAAGCCCAGGAAGGCCGAGGCGAGCGACCAGAGCAGGCCACTCTCCAGCGGCTTGCGATAGAGCACGAGGCGGACGAGCAAGATTGCAAAAGCCCCGGCGAAAGCAAGCAAGGCAAGCTGCGGGATTTTCGTCCAATGAAATAAAGATCGATTCAAGAACGCGATGTGAAGAAATGCGGGACTGGCGGTTTCTCCAGGGCGGCAGAGGATGGCGACGAACACGGACTCAAGGAACAGCATTACGAGCCGGGGAGTAATGGCGGGAATTCCCAGGCCGCGCTCGCGAACCAGCGAAAGAACAATGAAGTTGAGTGGCAAGAAAAAGGCGATGGCTTCAAAGGCGATGCGGCCGGGGCCGATGGAGACGGCTCGCCCGGCTGAGAAGAACTCGATGGCGCGGTGCGCTAGAAGCAGCATGATAAGGGCGAAGAGAACGCGGCTGGAGTGGAAGCGCCAAGCCAGCAGGATTCCGGCGGCGAAAACCGCGTAGTAGTAGAAGTCGACTGCGGCCGCGGAGATAGACAGAAATCTCCCTGACAACAAGAAGACTGCGGTAAGCAACAGTATGCCTCCGGGCACGAACAGGGATTTCAGCGTTCCCTTGCTTCCAAGATTCAAGCTGGCATGATCCTTTCGGTAGAAAGCTGTGTTAACGAATTATCGTCGGCGAAGCGAAGCGCGAGCGAGTGGCAGAACAGGTTCCGGGGAACTATTCCCGTTTGCGGAAGGCAGAGACCTTCGTGCGCCGAGTAATCTCTGATCTTTACCTGGTTCTTGCCTAGAATCGGAGAGTGAAGGTTAGAGAAACCTTATGCGCATTCTGATCGCTGAAGATGATTCCGCACTCGCCAGCTTCGTGAAAAAGGGCCTTGACGCCGAACATTACGCGGTGGACGTCTCGAACGATGGAGAGCAGGCTCGCGCCATGGCGGGTGAATTCGATTATGACCTGGTGGTGCTCGACCTTACCCTGCCGAGTCTGGACGGAGTTACGATTCTGCGCTATCTGCGTACCCGCAAACCGAGCATGCCGATCATCGTGCTCACCGGGCGCACCCGGGTCGAGGACCGGGTGCAATGCCTTGATCTGGGGGCGGATGACTATCTGGGCAAACCTTTCTCGTTCTCCGAGCTGTCGGCGCGGATTCGGGCGCTGCTGCGGCGCTGCCATATGCCGGCCGAATCGGTGCTGACGGTGGAGGACTTGAAGCTCGACCGGGTGGAGCGCAGGGTCGAGCGGGCGGGACGCCGCATCGATCTAACCGGCAAGGAATTTGCTCTGCTGGAGTACCTGATGCGCAATGCGGGACGGCGAATCACCCGCGCCATGATCATCGAACACGTCTGGAATTTGTCCTTTGATACCTGCACCAACGTAGTGGATGTGTACGTGAACTATTCCACTGCGCAAGTGGACAAGAAGAAAGTCGGCCAGCTTTCGGCCGCCATTCAGGTGGCGTTCCAAGAACTCGGTGCTCACCCAACCACCGCCGTATCGAGCACGGTCCCGATCGAGCAATCGGTTGCCGTCATCAAGGCTGACCCGGTCCTCCCCCTACCTGACAACGAAGAGAACCCCGACCTCGCTGATCTGCGAAAAGAATTGGAGCAAGCTTTAGGGCCGGAGATATCCCGTGGCGAGGCCGCTGTGCGGTTTGGACGTGAAGGGCTGGTGATCAGCTTGCGGGAAGCTGGGTTCTTTGACAGCGGTTCAGCTGGCGTCAAAGCGGGTTCCGAGCCCGCTTTCAGTCGCATGGCTACATTGCTCGGAGAGAATCAATACAACATCCGCATCGAGGGCCATACCGATAACGTGCGCATCCATAACACACAATTTACCTCGAACTGGGAACTCTCGACCGCCCGCTCGACGGAGATGATTCGCCTTCTCATTGTGAAGTACGGTATTGCCCCGCAGCGGCTATCCGCGGGTGGTTACGGAGAATTTCATCCTACCGCCAGCAACAGCACGGAGGCTGGCCGTGCGCTCAATCGCCGGGTTGACGTGGTGGTCGTGGGAAAGCATGCGCCTGAGCCCGCCGTAAGCGACTCGCCCCTTGCGGGCACTCAGCAATAGAAGCCTCTCACTCTCCGCATGCCCCGCATGCCTCGCTCCTGCGCAGAAGCAGGTGTTCTGCAGCCAGCGGTCTGGTAAACCAAATTCCACAACGGATTCTGCAGGCCACTCATCAGCAGAGGCAGCCTGATCTGTTGACAGGCTTGCAGCACCGGCATCTTGCCGGCTGTCGCGAGGGTACCTTGCCCTCGCCAGTGGGGGCGTGAAAACGCTCCCACGACAGCCGCCGTGAACGGCGGCGCTACATTCTGCCATTGCGGCCCCATCGCGAAATAGAGGGATGTTAACAGAGGCAGACAGCCTTTAGACATTCGTGTTTGCGGTCTCCCTTTGCCCCAGAACTTGCCTCACTTTTCGGGTCAGAGACTGTAGCGAAAATGGTTTGGGCAAATAAAACATGCCATCCTCCTGTATCCCGTGCCTGGTGACCGCATTTTCAGGATAGCCGGAGATAAAGATTGTCCTCAGATTCGGGCAGATAGTGCGTAAATCATTCGCAAGGTCACGGCCATTCTGCCCGGGCAGAACGACGTCCGTCAGCAGCAGTTTCACGATGGTTTTGTTTTGACGGAATGCAGTTATCGCTTCCCCGGCATTTCGCGTTTTCAGCACCCGATAGCCTGTGATCTCCAGAATCTCGCAAGTCACTTCGCGCAAGAAGGTTTCGTCCTCCACCAGCAGAATGGTTCCGTGGGCCCAAGGCGGGTCGGTGTCGGTCACGACCGAGTTCGGGATCATTTCCGGGGATGGTTGCGCACGATTCACGTTGTTTGTCCTCCCAGCACGAAAACGTTTAAGCACCTACATCGCCATCGGGAGCGCTGCACGCGCGAACCAGAGAGGCCTATATTCCACCGCGAGTTACGGCCACGGGAAATTCGCATTAACTCGAGGAACAGCCTGGAAACAGGCATGAGCAACCGTCTCGGGAAAAGCAGGTGAAATTATCGGGAATGTGTCCTGAAATGGTCGGGCCAACGCCGCGATTCCTGCTTATCGAGATCGCGCCAGTAGCGTCTGATCGGGGTCGAGTACGACCTTCCGTGCACCCGGCGATGCGCTCAAATGGAATGAAGTCTCTGCTCCATCGGCGAACACCCGCCCGAGCAGTACCATTTTGCCTGCCACAGATGCGTACAACGGGACTGAGGTCACCAGATTGTCGGGCGCATCCTTTTGCAGGACAATGCCGCTGATTGTGGTTGAGCCTGGCTTGTCGGAATACTTCACTCCGTGCAATTCAAAGCGCGGAATTGCAGTTCCATTCACCCATCCTTCGTAGAACCAGTCCAGCGACCTGTGGTGCTCGTACCACAGGGAGGGCGGCAACTCCTCCTCGAAGGCCTGCAACAACTCGCGGGTCGTAATGGGTTTTCCCTGATAACGTTCCCTGATCCGGCGGAGCACGCGCACGAAAGGCTCCTCCGGCTCGCCACGCACCCCGGCACCGCTTGTCCGTTCCGCGTCGCGCATCATGAAACGCAGCATGTGAAACAGCCATGTGCCACGTCCGTAACTGATGGCGTCATAGCCACTCGGGAATTGGGAACAGGAAAGCCGCGTGCCCAAGGTCACAGGGCCATCCTCCATTAACCGCACTCCTGACTTGTTTTTTTCCAGCAGATCATCCCTGAATTTCTGCATCGCAGCGCGAAATTGCGCTGGATTCTCCGATTCGAGCACCATCAAGGAACTGTAATTCGCCAGCGCTTCCACGATCCATTGGTCGCGGTAACCGCTCCACATCACCAGATCACCCCACCACTGGTGAGCCGTCTCATGGGCAATCACCTGGCTGACGAGCGTCCTCTCAACCGGACTCAAGTGAAGCTGTGATTTTTCTTCTGCCGTGAGGAAAGACATACTAGAGAGAAAGATCAACCCGGGCCAACCTTGACTCAGTCCGCCAGGCATTTGGACCAGCTTCAGATCACCATAGGGGAAAGGACCGTAGCGGCGGGAGAAAAATTCGATTGCATGGGCGGAAGCGGCTGCGACCGTTTGCGCATTCCGGGCAGGAGAAGGCAGCAGAGGCGCGATTGCCAATGGGAGCCGGGGCCTGCCCGGGACCGGCGCATCCGGAATCACGCTTTCGATCACTGGCTTCGGAAATCCACGTTCCACTCCTGACGTTGCGTAAGTCTCCACGGTCACATCTCCGGCGTGTGCCACCACCCGTTCATATTTCCCCAGATCGAATCCGGCAATGGGGATGGGCCGCTCGGAAACCCATCGGCTTACTTGCTCGCCTGCTGGTGGAGTCCGTGCTGCTCCGAGATCACCAGGGTTGGGAGAAGACTTCGCATCCGTCCGTTTTCCGGTAGCTACCAGCGTCCAGCCTGCCGGATAGTGGAATTCCAAATCGAAGTTAGACATGACGAGTCCACGATTCGGGTACCACGTGCCTCGCGCCCCGACGTATAGCAGCCCCGCTCCCGCCTCCGAGAGTACTTCGCCGCCATAGACAAAGCGCAGTTCCAGCCTTTGCCCCGTCCGCAAGGGCTGGGGGAAGACAATGGCGACCAGGTCATTCCCTTGCCGAGCCCGTTGAGTTCCCTCGATTGCCGGATTGTGAATGAACTCAACCGGATGTCCGTCCGCTTCCACTTGCGTGATCTGAAGGGATCGAGACAATTCGAACGCGACTGCCCGTTGACCACCCTGCCGCACTTCCAATTGCAGAAGCGCTTCGGCGTCAATTTGAGTGGGAGGCTTTATTCCCGCGCGAATCTTGTAGTGAGATATAGCGATTGAATCAGGCTTACCGCCTTCGCCAACCGTCGCATTTACGGCTTCCGCACTCCCGTTGGTTTCTGCCTTGGTTTCTAGTGACGAGAACGAAGTCCAGACATCGTAATAGCTTGCGCCCTCGACCGTCTTGAACTGCCCGGCCCATATCTGCTCGGATGCGTCCGCGTCGAAATAAAGATCGAAAGTTCCCAGTCTCAGCCCTTGCAACCGGACGTGCAGAAACCGTTCCTGATTGTTGCCGGAACTGACCGGCATTGCAGTATCTCTGGCCAGCTGGCCGCCCCCAGGGAGAAACCTACTGAAAGTCATCAACAGGCGTAGAGCATCACTCTCGGCGAGATTGCGGGCAGTCTCATTCCACTGCGATACAAAGGCCGGTGCGTCATCGACTGGCATGAGCGACGGCAGCAACTCGGCGAAGGTATTGTCATTAAAGCGGAAGTATGCCGTTGCAAATCTTTCTTCCAGAATGGCTCCGCCGGTGAACAAGGCCATCGAGGCGCGCTCGTACTGGTTAGGCGGAGATAACAGGATTTCTCCATCCCCCTCAAAAAAGGCCCCCGTGACCCGGCCCGCAACATCCTCGGTGAATGCGATAGTGCCGTCATTCAGAGTAATGTGAAATGCTGCTTTGTCGATGGGGACATCGCGCAGGCGAAAGACGCGTGACTTGTCCAGGCCCACTGTGCGCAATTGTAAGTAAAGGCTTTCAGCGGAATTGAGATGTAGCGGCGAAGTTCTCCCCAGGTCTCTCACCGCAGGATCGCCGGCTGGTTTGGGGACGTCATGGCTCCGGCCGTCATGGCTCCGGCCGTCCTGACCTGAAGACAGCGCCACTGCGGTCGAAGCCAGCAACAACCAGGCTAGTGGCAGCAACCCTCTCCGCATTTTTGAGATTACCCTGGTCACCTACGCCTGCCACTTACTATCTTCTAGAATGCGCCTTAGTGCGTACACCTGTCATCTGCCTCTTATCGGCCTTCCTATTCGTCGCGGCCGTGGTCTGCGCGTTCGCGGAAGTCATTCATCTCAAGAACGGCCGCACCATCTGGGCTGACCACGTCCGGGACACCGGTACCCACATCGAGTACGACCTCGGCGATAACACCTACGCGATCCCGAAATCGCTAGTGGATCGAATCGATGCCGGCGGGGCTCCTCCTGGGTTCGCCTCTTCGAAAGGAAGCGCCAAGGAATCGCACGATCTGCCAGAGTTTGCGCCCGCCGACAATTTGAAAAATGACCCTGCACTCATAGGCAAGATTATCCAGGACGGCCGGGTCGATACGGATGCGCTGTCTGCTCTGGAACAGGCTGGGAACGGCCCCACGACCGCTGCCGGTTACTTCATCGCAGGCAAGCATGAATTCGATCACGGAAATGTCGGCAAGGCGCGCACCTACTTCGAAGCCGCGTTACGTTCCGATTCCCAGAATCCCACAATTCTGAACTACTACGCCGCGCTGCTAGTGAGAACCGGGAATGCCGTTGAAGCGTTGCCTTATGCCGAGCGCGCCGTCCGCGCTGCGCCAGACTCACCCGATGCGCTCACGGTGCTGGGATACGTCCAATTTGCCGCCGACCACACCGCGGAAGCCATACGCACCTGGAAACACTCTCTAGACCTTCGTCCCGACGCTACGGTGCAGAAATACCTGGAGAAGGCGCAGCGCGACGCCACCGCCGAGGCAGATTACACGCAGCACGAGAGCAGCCACTTCACCCTGAAATATGAAGGCAAGCAGACATCGGAAGCACTGCGCGGCCAGTTGGTCGCAACCCTCGAGGCGGAATACGACGATCTGGTGCGTGAGCTCGGTATCGCTCCCCGCAACAGCATTCCGGTTGTGCTCTACACCGAGCAGTCCTTCTTTGACGTCACCCAGGCACCCTCCTGGAGCGGGGCAGTCTTTGACGGAAAGTTGCGCATCCCCATTAACGGCTTGAGTTCGGTCACGCCCGAGCTGGTGCGTGTGCTTAAGCACGAACTCGCACACTCCTTTATAAGCCAGCTTTCGGGCGGACGTTGTCCGCAATGGCTCAACGAGGGCATTGCCCAGGCAGTCGAACCCAAGCAGGTGTCCCACGGACAGCTTTTGGCTGAGCTCTTCCGGACACAACGTGAGATTCCACTCAACGCCCTGGAAGGTAGTTTTATGCAGCTCTCCAGCGCTCAGGCCACGGTGGCCTATGAAGAGTCCCTCGCGGCGGTTCAATACATCAGCGACACCTACGGCATGAGTGATCTGCAACGGATTCTCGAAAGACTGGGACAGGGCAGTTCGACCGAAGCCGCCCTCCGGGCCACCATCCACTCCGATTACGGCCAACTGGAAGCCGAAATCGGCAAGTACCTGGCCAGCAAATACGGGAATTAGCTCGCAGGGCGCGCGGAAGAAGTTTCCGATACAGCCCTTTCGAGTTACTTTTCCACTGGAATCCCGTTCCATTCCTGCCGATCACTACTTAATGAGCACACCGCGACCGCGTTTTTTTAATTGGTTTTTGACCGAGTTCTGTGATAACTTCTCGGCTCGACTCCCGATGCGTGCCCTCTTCCATTTCGAAGAATCTCCGCCTCTCGTTCGCGATCCGGTCCATTCTGACATCCCGGAGCTCAACGGGGCCGATCTGGCGTCGGTCTACTATGGTCGCCGCATGGCGGGCGATTTCTACGATTTCATCCGCGTCAGTCCCAACCGGGTTTTGTTTGGCCTCCTCGACGCCGCCGGCGGTCTGGAGGACACTCGCGCCATCCTCTCCGCCGCTCAACACACTTTCCGAACCGTTGGGACTGACCTATTTGCGCGGCGGGATATCAATGAAGCCGATGCGATGATCGAGCTATGCCTGCAATTGAACCAAGCCGTCATGAAGGCCGCGCATGGGGTCCGCTCCTGCCCTGCATTTGCCGGCTGCTACGACGAAAGCCTGGGCATCGTTTGCTACTTCAACGCTGGCCATACTCCAGGACTGACGCGCGATCACGCTGGCACTAGCGAACTTCCCGCCACCGGCTTGCCCTTGGGGTTGTTTTCCCACATAACCTCGAATGCTTCCATCGTCGCCCTCGAACCTGGCGCCGTGCTGCTTCTGGCTTCGCGTGGAATTGTCGAGGGGAAGCGCAAAACCGAAGAGTTTGGATTGCAACGGGTGAAAGAAGTTCTTCAGCAATCCAAAGCGGCAAGCGCGAAAGAACTTTGCGTGTCCGTTCTTGACCAGATGCAGCAGTTTATGTGCGCCGCTCCGACGCACAACGACGTGACCGCGCTCGCCCTCACTCGAAATTCCTAGAGCTGGTTTCACAAGTGGCTTTGGGGAGAGCACGCCAGCGTAGGAACGAAGTGTTTGAGCTTCATCGAACGCCATTTGTCCGGGCCGACCTACGGGGTGATCTCGAACACCACGCCGAAGTCGTACGTGCCGCCGAGCATGGTCGTGCCGTACAGCCTGCCCTTGCTGTCCATGGTCAGTCCGTTCGGGTATTCGCCGTCCGGGCCTTTGAATCGGTGTATTAGGCTGTACGTCCATTTCCCGTTCTGCTGGGGAGTGAGTTTGAAGACCACGCCACAGCCGTTGCCTCCGACGGTGCATTGTTCATCGCTGGCAGCCATGCCGTACAGGCTCCCCGTCCTGTCAAGTACGAGATTGCTTCCAGGGGAAGCGCATAGGCACTCTGCGGGGAAGCCGTAGATGATGGTCTCCTTCCAGCGGCCTCCAGTGGTCTGGGTCAACTTGAAGACGGTACCCCTCTCGTTCGGACCCCAGTGGGTGGTGGTGCCATAGACGTTGCCGGAAGCGTCCACCGTCAGCCCGCCGTAGGGCAGTGCCCCGTCGCCGTTAAACGACCCAAAGTGATGCAGCAGGTGGTACTTCCAAGTTCCGTTCGAGTTGGGTGTCATCTGGAAGGCGACTCCGCACCAACCGCCGCACCGTGGGTAATTGACCATGCCACCGGAATACGTGGTGCCGTAGAGGTTGCCCTTAGCATCCCAACTGAGAGGGACGAGAGGTTGAACCCCGTCCGGGCAACTTCGCTTACGGCAGAAGCTGTAGAGCTGGGTTAGGGTCCAGCCATCGGATCCCGGCGACAGCTCGCCGACTCCGCCCTCGCCGTACGCGCCCCATCCCAAGAAACCGTAAAGATTGCCTGCCGCGTCCGTGATTACTCCCACCCCTGTCCCCGGATCTGCGATCATGTGGAAGTTCCATCCCCCGGTTCCCGGTGTCAACTGGAAGAGCAGGTCGCCAAAACCACTCTTGCCTCCCAGAGCTCCCCCGTACAAGTTACCTTGGCTGTCGAGCGCTAAGGCCGTGTAGGGGCTACCTTCGGTATTCGGGTCGTCGAAGTTGAACGCCACGCTTTCGCTCCACTTGCCGTTCGCCTTCGGGGTCATTTCGAATATCACGCCGCAGGGGCCGAAGCACTTTGTCCCCGTGCCGCCAGCTGCTGGCCCGTAGAGGTTGCCGCTCCCGTCGATTGCCAGAGCTGCAAAAAGAAGTGGGTTGCCGCCTTCGGGCCCAGCAAAGCCATTGTGGCCGTAGAAGTTGTACAGCACCTTGTACTGGCTGGCTGCCACCGCAGAAGGCGCAACGATAATGGATATGGCGACGGTCGCGGCCAGAACCCGCGCCCACATGAAAGTGAGATGCCTTGGCTTCATTCGACACCACCTTGTCCTGGCCAATTGGCCCCTTCAGGGACGGCGGGAGCGAGCCCCACCCAACACTATACTACCGTTTGCAATAGCCGCCGCAACAGGCGCGGGACCTACGAAACCGGTACCGCGCCTCCGCGACGCTACTTCAGCATTCAGTTCAGGTCAGTCATTCGGGTCACCGTCCTCAGGACCCGTCGGTTGGGGATAAACTCCATTCTGCGTTGTAAGGTAGTAGTTGATGAAGTAATTTGCGTCGTACGCAGGATTGGTCGGCGCAATCGACGTAAAGTTACGTGGCGACCCCAGAAAGAACTCCCACAGCGGAGTGTACAGGCCGCCGTGGGTGTCGAGCGTGTTCGAATCGGCGTACGTATAGTTGGCTGGGGCGATTTTGGCGGTCGCACCAAAGAAGTTGTTCTCAGTGAACTTCAGAATGCTGCCGAAATCGTGCGTCCAGTCTTTCGGCGGCGGGTAAGTGGGCGGCCCTGAGATGGCGCCCGAGACAGTGAGCGGTGGGGTGTACTGCGAAACCACCAGCAAGGGCACGCGGAATCCGTACACGTAGCCGCAGCCCCAGCCGTTGGGGGCGTCTCCCGACCCGCACATCCACTGCTGGCCGCTCTGGTGTCCGACGTAGTCAGCGGGCGGCGGAACGTGGTCATAGAAGCCGCCCCAGTCGTCCCAGGTGATGAAAATGGCGGTGTCAGACCAATAGCCCGCGCCATTGTCACAGGTGGTGGCATTGCCGATGGCGTCGACAATGTCGGCCACCCAGGAAGGCCCCAGGCTCTTGTCCTTGCCCCCAGGGTGGTCCGACCAAGCCTCGTCAGGGATGACCCAGCTTATCGCTGGCAGCTGGCAGTTCAGGATATCGCTTAGCACCGGCGCGGATGTGTTCGCATTCGGGAGGGACACGTGGCCCCACTCGGTTCCGGAGCAAGCGGGGTTGCCGGGAGGGGGACCGCTTGCCGAGTAGCATATCTGCGGGTTAGCCTCCGGGGCGTCCCAGATTATCCCTTTGAGCGGCGTATAGTATTTCCAGCTAACGCCCTTGTCGTGAACAAGGAAGCTGCTGTCCTGATATGTGACCAGGGTGTTGCGGTCGTAGCATTCTGACTTGTTCGGGTCCGCCAGCTCCTGGTTCCCTGGATTGACCCAAGTCGGGCCGTGGGACCCAACCGGGCATCCGCTGTCGTAGAACGAGGCGTTCTCCGCGACGAAGTCCTGGAAATAGTTGTTGACGTCGCCCGGCCAGACCGGCGCAGACGTGCCGCCAAGAATGAACTGGTGCGCCTCGAAGCTAGGGCCCTGCTGGGTCTGGAACATGTAATTCGCGAAACCGTAGCTGGTGGCAATGTCGAAGTACGGCTTCACCTCGGGCTTGGGCACATAGACGTATTGGGGACAGTTCGGCCAGCCTGTTCTCAAGCAGGCCCCGTCCATGGCTCCGAGGTTGTATTGACGGGTCCACGCAGGATCGTGTGAGTGGTCGTCCCCGCCATTGGGTATCGACAAAGCCGTCAGGCAGGTCACAGACGGCCCGCCGTTTTGTTTCGACGAAAGATTTGGCCCTCCGCCTTGAATGTCGACGCCGGTCTCGAATGGGTCCTCAGTACCACATGGGGACGTCATAGGGGTGGCGCCAAACAGGTTGTCCGGCGTGCGGTTTTCCTGGAAGATGATCACGATGTGGTTGAAATGCGGCGGTGCCTTGTAGGTTTGGGCATGCGCCACAACCGCCTCGAAAACTGCGAACAACACGACAGCCTTAAGCATGAACTTGGTCAAATGTTCTCCTTTGCGACTGCTGGTTGATCTTGGGATGAAACAGAAGATAGCCACAGCCGATACTCGCTGCGCCGAGAGGCGCAGCGCCATGGCGCGTACGGAAGAGAGAGACAGGGGCAGAGGTCGGTTGACGAAGCGAGCCACGCTCACCTCCCGAAGTTCCCCCTCAGAGACTTCGCACAAAATTTACACCCGCTTGCAGGGCGGGTCAAGAGCAGGATTTCCCCCAGAAGAAAACAGTCAGACAGGCACTATCGAGGGTGCGCGAGAAACTTGTTGTTTGCCTAGCTTCCTCGGCCAGTGTCACAATACTTCCATGCAAAAACCTTTCACCACGGTGGTAACTGTAATGGCCGCTGGGATGATGCTGCTTGGGAATGTCCTGGCGCAGCAGACTCCAGCAACGAACACTCAACAGCCTCCTGCGACGGAGACCCAGAATGCTTCCGCCTTCAAAACGCAAAAAGACAAAGTCAGCTACGCCCTCGGGATGAATATCGGAGCAAACCTGCATAGGCAGTCCATAGAGGTTGACCCGAACATCGTGCGGCAGGGCCTGGAAGACGCCCTGGCGGGTGGCAAGACCCTCCTTTCAGAAGACGAAGCGCACGCCGCGCTCACCGAACTCCAGAACGATGTCCGCAAAAAGCAGCAAGAGAAGATGCAACAAGCCGGGGAGGCAAATAAGAAGGAAGGGGATGCATTCCTGGCCGCGAACAAGGCGAAAGACGGCGTGGTCACGCTGCCCAGCGGTCTCCAGTACAAGATCTTAACCTCCGGCAAGGGACCGAAACCTACAGCGAGCGACTCCGTGGTCTGCAACTATCGGGGCACGCTCATCGACGGTAAGGAATTTGACAGCTCCTACAAGCGCGGCCAACCCGCGACATTTCCGGTAGGCGGAGTTATCAAGGGTTGGATCGAGGCGATTCAGCTCATGCCGGTGGGATCGAAGTGGCAACTTTTCGTCCCATCCGAACTAGCTTACGGAGACCGGGGCACGGGCGCCGACATTGGCCCCAACGCCACCCTCATTTTTGAAGTGGAACTGCTCTCGATCCAGAGCAAGGACAAAGACAAAGATGATAAAGACAAGAAGTAGCTAGGCCGCCGCTGGAAGCGCCGCGCGGACAATGGTCGTCTCACTTCTCGGGTAGCGGAAGGAGCCCGCCTTCAACTCTTCGCGGCGCGCACTGCGCGGTGTGGAGGCAGCGCAAAAAAGACCGCCAACGCAACATTCAGCAGCAAACTCACTGGCACGTTCACCCAGGTCAAAGCGATGCAGACTAGATAAAGCAGCGGGCCCAACGCATACTGGGCTGAGATTTTGTCGGTGGCGGCTGCATCCGCCTCCTTCCCCAGCAGATGGCGGCTCGCATACCTCCACAAGATGTTGAAGAAGACTGCGATGGCGAAGTAAGTTCCGTGATACAGAATCGCCGCCGCCCGCTGATTGCTGCTCCCGAAGTATTGAGCCAGCACAGCCGTGGGAAACGGAACTGCGGTCACGCCTAGTAAGAGCAGAAGATTCAAAAACAGGAGCACGTTATTCGACCGCTTGATGTGGGTGAACAAGCGATGGTGATTGATCCACATGATCCCGATAAAGGCGAAGCTGATGACAAATGCAAAATAAGAAGGCCACTGCCGGATGAGTTGCCGGGAGAGATCTCCACTCCCGGCATTGGGGATCTTGATTTCCAGGATCAGTAAAGTGACGGCAATCGCGAACACGCCATCAGAGAAAGCTTCGATGCGTGCCGTTTCTTTTTCCATGAGAAAGAATGAGAAAGCTGCTCGATCATAAGCCGACGAGGGATCATCCATGTAGGCGCTGGTCTATTTGCTCCGTTTCTTTTTTCGCACGGGTTTTGCCGCAGCCTCTCCCCTCATGATCGGCGCTAATTCATCGGCAGTCACGAAGATCGGCTCGATGTCAGTCGGAATCCCCTGCAAACTGTCCAGCGCTTTCCGCAAAGCGGGGCGCATCACGCCTAATTCGTCCAGCATCTTTTTCGCCCCTGCATAATTGCCCTCGGCCTCGATGGTCAGAAGATCGCGATCGAGTTCCGCGATGGCAGTTTTGACCTTCGTCATGTCCACCGAGAAAGTACCGTCGGCATGCTGAACAAACGCACCTTTATCCATCAGGTAATTGAACTGGATTGCCATCCCTTTACCGTGGGCATCATTCAGACCGAAGCGCAGCGTGCGGAAAGCGGACGCCAGATAGGTGGTGTACAGTTGGCGCTGCGCGGCTTCATCGGGAGGCAGTGACTTACCCAGCCCCATCTCCTTGGCATGGTCCATCATGTATTGCAGAGCAAATAACCCGGTCACATCGGCTTTCGGTTCTTCGACGGCGCTGTACAACTCTTTCAGTTCCTCGCGAGGCGTGGTATCGCGCCCCTGAACCTTGATCTGATGCGGCCCCAGCCCGTGCATCAACTCATGCGCCAGGATGTGCGTAAAAAACGGCTCGAAGCTCACATCGACCATCGCCGCCTGGGACAACGTCCGCCGCGCAATGGGCAGCAGCACACCGCGGAACTTTGCCTCCTGCACATTCTTCAGCATGACTCGCTTGCTGCCCTTCTGCTGCACCACCCGGTCGTCGTTCGGCAGATTGTATGCGGCAGTCTGCACGCCGTGAGCGCCATCGCCCGTACTCAGGATCTCGTCCACCACTCGAATCGGCGCCGCCGCACCCAGCTTCTGGTTGCGGTACTGCGGATCGATCGGCAAATTGTCTTCGATCTCCTGCAGATGCCGGGTAAAAACTGAGAGCTTGGCAGTCTCATCATCATCTCGCAAGTTTACGTAAGCTTCGAAAGCCGCCTTGTAACCGAAAAGTTCGTCGTTGTAGGTTTCGTACGGACCAATCGTGACGTCCAGCGGCGCATCCAGGTCCATCCAAGCCATGTCGCTTTCGTAATAGTCGTTGGAAAGAAAAGCGTCCGCCCGCAGGTTAAGGAATTTCTTCAGTGACGCATTGTCGGTCAACCCTGCGGCTTCACGAAGCAGGTTCGCCGTCCGCGTAAGGTCATCCGCATATTGCTGGCTGTACGGAATCGCCAAAAGATTATTGGGCGGTTTGCTATTCTCCCTCCAGCGAATCACGGTGAAGAAACTCTTCGCCTGTTCCTGCTCCTTTGGTGACAACTGCGCCATCCAGCTCTCGAAAGCTTCCTTGGTCATGCTCTCGGGATAGAAGTTCGCCGCCAACGGCTTGCGCGGAGGCACGCCCGGCAAAAAGGCTTTGTATTCGTCCAGGTCGGACCACGGTGCCTTGTTGATCCAAAAATAGTGCAGCCGTGCCTTGCCCAGCGGCGTGGTGTCCTTCTGCAACCGGGCATAGAGTGCAGGATTACCGTCCCACATCTGCTTCATGAAGATGTCGTTCAGTATCCGGGCCGCCTCAATCAACTTCACCAGTGCCTGCCGATCGCCCGCGGAAAGCCTCGAAGGATCCACTCTTAGCGGCGTCGGCGCGAAACGGCTCGTCATCTTCTCCAGTTGCGCCAGGTCTGGCTGCGCCTCTTTCTTTTGTGCTTTCACTGGAATACTCGTCACTCCCAAAAGTAGTACACCAATGAAGTAGGCAGTGAGTTTCATTAGTTCCTCCTCTCATGCCGCGATTCGCCGCCGGTTGCGGGGCGAAAACCGATCATCATAGCAGGAGCGGCAGTAGCGGCGCGCATACGTCCGGAGGTACAATTTATAAAGGTCGTGAACCCCAGGGTTAACCGAGCACTCTAGCTGAGCACTCCTGGCTGCGGTTCGGCCGCCAAATTCTTATGCGAAAACTTCTCTCCTGCTTCCCGCTAGTTTCTGTAATTGCCCTGTCAGGCGTTCTTCGAGCGGACGACACGGTAATTGAAGAAATTGTCGCGCGCGTCAACAACCAGATCATCACCCACAGCGAATACCTGCATGGCAAAGAAGAATTGAAAAAAGAGGCCCAGCAGCAAGATCCCGCCAACGCGGATAAGCTTGTGGCGGAGCGCGACAAAGATGTGCTGCGCGACCTGATCGATCAACAATTGCTCCTGGAAAAGGGCAAAGATATGGGCATGACTGCCGATACCGAAGTCATTAAGAAGTTGGACGAGATGCGCAAGGACATGAAACTCGACAGTATGGAGGAGTTGGAAAAAGCCGCCCAATCCCAGGGAATCTCTTTCGAGGATTTCAAGCAGAACATGCGCAATCAGATCATCACCCAGCAAGTGATCGGGAAAGAGGTTGGCTCAAGGATGGTCATCAGCAAAGAAGAGGCACAGAAGTTTTACGACGAACATAGGAGCGAACTGGAGCGCCCGGAGACCATCCGATTGAGCGAGATTCTGATCTCCACCGAAGCCAAGCCCAACGATTCCACCGACGAAGCTCAACGCCTTCAGGCCGCACAAGCGAAAGCGGAAGACCTGCTTGCCCGGATTCGCAAGGACGCCAAGTTCGACGATGTCGCCAAGAAAAACTCCGATGGGCCCACCGCCGCCCAGGGTGGCGACCTCGGTGAGTTTAAACGCGGCGCGCTGGCCAAGGAACTCGAGGACAAGACCTTCGCCATGAAGCCGGGTGACGTATCGGACGTAATCCGCACCAAGCAGGGGTTCGTGATCCTGAAAGTTGCCGAGCATCACAACGCTGGAATACCAGCCATGAGCGAGGTCGCGCCGCGAATCCAGGATGCGATCTACATGCAAAAGTTGCAGCCCGCGCTGCGTGAATATCTCACAAAACTGCGTGAGGATGCATTCATTGATGTCAAGGCAGGCTACGTGGACTCTGGCGCCAGCCCCAACCAGACCAAGCCCATCGAAACCGCAGCCAAAGACCCCAGCGCGAAGGAACTCAAAAAGAAGAAAAAATTCGGCCTGTTTTAGTTTAAGCTTGGCCTGACCCGCATGAAGGAATTCTTCCTGTCCGATTGCTGCCACCACGAAAACAAGGTCATCACTTCGAGTTTTGTGGTCGTTTCCAAGCAGGTGAAACCGAAAAAGACCGGAGAACCCTATCTCGCGCTCACCCTCGGTGATCGTACCGGCCAGGTCGAAGCCAAGATGTGGGACAACGTCGAGGACGCGATCGACGCCTTCGAGCAGGACGACTTCCTCAAGATCAAGGGCCGGCTCAACAAATACAAGAACCGCTTCCAGATCACCATTCACAAGCTTCGCCGCCTCGGCGAGTCGGAGATTGACTTCTCCGATTATTTGCCCAAGACCACCAAGGACATCGGCGAGCTGTGGCAGACCTTGGCAACTTTCGTCGCTTCCTTTCGCGATCCCCACCTCAAGTCGCTGGTGGAAGCTTTCATGGCCGATCCAGAGATTGCTGAAGCCTACCGCAATGCTCCCGCCGCCAAGACTTTGCATCACGCTTACATCGGCGGATTGCTCGATCATGTGGTCTCGCTCTGCCGTTCCTGCGACCTGATGTGCCGGAACTATCCGCAAATCAATCGTGATCTGCTGCTCACCGGGGCCTTCCTGCACGACATCGGCAAGATTCACGAACTCACCTACAACCGCTCCTTCTCTTACACCACCCGCGGCCAGTTGCTGGGGCACATGATCATCGAACTGGAAATGCTGCAAGCCAAACTTGCCCAGTTCCCCGACTTTCCCCAGGAACTCAAAATTCTTGTCGAGCATCTCATCATCAGCCATCACGGGGAATACGAATTCGGCTCGCCCAAGTTGCCCATGTTTCCCGAAGCCCTGATGTTGCACTATCTCGACAACCTCGATTCCAAGATGGAAAGCATGCGTGCGCATTTCGAACGCGACGCTGCCTCAGAGGGCCCTTGGACCGGCTACAACTCTTCTCTGAGCCGTCCGCTATTGAACTCGGCAAAGTTTCTGGAAAAGAAAAAGCCTGCTGTCACTGCTGCTGATTCAACCGCCGGTTCCGGTGCGAACACTTCGTCGCCAGACGCGCCCGCATCGCCCGGACTGGAATTGCCGGCTACGGAGACAACTTCCGAGGCCGTACCAGCGAGCACGCGTCAGGAAAAGTTTTAGACCCTGTGGAGGCAAGGTCGTGTTTCCTCAATCCTCTGGCCAACTGTGATTTGCTCCGCTAAACTGCTTTCTTATAAATCATTGCTGATGGAGGAACTATGAGATCACGCTTGGCGGCACTCACCCTGGGACTCTATTTATCGTTTGTCCTTCTCGCTTGCAGCAAAAAGCCTGACCAATCAACCGACACCAGCACTGCCCAGCCTCCTGCCGCCGGCGCTCCCGCCGAGACGCAGCCGGCCCCAGCCCAACCGATGCAGGCCCAACCGCAAACCGAGCCGATGAAGGCAAAGGCCGAACCGATCATCATTCCCGCAGGCACCACCCTTACAGTGCGCTTGAGCCAGGCGGTCGGTTCCAAGATAAGCCAGACTGGCCAAAGCTTTTCGGGCACTGTAGCCAATTCCATCGTGATTGGTGGCAAGACCGCGATCCCCGCGGGAGCTGCCGTCACCGGCACCGTGGTTGACGCCAAACCGCTCGGTCGTTTTGCTGGTGGCGCCAGCTTGTCCCTGCAGTTGACCGCGATCAACCTCCATGGCACCGACCGCGCGATTCACACCTCCGCGGTCAGCCAAACGGCGAAAGGCAAAGGCAAGCGCACCGCCGTGCTGGCCGGTGGCGGGGCCGCTCTCGGCGCGCTGATTGGCGGCCTGGCAGGCGGAGGCAAAGGCGCGGCGATCGGTGCAGTCGCCGGCGGCGGTGCCGGTACCGGTGGCGCCGCTTTCACCGGCAACAAGGACATCGTCTTTCCAGCAGAGTCTGCGCTCAGCTTTACCCTCGCACAAAGGCTGGAAATCCAGGAGCGGTAAATTCTCGCTGAGAACCGAGAACTGGCAACTTACAACTGATTCTCCCGATTCCCATGCTCGACCTGACTCGCTTCAAAGTCCTGACCTTCGACTGTTACGGCACCATGATCGACTGGGAAACCGGGATCTTTTCCGCCCTGCGCCCCATCCTCGCCGGGCATAACCAGAGCGTTCCCGACCTCGCGCTGCTCGAGCTGTACTCCGAGCTCGAACTAAAGGCCGAGCAAGGAGAATATCTGCGTTATCGAGAAGTCTTGCAATCCGTGGTGCGCGGCTTCGGTGAGCGTCTCGGGTTTTCGCCAACCGACGCCGAAGTTCGTTCGCTGCCGGAATCGCTGGCGAACTGGCAGCCCTTCCCTGACACGGTGGAAGCACTGCGCAAACTCAAGAGCCGCTATCAACTCGCGGTGATGTCCAATGTTGACGACGATCTGTTCGCTGCCACTGCACCAAAGCTCGGAGTGGCATTCGACCACGTAATCACCGCCCAGCAAGCCGGCTGCTACAAACCGTGCATGAGAATGTTCAAACTCGCCGAGGAACGGATCGGCGTAAGTCGCGAGCACTGGCTTCACGTCGGCCAAAGCGTCTATCACGACGTGATTCCCGCAAGGTCATTGGGCATCGCGACCATCTGGGTGAACCGGCCTTCGCCCCGCCCCGGGGCAGGAGCCGCGATAGCAGCCGTCGGAAAGCCCGACTTGGAAGTCCCGGACCTGAGTACACTCGCAGATCTCGCGACTGGGAAGATCATATAAAGCACGGGGGTGTCCCCGCTCGGCAGAAAAGCTTGGATACAGATCTAGAGCCTTTGTCGCAACCCAACTGCCAATGAAAAAAGTTGAATGCGATCGTCCCCCAGCAGCCGCGAAGCGGCGGCAGAATGCAGCCCACGGCGCAAGCCGTGGGTAGAAAAGTGGAACAGACAAGCCCCAGCGGGGCGAAAGATCAGTTGCGATACGGACTCCTTAGGCCTCGTTACTCCGCTTGTCTGATATCAAAGTCCGCTCTTCCGAAAACTGAGAACCGGGAACTATGAACTGAGAACTGCCTTCCATGCTCAAACGGCGCAAAGCGTATTAAACTTGGTGTGCATCAAGAATTGATGCCCCCGCATCCGCGGCCTGCAATCCGAGGGATCAAATGGAAACTGCTACCACTCGCGCGAATCCCCTTTCTTATCTCACCGACCAACTGGACGATCTCAAGGCCAAGGGCACGCACTTCCGCCTGCGCGTTCTGGACGACGAACAGGCCCCAGTCTGCACCTTCGACGGCAAAAAGGTAATCAACCTCGCCTCGAACAATTATCTCGGCCTGACTACGCATCCCAAACTCCGCGAGGCTGCTCTTGAAGCGACGCGCAAGTACGGAGTGGGTTCAGGCGCGGTACGCACCATCGCCGGCACCATGAAGATCCACATGGAACTCGAAGAGAAGATCGCTCGCTTCAAGAACGTCGAGGCCTGCGTGGTTTTCCAGTCAGGATTCGCCGCCAATGCGGGTACGGTTTCGGCCGTGCTGGGCAAGGACGACTTCATCATCTCCGACCAACTGAATCACGCCTCCATCATCGATGGCGCCCGTTTGTCGCGCGCCAAGGTCCTCGTCTTTGAGCATAAGAACATGGCGGAGGCCGAAGAAAGACTGGCGAGCGTCAAAGACCAAACCGGAAAGAAGTTGCTGATCACCGACGGCGTCTTCTCCATGGACGGCGATATCGGCCCGCTACCTGCGCTGTGCGAACTCGCGGAGAAATACGGCGCCATCATGATGGTCGACGATGCCCACGCCTCGGGCGTCCTAGGCCGAAACGGGCGCGGCACGATTGATCATTTCAAAATGCACGGCCGCGTGGATATTCAGGTCGGTACGCTCTCGAAAGCCATCGGCGCGCTCGGCGGATACGTTTGCGGCACCCGAGACCTCATCGACTTTCTCTATCACCGCGCCCGGCCATTTCTATTTTCGACCTCGCACCCACCCTCTGTCGCTGCCACATGCATCGCCGCTTTCGATGTTTTGGAAAACGAACCCGAGCGCATCGATAGCCTCTGGGAAAACACGCGCTTCTGGAAAAAAGAACTGGGACTGCTCGGCTTCAACATCGGAGGCCAGACCACGCCAGCAAGCGAAACCCCGATCACCCCCATCATCATCGGCGACGGCAAACTCACCATGGACTTCTCCCGCGAACTCTTCAAAGAAGGCGTCATGGGCACGGGCATCGCCTTCCCCACAGTTCCCGAAGGCAAAGCCCGCATCCGCACCATCATGACGGCGACGCACACCAAAGAAGAACTGCAGCAAGCGTTGGAGGTGTTAAAGCGAGTGGGAAAAAGAATGGGGATTGTGAATTAAAGATGGCCCACCCCAGGACTTGGTCAGTGGAGATGCGTATTTTAGGCGCGTGCGTTGTGCTGCTCGCGCGCGGACGTAAAAGCGGGGGAAAAGGGAGAGATTCTCGGGCGTCCGCTGATAAAATATCCGGCGAGGCCGCAATATGGCAAAACTTACAGTTTATGAATTGTCAGTCGAGGACTGTTGGAGAGATATGGCACGTGTTCCGAAAAACCATCGGAAGACCGCCGCTGGAGAACACGTTCCTAGAAACACGATTTGCAAAGTGACCGTTGGCAATAAGAGCACAAGGCTTGCTCTCAGGGGCTGCCGGGAAAAAGATGCCAGAATACTATTGGATTCATCGACGCGAAATGAGCTTGGCGTGGAACCTGGACAATCCTACGAAGTCACAATTCAACGTGTCCACTGGCTCGGCTATTGGCTGTGGGCCTGGGGTGCAGCCGACCCGTCTTACCGTTTAACCGCGCAGATAAGTTTAATATCTCTCGGTTTGGGCGTCATTGGTCTTATTTTAGGGCTACTTCCGCTCATTCAATCGAAGTGCCATTAGCTCGATCACTATGCGTCGCCCTTCGATGACCCGCGGTCCTCTAATTCTTTCAAACGTTGGAGCAATTCTTCGTATGTAGGTTCCTTTGCCTGAGAACTGGCATCCCGAGTTTCTGAGTGGCAGAGCGTGTCGAGCCACTGTCTGAATAGCCTTTGCTCCAACCGATAATTGTGGCAGAGCGTGTCGCGCCACCGTTCGTCTATCCTTTGCTCCAACTGTTCCTTCCGTTCGTTTTGCTTTTTATCAAACAAATCCCGAAAGAGGATCACGGCGACAAAAGTTGAGCAGCCCCAAAGGATTATGAGCCAACTCTTCTCTGTCGGCATGCTTCTGATGAATTGAAAGATTGACTCTCCGAAGGTCAGGAAGGTGAAGAGTGCCCAAAATGAACAGTACAGCACTACCACACGATGCTTCTCCGTATCCGGCTTGTTCATCGGACGGTCTGGTTTCAATAAGGCAGAAAGTATTACGTATGCCAGTTCGGCAATAAACGCGTAGTACAGGAGGCACCAAGTGCTACTAAAAATGGCATCAGCAGTTCCGAAACGATGGAGACGTTCAGCGTATTCATCCCAGACGTAGAGTGATTGCTCACGTCTTGCAATATCCCCCGAGAACTCCGGCACAAGGATGAATAACTGCAAGAACGCCACAGCCCACAACACACCCTTGCCAAGTTGAACAAACTTGTTTCTATTGCGTCGCTTGACTGGAGCATCCAATGTGTCTGTCACGGTCGCTACCTCTTGCGGTCTTGCTCTGTTAACGGTTAACGACAATTTCAGCCGCGTGATGACCGTCATGGCAGTCTTGATTGATGCGTTCTTGAATCATGGTTACGTCGGCGGCACCCTAAGAAAATATGCAATCGCGTCAGCGATTCGTCTGTCCGCCTCAGACTCCTTCAGTCGCGCCCGGCATACCTTATTGAACGTATCGCTTCCCAGCCCAGAGTCGACGATGAGCAGATCGTCATCGTCGATGACCTTCATACTGGAGATTGACCGCTGCACGAAGGCAGTGTGCCCGTGCAGATTCTCCTCGGCAGCGTTCAGCAGCGGAGTGAGAGATGGCAGAATTGGTCTGAATCGGCATTGCCTGGGATCATTGAAAACGCAGCACTTAGTTAGCCACAATGTTCCACGTGGAACACTTCCGCGACTTGTGAACCCTAGTCGGCTCGATACACGACCTTCCCGCTCACTATCGTCGCCACAACCTTCCCCGTGAGCTGCCAGCCATCGAATGGAGTGTTGTGCGATTTCGAGCGGGACTTTGCCGCTTCAAAGGTCCAGCGTTTCTTGGGATCGAACATTGTTATGTCGGCGTGACTGCCACGCGCGAGTGTGCCCCGGCCTCTGAGGTCAACCACGCGCGCCGGACCTGCGGTGAAGAGCTCGACAATTCTTGCCAGAGGAATCTTGTGTTCGCGATGCAGGCGCGTGATGGCGAGGCCAAGCGCCGTTTCGAGTCCCGTGATTCCGAACATGGCGCGCTCGAACTCGATGATCTTTTCATGCGTCGCATGGGGGGCGTGATCGGTCGCGATGGCATCGATCGTGCCATCGGCGAGCGCCACCAGGATAGCTTCGCGGTCCGCGCTCGAGCGCAGGGGCGGATTCATCTTGAAGTTGGAGTTGTAGTCGCCAACGTCCGCATCGGTCAGGCTAAAATGATGAGGGGTAACTTCACAGGTGACGCGAGCTTTGCCGCGCTTGCCACGGCGCACGGCTTTGAGCGCATCGGCGGTCGAAAGGTGGGCCACGTGCAAGCGCGCTCCCGTGAATTGTTGGGCAAGTTGAACGTCGCGTTCGACGACCGACGCTTCCGCGGCCGTCTTCATGCCGCGCAGCCCGAGCCGGAATGAGGTTGGGCCCTCGTTCATCGAGCAGTTTGCCGTCATACGCGTGTCCTCAGCGTGCTGAATTACCGGAAGGTTGATTCCAGACGCCGCCCGTAGTGTGTCGCGCATGACAGTATCGTTAAGGATGGGACGGCCGTCGTCGCTGACTGCGACCGCACCGGCGCGTTGCAAGGCTCCAAAATCGGTAAGCACGGCGCCCTTGCTGGCGTGGGTGGCGGCGGCGATCGGGAAGACGTTGACCACCGCCGCACGCTCGGGTTGCTGGATCCAGGCGACCCATTCGGGCGAATCGACGATAGGAGACGTGTTCGGCATGCAGCACACGGAAGTGAATCCGCCGGCGGCGGCAGCTGCGGTTCCGGTTGCGATACTTTCCTTGTAGTTCTGGCCAGGTTCGCGCAGGTGGACGTGGAGATCAATGAAACCAGGAGCAACGACCAGGCCGCGCGCGTCGAAGACTTCATCAGCGCTGCTGCGGATTTTGTTTGGCGGCGCGACCTCAGCCACGCGGCCGTCACGCAGCAACACGTCCATGGGAGCGTCCATTTTCGCGGCTGGATCGATGACGCGACCGCCTTTGATCAATAGCGAGCCCGATTTTGATTTATCGTGTGCCATTCATTGCTTCTTTAATGTTCTCCCAAGCCTGAAACCTGAAGCCTACCTCGCCTTGGCCAGTGCCTTGACCAGGATCGCCATTCGCACGGGCACTCCGTTGCGCACTTCCTCAACGATGACCGACTGCGGGCAATCCGCCACTTCCCATGTGAGTTCCAACCCCCGGATGATCGGCCCGGGATGCATCAAGATCGCGTCGCGCCTTGCCATCTTCAAGCGAGCCATGGTCATCTGGTATCTGGAAATGTAATCCTGCAGACGCAGTTTCGTTCCCGCCAGGCGTTCTTTTTGTATCCGCAAAACCATAATCGCGTCAGCGCCACGCACCGCTTCTTCCACGGTGCGGCTGATGTGCAGTCCCGACGCCAGACTGGTTGCGACGTCGGGCAAGAACTCCGTCGGTCCGCAGAGGGTGATGCGGGCACCGAATTTACTGAGCAGGTGTATCACGGACCGGGCGACGCGGCTGTGATAAATGTCGCCCACAATGGCCATCTGCAGACCGTTCAGAGTTTTCTTGTGCCGCAAGATGGTGTAAGCGTCGAGCAACGCCTGCGTGGGATGCTCGTGCATCCCGTCCCCGGCATTGATGACCGGAACATCAAGGTGCGTCGCCATCAGCAGCGGAGCCCCAGCGTGCGGGTGGCGAATCACCATGACATCCGCGCCCACCGCCCGCAGGGTGTATGCCGTGTCCAGTAACGACTCGCCTTTTTCGATGCTCGATCCGCTGGAGAGCACGAGCGTGGTCATGGCTCCCATCGACTTGGCCGCGATCTCGAAGGAAGCGCGGGTTCGGGTGGAAGGTTCGTAGAAGAGAAGGAGCACGCGCTTGCCCCGGAGCAAGGGACGCGGCTTCAGCGGATTCATACGCCGTGCCAGCGTGAGCAGGCTCAGAATCTCTTTTGCGTCGAGATGTTCAATGCCGAGCAGCGAACCACGTGCGGCTTTGTTCATTGCTTGCCTGACAACCTCAGCGGCTAAACAGTTTGCTGCAAAACTCATTTTCGGACTCTCTGTTGCCAGTAACGAGTTTTCCAGATTCGGCCCCGGTTGCGGGTTTCCCACCTGTTGCCGAAGATCGTTCTGTTGCCGAACTTGGTATTTTTCAGCAAACTGTAAAGCCCAAACGCAGTTTCCGGCAAACGGCACGACTGAAGTCGTGCCCTTCCCTTTTTTTGGCTGCTTTGGAGATAGCTCCTAGCTTTGCTTTTCCACGATCAAAACTTTTTCCGCATCATCGATTTCGCGCAACTGGACCTCGATGATCTCCTGTCGCGTGGTTTGCACTTTCCGGCCCACGAAGGTTGCTTCAATGGGCAGCTCGCGATGGCCGCGGTCGATCAGCACGCAGAGCTGCACCTGCTTGGGACGTCCTTGCTTGAAGAGGGCATCCATCGCGGCGCGCACCGTGCGTCCGGTATAGAGGACGTCATCCACCAGCACGATGTTCTTGCCGGTGATGGGGAATTCCATGTCCGTTTTCTGCACCACGGGCATGGCCTGCACCGTCGAGAGATCGTCGCGATACAAAGTGATGTCGAGCGTGCCTACTGGCACCTCAGTCTTTTCGATCCGCCCGATCATCTGTCCCAGCCTCTTTGCGAGGAATACTCCGCGCCGGCGGATTCCGACCAAACCAAGGTCGGTGGCACCGTTATTTTTCTCGATGATTTCGTGGACCAGCCGCACCAGCGTGCGTTCGATTTCCGACGCGGACATCAATTGCGCCTTCTCTCGCAGGTTGGGCTGGCGGGGTGACGTTCGTGGAGTCATGAACGCTGCATCATACGCGCGCGAGGCACTGCCGGGCAAGGAGGGGAGAAGCAAACTTCATTCCACAAGCTTGCAATTCGAGTTCCGGCACAAACTTCTTACGCCTGCCAGTTGTGGTCGGGGATTCGTGTCAGCACACGGCTCGACTGACTTGGAATCCGCCGACGGCGCACTTGATTGTCACTCTCGCGCACTGGGGGGTTAGACTGTTTCGCGTCACAGTCTTGAATAGAATGTTGCAGAGATTGGGATTGGGAATCCCCTAATGAAATACCGCATAGCCGATGGGGACCAGGCCTTCCTCTTCTTCTGCCAAGTACACGGTGTTCGAAATATCAGGCCAGGGAAAAACAGTCACCCTGGTTACGGCAATGAGTAATACATCGTATTCGACCCCCGGCTCCATTTTTCTAAAAAGTAACGTCTGCCCGTATTTGGTCATCAGCAAGAGTCCATGAAGAAGGTCTTTTACCTCAAAAGTCAAGTCATCGAAACCCGAATCAAACTTCCTGTTCTTGGTCACAAACGTCTGGCTAGCAGCACCAGGAAGGGAAAGTTTATGGGTTAGCTCCCCTTCCGACATCGCAACGTGATAGCGTTGCAGGCCCTTCTTAGCTTTTTCTACGACCGTATAGCTTGTGCCCTCGCTGTTGATGTAGTCGCCGCCCGCAGTGAAAAATTTTGGTATGTTAATTGATTTACTAATTTGTTCATCGAGCTTGGCGAAGTACCTTTGCTGAGCCGACTGGAAGTTGGCGCTTTCAACAAGACGAGGTATACGATACGGCGCCAGTCCCTGCAATGAGCTACGGATTTTGTCCTGATCGTGAAACACTTGCATCGTCAGATGCTGAGGAAATAGAGACGTGTAGTCGCTAACAGCATACGCGAAGAGCGAGACAAACCCCGCAACAGCCAGAAGCAGCCTGACAAGAACCGCACTTGCCACTGGGACGTTGATGCCGAGGTATGGAACCGGGACATCAATTGTCTTTCCTGCGGGTAGTTGAACGACAAAGGCGAGAAGCCAGAAGGTCAGCGCCAACACCAGCGGCCCATAGAGTTTTGTGAATATCGCTTTAGTTTCCACAGACCCCCCTAAGATGGCGAGGGAAGAGATCAACTCTGCGTCAGGACCGACAAAAATTGTCCGGGGTTCAAAACCGTGAGCTATTATGACAAGTAGAAGATATTGGGCTCGATACTCGCTGTCAAGCAAATAATGATCTTTGTCACGAAGATAGCGGAGAGCAACTCTGTGGTACCACGCCAGCAATCGGCAGCATTCGGAGTAAGATAGCGAGGTTTGATGCCTTGAAAACGTCGCCTGCTCGAACGTCTGCATCGTGGCTAGCTTTAGTCGCAATGGGTTATGCGTTCAGTTCCGCCCTGGCAGGAGCTCAAATGCCACCGCAAATCAACTCGCTGTCGGATGCGCAGCGGCTTTCCGAATCCGTAGCTGACAAACATGGAATACTGACTTCAGCGGACAACACCTGTCTCTTCTACCGCTATTGGCCCGCAGGTGAGAGTGCTTCCGGCGAGCGTGTGGTCGTGGTGTTGCACGGAATTGGGTATCACAGCGGTCCGTACAAAGTCATCGCGGATGTTTTGAACCCGCAAGGTATTGACGTTTACGCTCTGGATGCCAGAGCCCATGGGCTGTCCTGTGGACGTCGGGGTTATATCGGGACTCCCGTCCAAGCTGCAGACGACGTTTCGTCTATCGTGCGTTTCGTGAAGCAACAACGGCCTACAGCAAAGATTTACCTCCTGGGCGAGAGCATGGGAGGAGCCTTTGCTCTTAATTACGTTAGGGAGAATGGTGACCAACTCAGTGGTCTGATCCTTCTCGCGCCAGCCATCAATGTGAACGGGCACCAACTCTTCAAAATCGGCAATTTGGGTTTGTTGCCCTATCTTCTCTTTGCCCACAGAACCCCGGCGATCAGTCTCGTGGACAAGCGTCTCGAAGAAAGTTCACGGGATCCACAGTTCATCGCCGAACGTCGCACCGACCCACTGGCCTACAACAAAGTCAGTTTCGGGTACTTATGGGATATCAAGCACCTTGTAAGGAATTGGAAGACCGAAATCGCGCCTAACCTAAGTGTGCCCACTTTGATCGTTCAAGGAGGAAAAGATCTGATCGTGAGCCATAACGACTGCGAGGCTCTGGCGCGAACAAGAGGAACTAACGATAGGCAATACAGAGTGTTTCCCGACACCCGCCACACCACCCTTTGGGACCCGGAGACGCCCGAAATCCTGAAATTTGTTACGCAATGGATACTCGAGCACTAGGGTTGCGGCTGAAGATTGGTGCCGCGTGCATTTGTGGAATTCAGATAATAACTCAGGGTTCGACGATCAAGTTCCACACGGAAAGGTCCCATCTCCTGAAGCGGCGATTTGTGGTGTGGACACTTGGGAGTGATGGTTGAGGTGCTGCCGTCGGTCGGCCTGGGAGCATGCAAAGTGTTCAGGCGAGCTGTGCGGTAGCGTATGCTCGGACTTCGACGCATCCGTAACAGTCGGGACTAATCTTTGCAGCCCGCTTCTCCAAGAGAAAAGTCCTGTTGTCCTACCGCCGACTATAATTCGGTTCTAAAGACCTATGAAGGAGGTCAAATGGATGCCATAGCACCACCAGAAGGACCGCCGGACTGGGATCCAGTCCAAGCCTACGTTGCGGAATACTCTGCACTAACAAACCGCATGACGTACTGGATAACGTTGCAATACGGAATATATGCGATCGCAGCGGGAGCCTTGGGACTCTTCGTGAAGGACTTCCCTGAGTTGAGAACCGCTGGCCCTTGGGCGCTTCTACTTGTCTTGCTGCTCATCGCATGGGCAATCCTCCAGACAGTGGATGAGATTGTCGGCACGGCTCTATACATCGAACGAGACCTACGGCCTGCGGTAGTGGCTTTGCTACCCACGACAGCGAGACTGGAAAAGCTCTGGGGGTGGGAATTGTTCCTGCTGGATAAGCGAGGGACCGGGATCATCCATTTCGAGAGAACAGTGGGTCTAGCTGTTCCATTCGGCTGCGGGATTGTTGCCGCCGTAGTCCTTCTAGTCAGGGCCAAACCGCCGCTGTGTTCTCTTTCGACCGGACTTTGGGGTGTCGCGTCGCGTGTGTGTACGTGTTCATCTTGGTGGCGATGAAGTTTTTTTATAACCTCGCTCTGCACCAGGAATTAGACGGTCTGACTCGCGCACGGCGGAATCGCTAAAAAAGGAAGAGAAGCTAGAGGTTACGGCATCGAAAAATAGCGCGCCCTACTTTTGCGCGGGCGGCACGTATTCCTTTGGTGGGGCGGCGCCTTCGCCGAAGAAATACTGCTCCATTTGTTTAACGATGGCCTCCTGGTCTTCGCGGCGAGCAGGATTCAGGCGATACTCGTTCAGCAGCATCTTGCAGAATTCCGTCCAACCCTTCCAAGCTTCCTCGGAGACGTTTTCGTAAATTTTCTTTCCGAATTCCGTGTCAAACGGCGGTTCATCCAGGCCAGGAAGTTCCTTGTGCAACTTGACGCAGAAAACCTTGCGTTGAGCCATAGTTTTTCTCAAGACTCGATCGGGAAAATTATCTCATACAGAGGCAGGTTACGATCTGGGATTCCCGGGAACGCCTTGGACGCCGCACCAGTGGAGGCTTGCTAAACAGCCTACGCAGCCGCTCCCGTGCGGTCATTAGCGTGAGAGCGGGTGCCTGGCTATGCGGGCTGGCTCTGCTTTGCAGTTGCGCTTTACTTCAATGGCGCAGGTTCCAGCGCCGCGTTTAACGCTTTTGCATTGGCCGCGGGGGTCTGGCCGTTGGTGGCGTGCTCTTCGATCCTAGGCGCAAACTTCGGCGCGTGTTCCTTCAACATTCGCCGGATGCCAGGCCCAAACTCGTGGAGGAGGTTTATCCCCACGTCGCTGCCAATCGTCGAACCAAAAGTCTTGAACGGCTCCGAAGTGGATCGCGCCCAATATGGACGGTAAGCAGTGGAGATAGCGACCGAAGTCAGCACTCCGAGGAAATACGACGTGTTCAGTGTTCTCTTTCCGGAGTCGTTGCGCGTGATTAGAATGCGCGAAGCTGCGTAGGTGGCCCGGCCCAGAAAGCTGCTGCTGGTCGAAGGGTAATAACGCGGGTCCTGCTTGAGCAACGACGGATACAGGTACTTACCAAAAAAGGCGCTCGACTCTTTTTGAATGAGCACCCCTTTATAGAGAGCGGTTAAGCTGGGCTGCGGTCCGGGAGTGACGCGTTCCAGTTCTGTATCGCGCATTAGGCTCGCATTGATGCCAACCGCGCCAAGGGTCAAAGGCGAGCTCGCTTCCTGGATGAACGTGTAAAATTTTTCTGCTTGGGTTGGAGGCTGTACCGACGGAGCATCAGGAAGTGATCTCCACGAACGCATCTGCTGGCGCTGCACTTGGGGTGAGTTCGAGGCGTCAAACTGTAACACCTGAAGCAAGTCAGGTGAAGGGCTCTGGCACAACGCCCCGCAAGCAGCCAGCAGGAAAAAAGAAACGACCCGGATTGGTGCAATTCGCTTCACCATAGCTCGGTCCTGCAAACCGGCAAGCGACTTTTGGGCTGCTCGGCGATTCGGCTGGAGGCACACCTCGATGTTAGCTCTCCGCGTGGTATTCGTCTGAGCAAGAGTGCTCATTCCCGAGGGAGCCCCGAGAGCTAGTGTGGGCCAGGGAAGAGCCGTGGAAAAGGCCAGGCGCATGTGAGCGGGTACACTTCAGTACAGTGCCTGCAGAATCCGCGCCGCAGCTGCATCGCGGTCAATGTTGACCAGTATTCGGGCCGATGCGGTTCGATACTCGAATTGCAGAGTTCTGAAGGCCCTGCGGAGGCTGCTTGCCAATAGCCCGAAGAAAGTGACTGCTTATGGCTTATGATCGGGGTGATTCCGATGAGCTACAGCTGACTCACGAGTTCCCAGCTAAAATGCTGGGATCGCGCCGGTCCACTGCGACTATCGCCGCCGGTGTCTTGAAGAACCAGTCTCAGCCCCTGCGCCTAAAAACCCGGACTGTAATTGCGCTGCTGGTCGCAACCAACGTGCTGGGCAATTTTGCCTTGAGCCGCGGGCTGCACGAAGTCGGGCGTCTGGTTTCTTTTTCGCCCTGGCCCTACATCCACGCATTTGTAAACCCACTCGTGGTTTTAGGGGTGCTACTGCTGATCGTGTGGCTGATCTCGCAGCTCTCGCTGCTGAGCCGGGTGGACCTCAGTTATGTGCTGCCGGTGACCTCGGTGTCCTACGTGCTGACGGCGCTGATGGGCGAGTTCTTGCTGCATGAACGGGTCTCCACTGAGCGGTGGATTGGAATTGGCCTGATCGGCCTGGGCGTGAGCCTGGTGGCGCGCACCGTGCCGCGCACCGCGCCGGTGCTGCATAAATTCGACGATCTGCCCTGCGAGGCGGCGCAATGAAGTGGCTGCTGATTGCGCTGATCGTGATTCCGGGCACCATTGCGGACGTGCTGAACACCATGGGCATGAAGCGCCACGGCGAGGTGTGCGACTTCCGGCCGCGCGCGATTTTGCGGTTAATCGCTTCCCTCGCACGTAATCCCTATGTTGGTGCTGGCGTGCTCGCCATGGCAGTTTCATTTTTCGCGCTAATGGCGCTGCTTTCCATTGCCAACCTGAGCTTCGCGGTGCCAGCCACGGCGTTCAGCTACGTGCTGGAAACAGCGCTGGCAAAGTACATCCTGAAAGAACATATTGGATGGCGGCGTTGGACGGGCGCTTCGCTAGTCGGCTGCGGAGTGCTGCTGGTATCCCTGGGCGTGTGACCGCCAGCCCGGAAGTAGCCGGCAACCGACTTGCTGGCTCGCGATTCGCCGGAAGCACACCGCAATCGTTTGCTTGGTGGGCCCGGTAGGACTCGAACCTACAACCAACAGATTATGAGTCTGCTGCTCTAACCGTTGAGCTACGGGCCCGTAGGCTCAATTTAGCATAGAAGGGAAATCGGCTTCCCCATGGGGCCGCCAAATCAAAGTAGGAAAGAGCACAACGACGGCTCGAAAAGTGCCAGACTCTTGCTGAGTGCGCGAAAGGCTGGGCCACCCGGATTGGGCCAGTGGTCGCAGTTCCCGATTGCGATGCACACTTTTTGGTGCAGAATATTCCTCAAAAAAACTCTCTGTTTTGGCGCAAAATCTAGAAAACAAAGGGGTGGAATTTTTCTTGCCTCCTAGATCTATGGTTCTTAAGGTAGTTAGAGGCAAAATCTTGGAAACATGGGAGTTAGCGTGGTCCCCCTTTGCTCGCGGTTCCGTTTTGCAGCCGCGCGCGCAGGGGATGCACTGGTCGGACTCAGCGGGTAAGCGGTCTTGCTGTTTAGGCTCAAGGAGTCGCGCCCGTTGTCAGGTTGTCAAAGAGCGATGATTATCTTGTAGATAACATCTACGCTCCTATGTTATCGGAAGTGATGGGCTGAGCTCAAGAGGAAAGTGACGGGGCTGCGGATCTGTTTCCCAAATTGGGATTCGCCGGGGAAAAACCCCGCCCAAGCGGAGCTTGAACGGGGCACCCTCGGGGATAAAGCGGATGCGATGGTCTGGGCCCACCCGCCGAACCTGGGGCACCGGGCTGTCTGGCAACCCTGAAACGACCATACCGTAGCATCCCCCAAATCGTCTCAGAAGGCTCCTAGCGCGTCGCATTTCTTGATAGATCAGGCGCAGAGTTCTATGATACCGGCGTGGAGCGGAAAGACACACAAATCGTAGAGCTTGCCGGTCGCAATCGTTTAGCCGGTGAGTTGCAACGCGCCGGTATAGAAGTGGCACGGCCCGAACGGGACCACGGCGTCGATTTGTTGGTATACCTCGACCTTGAGGAGAAGTTCCACGCTTGTCCCGTCCAGATGAAGGCGGCTAGTGGCGAGATGTTCAGCGTTTACGTTCGTTACGAGAAGTTTCCCGACCTGATGCTGATCTATGTTTGGAACGTGGAGCAAGACAAGTCGCGGTACTTCGCTCTCACCTACGAGGAAGCCAAGATGGTTGCTCAACAAATGGGGTGGACAGAGACAGCGAGCTGGAGGGGAGAAACGTCGGGGCCTGCGGGTTGGAGCGTGTCGAGGGTGAGTGATGAGCTACGTCGGTTGTTAGGTCCTTACGAAATAACGAAGCCTCACCAGTGGAGAAAGAGGCTCTTTCCAAACGTTTCCCCAAGCTCCTTCACCAACGAGATGACGTTGGACTAAATGCCCGTAATGCCGCGCCTCGAAGCCGGACACAAGTGACCACGTTCACTCAGCGCAGGTCGATCTCGGTTTTTCGGTAGCGCTGAAGCTCGGCGGCTGGCCCACCTTTACGCTTTTTGTAAAGGTGGGGACGGCGAGGTTGCAGTCCAGCTTTTCTGTGCAGCACGAATAAGCTTGCTTTGTGCGTAGCGGTCCCCGGCCTATTGCGTCTTCGAGGAAGAGGACAGCGTGAATCAGTCAGCGACGTGAGGCCAAGATGAACGCCCGACCATGGCTTCACGGGTCCCCACCTTTACAAAGAACGTAAAGGTGGGCCAGCCCCCGAGAGCGCGCAATTTCGGAAGGACCAAGAATCGAACCGGGAGACAAGAGTGAGAATCGGGATAGCTTTCGTGGCGCTTGGGGCAGGAATATTCGTCGCCTTCATGCTGCTGAAGGCTCTGGTCCGCGCATGGCCATCCTCGCCTGCCAAGAAGCAACTGGTCGTGCTCTCTCTGGGAGCCTTGTGGGTGAGTTCTGCTGCCGTAATTGGAGCGAGCGATCCCCGGCTCTCGATTCATCCGGTTAATTTGGCCTTTACTGTGGGTGTTTATTCGCTCCCCGCTGTTTTGTTCGCTGGGGTCGCGTTTTGGTGGTTTGAGCAGCAGAAACGGCTACAATCATAACTTTAGGGTGGCTAACATTTATGACGAGGGATGAGGTTTTGGTGTCGCATCTGATAAACGCTTATGTGGCTCATTATAGGTACTGCGTGTACCGACTGGAGCCCGATCCAAATGGCAAGGTTTACAGGGTCGAGCTTACAAATCTCGACGGCAAGCGTCCGATCAGCCTAACGATCTATCAGCAGGATTTCGAGGAAACGGTCAAAAACGGAAAACTTGCCGAGGCGGTACGTCGCTACCTCGATTCGGAATTGGGAGAGCCGCAGAGAGCAGGGCGGATGGGGCGCGGCACGAAGTGAGAAGGAAGGGAGCACCTCGTTGAAACCAATCAAAAGACCAAAGCGGGTCGGGGACCCACCTGAAGTCGGGAATATGGTTCTGCTGCCGGACCGCAAGCTATCATGGCTCGCTGGCGGATTCATCGTGTTTTGTGGGTCGTGCTTCCGCCGATTGTCTCCCGTGCCGATGGCCCAAGAGCCGGACGAGTGCTGCGACTGCGACAGGACGCGCCGCTATCTACCGGCGTTTATGAAGGACAATCGAGCGGGCACGCAACGCGAGACTACCGTCCATTTGGTTTGGGATACGGAAGCTGAGAATCCAATCATAGATGCTAACCAGAAACCAACAGTCTTTACGACACTCGAAGAGGCGAAGAAAGCAGCCAGCGGAATGAACAAGAAGTGAAGGCTGTCAGGATTGCCTATGAGCAAAGGCAAGGATCGTCCAACAAGAGAAGACGCTGAGCAACTGGGCGACAGGCTGCGAAAGATGGAAGAACGGCGGCAACGGGAGTGGCGGGAGGCCGCAGAATTTAAGCCCGGCGACTTGACGCCCGAAGAGGAGCATTTCGTTAAGCAGGAGGGACTGAATGCGCTCACTTATATTCCCCGGAGCACGCTCCAGAAACACGACGAGGTGTTTCGTACCGCCCGGAGAGAGCGACCCAAGACTGATCTCCGGCAACAATTGACTGATCGCTTTGACGGATATGGATACGGCATGTTCTTATTCCTGATCTTGGGGGTTTCAGCGCTTATAGTTGCCGCTCACGGATGGCCGATTGGTGTTTTCTGCTGCTTGCTCATGATTGCGGTTCTCGAACTTAGCTACCACCTGTCCACGCGCCGTTAACCTGCTCGCCATCGAGCGGATGAGCAAGTCCGCAAAGACCGGGAAGTGAAAGCTTCCGCTTATCTTTCACTTACTCGTCGAAAATCCCCAGCATTCAGCAGCACACCACAGCATGTATGTCTCGGAAAAATAACAGAAGTGGCGGGTCGCTTGCCCATTATGAGTCTGCTGCTCTAACCGTTGAGCTACGGGCCCACTGGGCTCAATTTAGCATAGAAGTGAAGCTAGCTGCCTTAAGAGCCCGCTGACAGTTGCGAAGCTAGATCACTTTTGTAGTAAGTAGGGCAGTGTCCCAGCGGTCCAAATTTAGCGCTCAAGAACAATCGTGCAACAATGTACAGGTTGAAAAAGATGAGGCTCGGGGGTCACCCGCCCATCCGAGCCTGGTAAAACGTCTCTAATGCGGGAGTCGTTCTCAGCCAATGTTCATGCCGGTTTCAGTAACTTCTAACGCCCTGCTACCGCTGATGACGCTTTAACCTTGAAGTGAACCCCCGCCTTCTCCTGAAGGCAAGAAACAATCTCGAACAGGTTTCGTGCATAGGGATTTCCCGAAGGGCCGAGCATTCGCATCAAACTCTTAGGTGAGTGATGAGTGATATCGGCGAGTTCCTGGAAGCCAATCGTGGCATTGATGTAGTCTCGCAGCACACTCTTTCCAGTGTCTACATCCCCTGCAAGGAAACTCTCAATACCCTCACGAAGAAGCTCTCTGCGAAAAGCAGGATCGCGTTGCACTCTGGCGCGAACTGTTTCTTTGAAATCTCTTGTCAAAGCCATTACTTTTCTCCTAGTTTCTTTCTTGGTTTGTAGTCTTGCCATCTCTCGATCGCCAGCTTGATGTCCGTCTGTTGCCGCTTTTTCGTTCCGCCTCCCAGAAGGATGATGATCTGATCTCCGTCCTTGCCAAAATAGATCCGGTAACCAGGGCCAAAATCCAACGTGTACTCAGACACGGATGATCCAACCGGTTTGACGTTGGAAAAGTTGCCTTGTTCCATGCGTGCAATGGCCGTCGTGACCTTCGCTGCCGCTGGAGCCGGCAGATCGTCGAACCATTGTGCATAGGGGCTTCTTCCACTTTGATCTTCGTATTGCTTGGCATCAGGCACGGGGTTTATGTGAAAAGGGAAGAGTTTTCAACATCGACTACGATGGTAACACTTGTGTTACTTTTGTCAATAAGGAATTTCCCTAGGTGTGTGGTTTCTGCGAATAAAATCTGCCCGACTTTCCATTCGACTGACTGCTCGACCGGCTAGTGCCTAATCCGGTGTCCGCCGGTCGGGGTCTATTGGCGAAACGGCATTTCGGTGGTCAAGTGTAAGTTCCTAAATCACTGAATCCTCAGAAGCTTTTGAGGTTCCTCGCGTCACGCCTGAGAGGTTACCGAAGTTTCCCAGAAAGTCCGCAAATCATTGTTCCTAAACACATTAGATGCTATTTCTAGTCAGAGATTCTGCTGTGCTCCCCCGAGATCAACAGGACCCGAATGGCTGGCCAGTCACAGTCGTGGAGACACCTGACACTACCCGCCAAGATGTTCATTGGCCTGGTGGTGACAGCGGGCACAGGTGTGCTTCTTTTCGGAGCCATCCACCAGAGCAGTAAAAATATTGCCGAATTCATCTGTTATCTGGGGATTGCGGTCCTGGCCTCGCGGATGAAGGTCAATCTGCCCGGGATTACGGGCACGATGTCGGTGAACTTTCTGTTTGTCCTGCTGGGCATCCTGGAGCTGAGTTTCTCGGAGACCCTGATCCTGGGCTGTGTTTCCATCCTGGTGCAGTCTTTGTACCCGGATCGGCCCAACGCGATCCAGGTGACCTTCAACGTATGTGCGGGCGCGCTTTCAACCGCCCTGGCCTACGTTGTCTATCACCATCCACTCTTCAATCAGCTAATAGATAGCGGGCCGTTGTTGCTGGGGCTCGCGGCTTGCACGTACTTCGTCGCCAATACTGGTTCGATTGCTACCGTCATATCGCTCACCGAAGGGAAACGGCTCAGAAAGATTTTAGTGGAGTGTTATTTCTGGTCGTTCCCCTATTACCTCGTGGGCGCTGGAATTGCCGGGACGATTGGCTGGTTTAACCACACCTTTAATTGGGAAACATCGCTGCTCCTGGTGCCGGCGATCTACGTGATTTACCGCTCGTACCGTTTGTATCTGGGGAAACTGGAGGATGAGAAGCGGCACGTCGAGGAGATGGCGAGCCTGCACCTGCGCACCATCGAGGCGTTGGCGCTGGCGATCGAAGCCAAAGATCAAACCACTCACGACCACTTGCAACGCGTCCGGGTATACGCGGTCGAGGTGGCCAAAGAATTAGGCGTGAGCGCGGATGAGATGCAAGCCGTGCACGCCGCCGCCCTGTTGCACGATATCGGCAAGCTGGCCGTGCCCGAGCACATCATCTCGAAGCCCGGGCGGCTTACCCTCGAAGAATTCGAGAAAATGAAGATTCACCCGGTGGTCGGAGCCGAGATCTTGGAACGAGTTCGGTTTCCCTACCCGGTTGTGCCCATCGTGCGAGCACACCATGAGAAGTGGGACGGTTCTGGATATCCGGCGGGCCTGAAAGGTGCGGAGATTCCGATCGGCGCCCGGATTCTGTCGGCCGTAGATTACCTGGACGCTCTGGCTTCTGACCGGCAGTATCGGCGTGCCTTGCCAATGAACGAAGTCATGCAACGTCTGGCGGCAGAGTCGGGGAAGTCCTTTGATCCGAAAGTTGTCGATATTCTCAAGAAACGATATGTCAGTCTGGAAAAGATGGCTCTCGCTCAGTTTGGCAGAGAGGCAAATCCACTGCTTTCGACCGAGGTCAAGATTGAACGGGGCCTGGCCCCCGCCGCGGGATTTGAAAACATTTCGGCCAAAGATGCCTCCGGACACGAAGCGACGTTCCTCTCCTCGATTGCGGCGGCCCGGCAAGAAGCGCAGACGCTGTTCGAACTCAGCCAGGACCTGGGCGCTTCGCTCAGTTTGGGCGAGACGCTTTCAGTATTCTCGGTGAAATTGAGATCCCTGGTTCCGTATGATGCCATCGCTATTTACGTTCGGCGAAATGACGAGTTAATCCCCGAGTATGTAAATGGCGATAACTTCCGTCTGTTCTCGTCGTTGCGCATTCCCGTCGGGCAGGGACTCTCGGGCTGGGTGGCCCATAACAAGAAACCGATCATTAACGGCAACCCTTCCGTCGAGCCCGGATATCTGAACGATCCCACCAAGTTCAGCACATTGCGCTCGGCCTTGGCGATACCTCTGGAAGGTCTGGCCGGTGTGATCGGAGTGCTCGCTCTCTATCGCGGGGAACGAGACGCATTTACCTCGGATCACTTGCGCATTCTTTTGGCGATCAGTTCAAAGATGGCGCTGGCGATTGAGAATGCGCTGAAATACCAGCAAGCGGAAAACTCCGCCACCACCGACTATCTCACCGGGCTGCCCAATGCCCGATCGCTGTTCTTGCAACTCGACCGCGAGCTGGCTCGCTGCAAACGCGATAGTTCGGCATTGACCGTGATGGTCGGCGACATGGATGGCTTCAAGCAAATCAACGACCGCTTCGGCCATTTGGAGGGCAACCGGGTCCTGCGCTTGTTTGCGCAAGCTTTGAAGGAAAGCTGCCGAGAGTACGACTACGTGGCTCGCATGGGAGGAGACGAATTTGTGGTCATCGCTCCCGGCCTGCCCGCGGACGCAGCGGCCAAGAAGGCGTATCAACTGCGAGAGCTGGCCAAGCAAGCCGGAATTGAAGTTTGCGCCGAAGAGATTCTTTCGCTGAGCGTCGGGCAAGCCATGTATCCCGAGGATGGAAAAGATGCGGAAGAGCTTCTGGCGGAAGCCGACCGCCGCATGTATCTGGAAAAACAACAGCAGCCTTCGCGGAAAAACCGCAGGCTTTATGCCCGCATGAAGTGCCGCATCACGATCGAGTTGCAGCCAGAGAATGGAGCTGGCCCGGTATTCGGCAATCTGATCGATGTCAGCCTGGGCGGGTGTTATGTGGAAACCAGCGCTATCCTCACCCCAGGCACGAATCTCAAGCTGGTTTTCTCGATCGATGATGGCAAACTGCACGCCGACGGTACCGTGGCAAGACTGCATCCCGGGTCGGGTATTGCCGTGCAGTTCAAGGAATTGAATCGTGAAGACAAGGCCAGGATGCATCGCATTCTGGAATTCGTCCAGAATTCCTCGGCGCTCTACGATAATCGCTATTACGAGAAGATCGCGGACCGCTGAGCCGGAATTCGCTGAGACTGGGAACTACTCACAAGCTGCGCAAGGTAAGGAGTTTTCTACTTTCTTCCGGGATGAGCTTCTCCCTTGCTGGAAAACACCGAGTAGGGCCATTCGTTCTCCTTCTTGGGCAGGGGTACGGCAGCAGCGATCAAGTTCGCGTTCGGCTCACTTCCCCAGTTCGCTGGGGCAGGCTGAATGCACCATATGTTCCTTGGATGGTCCAGCGCGAGTCCCACCAGCCAGTACTTGCCTTCCGTTCCTAGTGGAACACAGTTTGCGACGCGAGCCGGCGCGCTCGTTCCTCCCGGAAGTTCGTCGAGCAAAACTGACAGCCCTGGTTCCAGGGGCCGGTTGAGGCGCACGCCACAGCCCTCTGTATTTACCACCAGAGTATGGCAGTGCTCGCTGAATGGAATCGCGGGATCCAGGCTGGCGAGGCGAAAAGGGATCTGCGCACGAATTCGGGTACTGCGCCGCGCCGCTTCAAACGATTTCGCACTCGAGCTCATATGCGGACTCTCTTTGATTGTACGTCGGGTATGAATCTTGGTTCGACAACGGCGGCGCAGAGTTAAAACTAAGGTAACCACTGCGGCCACTCCTGGTTTGGCTTCATTCCCGAAGATAATATCTTTCCAGCATGTCTGCTGCCGCTGAGCTGCGACCCGTTCTATCCGAAGTCACGAATCTGCGGACGGTGCAAGCATTCACCTACAGCTCTGAGTTCGATCTGTTAGTCGCGTGCTGCGCCGATTCATCTACTCACGGAAACGCCGATCGCATCTGTCAAATTCTCTCTGGTCCGCTGGATTGGGAAGGAATGCTGGGCCTTGTGGACCACCATCGCGTGGTTCCGCGGGTCTACAGCCAACTGTCCGCATGCTCACATTTGGTTCCCGCCCAGCCACTTGACGCGCTCCGATTGCGTTACCAGGACAATGCGCGTAAGACGCTATGGTTTACAGGTGAACTGGTTCGCATTGTTAGCCATCTTGAATCAGCAGGAATCAAGGCTCTGCCATATAAGGGTCCCGTTCTGTCGGAGACTCTGTATGGCGAAGTCACGCAGCGTCAGTTTGGCGATCTCGATGTCCTGATCCTTCCCGCAGATGTAGCTAAGGCCAAAGCCGCATTGCTTGACCTGGGATACAAGCCAAGAATTGAACTCGCGTCGCGTGCGGAGCGCGCTTATATCGAGACTGCTTATGTCGAAACTGGATATGAGTACTCGTTCAGCGCTGCGTACGGCTCGAATCTGCTGGAGTTGCAGTGGCAAGTCGTGCCGCGTTTTTATTCCATTGACTTCGATGTGGCGGACTTTTTTGAGCGAGCCGATGAGATCATCGTTGGCGGTCGCCCCATGCGAACCCTGTGCGCGCACGATCTCCTGCTCGTGCTCTGCGTTCACGCCGCCAAGCACGTTTGGGTTCAGCTTTCTTGGTTGTGCGACATCGCCCAACTCGCCAAGTCCCGGCAGCTTGATTGGAATGCGATTCAGGACGACGCCAAGCGGTTGGGAATTGAACGGATCGTCAGCCTGAACTTGCTTCTTGCCCACAAGTTGCTCGGCTCGGCGCTGCCGCCAGCAATTCAGAAGCGCTTAGGAGAGTATCCGTCAACAACAGTTCTTGCCGATGAGATTCTGCGCGTCATCGAACGCAGCGTCCACTACCACACGGAATCGATTCCCTACTTCCGCTTGATGATGCGACTAAGAGAACGCTGGCAGGATCGAGCGCGTTTCCTCTGGCGCCTCGCCTTCACCCCAAGCGTGAGCGAATGGTCGGCAGTCCGGCTTCCGAAACGTTTGCAGCCGCTTTATCGCGTAGTGCGCTTGTCGCGGCTGGCCAAGAGACTAGCTTCCGCTGGCTAGGTTGGCGTCGCCTCTTTCGCGCTCGGAGCATCAGCCTAGCGCCTTAGTTGGAAGTCCTTTTTCCCTCGTAGTGAACCCATTTCAGGAATTTACCATGTAGTTACGGGTACCCCTCCCCCTGATCTTTTCGAATGATGGGGTTACGGCCAGACTACCGTCAAAATCTTTGAGGAATAAGGACTTATACGTAAAATATTCCGGAATAAGGAGTTAGCGGTTCTCGATCCAAAATCTGACGCGTCTGGTCGAAATTCGTTCGGTTGTCAAGGAGCTAAGTAATATTACCAGATATTACCTTGATGAGAAAAGGCTAAAGTCAAGGGCTGGCAAAAATCTGGGTAGCGTCTTAAAGACCGTGGTGTTAAGTTCGGGTGTGCTAGCTCAATCTGCGGCGATCAGTCGGCGGTCGCGATGCGGTTCTATGCGGGGCAGGCCAGTACTAAGCTCACACTTCTCCCCTGGAGCAGCACCGCAAGTCGGACAACGGACAGCGAGCACCTGTTTTAGGCTGAGTTGTTTCTTCATCGCGAAGAGATAATGCCCCAAAACCCATGCACAAGAATGGTCAATTTTGAACAGTGCCATGCAAGTTCGGCCATTGTCCAAACGTGATCGGTGAGACCCGCTTCCAGCGCGGGGGATGAGTCTGCGAAATCTTGAGAAAAGTCGGGGACAGATTCATCGGGCGACCTCTCCAGCTTCGACTCGGCCCCCGCATATCAACTGGTCCAGAGCAGTTTACCAGATTACCATTTCGTTACTGTGTGCAATTGTGAATGATCTCTATTGACCATCCAAGCTGGGTTCCTGAGCGGTAGGATTGTCGTTTGTTACTGGAGATGGATTACTGGACGGGTAGCTTCAAGGCTTTTAGGACGCGGATTATTCTAGCCTTTCCATAAGCGAAGGCAGACCTGAGTCACCGTTCGCCAATGCCGAGGATTGCGCGCGTTAGCCGAGTCTCGCTGCTTCAACGTCGTGAGAACCGAACCATATTCCCACTTGAATCGATTGTGCCAAGGAGATAGGGATGGCGAGTAAACGTACTCCCGGTTTCAGTCCCACAGTTCTGCGCAAAAAATTCCGCGCTGGGATGACGGTTCGGAACTACCGAGACAATGAGGTCGTCTTTTCGCAGGGGGATACGGCGGATGCTGTCTTCTACATCCAGAGCGGCACGGTGAAGCTCACGGTGGTCTCCACGGGTCGCAAGAAAGCTATAATCGCCTTCTTGCAGCGAGGCAGTTTTTTTGGCGAAGGCTGTCTAGCAGGGCAATCTTTGCGGATTAGCACGGCGAGATCAATTGGGCAGTCCAATATCACTCGACTGCGAAAGGAGAGCACGGTTCGCACGCTCAAGCGAGACCCGAAGTTTGCAACGCCTTTTGTTGCGTATCTGCTTGCCCGGATTATTCGAATCGAGGAAGACCTGGTAGATCAATTCTTCAATTTCAGCGAAAGACGATTGGCGCGGGTTCTGTTGCTGTTTGGGCATATCATCAAGGAATCAAAGCCGGAGTGCCCCCTGAAGGTGAGCCAAGCAACCCTGGCGGAGATGGTTGGTACCACCCGCGCAAGGGTAAGTAAATTTATGAATAGGTTCAAGAAGAAGGGCTTCGTCAGCTACAACGGCGGATTGCAAGTCAATAGCGCGCTGATCGCCGGCTTCCTGCAAAGGCGACCCATGTCCGTTGTCACGAAAGCGTAGACCCGATCAGATGGACTTATTTCTCGGCGCAGCCGACCGAGCGATTGATGAGATAGGTCTAGCTTCGCTGGCTAGGCCCATTTGGCATTCTTTCGCGCCCGCGCCATTCCCGCCTGCAGTCCCTGCTGGATGATCCGCTCGTACCCGGACGAGTCCATTGCATTCATTGCCGTCGCTGCAATGCCACCTGGCGTCGCGGCTTCGCGGAGAAGCCGATCCAATGGAATCCCGCCTTCACGCCAGGAGAGAATCCCGTCGGCAAGGGCGTGCGCCGCCGCGATCAATGCAATTTTGCGGCTTAACCCCAGTCTCTGAGCCGAGGCGGCGAGCATCGCCAGAGCGTGGTAGCCGTGGCTGCTGGAGTAAGTCACGGTGAAAGCATCGAACTTGCTCTCGGGAATTTCCAGCACAGTCCCTACTTTTTCGAACAGGTCTTTTACTTCGCGTCTCGCGGTGCGAGAGAACGTTCGGTCGAAAGTCAACGCTGTAAGTCCGCGCCCAGTGCGGCAGGCCGGACTGGGCATGACTCGTGCCCACTGTACTGAGGGTCCCAAGCGCGCCCGCAGTTTGGCGAGTGGAACGCCAGCCGCAAGACTGACGGCGCTGAGCAGGCGATTAATCTTCCCGATTTCCTTTAGTAAACCGCTCACTGAATCCGGTCGCACCGCGATGATGAGAAGTCCCGCTTGCTCCACGGCTCGGCGCAGATTCGGCTCGACCGCCACACCGTACTGCTTTTCGAGTTGCCGTAATTTGCCCGGATGGCGGTCATGCACGAGGATCGGCCTGTCGTATTTCGCGAGCCGCAGCCCGGCGACCAGCGCAGCCGTGATGCGGCCGCCTCCGAGAAAGACCGTCACCGTCACGCCAGTTCCTATTTTCACGTCAGCTCCGCGCAGACCTGGTCGGCCGCTTCCGTGAGCGCTGACACATCTGCTTCGGTGTGCGCCGTGGAGATGATCCAGTGCAGGCCGTTTGAAGGAGTCATGTAGATGCCGCGTTCGAGCAACAGGTGAACGAATCGGGAATAGCGGCCCGTGTCCACGTAGGTACAGTAGTCGCGGTAATCGTGGATGGCGTCGCGTTCGGTGAAATAGATCTGGAACATGGGCCCAAATCCCTGCACGATGGCCTTAACTTTCCGGCGGCGGAATACCTCGCGCACGCCGCGGATGGCCGCGTCTCCTACAGCGTGCAGGTTGCGGTAGGTGTCGTTGCGTGACAGCAGGTCCAGGCTCGCAGCAATGACTTTCATCGTAAGCCGGTGTCCATTGAAGGTGCCGTAGTGCAGCACCATGTTATTGCTCCAGCGCATGCGCTCGAGGATCGATCGCGGTCCCGCGACGGCGCCGACGGGGAACCCCGCTCCGAGCGCTTTGCCGAATGTGCTTATATCCGGCTGGATTCCGTAATACTCCTGACATCCACCGGGCGCGTAGCGAAACCCGGTGACCACTTCGTCGAGAATAAGCAGTACGCCGTAGTCTCGGGTTAGTTCGCGCAACCGCTGCAGATATCCCTCCCGCGGCAGGATGCAGCCCATATTTGCCATGATCGGCTCGGTGATGACCGCAGCCAATTCACGCCCGTGCTTCTGCATCACGCGCTCAAGGACTGCGATGTCGTTCCAAGGCGCGAGCACGACATCGTCAAAGGTCGCGGGCGGAATACCTTCCGAGTCGGGGATTCGTGAGGGATTGTCCGGCGTGCCCAATTGTTCTGGCGGATGCCCGTGGGCGTTCATAAGGAAGGGGTCATACCAGCCGTGGTAATGGCCTTCGAACTTCAGGAACTTGGTTCGTCCGGTGTGCGCACGCGCCAGGCGCAGAGCCAGCATGGTCGCTTCGCTGCCGGTGTTAGTGAAGCGCACAACTTCCGCTAATAGCACCATGCGGCAGAAACGTTCTGCGGCTTCGACTTCCGCGGATGTCGCTGCCGCGAAGTGGGACCCTTCCGCGACGGCATCGGAAACGACGGAAACCAGCTTGGGATGGGCATGGCCGTGGATGAGCGCACCAAAGGACATCATGAAATCCACGTACTGGTTGCCATCGGCATCCCATACGTGCGATCCACTGCCGCGTTCCAGAAAGACCGGGCCGGGCGAGTACACGGCCTCCCCTCGCGACGGCGAGTTCACTCCCTCGACCAACGATTGCTGAGCCCGCTCAAACCACTGCTGTGAGCTGGTGCGAGAAAATTTGCGGTTCGTCGCAGTCAAGGGTTCCTATTCCTCGTAACCCGAAAAAACTGAACCTACGTGATCAGATAGGGTAATTGAATCAAGACGTCTTTGGAATATGACGCTGCCATTTCTGCCCCGACCACCCATCGTCAACTTCAAGTGTGGACGAAGACCCGCAAGCTGGTCGAGGTCAATCTGGAGAAGTAGGAACAAATTCAGCCGCCAGTTTTTCTGGACAGGCAAAGAGGGCTGGCAACGGCGATACTTGCGGTGTCGCCCATGCCGGGAGTTCAGCGTCCGCAGTTGGCACCAGACGGTCCTTGAGCTGCAGAAATTTCTCCTCGAAATGCTTTCGTGACAGGTAGGCGGCTCCAATTGCGAGCCCGCCCGCCACGGCAAACTTCAGCAGCACCAGTTCGAAGTGCTCATTCGAAGGAATCAGCCCAGGCCGGTAACGAAGGCAAATTCTGTCATACATCCGAAAGGCGAGGAGATGGTCCAGATATAGACCGTAGCTGATGTACCCGAAGAAACGAAGCACGGAGTTGTTGACGTAGTGTTTCTTGGAACCGGTGCCGACCAGAAGAAACAGCAGCAAAACTCCTGCAAAGAAGATGTTAATTGTCGTGTGTTGCAGGGCTGCGCCCAGGACTCGCTCCCGCGTTGCAATACCGAACGGCCGCCCCAGAATGCCCAGCAAGATACCGGAAATTAATAGCAATGCGCACAACTGGGTGACTTGTTTTCTGGTTATGACGGTTCTGAGAGTGATCGCCAGCAGGCTTCCTGCTGCCAGTCCATCCGCCACAAACCAGGTATACCAGGCCAATCCGTCCTTACCCCATACCAGGTTGAAGCAGACCGCTCGAACTATGGGCACAAACACTACGATCCCTACCGAGACAGCCGCGAGGCGCGTCGATGTGAGTTTGTGGACAACCGCGGGCCAAAAAATATAGTAATGCTCTTCTACCGCCAGCGACCAAAGCGGTCCGTAACCGCACGCGATGCCGAAGAGATTGGTCACGTTCGCCAGGTACACGAAACTCAGTCCCACAAACCCAGGGGACGACGAATGTAGCAAGAGAAGGAGAATCAGCAGGGAGTAGTACGCCGGAAGGATTCTTAGCGCCCGTCGCGCGTAGAAACTCCGGTAAAAGTGCGGATTCCCTTTTGAGTCCAGCAGAATGCCCGTGATCAGAAACCCGGAGAGTACGAAAAACAGATTCACCCCGAGCCAGCCCGGCTGAGTTGCGACCAGAACCTTCCGTGCCAGGGCGCCGAAGTGGAGGCCTGCATACTGCCACGAGAAAGCGTGCAGCAATAACACCCCAAGAACCGCCATGCCGCGAATGGTGTCCAATTCCGGCATTGCTGGGCGGATCAGGCTCGGGTTGACGAGCGCATCCGATTTCTCTGCCCTCGAACTGCTGTTGCGTGAAAAAGCAATCATCGAAACTGTCTGGAATTTGCGCGATTATAGAGCCTGGCCGGCTCGCAAGTTGCTCAAATGTTGTGAGAGCGTCATCTTGGTAAACGTTCCGGAGGGAATAAAGGCCCGGCCTTGTCACCTCGCTAGACTTTGACAAAGCAAAAAGACTTATGATCAAGCCTTATCATTGGGGATCACGGTGGCGAATTTGAACGGGGCAATGATTTGAAAAGACTTCAAGTAATATTCAATATTCCGGCGCGGAAATCCCGGATAGTTCGTTTCAGCGTTGTCGGCGCACTGCTCTTGACTGCATCGTTAGGTCTGCATCTGGTCAGCTGCAATAGCAACTCGCCAGCAAAGCAGTCTACGCCCCCGCCGTCGGGCACGACGGGAACTGACGTGACGACGTATCACAACGACAATGCGCGCAGCGGACAGAATCTTGGCGAAACGATTCTTACGCCCAGTAACGTCAACTCTTCCAATTTCGGCAAACTCTTTGTCATCAGCGTGGACGGGAAGGTGGATGCCCAGCCCCTTTATCTCACGCAGGTAAGCATCCCCAACCAGGGGATGCATAACGTTTTGTATGTGGCAACGGAGCACGGCAGCGTCTATGGCTTCGATGCCGACAGCGGAACGCTTCTGTGGCAAGTCTCGATGCTGGCTGCCGGCGAAACAACCAGCGACGATCACGGCTGCGGCCAGGTGATCCCGGAGATCGGCATTACGGCGACTCCAGTCCTCGATCCAAAGGCGGGTCCGCACGGCACGATTTACGTCGTCGCAATGTCGAAGGATGGATCAGAAGATGACCACCAGAGACTGCACGCCCTGGACGCGACTACAGGCGCGGAAGAGTTTGGCGGCCCTCAGAATATTCAGGCTTCTTTCCCGGGGACCGGCGACAACAGCTCGGGAGGAAATGTGATCTTCGCTTCCGGGCAGTACGAAGAACGGGCGAGTCTGCTTTTGCTGAATGGCGTGGTGTATACGGCATGGACCTCCCATTGCGACATTCGTCCATATACCGGTTGGATCATGGGCTTCGACCAATCAACTCTGGCGCAGGTCAGCGTGCTGAACGTCACTCCGAATGGCAATGAAGGTTCTGTCTGGATGAGCGGCGCAGGGCTTGCCGCCGACACTTCCGGGAACATGTTCCTGCTGGATGCGAACGGCACCTTTGACTCCGCACTCGACGCGAATGGGTTTCCAAGCCAGGGCGATTTCGGAAATGCCTTTCTGAAGATTTCGACCGCCAACCGGCAATTGTCGGTGGCCGACTACTTTGAAATGTTCAATCAAGGCGCGGAAAACGGTTCGGATGAGGACCTGGGCTCGGGGGGAGCGCTGGTGTTGCCCGATCTGACCGACGGCTCCGGTCAGACACGGCACCTTGCAGTAGGTGCGGGTAAAGATTCGAATATCTATGTAGTCGACCGCGACGCGATGGGAAAGTTTAATGCGAGGAAGAACAACATCTACCAGGAAGTCCAAAGCGCTTTGTCGGGTCCGGTATTCTCCATGCCTGCCTACTTCAACAACACGGTTTACTACGGCGCGGTGGGCGATAGCATCAAGGCTTTTGCCATCAGTAACGCCCAGATCGCGAGCGCTCCAGCGTCGCAAACCGGCAACGCTTTCGGTTATCCCGGCGCGACTCCGAGCATCTCCGCCAATGGGGCGAGCAATGCGATCTTATGGGCCGCGGAGAACGGCGGGGCTGCGGTTCTGCATGCTTACGACGCGACCAATCTTTCGCATGCATTATACAACAGCAACCAGGCCGCCGGGGGAAGAGATCGGTTCGGCACGGGAAACAAGTTCGTCACTCCGATGATCACGAACGGCAAGGTGTACGTGGGAACAACCAACGGGGTTGGGGTGTTTGGGCTGCTGCACTAGGCGGACTTATGGGAATAAAAAAGGCCGCCATCGCTGGCGAAGGCACCCGCGCTACGCAGGCTGGTTAGTTGTTCTCGTTCCCGGCGCGTTTCCACGACATCAGCTCGCCGATGGTGGAGCCGCCGGTGCTCGACACCGGATGCTTATAGGCATCCACCTCGGTATGCGAGGCTTCTTCGCCCACGGCCTTGATGCTGAGCCCGACCTTCTTTTCTTCCTGACTCATTTTTATGATTTTGAAGTCGTGCTCCTGTCCTGGCTCGAGGGTCAAGGGCTGGCCATTGCCGTCTACCGCTTCGGAGTTGTGGCAGAGGCCCTCGATCCCCTCGGCGATTTCCACGAACGCGCCGAAGCTGGCTACGCGCAGGACCTTTCCGTGCAGCACGTCGCCGACTTTGTGCTGCCCAAAGAAGCTCTCCCACACATCCGGCTGAAGCTGTTTCACGCCCAACGACAGCCGCCGCTTGTCAGGCTCGATGGCTAACACGACGGCTTTCAGGCGGTCGCCCTTCTTCAGAATCTCCGAGGGATGCTTGACGCGTTTGGTCCAGCTCAGGTTGCTGACGTGGACCAGACCGTCAATGCCGTCTTCGATTTCGATAAACGCGCCGAAATCGGTCAGGTTCCGCACCCGGCCTTCGACCGTGGCGCCGACTGGGTATTTCTCATGGAGGGCGTCCCACGGGTTGGTCGCAAGTTGCCGCATGCCTAGCGAGATCCGGCGCTCCTGCGGGTGCACGTTCAGCACGACGCAGTCTACATGGTCGCCGACATTCACCAGCTTGGAAGGATGCTTCATGCGTTTAGACCAGGTCATCTCGCTAACGTGCACCAATCCTTCAATGCCCTGCTCCAGCTCGACAAAGGCGCCGTAATCAGTGACGCTGATGACGCGTCCGCCAACGTGCGCACCCACCGGATAGCGGTGTTCGGCATCCAGCCATGGGTCGGGTGTGAGCTGCTTGAAGCCCAGCGATACGCGCTGCTTGTCCTTGTCGAACTTCAGCACCTTGACCTGGATCTGATCGCCCACGTTGACCAGGTCGCGGGGATGAGTGAGACGTCCCCAGGACATGTCGGTAATGTGCAGCAGCCCATCGATGCCGCCGAGATCGACAAAAGCACCATATTCGGTGAGGTTTTTGACCACGCCGGTCAGAATCGAGTCTTCCTCCAGGTGTTCCAGGGTCTTGGATCGCTTTTCGCTCTGCTCTCCTTCCAGCACCTGCTTGCGGGAGACCACAATGTTGCCGCGCTTCTTGTTGAGCTTAATGATGGCAACCTCGAGGGTTTGACCCTTCACCGCGTCGAGATTGCGGGTCGGACGCAGGTCGGCCTGGGAGCCGGGGAGAAACGCACTCGCGCCCATGATGTCTACCGTAAGACCGCCCTTAATGCGCTCCACCACGACGGCGCGAATCGGCTTCTTCTCGTTGTAGGCTTTCTCGATCTCATCCCACGCGCGCAGTTTCTGGGCTTTCTGGTGGGAAAGATTAATGTAGCCTTCCTCGGTTTCACCCTTGTCCCGCATGACGTCGATCTCGTCACCGGGCTGGAACTTGGGCTTGCCCTCATGATCCAGCACTTCGGATAGGGGAAGCATGCCCTCGGACTTGGCGCCGATGTCCACTACGACGTGCGTGGCGGTGAGCTTCAGCACGGTGCCTTTGAGGACTTTGTCCTCGCGGACTGCCTCTTCACTTTCCGTGGTGAAGTTCTCCAGAGCCGAAGCGAAGTCCTCGGCGACGGTGCCGCCTGGCTTTTCGTCCTGATGCTGGGCCGGTTGGGGCGTCTCAGGAACCGAAGCCTGTAGGATCGAGCTTTCCGGGGAACCCTCGAGGTTCTCGGTTAAAGTTGAGGTGGCTGAATCCAGGTTGTGGGTGGTGTTGTCGTCGAGCAAGGTTTATAGCCTCTCCGGTGTACTCGCGCGTGCGCGAAGGATGCGGGACTGGTTCAGCGGACTGCTGGCGTGAGTCTTAGGTTGTGTGGAGCCCGCCCTGGCGGACGGACTTGAACAATCCCAGCGGTCGGACGTTTCCAAAAAGCGAACCCGCGTCCAAAAGGGAACCTCTCGACTATAGCAACCGCTTGCAAACAGTGTCAAACCCCAAAACTGAGAATAATTGAGATTGGTTAAAGCCGTGTTAAAAAGCGGGGTTTCGGCCGTCCAAGGCTGAGACGACTTTGGGAGCGACCAGGCTGGTTCGAGTTCCGAAACTTGCCGCCATCTGGTACTCTGCCGTGCGATGGACTATCTTTGGACGCCCTGGCGTTACGCCTATGTCACCGCAGGCGCGAAGACTACCGGCTGTATCTTTTGCGACCTCCCCAAGGCAGGGGACGATGCTAGAGCCCGCATCGTACACCGCGGCCAACACTGTTACATCGTGCTGAATACGTATCCCTATACGCCTGGGCATGTCATGGTGGTGCCGTTCGCGCATCTCGATGAACTGCAGAAACTACCGGTCGAGGCGGCGCACGAAGTGATGGATTTGTCCCAGAAAATGGAACGGGTGCTACGGCGGCTTTACGCACCGGACGGAGTGAACCTGGGCATGAACATCGGCAAGGCCGCCGGAGCCGGCGTCGCTGGGCACATCCACATGCACGTGCTGCCACGCTGGGTGGCGGACGCGAATTTTGTTTCTGTGGTTGGGGAAACGCGAATCTTGCCGGAAAGCCTGGAGACCACCTACCAGAGGATTAAAGAGGCACTCGAATCGGCGGTGTCATCCTGAGCGAGAGTTCGAAGGGCAGAAAACCTCGCCCAGGATGAACGCCGCGAACGCAAAAAGCGCACAATCGCGAGCCTAAAGTGCCGGGCCGCGATGCTCCCTATGCGCCAATGCGCATCCTTGTAAAACCCGGCGGTGAGGGAAAGAAAACCACCGCTTCCTCCCGCTCGCCGTTATGAAAACGTCGGTCGCCTGAAACCCTTGGGTCCGGCGGAGATCAACAGTGTCCAAGTGGAGCAAGATTAGGTCGGAGTGAATCTGCGGTTGTCATAATAATGTTAAAAGTTTGTAAGTTTTTGTAGAGAGGGGCCGCGCCGGAGATTCAAGTGGGAATTCAATGCCCGAGTAGCTTGTCCAAATCCTTTTCGCCGATCACACTTACGCCTAATTCCTTCGCTTTGTCGAGTTTGGAACCTGCGTCCGTCCCGGCGACCACATAGTCGGTTTTCTTGCTGACGGAGCCCGAGACCCTCCCACCGGCTTCTTCGATCATCTTCTTGATTTGGTCGCGAGGGCGAGTAAGCGTGCCGGTCAGGACAAACGTCTTACCTGCAAGCTTCGTGCCGCGTTCTTTCTTTTGTCCAACCAACCGCAAACCCAGATGATGCAGATCCTTTACCAGAGCCCGATTTTTCGGCTCCCGAAAAAACTCCGCGATACTCTGCGCGATGCGTGGCCCGACTTCGTTCACCTGCTGGAGTTCTTCTTCGCTGGCATTCACAAGCGCTTCCATGGACCCGAGATGCTCAGCCAGGAACTGCGCAGTACGCTCGCCCACAAAGCGGATGCCCAGCCCGTAAATCACGCGTTCCAGTGGCAGTTTCTTAGAGGCGTCGATCTCCGCGAGCACATTCTGCGCCGACTTGTCGCCCATCCTTTCCAGTGACAACAGGTCCGCCTTGGTCAGCTTGTAAATGTCGGCGACATTCTTGACCAGCCCGCGATCGGTGAGCTGATTCACCAACGCTTCTCCCATACCGTCGATGTTCATCACGCCCCGCGAGGCGAAGTGCAGGACAGTTTCTCGCAGCTTGGCCGGACAGTTGGCGTTCACGCAGCGATGATCCGCTTCGCCTTCGCTGCGAACGACTTGCCCACCGCACACTGGACATTTGTTGGGCATGTGGAATGTCTTATCCCCACGCGGATGATCCTTATCCTCTAGCACTCGATTGACCTTCGGGATGACGTCGCCGCCGCGCTCGACCTCTACCCAGTCGCCAATCTTCACGCCCAGACGTTCGATCTCATCCAGGTTGTGCAAGGTGGCGCGACTGACGGTCGTGCCACCAATGGGTACTGGCTTCAACATCGCCACAGGAGTCAATTTGCCGGTCCGGCCGACTTGCACCAGAATGCCTTCAATCTGGGTGATGCCTGCGCGCGCCGCGTACTTATACGCGATCGCCCAGCGCGGAGCCTTCCCGGTATAGCCGAGTTCCTCCTGTAGCGCGGTTCGATCCACCTTGATGACAATGCCGTCGATTTCATACGGAAGCTTCTCCCGCTTCGTCTCTTCTTGCTCGATGAATGCCCAGACCTCGTCAAAGCTCCTGGCCAGCTTGCGACTGGGATTGACCTTGAAGCCGGCTGCATCGAGAGCGTTCAAGGTCTCCCAGTGCCAGTCGAAGAAGGTGCGCCCGTCTTGCAGCAACATGTAGGCAAAATAGTCGAGCCGCCTTTGCGCAACGATACTGGGTTCGAGTTGACGGACGGTCCCAGCGGTAGCATTGCGCGGGTTGGCAAATGGTGAGAGCCCCTTCTCCTCCCGATCTTCGTTCATCTTTCGGAACGCCGCGAGGGGCATCAGCATTTCCCCACGCACCTCGAAGTTCGCAGGAATGCCCGCCGCCTTAAGCTTCTCTTTCGGAATCGAAAGCGGAATCGAGCGGACCGTGCGCACATTCAGGGTGACATCTTCGCCGATGGTGCCATCGCCGCGCGTGATGCCGCGCACCAGCCAGCCATTCTCGTAGAGCAGCGCCAGCGACATGCCGTCCAGCTTCAGCTCACAGACGTAGTCAATGTCTTTGCGCCCGGTAAGCTCGTGAACCCGCCGCTCCCAGTTGCGCAGTTCATCGACGCTATAGGTGTTGTCGAGCGAGAGCATGGGCGACGAGTGCGCCGCCTTGACCACGCCCTCGCGGGGCTTTCCGCCAACGCGTTGCGTGGGAGAATCGGGTGTGATCAGCGTGGGATGCTCGGCTTCGAGCTTCTTCAACTGGTTCATCAGGTGATCGAACTCGGCGTCGCTGATCTCCGGATCGTCGAGAACGAAGTAGAGATGCTCGTGGTGCCGAATCTTGTCGCGGAGTGCCTCGATCTTCTTTTCAATGTCTTTCGCGGCCATCGGGAAAGATTATAGGCGAGGAATCGCGTGGGAGCGCAGCTCGACACGATCATGTGGCGCGGGCGCCCTCGCCCGTGTGGCGCACAGTTAAAATTCATCCTCAATCAGAGCTTCCCTTAGAGAATCTGACTCTGCACCGTGGCCCATCTGCAGATACAATGCTGCACTGGCACCCGAGGGAAAGTGTGGGCGCGGGCGCCCTCGCCCGTGTGGGAATTGATTGAGCGCCCTCCAGCACAGCGAAGACGCCCACATCGTGATCTCATGCGCAAAGCCATGCTTCTCTACAACCCGCTCTCCGGCCGCCGCCGCGGACGTCGGCTAGCGGATGTTGAGGCCGCGCTATCAGTTTTGCGGAGCGCTGGAGTCGAAGCCTCGGCCGCGCCCACGCGCGCCGCATCGGATGCGACGCCCCAAACAAGGCAGGCGATAGCCGAAGGCTGCGACACCGTATTCGCGTGCGGCGGCGACGGCACGGTTCACGACGTGTTGCAGGGGTTGGTGGGCACCAATGCCGCATTGGGCATCATTCCTCTGGGCACTGCGAATTCGCTGGCCCACGATCTTCGCCTGCCACTTTCTCCGGCGAGCGCGGCCCAGACGGCTCTGACCGCGAAGCCCCGCCGCATCGCCGTCGGCCGAATCGAGTACCAGGATTTTGCCGGGAATCGTGGCATGCGATATTTCACCGTCACCGTCGGAATCGGAGTGGATGCGCACCTGTTCTACAAGTTGAATCCACTGGCGAAGCGACGTCTCGGCATGGCTTCCTACTACGCCAAAGCGACTCATTTGTGGCTCACCCATAAGATGGAAAACTTTGCCGTAGAGATCGAGGAGGAAGGGCAAAACCAACGCACGGAAGTTTCGCAGTTACTGGCAGTCCGCATCCGCGATTTTGGCGGAGTGCTGCGCCAACTCGCCCCCGGCGCATCGCTCCAACGCGACGACCTTCGTCTCGTGCTCTTCCACACCCGCAGCCGGCTGGCGTATCTGCGATACGTGCTGCGCGGACTATTCGGAACCAACTGGAAAGTCCCCGGAATCGAACTGGTCCACAGTGCAAGCGCGGTCTGCCGCGATGTCGCATCGTACACTGCCTCCGGGACGAAGTCCCGCATCTTCGTCGAAGCCGACGGCGAACTATTAGGAACCCTGCCCGCGGAAATATCGGTATTGCGCGATGCCGTGACTCTGCTGATGCCGGGCCGCTAGAACTGGTCTCAACCAGCGGATCTCGAAAGGGTGGGCCAGACCGATGTTTACTGAAATAGAATATGCAGGGCTGCATATTTACCCTTTTGCTAATGGGTATGCACACAGAATTTGCGTTTTCTCGCTAGATCCATAAGAAGTGTCCTCAATCAGAGCGTAAAGCGCGGAAAAACAAACGGATATCCTCCACCAACAGTTCCGGCTCTTCGAGCGCAGGGAAATGGCCCCCACGGGACATTTCCGTCCAGTGCTGGACATTGTATCCGCGCTCGGCCCAGCGCTTGGGAGGTAACGGGCCTTCGCGCTTCGGAAAACGCGCAATCCCGCACGGGACTGTGACGTAATCACCTTTCTGGAAGTGAAGAGGGGTGCGGTTATCCTCGTAATAGAGCCGGCATGAGGAATGGATGGTTTGCGTCATCCAGTAGAGTGTTATGTTGCTTAACAGCTCATCCTTGGTGAATCTGCGTTCGATGTCGCCGTCACAGTCTCCCCAGTCACGGAACTTTTCGAGTATCCAAGCTGCCAGTCCAGCCGGAGAATCAGTTAGGCCGTAAGCAACCGTTTGGGGAGCGGTTTTCTGAATATGGTCGTACGCCCCGCTCTTTTCATACCAGCGGCTGGCTTCATTTAGGAACGCTTGTTCGACCTCAGACAGGACTGTGCCGGCCTCCAGATACGGCTTATACGGTGGGATGGAGTTGAGATGAATCCCGATGACCCGCTCAGGATGGCGCAACCCCAGAAGAGTGGTCACATCCGCACCCCAGTCTCCTCCTTGTGCTGCCAGCCGCTCGTAGCCCAGCTCCTTCATGAGCTCCATCCATATGTCGGCGATGCGAACTGTGTTTACTCCAGATTCAGTGGGGCGGTCCGAGAAACCGTATCCGGGAAGAGAGGGAACAATCACATCAAACGCGTCGGCTGAGTTTGCGCCGAAGCTTGCGGGGTCAGCCAGCATGGGAATTACTTTCAGCATTTCCAGAAAGGAACCCGGCCAGCCATGGGTGAGAATCAGTGGAAGTGGCGCCGGCCCTTGGCCGCGCTCGTGGATGAAATGGATGCCTACACCTCGCGACGTATAGCGATAGTGGTGAAAGGCGGACATTTTCTCAATCTGCCGCTTCCAATCGAACTCATCCTTCCAGTATTGGCAGATCTCTTTCATGTAGTCGAGACTTACCCCGTACTCCCAGTGTGAACCCGGAATCTGGTCCGGCCACCGCGTCCGCACCAGCCTCTGGCGAAGATCTTCGACCGCCGCCTCCGAGTACGGGATATCAAATCTTTGAATTGTCATTTCCTAAACCGTTGGTCGGCGGTTCGACTGCCCGGGGCCCCCATTCATCTTCCGGAAGACATGAATGGCCCACCCACGATTACATCGGGAACCATTACATCGAAAGGGCGGTTGCAAGCGGTGTTTGCACAACGAATGGTTTGGTAGTCAATCTGGGCGAAACGAGTTCTGGCGCGAACCTGGACGACCTGTTCCGTTTTGCAATGCGTGCAGGTAACCGGCATAACCACGTGGCGCTCTGCGGCGGCGTTTGCCATAGCAATTCTCCTATTGATTTAATTCTGATACACGGCGTGAAGGAGACTTGGCAAGAGTCGGCAACTAGCGGAATCAGGGTAGTAAACAGCGAGGCCCGACGTTCAATCCAATGAAGCTGCTATTGCATCCAGCTTATCCTTTGCGGCCCGTAAGTCATCCTTCATGCGAAGGCCCGTCTGGGCCGCCGCAGGCATCTTTGTGAATGTTAAGCCGCCCGTAAATCTGCTCACTTCACTATCAAAAACCCACGAATAATACTCCAGTTGTCCTTTCAAAATGATTCTTAGGTTGTTCCTGTCTGGCTTGCACGAAACACTGTCATACATTCTGAGTTCTGCGTCCAGAGCGTACAACCGGTCCTCTGCCGTTTTCGCCGCTTGGTCGAAAAACTCTAATACTTCTAGTTCTTCCCCGCGGTGTAAGGGCTGTTCCATCGCCTCGAAATCCTTGGAATAGTTGTTGAACAGTTTCACCTGTGGGCCAAGGGCATGGAGTTTTGGAAAAGGATGCGAACCAGCCACTTGGCTGCCCGTGGGCCGCAACATCAGAAACACTACGGCAACTAGTAAGATAATCTGCCTCCGCATGTGGCGCTCCTTGGCTTCGGATTCTACCACCCGCCCTTGCTACAATCCTGCAGGGCTATCTAATGCACGCGATTCTTGGTTACATTTCTGCCGCCGGCGTGCTTTCCGTGCTGGCCTTTGCCTACCGCTGGTTCCTACTCAAAACAGATGTGGAGGTTGGCTACAACTGGAGTTTGCAGGGAATCAACTTCTATCCCAATTTCGATTTGCGAAACCGCTCCGGGTCGAAAACCTACGTCCTTGGCAATATCGCGTACACACGAAACAGCGGGAAAGAAATCGTCACCTTCGATAACAAATCAATTTGGAGCCACGAGTTAAAGCCGGGCACAATTGTGCATCTGAGCGCGGCCACGGTGCCGAAGGTAAATTCAATGGCCGATTGCCTAACGGTAGAGGTGACCGTGCGCCTGCAAAATGGCAAGGAGTTTAAGGGACAGGGGCCGGGTCAGTTGCGCACGGGCTGGCTCAAGTACGCATACGTGCTGCGGCAGCGAATCGAGAAATCCTCCTTGCCGCTGCCCACCTAATCTACTTCCCAGCACCAGCCTCTGGCGAAGATCCTCGACCGCCGCTTCCGAGTACGGGACATCAAATCTTTGAACTGTCATTTCCTTCACCATCTCATCAGATTAACCGGGCGACAGACGGGACGTTTTCATTTAATTTCGCCCTGGGAGCGTCCCGTCTGGAACGTGTGAAGAAATAGAGACCTGAGATCCAAGCCAGATCAGCGCCAGAAAAATGTCGTTCAGAGGGCTTATAGACGACGTTTGCGACGTCGGATACATTTTGGGTCGCCCGACCAGAATTCGCCAGATCAATTTGTTCACATCTTCCGGTCCCCGCATTTCTCGATAACGCGAAGCTGTCTTACTTTCGACTGTCGATGCAGACAAAAGGGATGGTCATGCGAAGTTCGCCTTGCTTTGCCTGTTCGTTCAGGCGATCCTCAATTTCGGCAAATACGCGCTCCACGCGCTCAGGCCGTACCACATCCCGCCATGGGGGCAGGAAATAGAGGCTGATCTCATGGTGCCTGAAAAATGCGGTGCCATCGAGGTAGTTAAGAGTGAAAGAATCCTGCCGCGACGAGACAATGGTGAAACCTGCGGCGCGAATCCATGCCTCCGTGGTCGCCAGCGGCTTGCGCTTGGCATAGATGTGCTCATGCATGGCCGTGATCTCGTCCGTCAGAGATAAATCGCGCAGCACCGCTTCGAAGACCGAATAGAACTCCTTCATGGTCTCTGGAAGGTTGACAGTCAGGACCACCTGGGCGCCGGGCCGGGCGATCCGGAAACATTCCCGCAATACCTGTTCCGCGTCGGCAACGTTATTGATGCCGTTGTTGGAGACGATAAGATCGACCGAAGAATCCGCAAGGGCGATGCGCTCTGCAGGACTGGCCAGGAAGCGTATGTTGCCGAGCTCAAGTGCAGCTGCTTTGGCGTGGGCAAGAGCAAGAACATTGTTGTCGGGGTCAATACCGTACAGGGTGCTCGAAGGGTCCAACCTTTGCGCGAGCTCGATGAGCGGGAAGCCGCCGCCAGTGCCGATATCGACAACGGTGATACCACGGCGGAGCCGGACGGTGTCCAGGAGCTTCAGGCCGAACGGAGCCGCCCACAGGGAGAGATCGTCGTAGATGAGAGCGGGACCGGACATGATCAAAAATTCTTAACGATGGCGTTGCCGCAACGATTCCCAGCTTCCATCCGCCGTCCAACCCCCATCGATCACGAGCGCATGCCCATTGATATAGCCGCTCTGCTTTTCGTCTGCAAGAAACAGGATGGCGGATGAAATATCGTCCGCATTCGCGAAGCGTGCCATGGGTACGCGGCCGATGATGTCCGCGTCGCTATAGCCGCCAGCGGCCTGATCCGCCACGTCCATATCGGTCTTAACCCAAGCTGGACAAACGGCGTTCACGCGCACACCCCGCCCGCCCCATTCGGCTGCGAGCGTCCTCGTCAAACCAATCAATCCATGCTTGGACGCGTTGTAAGCCGCCCTGTCCGCAATGCCCACAAGTCCGGCAACCGACGCCACATTGATAATGCAACCGTGCCTGGCGGCAAGCATCTTCGTTCCAAATGCTTTGGCGAGGAGAAACGGCGCAACCAGATTCACTTCGAGCACTCGGCGATAGTCCGCACCCGAAATGTTCTCCGCAGGAGCAATGAAACTAATTCCTGCATTGTTAATCAGTACGTCTGTCCGGCCCCAGGTATCGTATACTTTGCGAGCAAATTTCTCGACGACCGCTTCGTCGGCGATATTACCAGCGTAGAAAGTGACCTCGCCTCCCTTGGACTGTATACCGTCGATCGTCGCCTGGGCCGCGTGCAAATCATTGAGTGCCACTCGGTAATGCTGCTCCGCCAACTGCTCGGCCACCCTGCGCCCGATCCCTCGTGCTGCTCCAGTCACCACTGCTACGCGTTTTTCTTCAGCCATGTCAGCCCTTCCCCGGGTGCCTCCACCTGTTGTCGACTATCCAGATGTATCCTAAATTTCGCCTTTCTCCCCTAAATCAAACTTGCGAAGAACGCCGCAATGTCGCGGGCGAGAGCGACTGGTTCTTCTGTGGGTGCGAAATGTCCACCGCGCTCCATTGGTGTCCACCGCTGGATGTTATATAGGCGCTCAGCCCACTCGCGCGGTGCATCTCCTTCGAAGGCGTATTGCGATGTGAAGTTGGCGATGGCAGTGGGCGAGCGGACGAAGTC
>DATNNO010000031.1:0-11072 GCA_035601775.1 Terriglobales bacterium | reverse complement strand
GGTCGGGGCGCCGAGATTTGAACTCGGGACCTCCTGCGCCCAAGGCAGGCGCGCTACCAGGCTGCGCTACGCCCCGACAGTGACTGCTTTATTCATTCTAAAGCACTTCCCAACTTTACTCCTAATCCGAGTCGTCATTTTCGGTCTCACTGTGCCAAAACTGTGCCAAATACTTTACTGAATCGTGGCTGTGCCAGAATCCAGCGGCATCTCATTGGCTTGGCGGTTCATCTTCTCCAAGGCCTCTCGCTTCATCTGTAATTTCATCTGCGAATACTTCTTGAAGACCTTGGCGTCGCCCTGCCGGAGGAGTTGTGTAACCCACTCGTCGGCGACGCCGCCTGCACTGAGCCTCGTCGCATAGGTGGAGCGCAGATCATAGATCCTGAAGTAGGGAACTCCTGCACGTTTTAGCGTCTTCCGCCATGCGGTCTTAAGATTCTTTTGGTGACCAGACGGATTTTTGTCGCTTGGGAATAAGTAGGGCCCGGTTCCCGAGACCAGTATCTGGCTTTTGATGGCTTCGATCGCCAGAGGAGTCAGAGGAATTTCGGCAATACCCCAATGCCGTGGTGTGCCTGATATCCGCGCTGGCACATCATGGTATGACAACACAGGTTCCCCACACCATTGATCTTGCCATTCCCAGCCATGGGCAGATACCGAAGGTAGATGCTCTTCCCATCCGAGTGTTCTGGTATTCCGAGCCGGCTTTCAGCGCAGGAGTTGAGCTAGTTCGAATCGACGAGGTTTCCGTCCGAATCTATTCAGCTGCGAAGACGGTGGCCGACTGTTTCAAGTACCGCAATAAGATTGGTCTGGATATCGCTGTTGAAGCACTGCGGCGATTTCGGGAACTGAAGAAAAAGGCAGACTTTCGGGAACTCGTGCGCTGCGCGCGCATTTGCCGTGTGGAGAGGATCATGCGCCCCTATCTTGAGGCTATACTCCAGGTTTTAACTCGGGATGCGTTTGCCTCGTGAGCAGGTGCTGCGGCCAAGCGGTTCGCGAATATGTAGTTCTCCAGATTTGAGCCAGACTCCCCGCCACCGCACTACGCAATGCAGAAGCTGCAAATGCCCTTGCCTCGTGGGCTCACGAGAGCTCAATTCGGGGCCCTGCAGGAGGTCTTAGTACTCCCAGAATCGTTTCACTAATCATTTCAAGAACGATTACACAGTTCGTGTTAACAATATGAAAATAAAGCACAAAACATACACCATTGCTAGTATATAATCGTTTCATGGCAAGTGGCGTTGTCAGCGAACTGAACCGTGGGGTCTTACCTGCAGCGGACCTCCGAGAGCGGCTGGGTGTGTCGCCCGCGACACTGATGCGCATCGTGAGAGAGGCTGGGCCGGAGATCCTGCGAATAGGTCGAGGTAGGGCGACCCAATACGGCTTGCGTCAGGAATGGCCGAACCTGGACAGCTCACGGTTTCCTTTATTCCGAATAAGAGAATCGGGCACGGCGGTCTCCGCGGGGGAACTCATAACGCTTACTGCCCATCAGACAGCCTGGATGCCTATGGCCATGGTCGTGAGTGGGCTTCCCGCCGAATTGGCTGACGCTCGCCCTTCTGGTTTCTTGGGCCGACATTTCGCGGCCGCCAATGCCGATCTCAAGCTACCACCTCGATTATCGGACTGGTCCGATCATCACATTTTGCTCGCGATGTCTCGGCGGGGAGAAGATTTACCGGGTGATTTGATTGTAGGCGAAGAATCCTTCGCTCGATGGCAGGAACTCAGGCCTGTTTTGAGAAGCCGAAACGATTACCCGGCTCTTGCAGAGGCAACCATCGCAGGTCATCCGCCGGGCTCCTCGGCAGGCGGGGAGCGGCCGAAATTCGGAGTGCTGGTTGACGACCACCATATGCTTGTCAAGTTTGCTGGACGGGGAGGAATGGGCGATGCCGTCGCTAGGCGCTGGTGCGATCTGCTGATCTTAGAAGGGATGGCGTTGCAAATTGTAGCGTCGCATGGAATACCGGCTGCACCTACCAACGTCATCGAAACACCCGACTATTGGTTTCTCGAAAGCGAGCGATTCGATCGCGTGGGGGTGCGCGGGAGGATCGCAGTCTTAAGTCTTGCGGCTGTTCACGACGATCTCGCTGACTCGTGGGCGCGCGCTGCCGCTGTACTGAAAGATGCACGACGTTTGAGCGATGAAGATACCCGACGGCTTTGTTGGCTTGACGCTTTTGGAGCGCTCATCGCAAATACGGATCGGCATCAGTACAACATTCTTTTCTTTAGAGAAGGTTCTCATTTGCGCCTGGCTCCAGCATTCGATCAAGTCTCAATGTTGTATGCGCCTACTGCCGATGGCCAAGTTCCACCCCGCCACTTTATGCTGCCGCACGCGACGGCGAATACATTGGAAGTTTGGGAGGATGCACGCGAGGCAGCGCGGCAATTTTGGGAACAGGGAAGTGAGGATATGCGCCTGTCGGATGATGCTCGAATGTTCTGTGCAAGCAACATGAGGCTCTTTGCGCAATAGCCTGCCTGCCAAGCAGGTGGTCCGGATATCTGGTGGACTACAACGGTGTAGGGAACAGCTGTACTGTCCTCCGCAACGACTGTTTGAACCGTTGCGCTCTGTAAACTCAGGCAGAGCTCCCCAGTTGAAAGGCGAGTTTCGCCCTCACAGCTGACCGGGCGTGCGCAATGAGCGAACCAATGCCGCACTGCACAAGGCGGAGATCGCTGTTCCAAGCCACAAGGCCGCTGAGATCGAGTAACGTATGATGACCGCACCCAACGCCGCACCCAAAAACATTGCAACGACCGACGCAACCCTTCTTCCCAATCTCGGGTTGTTGCCGTTCGCGATCGAAGAGTCCGCGCCGATGCCCGTGATCGTTAGTGTCAGGACCGTTGTCGTCAGATCGGGTATTGCGAGTTTGCGGACAGCGGCATTCCGTGTGCCCATCGCGAGCGCCGTCAGCGCGATCAGAGCAAAGGGTTGAAAAGAATGTTCCAGCAAGTCGCGTCTGTATCCGATGGCGCACAACGACGCAGCAAAGAGAAAGATGTCTTCCAGCAGGAACGCTTGTGCCGCGAATCGAATCTGTGAGTCGGCGCCGGCTCGGGCCATGATCCGTCCGCCGAATATCGCCCCGACTAGAAACGACAAGAGCGCCGTTAAGGAGTACTCGATGGACAGTCCAGGTACGCGCGCTGTCGCAAACGCCAGAATCACGACATTCCCCGTCATGTTCGCCGTGAAAACGCGCCCGAGCGATAGGAAACTGACAGCGTCAACGAGGCCAGTGACCGCTGTCATTCCCAGCAGCGCGTAAGGTATGACCTTTTCAGTGGTTGGACTGCTTGCCATAGACAACTAGCCGACCGAGTATATTGCTATTGCTCATTGTCGGCACTCCTTTCAAAAACATGCCATTTGCGTGGGTGGCCTTCTTCGGATGGCCGATTTCCTGCAACACCTGGGCGGCTGGCGCGAGTCCTGCAGGCAGCGCGCGGGGTGGAGTAGGGCTCATGCTCACTAGCAGGTCACGACTCGGGTAGGCGTCGACCCGCCACCGAAGCGATTAATGATCATCTTCGGTGCAACGACGCCGAAGCTCATGGCGAGAATAATTGCAATCGCCGTCATGGCGTCGGCGACGGTTGCACGCAGGAGGTCGAAGTTTGCATTCGAGTAGTCAGCGAGTTGCACAAGTCCGCTTGCCATTCTGAACAGGAAGACACCGGGCATCATCGATACTACCGAGGCAAAGCCAATGGCGGCGAATGGCATCCGCCAGCGACGCGCGACTGGAGCAAGGATCCCGCCGACCAACAGACAGGCGACCAAGGCACCAGTCGCTACTCCGGCACCAGCCTTCAGAGCGCCCCATCTCACGCCATGAGCCAGCATGCCGATCGCGACTGGCCACCCCAACATACGCAATGGTGTCGAGAAGAAAACACTGAATGCGGCGACCGCCACGCCCGCAGCGATCACGTCCGGCCATAACGGCACTGCTCTGCCAGGTTCTCCGACTGGCAAGGAGACGGAGAGAATGCCCATTCCCAGGAGCAATCCTACGGAGATTGCCAAGATTATGAGACCAGCGTGGACCAGCCGGGAGGCGCCCAGATTGATCCGTGCCTCGATAAGATCCATTGCTCCGTTGAGCACGTGTGGACCCGGAACCAGAATCATGCAGGGGCAGACCGCTATCAGCCGCAGTGACGAACTTAGGTTGTAGCGCACCGCAAGCGCACCAATCATGCCGGCGAGCAAAGCTGCACAAAGCGGCTGCAGAAGAGTGTTCGCGCTGTACCGCGCCAGTGTGCGACGAAGAACCGCTCCGGCTGCTGCGCTGACCATGATGAGCACCACTGCCTTCAGGTGGTGCACTCCGAAGATCGCCGCCATCGCAGCAGCACCCGCGGCTGCAGCGAGCGTAAACAACCAGGTTGGAGCCGGTGGTGCGTGCGCAATCGTTTTGATGTTTTCAAGTGCGGCGCCGATCGGCGGCCGGCCGACAGCACAATTCTCGATCGCAGACATTGCCGAGGCAACACGGTCCATGTTCATACCAGTAGGGCTGCCGCGCTCGAAAGAAACTTGACTGCCTGTGCCATCTGCGGCCCGCAGCTCCAGCTCTTCCCAGTGCGCAATCATCGTGGCTCGTAGACCGAGCTGAGTGCCAAGCCGCTCGGCTGCTTGCACCGTTTCGTGAGTTGACTGCCCGTTGGTATGCAACACATGTGCGCAAGCGAGCACAAGATCACTTCGTTCAAGAATGGGGCGATCCGCAGCCATCTCGACTGTCGAGCGCTCGAATCTCGCGGCGGTGGCGTACTTAGGCAGCGGCTGCGACATAGAGTTGCACCAACACGATCGCCTTCTAGAATTTGTAGCCGGTCCACAATGCCCAGTAATTGAGGTTGCGGCCTGGCTGACTCTCCTTGACAAATTTGCCTGCATAAAAAATCCCGTAGTCGGCTTGAAACCATAGATGTCGATTCACCTGCCAGCGCACTTCCATGCCCGGACGGTGTCCGACGAAGCGTGCATTGCTCTTTCCTGCAGGAATAATCAGAAATCCGGGGACGGAGTACACTCCATCTCGCAGGCTCTCCCTCCACTGAAAGATCCAATCGACGGAGGCAGTCACGCTGTGCGGCAGCGTCGCTTCAGCGCGAGGGTGTACGTCAATAAAGTTGATGGGGCCTGGGCCAGACGTGGCGAGAACGCCAAAATAATTGCCCTTGGGGAACAGCGGATTGAACGTTCCGAGTGTGTTCGTCCTCGGATCGTCGCCGCTCGAGATGTCCGCCTTAGCGCTGAATCGCGGTTTCAGCGGAACGTTCGGAAAACGGTAACCGGTTTCCGAAGCCATTGTCCAGGCGCTTATGTTTGCGGAACCGAAGGTTCCGAATTGCCAAAGCGCTTCATAGTCGAAATCCCATCTGGGCTTCATCTCGGCGACGGGACGAGAAAGACGCGCACCAATACTGTGCCGCACTTCGTGGCCGACACCTCGGTTGAATGTAGCTGTTTTTCGATCGAGGCCAAGGTAGTAAGCGTCCAGTGTGATGGTCTTCGTCAAAGGTCGGACGCCGTATACGCCCCAAAATCCGACAGCGTGGTTTGGGACGTTGTCGAAAAAAACCGGCTTGTCCAGGTCCGGGCGCATGGCGAAGCCGTCAATCTGCCAAGAACCGATACCGGCCTTCACCTTGAACCCGTCAAAGCTCAAGCGCACGTTGGGCCCTTCGCGAACATCGATCAGCCGCCCGGAGAGGCGGAGAACCAGATCATCACCCACTACGAGGTGTTCAGAAACACGAAGAGCAATTCGGGCGTGTTCCACACCTGGTGGCTGGTGACGCTGGGTTCTACTCCGCGGGCAACGAGGCGACGCCACGGACTGAATCGTTGTCGCTATCGCGGGGATGCCGGGATGCAGCGTTGGGTGGGCTTGGGCGTGATCGCGGACAATCTGATCAATATTGGTCGGTTCCTGGCGGCGAATAACACGGGATAGAGGTTACGACGACAACCGCGGCCCGGCAAAAAGAGAGGCAGAAAAATGCGAGGTCGGCCGAGCCCCGCGCGTTCAGTTCTGGATTCTGCTGATCTGTAGCAGGCATTTTTGCGCCGGAAAGTAGCTAGCGCCGCTCAATTCATTCTCGCGGTTAACTGCCTAGACGGGCCTGAAAATTTTCGACAAAGGCGTAACCGAGCAAGACGCCCAGCAGCAGCAAGCCGGTCACAATCACTGTCAGATTCCAGAATCGCAATGAGAGGGAAACACTCAGGACAGGTGGTGCGTCGCTGCGAAGGTTTACCGAGAGAATCGGCAAAGCGTTTAGAGTGAACGCGAGGAGCAGCGAACCGAGCAAAATCATAGGATTCCCCAGCAATGAGAGTCCAGGTGCAGCCTGCCTGAGAGCTGAGGCACTGATGAAGTAGATGGGGACGATTAGAAGAGCTAGTCCCCATTGTGCGGCGACAGCGGGTTTGATCGACGAAACAGTTCTCATGGATTGAGCTCCTTAGTCGAAGAGCCTCATCGGGAATACTTAAGGAAAACTACCACAGGAACTCTGCGTTGTAAAGTACTTCGTAAAAATTGATTGCACCTCCTCGCTTGTACCAGGGGTGCACCAAGCAACAGAGGAAACCGGTTGGCAGTTAAGGGAGAGCGGTGGCCACTTTCCGAAATGCCGACACGTCCACTGGCAGGTGGGACGAGCTTCGCGCCCTGCTTTCCTATCAGCGGTCAATCCTCGCTCGGGTAGGGAAAAGTTATAACACAAGTTTGCAAATCTGTAGCTGCTGCCTAGCAGTCTTCGAGACACAAGGTGCATAGTTTCTTGACCTTACGCTGGAATAGCTGTGGCGGATGTCTTGCAATGAACACTCTGGGGTCCAGAAGAAGTTCGCCCGGGGCAACGATGAAACAAATGGGACAAGAGAAGAATGCAAGCCAGCCGTCTTCCAAAACGCTCCCTAAAGCAGCCACGGGAATCCAGGGTTTGGACGAAATCACAGGGGGAGGGTTGCCACGCGGCCGCCCCACTCTTGTCAGTGGAGGCGCCGGTTCCGGAAAGACACTGTTCGGACTGGAGTTCCTGGTTCGGGGCGCTACACAATACAGCGAACCTGGCGTGTTCATGTCGTTCGAGGAATCGATCCCAGACCTGACCAAGAATGTCGCTTCGCTGGGTTTCGACCTGGATCGGCTGGTGGCGGACAAGAAACTGTTCGTAGACCACGTGTCCATCACGCGAAGCGAGTTTGGGGAAACCGGCGAGTATGACCTCGAGGGCCTCTTCATTCGAATTGCCGATGCAGCCCAGAGGGTCGGGGCGCGGCGAGTCGTCCTGGACACCATTGAAGCGCTCTTCGGCGATTTGCCAAACCCAAGTATCCTGCGCGCCGAAATCCGCCGCCTGTTCGACTGGCTCAAGCAAAAAGGATTGACCACGGTCATTACCGCCGAGCGGGACCAGACCGACAGGCTGACCCGGCACGGCATAGAAGAGTTCGTCTCAGACTGCGTGATCCTGCTGGACCATCGCATCCGGGAGGAGATCTCGACCCGGCGCCTGCGCATCGTCAAGTACCGGGGATCGACGCATGGCACGAACGAATATCCGTTCCTCATCGATGACCAAGGCATTTCAGTTCTGCCGATCTCCTCACTGGGCCTGGACCACGATGCGCCTGCCGAAAGAGTCTCGAGCGGCATTGCCCGGTTGGATGGCATGCTGGGCGGCAAGGGTTTTTATCGGGGCAGCAGCATTCTGGCATCCGGTACCGCGGGGACGGGTAAAACCACCATTGCGGCATGTTTCGTGGATGCGGCCTGCCGCCGCGGCGAGCGCTCCTTGTTTTTCGCTTTCGAAGAATCACCCCAGCAGATCCTCCGCAATATGCGTTCGATCGGCATCGACCTCGAGCCATGGGTCCGCAAAGGGCTCCTGCAATTCCATGCGGCGCGCCCCACATACGGGGGCATTGAACAGGTCCTGTTACTGACCCACAAACGCATCACCAGCTTCCAGCCGAGCGTCGTGGTGGTGGACCCAGTTACCAATCTACTCATGGTCAGCACCCAGAACGAAGTGCGGTCCATGCTCACGCGGCTGGTCGATTTTCTGAAGACCCAGGGGATCACCGCGATTTTCACCAGTTTGACTGCGGCGGGGTCCCTGGAAGCCAGCGAGGCGGACGTCTCCTCCCTCATGGACACCTGGCTCCTGCTGAAAAACATCGAGGTCGGGGGAGAGCGAAACCGCGCGCTCTACGTGCTGAAATCGAGAGGCATGGAGCATTCCAACCAGATTCGCGAATTCGTGCTCACAGACGACGGCTTACGGTTGCTGGACGTTTACCTCGGACCCGAGGGCGTGCTGACCGGTTCCGCCCGGGTGTCGCAGGAAATGCGCGAGAAAGCAGTGGTCACGTTCCGCCGGCAAGAACTGGAGTCCCGCCGGCGCGAACTGGAGCGCAAGCGTCGGATCTTTGAGGCCCGCATGGTCATGCTCCGGGCGGAGTTTGAAGTGGAGGAAGAAATAATTCAACAGACCATCTCCGAATCGGAATTACTCGGCGAGGAAGTGGTGCAGGACCGCGGGCAGATGGTGCTGAGCCGGCAAGCGGACTCCTCCTCCTACAAGAAGGATGTGCGCGCGAAAGCCGCTCGGAAACGCTGAATGCCGACAACCAAGACAAAGATTCGGGCGCGGCCTCGCAAACCGGCGCCCCGGAAACCGGTGGTTTGGAAACTGCGGCTCTACGTGGCGGGCCAGACTCCCAAGTCCCTTCGCGCCTTTGCCAACATCAAGGTGCTGTGCGAGGAGCACTTGAGGGGCCGCTATCAGATCGAAGTGATCGATCTGAGGGAGAATCCGCAACTGGCGCGCGATGACCAGATCGTAGCAATTCCAACTTTGGTAAGAAGGCTTCCGCTACCGCTCCGAACGATTATTGGAGACCTGTCCAATAGCGTGCGGCTGTTGGTGGGCCTGGATCTGCGAAAGGTAGACTGACCCAGCTCAGGAAGGCCTACATGAAAAACGCCCCGAAAAAGAGCAGCCCGGCAGAAAAGCGGAAACTCGGATTGGCCGGGGAATTGGAGCAGCCCGGCTCCCATTCTCGCCAGGCAAAGTACGTCTTGCGTTTATACGTAAGCGGAGCCACGTTGAAATCGGCGCTGGCTGTAAAGAATATCAAACACATTTGCGAGCGGCACTTGAAGAATCGGTATGATCTCGAAGTCATCGACATTTACCAGCAGCCGAATCTGGCCAGGGACGAGCAGATTGTGGCGGTGCCCACGCTCATTAAACGGTTCCCGTCCCCGCTGCGCAGGCTCATTGGGGACCTGTCGAACCTAAAAAAAGTGCTCTTCGGACTGGACCTGGGAATGCCGGAGTAAAAGCTGGCGGAAGGCGGAAAAAAGTTGGCTGACGGGAACAAAAACGGCTCCCTGCAAAAACTGCTGGCCCTTTCGCGCCGAGAATTGATCGCACGCCTGAGCGAAGCCGAGGAAACCCTCCGTGCCATTCGTTCCGGCAAAGTGGATGCCATTGTTGTGAACGGCCAAGGCGAGGAGAAAGTGTTCACGCTGCAGGGTGCCGATCATACCTACCGTGTTTTCGTGGAGAGGATGAACGAAGGCGCCGCTGTTCTCAGCTATGACCACACCGTCTTGCACTGCAACGGCCGTTTTGCCCGGTTCCTGGGAGCGGGGCTCCAGAGCGTCATCGGTTCTTCCATGCTGGACTTGGTTTGGCCTGAGGATCATCCCAAACTGGATGCCTTACTCCGGCGCGCGGCCCAAAGGAACTGCCGGGGCGAGATCCGTTTGCAATCGCGAAAAGGCACCCCTTTGTCCGTGCATCTCTCCTTGAATCCTCTTCGCCTGGACAGCACGCGGGCTGTCTGCTTGATCGCTTCGGACCTGTCCGAAATGAAGCGCGCCGAGCAGGAACTGCGTGCTTCCAGCGAGCAGTTGCGGAATCTTGCGGCGCACCTGCTGTCCGTTCGAGAGGAGGAGCGGGCCAGGATCTCCCGAGAAGTCCACGATGAACTGGGCCAGTCGTTGACCGCGGTGAAAATGGATCTCGCCTGGCTCGCGGGGCGGCTGCCGCGGAGAAACGGCCCAATGCTCAAGAGGATCCGCTCCACGCGGCAGTTGGCCGACAGCATTATCCAATCCATTCGCAGAATCTCGACAGAGCTAAGGCCCGCTGTTTTGGATCTGGGTTTGGCGGCCGCCGTGGAATGGCAGGTCCAGGAATTCCAGGCCCGATCCGGCATTCAGTGCAAGCTCCGGCTGCTTACGCGGGAAGTGGTTGCGTCGAACGCCTCGACGGCCATGTTTCGTATTTTCCAGGAGACTTTGACCAATGTCGCGCGCCATGCCAAGGCCACGCGGGCCGAGGTGGTCCTACAGAAGCAACGGGACCGGCTGGTTCTGCTGATACGCGATAACGGCCGGGGTTTTGATCAGGCGGATCCTTCCCTTTCCAAATCCCTGGGTCTGCTGGGTATGCGGGAACGCGCCGCCATTCTGGGCGGCCGGGTAAACATCTCCAGTGCTCCGGGAAAAGGAACCACCGTCGCCGCCTGGATTCCGCTCCCATCACCGGAGGAATCCGGCATCATACCCGCCGCCATCCCATGATGCGAGTCCTCATCGTCGATGACCATGCTATTGTCCGGCGTGGTTTGAGGGAGCTGCTTTCCGATGAGTTCCCCGGGGCCGCATTTGGAGAAGCCTCCGATGCCCGGCAGGCGATGGATCAGCTTAGGAAGAAAGAGTGGGATGTCGCGCTGCTCGACATCACCCTGTCGGGAAAAAGCGGTTTGGATCTCCTCAAGGAATTAAAGGTCGAATGGCCCAAGCTCCCGGTTCTGGTCCTGAGCGGACACCCGGAAGACCAATTCGCTGTCCGTGTCCTGAAGGCGGGCGCGGGAGGCTACATGACGAAGGAAAGCGCTCCCGAGGAGTTGGCGAAAGCCATCCGCAAGGTCCTGGCCGGGGGGCGATACGTAAGTCCCGCGCTGGCCGAAAAGCTGGCCTTGGGAGTAA
>DATNNO010000030.1:0-59404 GCA_035601775.1 Terriglobales bacterium | reverse complement strand
CAAATCCCTTGCGTCGAAGCCCTTCATTCATCATGGCGCGAACCGCGCCATCGTCATCCACCAGCAGAACTCTGTGTGCAGCCCATGGTTCGGTCGGAGTCATAACAGCACCGCCTCTCGTCACGAACGGTGCCAGTTTAGACGCAGATTTTTTTCAGAACTGTGCAATTTTGAACAGTCTTCCCATTTTGGGCAATGTATTATTCAACCTTGTTGATCAGGGTGGTCATGGGTTAGTGTCGATTGACAGTGTCGACGTTTGGACCCTCACGACCGCTCTACTGTCTGTACCTAGACCCGCACGTTTTGGGCAATGTGTGATTCGACCTGTTTGACAGGGTGGTCATGGGTTAGTGTTCGATTGACAGTATCGACGTTGGACCCTCACGACCGCTCTACTGTCTGTACCGAAACCCGCACGTTTCAGGCCGGACCCACAAAGTCCGGCCTTTTCCTTGCCTTGATGCCGCTTACGGGCTACCGCCAACTTCCCTCGAATAAGCCCTCAGCATCATCCCGAGCTGATCGTCTGCCGTTTGTGCGTGCTTTCTCCCCGAAGTACACGGCGGAAGCCATACTCTCTGGGCGCTCGATCTGTTGGTGGCGTGTCGAAACAGCACGTTACGCGGATTCATGCGGAGGGCCACTTAAGATTGGACTGCCTCGGCATCTTGCCCAGTCCAACGGCAAAGCGGCCTACGCCTGGCTGATCGATCCCTCTTCCAATGAGTCAACCTTGTTCACGCCCCCTTCGCCGGTGAACTACCCGGGCTTCCCCTGCTATTCTCATGACAGCCTGACAACGCTGCTGGAAAAGGCTAACCCAAAAATCACCTGGAAGTACTTACCTCCGGGAGGACCGTAATGGCTACGGCATCTGGACAGCGCCGGCGGCGATTAACGACATATGCGGTACGACGGGGGCGCATGGCTCCTGCAACGGCCCGGATTACCAAACCAACGTGGAAGCTGTTCTGCCCAACGGCTCAAACTACCCGATGGACTCCGCCCCCATCCTGACCGACATCCAGAACTGCAACCTGCCGCAGGTGAGCTGGGTGATTCCCGATGGCAACTGGTCGGACCACGCCGCTGACGGGGCCCCAGGGGACGGCGGTCCCTCCTGGGTGGCGGCCATCGTCAACGCCCTAGGCAACAGCTGGGCGCAGAGCATGGGGGGCGGGCACTGCGACTACTGGGGTGGCTATGGCACTTCAACCCTCACCCATCCCACCGTCATTTTGGTCGTTTGGGACGACTGGGGAGGCTACTACGATGATGTCGTCCCGCCCGATTGCACCTCAAGCCCCTGCACCGGCTACTCCAACCTCACCGGCGGGCAGTATGTCTACGGTTTCCGTGTGCCGTTGCTCGTGGTTTCCGCGTATGCGAAGCAGGGCTACGTCTCGGGAGCGAATGTCTTCCCTCCCAGCTGTAGCCCACCTAACACCTATTGCCACGACTTCGGCAGCATTCTCAACTTCGTCGAATATGCGTTTGGCACCGGCGGGAACCCACTGGGCTATCCGGGCGGCATTAACCCCCAATACCCATATGCGGATGCTCTTGTAATGGACACCGCCGCGGCGCCAAATAACTACTCCCTATACGACTTCTTTAACTTCCAATCGAACCCGAACCCGTTTCAGACGATCAACGGGGCGAAGTATCTACCCCGTTGTTTTCACAACCCCCACGGGTCAGGCTGCTTCCAGACCTACCCGATGGACCCAGACAATGACGCAAACGAAAGCGACTGAAACGCTGCAGGCGGCTGGTGGCAGGGCCTGGCCCGGCACCTGCTGGCTTACGAACAAACCAAGTGGTAGAGTGGCAAACGTAGAAGCGGGCGCGGTCAAGCGGGCCGCGCCCCCTTTTGCCGGCGCGATGGACGTGAACCTATGATGCCCGGACAAGGCAAGCTCAACTTGAGCCGAACCCTGGCGGTTATCATCGCCGTGCTCGGCTTTTGCCCCGCGGCTCACAGCGCCCCGACCTATAAGGTCTTACATAGCTTTACCGGCAGCGACGGATCAGGCCCGTGGGGCGGAGTAACGCTGGGTCGCAATGGCAGCCTGTACGGAACCACTGCCGGCGGCGGTGTCTGCGGAACGGTGTTCCGACTGGCACCGCTTGCGAACGGCCAGTGGAAGGAAACTATCCTGTATCAATTCGGCTCGGGCCACGACCCATGCGATCCCAATGGCAGGGTGATCTTCGACGAGGAAGATAATCTCTACGGGACGACGGTCGGTGGCGGCGCCTATTACTACGGCACAGTCTTCGAGCTGAGGCATGGGGCAGGCGGGCGGGCTGACAGTATCCTTTACAGCTTTGGGACGCACAGCGGCGATGGGGGCGAACCTACGGCTGGTCTCGTCATGGACGGGGCAGGCAACCTGTATGGCACAGCGCCCTACGGCGGCAGCACAATCTTTGAGCTTACGCCCGGTTCTGGCGGCTGGAACGAAACAGTGCTTCACAGATTCGGCATCACCAAGGGCGACGGGGCTGGGCCCTTCGCCGGCCTAATCCTGGACGCGGCGGGGAACCTTTATGGCACAACGCGGGGTGGTGGCACCTACAACGGCGGCACCGTGTATGAGATCGAGCCCGGGTTGACCGGCTGGAAGGAAAAGGTGCTGCACAGCTTCGCGGTCAACTACAAGGACGGTCATACGCCCGGATGGGGAGCGCTGCTCATGGACGGCGGCGGCAACCTCTATGGCACAACAGCGGGCGGCGGCTGTTGCGGGGGAATCGTGTTCCGGCTCACGCCCGGCCCCGACGGCGGCTGGAAAGAGACCATATTGTACGGCTTCAAGGGAGGCGCCGCCGGCTTCGAGCCCAACGCAGGCGTAGTCATGGACAAGGCGGGCAACCTCTATGGCACCACCGACTACGGCGGCAGTGCGTTCGGCTGCGGCGTCATTTACAAGCTTGCCCCGAGACCCACAGGCAGCTGGAAATATACCGTTCTGCATATCTTCGAAGGCTCCGACGGCTGCATACCGGAGGGGAATCTCGTGCTCGACAAGGCGGGCAACCTCTCTGGTGGCACTGTCCTCGGCGGCACCACCGGCAACGGCGTCATCTTCGAGCTCACCCCCTAACCCCGCTTTAGCCCCGCTCCACGCATCGATGAGAGCACACGGTACTCCCTGTACGACTTCTTCAACTTCCAATCGAACCCGAACCCGTTTCAGACGATCAACGGGGCGAAGTATCTACCCCGTTGTTTTCACCACCCCTACTGGTCAGGCTGCTTCCAGACCTACCCGATGGACCCGGACAATGACGCCAACGAAAGCGATTGAAATACAAAAGCCAGCAGGTGCGGGGGCAGCCCAGCATCTGCTGGCCTTTTCAGGGGGCGGGTGGTACAGTCAGCGAAACGGCGGTCTGCTCCGCCACGCTCACCCGAAGCTTCCCCAGGAGGTTCCATGAGGAATAAATCGCTGACATGGGGTAGTCGAAGATTTTTGGCGACAATTACGATAGGCCTGATCTTGGCACAGGCCGCTTGGGCTGGACCGCAATACAAGGTGCTGCATGCCTTCGGGGCGGGGACGGACGGCGGCGGACTGTGGACCAGCGTGAGCTTCGACAAAAAAGGTAACCTCTATGGGGCAACCAGCGGCGGTGGCGCGTACGGATATGGCGTAATCTTCAAGCTCACACGCCGTGCTGACGGCACCTGGACCGAAACCACACTGCACAGCTTCAGCAACGGTGACCCGAACGGGAGCGAGCCCAACGGCGGCTTGATCCAGGACGGTCTCGGCAACTGGTACGGAACCACGCACCTCGGCGGCGCCCATGACTATGGCACAGTCTTCCAGCTCACGCATCGTTCGGGCAGCTGGGCGGAGCTCGCCGTTTATAAGTTCGGGACGCAAAGCGGCGACGGCGGCGAACCTACGGCTGGCTTGGTAATGGACAAGGCCGGGAACCTGTACGGCACAGGGCCTTACGGCGGCGCCTATAACGGGGGCACGGTCTTCGAACTCACGCCTAGTGCTGGTGGCTGGGACGAGACCGTGCTTTACTCGTTTTGCCCTAACACCAACTGCGCCGACGGGCACACCCCGTTTGCCGGTCTGATTCTGGATGCATCCGGCAACCTGTATGGCACAACGTATACCGGCGGAGCGCACAAAGTGGACGGTACGGTATACCAGCTTATGCCCACTCCGACCGGCTGGAAGGAAAAGGTGCTGCACAGCTTCGCGGTCAACTACAAGGACGGTCATACGCCCGGATGGGGAGCGCTGCTCATGGACGGCAGCGGCAACCTCTATGGCACAACAGCGGGCGGCGGTTGTTGCGGGGGAATCGTGTTCCGGCTCACGCCCGGCCCCGACGGCGGCTGGAAAGAGACCATATTGTACGGCTTCAAGGGAGGCGCCGCCGGCTTCGAGCCCGGAGCCGGGGTAGTCATGGACAAATCCGGCAACCTCTATGGCACTACAGTCTACGGCGGTTCCGGCTGCGACTGCGGAGTGGTTTATAAGCTGGCACCCACCGCAACCGGCAAATGGAAATACACGGTTCTGCATACTTTCACCGGCTCCGACGGCGCCCAGCCCGACGCCAACCTCATCCTCGACGATAAGGGAAATCTTTATGGCACCACCGCTACCGGCGGCGCCAGCGGTGCCGGCGTGGTCTTCGAACTCACCCCGTAGCTTTGTCGCGGTCCCCGACCGCCGCGCTCCGCGGAATTCAGGACCTAATCCACCGCAGCGCGCTTTCTCCTTGACCGCATTTTTCCAATCAGATAATCTATGGTATAGAACATTATCCATTGGATAATGTCCGATCTTTGACAATCCGACCCAGACAATTGCGCGGTTGGTCTCGGCCGCGCTCCGAAATGCCGAGCCCGCCCGCCCCAGCAACCCTGATGAGCGGCCGATTTCCTCCTTGTCCAGTTCCAAGCCCAGTGCCGAACCCAGTGCCAAAATGGACCGCGAGTCTGGTGCGTACCCGCCGGCAACTCCCATGTTGTCTAGATTTTGCGTGTAACTCCTGTAAACTCAAAGATCTAGCACATAGTGAGAAATTAGGTCCTTTGTTTTCTAGATTTTGCACACGATAGGGGGAGGGGGGTACCCGGTACTAAACAGTAACCTTTGTCCCAATATGGGAAACCACAAGGGTTCACTGCGACACTTTCTGTGGAGCCTTGCTCCTTCTGGACGGACGGAACGCCCGTCTTTCCGCGATTGGGATCGGCGCCAGCCTGGTCTCCCGCTTTGAACCTGCGGAAAGAAGCCACGCAAGCGGCCAGAACAGGTTGAAGACTCGGGATGGCTCACAAGTATGGCGCGATCATGAATGCAGTGAATTACAATGCATCCATTGAGCCCTGAGTCGCAATCTTAGATACAGGAGGATGAATACGGACGACGGAGTTTGGCGTTGTGCTCGTTAGGTTCGAGCATCCGTGCGAGATCTGTTGCGCCCTGGTCAGTGCGCGCTTTGATCTCAACCCCTATGCGCTCAACCTACTTTCGGATGGCGGCTCCGGCTGCGATGTTTTTCCTGCTGCTACTGGGAGCGGGCGCGGGGCAAACTACAACGCTCATCGGCCTGGATCAGGCCATCGATCTGGCATTGGCGCACAATCATGCTCTCAAAGCCACGCGGACTCTGATCTTTCAAAACCAGGCGCAGGAGATCACCGCGAATCTGCGTCCCAACCCAGTCTTCGCAGCCGATTCCCAATTCATTCCCATTTTTAGTCCCGCTGATTTTTCCATCGACGATCTGAACCTGACCCAGCAGTTCGACCTTGGGATTTCGTATCTGTTTGAGCGCGGCCACAAACGGCAGCGGCGCCTGCAAGCCGCCCGCGATCAGACGGCGGTCACCCGCGCGCAAATCACGGACGCCGAGCGCACGCTCGCCTTCAACGTGGGACAACAGTTCGTCAGCGTTCTGCTGGCCGAATCGACTCTGCAGTTCGCCCAGCAGGATTTGAAAGGCTTCCAGGATACGGTCGATATTGCCCAAGCGCAGTTCAATTCGGGTTTTATCAGCGAAGGCGATTACCTCAAAATCAAGCTCCAGCTTCTGCAGTTTCAAACCGACGTGTCCTCCGCCCGCCTCGCGAAGGCACAAGCGCTTGTCGGCTTGAGGCAACAGCTTGGCTACGACGCGGTGCCGGCCAATTACGACGTCATTGGAGATTTGGCGTATCAGCCGCTCAAAGCGAACCTTGAGGATTTGCAGGCGAAGGCGCTCCGGGAGCGTCCCGATTTCCGGGCCGCCCTTCTTGGCGTAACCGCCGCCCAGAGCCAGATCCGGCTGGCCAAAGCCAACGCCAAAGTCGATGTCAACGGCACCTACGACTTCACCCACACCTCGGGGCAGAATTCCGCTTCAATCTTCGCCGGTTTCGAGCTGCCCATTTTCAATCGCAACCAAGGCGAGATCGCCCGCACTGGCTACGCTCTTACGCAGGCCCAGGAATCGCAGCAATCGGCCAGCGATACGGTGCTGTCGGATGTTGCCAATGCCTATGAAGCGGTCCGGAGCAACGACGAAGTAGTCCAACTTTACGTTTCCGGATATCTGAAACAGGCGCAAGACTCGCGCGACATCAGCGAGTACGCCTACAAGCGCGGCGCCGCCAGCCTGCTCGATTTCCTGGACGCTGAACGGAGCTACCGGGCTACTCAGTTGGCGTACCGCCAGGCTCTGGGTTCTTACATGACGGCGATCGAGCAACTGAAGGAAGCGACAGGAACGAGGAACCTGCCATGAAAATGCGCGAGAACAGAACGCGCGAAAACGCGATGCATGAAGATCGCCGACGCCATGCGCGCTGGCGGTTGTCCGCTTCATTCATGATCCTATCCGCGATGATGGTGCTAGCAGGCTGCGAAGGATCGAAATCGGATGCCGCCAACAATCACGGCGCTAACGATCCGAACCATCCCGAACTCTTTGCCATCCCACAGAACCAGATGTCCCATGTGCAGGTGGTAACGGTTCAGCCTACAACCCTGACTCGTTCTCTGCGCCTAACCGGAGCGGTGGCGTACAACAATTTTCGTACTACCCCCGTAATCACCCAGGTGAGCGGTCCGGTGAGCCGCATCGTGGTGGTTCCCGGCGAGAAAGTGCACAAGGGCCAGCCCATGTTGTACGTGGCCAGTCCGGACTATTCTCAACTCCGCACCAACTATCTGAAGGCCAAGAATGCCTACTCACTGGCACAAAAAACCAACGCGCGAGCGCAAGATTTGTACCAGCATCATGCGATTGCGGTGAAGGATGTGGAGCAGGCGGAATCCGCCGAAGTGCAGGCTGGCGGCGATTTGGCTGCGGTTGAAGCCGCGCTGAAAGTAATGGGGATTAGCGATCCTGATGCCCTGATGAAAGCCCCTCCTTCTTTTGAAGTTCCAGTGCTGGCGCCCATTGGCGGCGAAGTGGTCGAACAGTTGGTCTCCGTGGGGCAACTCCTCCAGCCCGGCACTACGCAGTGCTTCACCATTTCCGACATCAGCACGGTGTGGGTGCTGGTGAATGTTTATCAAAAAGATTTGCCCTACGTGCGAATCGGAGATCCAGTTGCCATTCAGACGGATACATATCCGGACGTCTTCCACGGCCGCATTTCCTACGTCGCAGCTTCACTCGATCCGAGTACCCGGACGTTACAAGCGCGTATTGAGACCGCGAATCCCGGCGAGAAGCTGAAAAAGGACATCTACGTAACCGCAACCGTGCAGGCGGGAACAATTGAGAACGCGATTGCAGTGCCGGACTCCGCAGTTCTGCGCGACAGCGAAAATCAGCCATTTGTTTATACCGAGGTATCTCCCAATCAGTTCGGGAGACGCCCGGTAACTCTTGGGGAAAGCCTGCAGGGACAGACCCAGATCACCGCCGGTCTGCAGCCCGGGGACCGGCTTATCGGCGATGGCAGCTTGTTCCTGCAGTTCGCGAACTCGCTGCAACGCTAGAGCAGTGGGGGCAAGCCTTCAGAGGCTGCGGAAGAAATCGGATTTCGTATCAGGGTATGCCTTCAGGCATACCGCAAAGCGCCAGAAATCGGTTCGGCTTCAGCCGCTGGGGTTCGTAAGCCGCAAAGGCATTTACGAAACGAGCACTACGCAGTATCGCGAAACGATCAAGGAGAAGTGGCCACCAAATCTAAATGATCCACCGAATCGTCCAAGCGGCGTTGCGACAGCGGTTTTTGGTGCTGATGCTGACCGGTTTCATTACGATCGGCGGAATCCTGTCGTTCCAGCGCATGCCCGTGGACGCCTATCCCGACCTCGCGCCTCCGCAGGTCGAAATCATCACCCAATGGCCCGATCATGCCGCGGAAGAAGTGGAACGGCTGGTCACGCTTCCTCTCGAACTTGAGATGAACGGCGTGCCGCGCATGATCATTATGCGTTCGATCTCGCTTTATGGTCTCTCCGACGTTCGTCTGACCTTCGAAGAGAGTACTGACGACTACCTGGCGCGAGAGATAGTTTTTGAGCGGCTCGCGCAAGCCACGCTTCCCACTGGAGTGACCCCGTCACTTGCGCCGCTGTTCAGCCCCAGCGGTCTAGTGTATCGCTACGTGCTGGAGAGTCCAGACCGCAGTCCGCAGGAGTTGAAGACGATCGAGGACTGGGTGGTGGCGCGGGCGTACCGGTCCGTCCCCGGAGTGGCCGACGACTCCGGGTTCGGCGGGACGGTGATGCAATACCAGGTTTTGCTCGATCCCGCACGCATCTATGGATATCACCTGGCGATCCCGCAGGTCATCGCGGCTTTGGCCGCGAATAACGCCAATGCCGGTGGAGGATTCTATTCCCAGGGCGGACAGTTTTATTATGTGCGCGGCATCGGCCTGGTCCGCAACACCGATGACATCGGGAACATAGTTGTCGGCAGCAACAAAGGCGTACCCATTCGAGTGCGCGACATTGGCGATGTCTCCATCGGCCACGCGCCGCGCCTGGGCGAATTCGGCTTTCAAAAAAATGACGACGCGGTTGAGGGCGTGATTCTCATGCGCCGCGGGGAGCAGACCCAGACCGTCTTGAGAGGAGTCGAGGCCAAGACCGACGACCTGAACCGGGTAATACTTCCACCCGACGTCAAAGTTCATCCTTTTTATGATCGCAGCGAGTTGGTGAAACTTACTACGGACACGGTGGAAGCAAACCTGCTCCGCGGCATGATTCTGGTCATCATCGTCCTGATCTTCTTTTTGGTCAGCTTCCGCGCCGCCATTATTGTTGCGCTCACCATTCCGCTGTCTCTCCTGTTCGCGTTTATTGTGCTGCACGCTCATGATGTAGCCGCCAACCTTCTTTCCATTGGTGCGATCGATTTCGGAATTGTGATAGACGGCACCGTGGTGATGATTGAGAACATTTATCGCGAACTGGCGCTGAGGGAAGGGCAGAACTACAACCTCAACGAAGTCATTCTGGCCGCGGCAAAAGATGTGGATCGCCCGATCTTTTATTCGGTGGCCGTCATCCTCGCGGGGTATTTGCCGATTTACGCATTGAGCGGCCCATCGGGGAAGCTGTTCCACCCCATGGCTGAGACCATGTCATTCGCACTCGTCGGCGCACTGATCCTGACCCTCACGCTGATCCCCGTGCTGGCCTCCTATTGGTTCAAGAAAGGCGTGCGCGAAAAGCCGAACCGCCCATTTGAATGGATGAAGCGAAAGTATGCGACCCAGTTGGATTGGGCACTCGCCCGCCCCAAGATTACTATGGCGATCGCGACCCTCATTTTCGTCGCATCGCTGCTGCTGGTTCCGTTTATCGGCGGCGAATTCATGCCCCACCTCGATGAAGGCGCGCTCTGGGTGCGGGCGACGATGCCCTATACGATCTCCTTCGAGGAGGCCAGCAAGATCGGCCCCCAACTGCGCGCCATCCTGATGTCCTATCCTCAGGTCACCGTAGTCGGATCGGAGTTGGGACGCCCCGACGATGGCACCGACCCTACCGGCTTTTTCAATTGCGAGTTCTATGTGGGACTGAAGCCATACAAGGACCGAACCTGGAGCGGCGACGTCAGCAATAAGGAAGAGCTGATCGCGTCGCTCAACAAGAAGTTTAGTGCTTTTCCTGGGATCATCTTCAACTTCACCCAACCCGCGGAAGACGCGGTTGACGAAGCATTGACAGGCTTGAAGAGTTCTTTGGCCGTCAAAATCTACGGTTCCGACCTGAACGTGCTTCAGGACAAGGCCGTACAGATGAAGAACGCGTTAGCCAAGGTTCCGGGCTTTACTCACCTGACAGTGGTCCGTGAACTTGGCCAGCCCAGCCTGCTGATCGATGTGGATCGTAACAGGATCGCGCGTTACGGAATCAACGTCGCCGATGTAGAAGCTGTGATCTCGGCTGCCGTGGGCGGACAGGCGGTCACGCAGGTCATCCAGGGAGAGAAGCTGTTCGATCTGGTGGTGCGCATGCAGCCGCAGTTTCGCAGCAGCGCTCATGATATCGGAAATCTATTAGTGGGCACGCCCGACGGGCAGCAGATTCCGCTGAGCCAGTTGTCTACAATCACCCAGGGCAACGGCGCGTCATTTATTTATCGTGAAAACAACTCGCGCTACATCGGAGTGCAGTACAGCATCGAAGGACGCGATCTGCAGCGCGCCGTGGAAGAAGGCCAAAAGGCCGTCAACAAAGCTATTGCCTTGCCCCAGAACTACTGGCTGAGCTGGGGTGGTGAGTACAGCCAACTGGTCGAGGCCAGAGCGCAACTGTCGATCATCGGCCCGCTCGCGGTGGTACTGATTTTCATGATTTTGTTCGCGCTGTATGGAAACTTTAAGTTCCCCGTGACTATCGCTCTGGGCGTGATCATGACCGAGCCAGTCGGCGCACTGGTGGCGCTGAAGCTCACGCATACGCCGTTCAGCGTGTCTTCGGTCCTGGGGCTTCTGGCGCTGCTCGGCGTCTCGGTGGAGACCGCGGTGATTCTGGTCTCTTACATCAACAAGCTCCGTCAGGAGGGAATGGACATCCGCACCGCCACGCGAGAAGCATCGCTGCTGCGGCTGCGTCCAATTATGATGACTGCCCTGGTTGCCTGCCTGGGATTGCTGCCAGCAGCGCTTTCCACTGGCATTGGCTCGGACACGCAGAAGCCTTTCGCGATTGTGATTGTCGCGGGCCTGGTCTCCCGCCTGTTCATTGGATTCTTCGTCAATCCCGTGTTGTACGAAATGGTGGCTCGTGAAGGCGATGTGCTCCAGGTATAGAGGGAGAATTTCAGAAGAAAGCTCTTGACTGCTGCACGGAGAGGATGACACGCTACGAACCTGCCAGCATTCGCTCCAAGTCGGCGTATTGATCATCTGAAAACTCTCGTCCCGTGGAGGGCACTTACAGTGCGTGGAATTCTTTTCCCCGTCGTTCTTGTATTTTTCGCAGTCACGATATTTGTCCCGACCGCCGCCGCTCAGGCAGCGGAACAGAAGAACATGCTCCTCATTGGCCACAACGATCTCAATGGCCACGGTGACGGGGGTGAGGGGCTCGCGATCCAACAGCGTCCCGACGGCCGCCGCATCCTCTATGTTGCGCATGAGGGAGAAAAGACCTGCCTGAGTATCGTCGACGTGACCCATCCTGAGGCTCCCGTGTTACTCAATCAGATCCCATCGCCGGCGCCGGACATCACGCGTTGCAATTCCCTTGGTCTTTCGGGAAACGTGCTCGCCGTGGCCGATCAGACAATGGAAGTGGGCCAATCCCCGGCGGGGATGTGGGTGCTGGATGTTTCGGATCTTGCACACATCCAAAAAGCACGGAGCATGCAGGATCTTGCGCTTTCGTTCTTCGATACGTCGGGGCCAAACTCACGCGGCGTTCACTGGTTGTGGTTTGTGGACGGAGAGTTCGCCCACCTTTCCAGCGGGGCAAGCGACTCCAATCCTGCGAATCCGAAAGACGACCAGTTCTATGTCGTAGTCGACGTTCGCGATCCCCGGCACCCGCGCGAAGTGGGCCGGTGGTGGCTGCCTGGGACCCAGAAGAAGGACGACTGCCTGCCGGGCTGCTTGCCGAAGCGGCATCCCATCGATGACGGTTATCGGGCCCACAACATGCAGGTTTACCCGGACCGCCAGGACCGTGCCTACGTTGGCTACATGGATGGCGGCCAGATCATCCTGGATATTTCGGGGCTGGCTGAGGTTCGAGCGGGACGCGCCAAGAGCTTTTCTCCGAGCCTTGTCAGTCGTCTCCAGTTTTCTCCGCCTTATCCGGCTTGGACCCACACGGTCCAGCCCCTGTTCGGGCGAGGCCTCGCGACCGTCTCTGACGAAGCCGTGAAGGACAACTGCGTTGATGCACCGAAATTAGTTTGGCTGGTGGATATTCGCGAGGAGACGAACCCGGTCATCATCGGGACCGCGCCGCTCCCGGAAAACGCTGGCGATTTTTGCACGAGGGGTGGGCGGTTCGGCGCCCATAATCTGCATCCGAATTTTCCGAGTTCCACATCCGCCCAGTTGAAGAGCACATTCGTCGGGAGTTTCTTCAATGCCGGGATTCGGATCTACCGTCTGGTGGATGTGCCAGTTCCGAACGCTCCGCCGCGAATCAAGGAGATTGGGTTCTTTGTACCGCCGGCTCCGCCCGGCAATCCCACTCACACCATCCAGATCAACCACGCGATTGTCGACGAGAAGGGGCTGATCTACGCGACCGACCGCATCAGCGGAGGCATCTACATTTTGAAATACACGGGGCCAGAACCGCTGGACTAGATCGGTCCGAGAGCTTTGCCGGTCGCGCCATCCACGGTATACTGCGGTGCCCAAATAGGTGCACATTCAGGAGCAAGAATGAGGGAACAAGCGAGGACGGTGTCTGCCGCATCGTTGGTGGACGTGGCGGAACTGATCGATCAACAAGCGGTCGGTCGCTTCCAGATCGGTGTGCTTCTGCTGTGTGCTTCCGCTATGTTGGTCGATGGCTTCGATACCCAGGCGATTGGCTATGTCGCACCGGCCCTGAGCGTGGCGTTGGCGGTGAAGCCCGCCGCTCTCGGACTGGTTTTCGCTGCTGGCGGCCTGGGTGCCATTCTGGGCGGCCTGGCGCTCTCCGCATATGCTGATCGGGTGGGCCGCAAGCCGATCATCGTGGGCTCCATGCTTTTCTTCGCAGTTTGCACCCTGCTGATCTCCACCGCGAGCACCGTGCCGCAATTGATGTGGATGCGGTTTGCGATTGGTCTGGGTCTCGGAGGCGTCGTCCCCAACGCCCTTGCTCTGAGCGCCGAGTTCATGCCAAAGAAATTCAGGGTGACGCTGGTGTTGATGACGTGGTTGGGATTTTCCATCGGCTCGGGAGTTGCCGGCCCGGTCACCGCCTACATCCTGGTGGCGCACAGTTGGCGTGCGGTTTTCTTGTTCGCTGGAATCCTGCCGGTTGTGCTTGCTCCTTTGTTAATCTGGAGATTGCCGGAATCTTTGCAGGGCCTAACGCAACGTGGTTCGGAAGGGGGCCGTATCGCCACTACGCTTGCCCAGATGAACGCTAACCTGGTCTTCCCTGAGGACGCCCGTTTCATCAACTCCGAGAAGAAGGAAAAAGGCTTTCCGGTGGCGCTGCTGTTTCGCGAGGGGCGCGCTCGCATTACCCTCTTGCTTTGGGTCATGTTCTTTATGAATCTTCTGGCCATATTCTTTTTGAATAGCTGGTTGCCGACCGTTCTTCACAAGGCAGGACTCCCTCAGCATCTGGCAATCGTCATTGCCGCGCTTTTGCATTTTGGCGGCATTGCGGGTGGGCTCGCAATCGCGCCGCTATGCGACAAGTTCAATCCCTATGTTGTTCTCGCTTTCGCGTACATTCTGAGCGGAACCTTCATCGCGGGCATCGGCATATCGAGGAATGTAGCGTTGTTTGCGATGGCCACGACCTTCTTCGCAGGGTTCTTCACCTTTGGCGCGCAGAACACTGCCAATGCCATCGCCGCCATTCGTTATCCCACGGCCATGCGCTCCAGCGGGATCGGCTGGGCGCTCGGCATAGGACGAATTGGCCAAATCGTGGGACCGCTGATCGGCGGCTTTTTGTTGTCGCTGCAATGGGGGACGACTGAAATCCTCTATGTGATTGCGGTGCCTTCAGTGGTTGCCGCCACTGTCGCCTTATTCTTGAGTAGCGCGTCTGGGCAGTCTGGGTTCGGGACAGGCGCGGAGGCGGTGGCGAAGTGATGTCGGAACCTCAATCCATTCAGGCCATTCGCAAGGGTAAAATGGACGTAGACGACCGTCGAATCACGAGAATCTCCACTCAGGAACTCGAAAGACGATGGAAGCTGGTGCGAGACCACATGAAGGAGCGTGGCCTCGGCGCCCTGATCGTTCAAAACGCGAGAGACTTCACCGGAGGGTATGTCAAGTGGTTCACCGACGTCCCCGCGTATTATCCGCGAACGGTTGTCTTCCACGCCTCGGACCTGATGACTGTGGTCGAGCACGGCGCGGCCGGGCGGCAACGAAGCCTGGGAGGCAACGATGCCGACAATCCCGGGGTGGGAGAGGTGATTACGACCTCGGCGTTCCCATCCGTTCACTACACCCAGAACTATGACGCGGAAGTAGTCTCTGATGTCTTGAGCCGCAGAGGATATCGCAAGATAGGATTGGTCGGAGCGTTAGGAGTGCCGCATGGATTCGTCGCCTATCTGGAAAAGACACAGTCCGGCAAGGCGGAGATCTCCGACGAGACTGAATTCGTCGATCGCGCAAAGGCCGTCAAAAGCGACGAGGAGATCGCTCTGATCAGGAAGGCGGCTGAAATGCAGGATGCCGTCTTCAGCAAAGTGCTGTCCCACATCAAACCTGGCATGCGCGATATTGAAGTGGCTGCGCTGGCGCAATATGAGGGGCAGAATCTGGGAAGCGAGCAGGGGATTTTTCTCGGCATGTCGGCAAAACTGGGGCAGCCTGCATTTTTCGCTCAAAGACACTTTCAAGGACGGACCATCAGACCTGGCGACCATATGTCCCTGCTCATCGAGAACAATGGCGCAGGCGGGTTTTATGCCGAGCTTAGCAGAACCGTCGTCCTGGGAAAGGCATCGCAAGAGCTGATCGACGGACTCGAAATCGTCAAAGAAGCGCAGGCTCACACGCTGCGGAAATTCAAGCCTGGTGCATCGTGCAGAGAAATATTTCTAGCTCATAACGAATTCATTGAGCAAAAGGGCGTGCCCCCCGAATCTCGGGTTTATTCCCATTCGCAGGGATATGACTTGATCGAACGCCCGCTGATCAGGTCCGACGAGACCATGAACCTTGAAAAGGGCATGAACATGTCGGTTCATCCGGCCTATGCAACGAGCTCCATGTTCGCGCACATTTGCGACAATTATCTGGTGGAAGGAAACGGCGCCAGCGAGTGTCTTCACAAGACACCAAAGCGGATCTTCGAGCTGTAAACAGTGTGAAGTGGCGACCCCGGGAGAACTCCCCGAGTCGCAATTGCTGGAACTGGCTTACTCGGGGTCCTTCGACTGTGTTGCCGTTCTGCGCGCCGGCAACTTCGCTCAGGATGACCGAGTTAGGAATTAGAAGCTCAGCTTCAAGCCAAACTGGATGGCGCGGTTGCTTCCCGATCCGACGACAGGATTGCCGCCCGCCTGGTCGGGCGTGGCGCAGCCACAACCGAACGAACCGGTGGACGAAGGATCGTCAAAAGCCCCTGGACCATAGCCACTCGTTCCGCCATACGGGTTCGCGAAGCTGGGATGATTGAGCACATTGAAAAACTCGGCCCGAAACTGGGCCTTGAACCGCTCCCCGAACTTCCAATCCTTGGTTACGGACAAGTCCAGGTCGCGGAAACCCGCGTCGCGGAACATGTTGCGGCGCATGGTGCCGAAGGTTCCAAGGGCGGGAGCCACCATAACGGAGTTGCCCCGCACGTAGCAGCCGAACTGTGTGGTCGTATTGGGGTGTCCTGAACACAGATTCCACATCGCAATGGTTTGCTGATCGGAGAACACGTTCGGATTCGGCGTGTTGGAAATGTTTTGAGTGCAATTGCCGGGGAGAGGGCCGGTGCAGTAGATGAATGGGTTCTGGTTGGAGGTAAAGTCGGAAGGGTTCCCGAAGAAGTCCCAACGGCCGGCGTTCTCGTTGGTCCCGTCGATGTTGTCCACGGTGTCGTTCACGGTCCACGGTTGCGCGCTTTGCAAAGTCACGACGGAATTGATCTGCCAGCCTTCCAGCATCTGTGCGAAGGACTTCTTCCCGGGAATCGCATAGGTCAGCGAGAGTGTGAAGCGATGCCGGATGTCATAGTCGCTGCTGGCATACTCCAACTCCGGATGCGTGCTGTCCTGTGGCAGAAATTGGTTCTGATTGGTAGAGGAATCGTCGAGGGCATGGGAATAGGTATAGCCGGCAAGGAAGGAAACCCCGTGGAATATCCGCTGAGTTAATGTTACTTGCAGTCCGCTGTAGTTAGACCGGTACTGATTCGACATCATGTTAATGACCCCCAGGAACGGGAACCGGGTGCCATACGGTAGTACGCCCGTGCCTAGGGCTGGCTGGTTGATGTCCCGGATGCCGATCAGGTTCCCGCTATGGTTGCCAACGTAAGCCACGTCCAGGGCGAGATCTTTGGTGAAGGTGTGCTGGACGCCGACCGCCCATGTGCTGATGTAGGGAGTGCGGAAATTGCGGTCGATCCCTAACACGTTGCAGGGTGCGGGGTCCGAACCGACACCATCGCCGCACTGGATCGGGGCGATGGGAAAGATAGGAGTTCCGCCCACCGAGGAACCGTTCCAGTTGAGGTTAGGAATTACCACCGAACTGACGGCGATGGTCCCACTGCCGGGTGTGGTTTTGCCGTTTACCACAATGGGAGCGCCGGTGGGGATCGTGGCGAGACCAATAGTGGTGGCGTTCTGCACATTTTCCTGCACCAGCAAGGTTTCCATGGATATTGTGTCGTACACGATGCCGCCTCCGGCCCGGACCACGGTCGTCCCCTTGCCCGTGACGTCCCAAGCCAGGCCGAATCGCGGCGCGAACTGCGTATGATCCGGGTTATAGGGAGAACTGATTTGGTGGCCCACCTGCACCAGCCCGAGGTTGGGATCGAAGTTGCCGAGCAGGTTATGATCCTCCCGGAGGGGCGTCTCGTACTCGTAGCGCAATCCGAGATTCAGCGTCAAATTTGGGGTAACACGCCAGTCATCCTGGACAAAAGCAGCGTACAACCACTGGGTCTCGTGGCGCTGGGGATTCCCATAAGTGATTTTCCCGAACGTCGGAGCGCCAGCCAATAAGTCTTCCAAGGGTGTAGACATTAGCGTCGTGCAATTGGGCTGGGGAACACAGAAGGCGCCTCCACCGTTGAAGAATATCTGGCCTTTGCTTCCTCGAAAAGAGCCCTCGTTGACGCTGGCGTGGCGTATTTCGCCACCAAACTTGAAGGCGTGCTTACCGCGCAAATATGAGACGTAGTCGCTGCCCTGCAATACGCTGTCAGGCCCCTGAAACTTCGGCCAATTTACACCGCCGCCTAGCGAGTTAAAGGGGGCGACATTGATCTGCGGCATTCCAAAACGCAGGGGATCGGTCACGCCGGTGTTGATGCCGTAAGCGGTCGCAGGCACGTTGTGGTCTTGGGCCAGGTTGGCCTTGTTATCGTAGACGTAGCCAAACCTGGCTTCATTCACCCACTGCGAATTCGGGGTCCAAGTCCAATTTCCTCCGCCCGTGATTGGCTTCTGACTTTGGGTCGACAACCACTGCGGCTGGAGAAAGGCCTGGTCCTGGGCGACCTCGGAGTCGCGGCCCCAAAAGACCATGCCATTGAAGGTATGGCGATCATTCATATGGTAATCGATCTTTCCGAGGACGCTGTCGGAGGTGTTTACGTTTGGAAAACCAATCGTCACACTCGCTGTTTGCCCGGCGTTGGCTGGATACAACGGCAACAAGTTCTGGCTCTGCTGGCTCAAGGTCGTAATACCGTGTGCCGCCAGATCAGCTTTCGCATCGGGTATGCTGATGCTCGGATCCCCCACCGACGCCGTCGTCGGAACGGTTACAATGAACGAATTCCCCACGCTATAACGTTGCCCCTCATAGCCCACGAAGTAGAAGAGCTTGTCCTTTATGATCGCGCCGCCTCCGGTAGCGCCGAACTGCTTGAAGTCCAGTGGCACCTTCGGCTGCGGGGCGGGATTGAAGTAGTTGCGCGCATCGAACGAATCACTGCGGCCGAAAGCGTACGCCGTGCCATGGATCGTATTGGTACCCGACTTCAATCCCACGGTGACGGTCACGCCCGGCTTCCAACCATATTCCGCCTTTGGATTCATCTGGGTGTTGAATTCCTGGATGGCGTCGATCGGGATGACGGTCACTGCATCCCCCGTCAGCCCTGGCGCATTGATAACGCTCAAAGCGGAAAAAGGTTCGTCGTCAGTCATGCCGTCCACAATGTAGGCGTTGGACTCAGGACGAATCCCGTTGGCGCTCTGGTCCCATCCTCCACCTCCCGGATAAATCATTACGCCGGGACGCAGAGTGAGAAGTTTCTGATAGTCGCGGCCGTTCAAGGGCAGGTCATTGATGGTTTGATTATCGATGGTTCCGCCCAGAATGGCGCTGGTGGTGTCCACCAGCGGGACCTCGTCCATCACTTGGACCACCTCTGAAATTTCGCCGGCCGGAAGTACAAGGTCGATCCGTACGTCGTTGCCAACCTCCAACCCGATATTCGGGCGCTCAATGGACTTAAAACCTCTGGCCTCGGCGCGGACCTTATACGCGCCGGGAAGCAGATTGGGAGCAAAATACTCGCCGGCTTGATCCGTGGTCAAGCTTCGCGTGATGCCTCTTTGGACATCGGTGACGGTTACGGTAGCGTCGACGACAGCTGCTCCGGTTTGGTCAGTAACGCTTCCCAGGATCCGCCCGGCATTGCCTTGTGCGAACACCGGCAGAGATAGCAGGAAGACGCAAATACTCGCACCCAGCACTCGAATCGCGTTTCTTACGCTGACTTGAACGGACCGGTTGACCCCTGTCGTAAACGACTCCATACTTCCTCCCGTCTGAAATGGCAGACCAAACTGCGAGTGATATATGAACTTGTTCACAATTCCAACGAGTTGAACTCTATACTGATACCAATGTCAAGCATTTTCGCATAGACAGTAAACAATTATGGATCAATGTTGTGGGAACCTCAGTAAGCAAGAGGAATCCTCCCCGGATTCTGGCCGGATGCTAAAGTGGCACGAAATTGATCCCGCGCTCGCCGGACCGCTACGGAAGATGGTACAACTTTCGGGGGCAGGTTAGGCGCAAATCGCCATGCAGGATAGATTTGGGAAAGTAGCTCGATGACCAGTTTGCTAATTCTTCTGGCAATGCCGCCACAGACCGTCACGCAGTACTATTCCCGTCTTCGGGCGGCGTTTCCGCAGTTAACCATTCATCTGGTCGACCACCACAGCAAGGTCGGTCCCTACATCGGAAGCGCCGATATTCTGATGACCTTCGCTCCAATGATCACCGATCAGGTCGTGCGAGAGGCCGCGAACCTGAAGTGGATTCAGGCACTGGGGACGGGCGTGGATAACCTTATCGATCTGCCGTCGCTACGGAACGATGTTATTGTCACCAACATTCAGGGCATACATGGCGCTCCGATGTCCGAAGCGGCAATTATGGCGATGCTCGCCCTGAGCCGCGATCTCCCTCGTGCTGTCCGAAACCAGGATCGTCATCTTTGGGAACGCTGGCCCGCCGGTCTCCTCGACGGCAAGAAATTGGGCATTCTCGGAATTGGAGTCATTGCCGAGGCGCTAGCTCCCAAGTGCAAGGCGCTGGGGATGACGGTGGTCGGCATCAGTTCCGTCCAGCGAACGGTTGCCGGTTTTGATCGAATCCATGGACGGGATGAGTTCATTTCCGCCGTTCGCGATCTCGACTATCTCGTTGTGCTTACCCCGTATTCGCCTGCGACGCGCCACATCGTAGACACCGCGATATTGTCCGCTATGAAGCGGACCAGCTATTTCATCAATCTGGCGCGCGGCGGCGTGGTCGACGAAGAGGCGTTGATCAAAGCCCTGGAAAACGGCCAGATCGCGGGCGCAGCGCTGGATGTTTTCAGCCAGGAACCTCTTCCCGAAGATCACCCGTTTTGGTCGATGAAGAACGTTATTGTCACGCCCCATCTTGGCGGCTTCTACGACGGATATGCCGATCGTGCACTGCCGGTGGTCGAGGAGAATATCCGCAGGTTTCTCGCGGGTGACACGATGAATATGATCAATGTCATTGGGCGCTGAAGACCAGCACTGTGCGGCAGCGACAAAATGTAGCGCCGCCGTCCCGGCGTCTGTCGTGGGGGCGTCCCGCCCCCACCGGCGAGGGCAAGATGCCCTCGCGACAGCCGGCAAGATGCCGGCGCTACCAGGATGGCAACAGAGCCAAAATATTTCTGGATTAGGGAAAGTTCGACCGCGGCGGGATCGGGGAAATGGAGGACGTGAACCATGGCAGATGACGGCTTCGTGTCTGGTGGCTTGGCGGGAGATCGGTACCACGAGCGACACGCCGGCACGTCCCGGCGGGAGTTTCTGAAGTCGGTCGCCGTGGTCGGGGCCAGCACGATGCTATCGGCGAGCGGGTTGATGGCGCAAACCCCGTCGCCGACGGGCAGCGCCAAACCGAACCGCATTGACGTGCATCACCACATCCTGCCCCCGGCTTACATGTTGCGGGCGCGCGACCGGATTCTGGCCATTTCCGATCGGGACCACTCCGCGCTGCTGAACTGGACGCCGGCCAGAGCCGTTGAGGAGATGGATAAAAACGGCATTGCCACCGCCATGACCTCGCTCGGGCTCCCGGGGGTTTGGTTTGGGGGCGCGAAAGCGGCGCGCAGCCTGGCGCGAACCTGCAATGAATATGCGGCGCAGATGGTCAGGGACTATCCGGGCCGCTTCGGCTTGTTTGCGGCTCTGCCGTTGCCCGATCGAGAAGGCAGCCTGCGGGAAATCGCCTATGCGCTGGATGTGCTCAAGGCGGATGGCATCGCGCTGGTGAGCAGTTATGACAATAAATGGCCCGGCGACCCCACGTTCGCGCCGGTGTTCGAGGAACTGAATCGCCGCAAGACCGTGGTATTTATTCACCCTGCTGTGCCCGGTTGCTGCAGCCATCTGATGCCTGGTATTCCCGCATCGACGATTGAATTTCTGTTTGATACGACACGCGCGATTACGAGCCTTCTCGTGAACGAAACCCTTTCACGGTTTCCGGACATTCGCTTCATCTTCTGCCATGCCGGTGGAACCATGCCGATGCTGGCCGCCCGCACCAATGCATTTGTCCAGCGCCACAAAGAAGTTGCCGCCCGGATGCCCAATGGCGTTTCTTATGAACTGAAAAAGCTTTTTTACGACGTCGCCAATTCGACCAACCCATCGTCTATGGCCGCATTGATGAACCTGGTTCCCACGTCGCAGATGTTATTCGGAAGCGACTTTCCCTACGTGCCCGCCGCTGCGACGGCTAACGGGTTGGATCATTTCGGACTTTCTTCAAGCGATCTGATGGCAGTGAACCGCGAGAACGCACTGAGATTGTTCCCGCGACTGAACTTGACAACGAACCGGACCGGGATACACTGAACCACTCGGAAAATGTACATGTTCATTTTTCATGGAAGTCTTAAGAGCAGAGGATGCAAAGCCATGGATCTCAGGAGTATTCCAGCTAGAGTAGGCGCATCTCTTGCTGTCGCGGTTACTCTCGTCCTCGCCGGACTTGCGCAGGACACACCACCCCAGCCTGGCCCATCCGGCTACCATCTATTGAAAACCATTTCTGTCGGGGGCACTGAGGGCTGGGACTACGTCACCATGGACAGCGATGCGCGGCGTCTCTACATGGGGCGGGACGATCACATCGACGTGGTCGATGTTGACGCTGGCATCGTCGTGGGCAAAATTGCCGGTCTGTCGCACACCCACGGCATGGTGCTCGCGCCCGATCTCGGCCGCGGATTCACGTCCGACGGGGATGCGAACACCTCCACCATCGTCGATCTAAAAACCCTGAAGAAAATCGGCGCTGTCAAAACGGGTAAAGACCCTGACTCCTTTGTCTACGACGAAGTCACTAAGCGCGTTTTCATCATGAACAGTGCCGGCAACGATGTGACCGCCATCAACGCCGCTGATGGCTCGGTCGCTGGGACCATTGCTCTTGACGGCCAGCCGGAGGCTGGTGTGGCAGATGGCAAGGGCAAGGTTTTCGTCAACATCACGGACAAGAACCAGATTGTCGAGTTCGACGGGAAGACGTTGAAGGTGCTCCATCGCTGGTCGCTCGCACCTGGTGAGGGACCGTCTGGGCTGGCAATCGACCGGAAGAATCGCCGTCTCTTTTCCGTTTGCGATAACCAGAAGATGGTGGTGATGGATGCAGATACTGGTAAAGTGATCGCCACACCAGGCGTCGGTGCGGGCACTGATGCCAGCCTTTTCGACCCTGATACGGGGAACGCCTTCGCATCAGCGGGCGGGTCAGCAACTCTCACTGTCATTCACGAAGATTCACCCGATCAGTTCCGCGTGGTGGACAATGTCCCCACGCAATCGGGAGCTCGGACCATGGCCCTCGACACGAAGACTCACAACGTCCTTCTCATCACCGCGAGGCATGGCCATGGCGCGACGCACTCGCTGGTCCTGCCAAACACGTTCGTGGTCCTTGTGATCGGGAAGTGATCGCTGCCGCCGAGACGGGCGGAGAAATCCAGAGGAATCAGGAGACGGGTATTTTTGTTCTTGACTGCGTTTTCCTGGCAGCATTGGTATTCCGGCGATTTCTTGCGGATCCGCGCAGGGTTTTGCGCAACTTTAGCGCGGGCTGAAGCCCGTGGAGTTGCAATTCGAGCAGTCGCCTCAACTCTGCCAGCCCCTCGCGTGGGTGTGGGCTCAAGCTGGCAATCCACCAGCGAATCGCACCCGATGAGATGAAGAAGATCTGGCGTGCGACGATCGCCGCTTTCTCTTTGGACTGGATACGCTGCTCCTGTTGGGCAGTCCGCACAGCCTTTTCGATTCCCGAGATAAGGCGCTCGCGAATTTCCTGGAATGCCGCTGCTTGTTTTCCCTCCGAGTAAAATGTCAGTTCCTTCAGGAGTATGCGCGACAGTGCGGGATGCTTGCTGAAATATTCGTAATGAGGCTTGTAAATATCCATGAGTTGATCGAGTAGGTCGTGATGCGATTCCGCTGCAGTAAGCGCCTCGTCGGTTACGGCGGCAAGTTCCTGATTGAAGATGAGAAAGACCAGGTCCCGCTTATCCTGCGCATAATTGAACAGAGTTCCCAGGCCGACATGGGCACGCCGGGCGATCTGGCGAAGCGTAGCCGAGTCGTATCCATGCTTGGAGAAAAGTTCACGCGCGGCGGCACGAATGCGCTGGCGTTTCTCCAGCTTGTTTTGTTCCCGGAGCCCAAGCTCCGAAGATAGAACATCTGTAGCTTTCGACTTACCGTGAGCTGGCATGCGCGGTCCCTATGATACCTGTTTTGCCAAATCCCTGATGGCGGCAAGAGGGGCCAATGGCGAGGGAGATCTGGAATCGACGGCGTCGGCATGGAGGCGTGTTTTTCTCAGCCTTGACAATGTTACTGAACATGTTCCAAAGTGTACGTGTTCAGTATTCGCTGGGGTGTGAGTTGCCGCCATGCGGTGATCCAAGCCGTGCCGGTCAATTGATTCAAGAAGAAGGAGTATGCCGTAGCCCGAATGGATCGGTGCGAGAACCAGCCGCACTCGCCGCGGTGAACCCGAATCCCCCACTCGCCGCCGTACGCTGTATAGAATTATGCCCAGTGGCTGCTGACCAACTCACTTCCGTGCAGGAGAAGAGATGACTCAGAACCGGCGAGTCGCCTTGATCACCGGCGCTGCCACCGGAATCGGACGGGCGACAACAGTGGCATTGGCCGATGCCAGCTTTGACGTAGTCATCAACTACAGCCGTAACGAGCCGGCAGCGCGCGAAACCGCGAAACTGGCAGAGGACAAAGGAGCGAAGACTCTTCTGTTCCGATGTGACGTGAGCGACGATCCGTCGGTACGCAAGATGCTTGCGGCTATCGAGCAGGAGTTCGGCCGTCTGGATGCACTGGTAAACAACGCTGGCACCACCACCGAAGTCAAGCCGCAGGATTTCGACGCATTGACCGCCGAGGAATGGGACCGCGTCTTCGCGGTGAATGTTCGTGGAGTTTTTCAGGTCACGCGTGCTGCCGTGCCCATGCTGAAAAAGGCGGGCGGAAGTGTCGTCAATACGGCAAGCATCGTCGGACTGCGCCCAGGTCCACAGCCCTTGCCCTATGCTGCGAGCAAAGCTGCGGTTGTGAGTCTCACCAAGCTTTTGGCACTCAATCTGGGCCCGGAGATTCGCGTCAACGCGGTTGCACCTGGCTGGATGGAGGGCGATTGGATGGCGCGAATGCTCAAGGATAAATATGACGACTTGATGGCTCGTCGCGCCAAGAACACTCCGCTGCGGCGCTGCGTGACCGCGAAAGATGTCGCCGAGGTGATTGTGAACCTGATAACCAGCAATCGTCTGGTCAACGGTGAGGTGGTTGTGGTCGATGGGGGCTATGCAGCCACCACTTAGGATGAGGTAGACGCGAATGCTGGAAGGCGTCGTCCCATTTCCGCCCGAATTTGCTCGCCGGTATCGCGAGCGCGGTTATTGGGCGGACAAGTCGTTGGCGGAAGAATTTAAGGTCGTGTTCGAACGCTACGCGGATCGCGTTGCGCTAATCGATCGCGAGAGGTCCATCACGTATGCCGAACTCGATCGCCTTTCCGACAACCTGGCCTTGAATCTTCTGGATCTCGGACTCAATACCCTGGACCGAGTGGTGGTGCAACTGCCGAACGTGGCCGAATTCGTTATTCTTTACTTTGCCCTCCAGAAGATTGGTTGTATCCCGATTGCGGCTCTGGCGAGCCATCGCTACGCGGAAATCAGCCAGTTCGTCGAGCTTTCCGGTGCCGCGGCTTGTGTGATTCCCGATCAACAACGCGATTTTGATTATGCCCAAATGGTCAATCGTATCCGCGGGGAAATTCCGGCGTTGAAGCACGCGATCATTCTAGGCGCTGCACGGCAAGGGTTCAGTTCTCTCTCCGAATTGATTGCCAAGCCCGCCGTATTGCCCACTTCGCGGCTGTCCGAAACATATATCGATCCGGCCGACCCGGCTGTCTTTCAGCTTTCCGGCGGCACTACCGGCATCCCCAAGCTGATTCCGCGCACACATAATGATTACGCATACAATTCTAAGGCCGCTGCCAGCGTCTGCGGAATCAACCAGAACTCAGTGGTGCTGATTGTGCTGCCCATCGCACACAACCTGCCTCTGGCCTGTCCCGGCATTCAGGGCTGTTTGTTTCATGGCGGCAAAGCCGTCATCAGTTCCAGCACCAAGCCGGAAGACATGTGTGCGCTGATCCAAAGACATCGCGTCACCCATCTGAAGGTTGTTCCTGCGCTCCTGATTCGGCTGCTGAACGACCCCGCCGTGACGCACCATGATCTATCCTCGCTGAAGGTCATTCAAAGTGGCGGCCAATGCCTGCAGCGAGAGACGCGGCTACTGGCGAATAAGCTCATTCCGAACGCCTTTGTTCAGGAAAACTTCGGCATGTCCGAAGGACTGTTAATGTTCGTCCGCCTCGACGACCCTGAGGACGTATGCCTCGAGACAGTGGGACGTCCAATTTCTCCGGGCGATGAAGTGCGCATTCTCGACGATGACGGTAATGACGTACCGGCTGGGGAAGTGGGCGAGCTCTGCTGCCGAGGCCCGTACACGCTGCGCGGCTACTTTGGAGTGCCCGAGTACAACGCCTGGGTTTTTACTTCTGACGGCTTTTACCGGTCGGGAGATCTGATGCGGCAGCATGCCTCCGGCAACTACGTCGTCGAGGGTCGAAAGAAGGACTTGATCAACCGGGGCGGAGAAAAGATCAGCGCCGAAGAGATCGAGAACCTCATTCTGTCGCATCCCTCGGTGAAGAACGTTGCTTGCATCCCAGTTCCAGACCCTGACCTCGGTGAGCGTATGTGTGCCTGCGTCTTGCTGCGCGACGGAGCAAACTTGAGTTTTGATGAATTGAAGAGGTTTCTGCTGGGAAGGGAAATCGCCAAGTTTAAGCTTCCGGAGCGCCTGGAAGTTTTGCCAGACTTCCCACTGTCAACTTTTGGAAAGGTTTCCAAGAAGAAACTCGTGGGAATGATTTCCCAAAAGATGGCCGCGGAAAAACAAGAGAGTGGCACGTACAGGTAAGGCGTCATTGTTGGTATTGAGACTGAGCATCCCATGAGAATCATTGACGTTCATTGTTATCCCAATACCAAGGAATGGATTGCCTGCCAGCAGCCTTATGTCGACGCGCTGGCCAAGTATTGGAATCGGTCCTGGACAGCTAAACCCGAAGACGAAGTGGTCAAGGATTTCACCGATGCCGGCGTCGAGGCCATTCTGGTGGCGCTGGATCTCGAAACAACTGTCGGCACCCCTCCCTGCTCGAACGACTTCGTATCGGCAATGCAGAAACGCCACCCAGACCGGATCATTCAGGCATGGGCAGCCGTTGACCCTTTCAAGGGCCAACAGGCCATCGGTGAGGCCATGCATGCCATCGAGGAACTGCACATGTTGGGGTTCCACTTCCATCCCATCATTGGGCATTTCGCGGTGAACGACCCGCGCATCTACCCGCTGTTTGAAGTCATTAACGAATTGAGAGTGCCGGTGCTGATTGATGTCGGGACAACCGGGATGGGCGCCGGCATGCCTGGCGGCATGGGCGCGAAGCTTCGACACGCCCACCCGTCGGCGATCGATGAACTTGCCGCTGACTTTCCGAATCTGACGATCATCGCTGCGCACCCGGGTTGGCCCTGGGTCGACGAGATGACCGCAGTCGCCCTGCACAAAGGCAATGTTTTCTGGGAAGTGTCGGGCTGGGCGCCGAAATATTTTCCGCCGCAATTGAAGACCGATATTCGGGGGCGGCTAAAAGACAAAATCCTGTTCGGCAGCGATTATCCAAGCATCCCTCATGCCCGCTTGTTGCGCGAATGGGGCGAACTCGGCTATCCCGATGATGTCCTGGAGCGAGTGTTCCATCTGAATGCGGAGCGGGTTCTCGGGCTCTGATCAGGTTTTGTCAGCAAACCGATACGTTGCAAGCAACGTATCTACAGTCATCGCTCTGTCGAGACGTAGCTTGCTACGTCTCAGGCTGCTGCCGCAGTAATCGGGCTCGCGGTCGGAATCAAGGTGTGAGCTTAAACACAACTCCCCCGTCGAATGCGCCGCCACCCTCGGCGGTCCCATAGAGGTTCCCATCCGCGTCCCGGAACAACGGAGCAGACGGGAATTCCCCGTCCGTTTTGTCAAAACTATGCAGCACAGTCTGCTTGCCGGTGGTGTCGAGGCTGAACACCACCCCCACACCGGAAGCGCCACCATGGACTGCTGTTCCGTAGAGATTGCCGACCGCGTCCCGAATCAAACTGGCGATTGGGTTCGCCCCATCCGCCCCGCCTGTAAAGGGGTAGAGCACGGTCTGCTTGCCGGTAGTGTCTAGCTTGAACACCACCCCAGCACCCGAAGCACCGCCATACTCAGTCGTGCCGTAGAGGTTACCTGCCGCATCTCGGATCAAACCAGCCATGGGAGTTTTCCCGTCCGACGTGCCCTTAAAACTGTAGAGTACGGTCTCCTTGCCGGCCGCATCCACCTTGAACACCACGCCGGCATCGGCAGCGCCGCCCTTCATAGTCGTGCCGTAGAGGTTACCCGCGGAGTCGCGGACCAAGCTGCCGAAGGGAGATTTTCCATCCGCCTTTCCCTTGAAACGGTAAAGCACGGTTTCATTACCGCGGGCATCCAGCTTGAAAACTAACCCACAGCCAGAGAGCAAACACGGACGGAGGTTGCCCCCATACTCGGTAGCGCCGTACAGGTTGCCGACGCGATCTCGGACCAAGACACCAGTGAGTCCCGCTCCGCGCTTATAGTCGTTGAACGTGTGCAACACGGTCTCGTTGCCGGGTCCGTCCATCTTGAACACCACGCCGGAGTTGGTAAAGCCAGGGCCGGTCGTGCCGTAAAAGTTGTCGAAATTATCCCGGATCAGCCCCGCCAGGGGGAGCCCTCCGTCCGAGTTTCCGGTGAAACTATGCAGAACGGTCTCCTTGCCTGTTGTATCCAGCTTGAACACGGTTCCGTTGCCCGAATCGCCACCGTAGACGGTCGTGCCGTAGAGATTACCGGCGGCGTCCCGGAATAATCCGCCCGCGGGTTGCACACCCTGATTTACGCTGAAGCTGTACAGCACGCTGTATGTCTGCGCTTGCGCCGATCGAGTTGCGATGCCTGCTGACAAGAGCACAACCGCGATCATGGTCATGAAGCGCGTCGCGCGCACCCGTATCGGCGAGATCAAGAACTGAGAGTGCAGTGGGTTTGTCATAGCGCTCCTTAAGTCTGGGGAAGCTCCGGGTATCGCGAGCCGGGGTCCTTTTCTTAGTTCCGATCGTGCGGCATCATTACTTGCCGAAACACTGGGTAGCACTATCTTTCCAACCGCACCTTATATAGCACGACCTGAATATAGAGATGTCAGGATGATGTAAAAACTTTGAAAGTCAGCCTTGAAGGCTTCCCCGGAACGCTCAGAGTGAGACAACGGCAATCGGTCGTGATTGCAGTAGGAAAGAATATTCGTCGAGCCCTACAGTTTCAGCAGTCGCGCGGCATTGCCGCCGAGAATCATCTTGCGCTGTGTACTCGCGAGGTCGACTTGCTCGAGAAACTGCACCGGGCGGTCATAACCCATGGTGAAGCAATAGTCGCTGCCCAGCATGATCCGCTCCGCCCCCACCTGCTTGATCACGAATTCCATAACTGCTTTCGAGTGGGTGATCGTGTCATAGGTAAAGCGCGTGAGGTAGGTGCTTGGCGCCGCCGGCAAGTTCTTTAACTCCGGGCGCGTGCGCCAGCCTTGGTCGATCCGGCCAATCAAAATGGGGAGCACACCGCCCGCGTGGGGCAAGCCGATCTGGAGCTTCGGATGCCGATCCAGCACACCGCCGAAAATGAGGTGGCAGGCGGCAATTGCAGTGTCCACCGGATTGCCGATCAGGTTGGAAAGAAAAAAGGGTTTCAGGCGGTCGCCGCCAAGCGGCTCCACGGGATGCAGGAAGATCGGCAAATCGAGAGCTTCAATACGCCCCAGGATCGGCTCGAACAGAGGGTCATCGAGATCGTGGCTGCCGATGTTGGTCCCCAGATACACTCCACGCATGCCGGGCAGCTTGCTGGCCCGGTTGAGCTCGTCGAGGGCACGGTCAGGATAAAGCATCGGAAGAGTGAGAAAGCTCACGAGGCGGGTGGGATACGCCTGGTGCGCGGCGGTCGCCGCATCGTTCCATGCCGTGGCGAGTTTCGTGGATAGTTCCGCGTCACCCCAATACAGCATTGGGGCGGTCAATGAAATCGCCTGCACCGCCACACCCTGCTGATCCATGTCGGCGATGCGCGCCTTCAAGTCGATGAACTTCGCCGGCAGCGGCCCGTTGCTTCCTGCAGGCGTCTTTATGAAGAAACCTTTGTCCGTCATGTGATACTCGGCGTCGAAGCGCTTGCCATCGTTGGCGACGAGGTCGAGGTAAGCCTCGGGAAAATAGTGAGCGTGTATGTCGATCACCGGGCCGTCAGAGCTCACGGCGCGCGGCGCCTGACTCTGGGTGAGTGCGGCGCCGGTCCCGCCTATCGCGGCCACCGCTGCGGTGGCCAGTCCTGTTTTCAGCATCTGCCTTCGTGACACTAGTTCGCCGACGAGCCCCGCTCGCGTTGTCATCTTTCTCCCTCGCTTGAGGCGTTTAGAGTTATTTATCCGCGCCCGAAAACTCGAATGCGTCGTGTTCCCCAGTGGAGACTTCCACTCCGGTACCGGCCGATTGTACATCCCCGCCCACTACGTAGAGGCGATTGCCGATGACGCCCACCCCCAGGCCATGACGAGAGACTGGCATCGGAGGCATTTCAGTCCACGTGTTGCTTGCAGGATCGTAAGCTTCGACGGCTCGGAAAGTGGCCATCATGTGGGGATCCTGATATTCGCCTCCGGCGACATAGATGCGTCCGCCATACACACCGGCTCCGATCGCGCTGCGCGCAATCGGCATACGCGCACGTGGGCCACTCCACTGATCCGCGGCTGGATCGTATTCCTCGACCACGGAGATGTCCGAGGCCATGCCGATGAACGCCGCCCCGACCCGCCCACCGATCACGTAAATCTTTCCGTTGACGACGCCAATGGCGGCATGGTTGCGCGGAGTCGGCATCGCACTGCGCTCGCGCCAGGTATTGGCCGCGGGATCGTATTCCTCAACCGTCCCCACCGACATGTGCGGGTGCGTCGGAAAGACGGCCGTTTCCTTTGATCCGGGAATCGTGCTGGCGCCGCCGATCACATAAATCTTGTTGTCCACTACCGCCGCCAGCGCTGAACCGCGCTTGCTCGGCATCGGAGTCAAAGCTTTCCAGGTGTCGACCGTGGGGTCGTATTCCCATGCGTTGTTGATTGGCGTCCACGCAGGCGGCCCTGACTCCGGCGGCACGAATCCGCCAAAAGCGTATATCTTGCCGCGGTATTCGGTGAAAGCGACATGGTGCGAAGGCAGAGCCATCGGCTTCTTCTTCGTCCAGGTGTTGGCGGCGGGATCATACTCGTAGACCATGCCGACAGGCTTCCAGACCGGGGCAAGGCCCGCGAAGACGTACATCTTGCCTCCTGCCGCGGCACCCGATATTTCCTCGGCGGGCTGGGGAAATGGCGCCAGCTTTAGCCATTTTCCCTGCGCATAAGCGGCAGGCGTTGCCAAAATCACGCCGACAACCAATAGGACCAACTGCCAGCCAGCCAGCCTGTTTGACCTAGACATTGTTTCCTCTTTTCAAGAGCGGCGGAACTCGGATCTGCCTCTGCGCAGTGGTTCAGGGCTTATAAGCCGACTTACCAAATCACCTTCAGAGCAACCTGAATCTGCCTTGAAGTGGTTGACGTGGTATCCAGCAGACCCGGGGTTAGCCCTCCAGTACTTCCGTCCGCATTAAATACCTGGTTGTTGGCTGTCGGTGGATTGAAATTGGCGCGATTCAGGACGTTGAAAGCTTCCACTCGGAACTGAATGTTGAACAGGTCAGAGATTCGCTCGATCCGGTTGTTCTTGAACAGGGAGAGGTCGAAGTTGACCAACCCCGGGCCTACGATGCTATTGCGTCCGCCATTGCCCAGGAGGTTCGCGCAAGTACCGGGGAACTGGGGAGCCTGCGGTGTTCCTCCACCGATGAAAGGTGCACACATCGCAGCAATGTCGGGCGTTGCTACCGGAAGTGTGAAGCAATTCAGGTTCAGATAGTTGAGGCCGCCGTGGACGGGGTTGCAGCCATGCACGAGGTTCGGAAAGTCGTAAGGGTCGGTGCTGTTCACTCCGAGCGGGTCCGGCGCGATGGTGGCGGTAAAGGGCAGGCCGGTACTTGCCTGGAAGATTCCGCCGAACTCCCATCCGCTTGCCGCCCAACCCAGGACACTGGGAAGCCCTTTGGGGCTAAGGATCTCCCAGGTATAGCTGACGACTACGTTGTGCGTTTGGTTGAAGTCAGAAGGTCCGCGTCGAATCCTGGAGTCGAAAAAGTACTGGCTGGACAGGCCATTCCGAAATTGATCGCCATCGGTCGAGCCTGACGCGGTGTCAATGGTTCTCCCCCAAGTGTAGGAAACTTGCCCCGAGAGGCCATGACTAAATCGCTTCTGCACCTGGACTTCCATAGCATGATAGATGGCGTCGGAATTCCAAAGAGTCGCGGGCACCCGACCAAAGTTCGGGTTGATTGTCATCGTCGGGGTTCCGGGTATCGGCCAGAGGTAGCCTTCCGGAGTCTTGGCTATCGGCAACACGATCGAGGAATCATCCGTCTGCATCAGGTTGTGCACGGCTCGCGAGCCTACGTAGGCGATCATTCCTGTGGTATTGGCTGCAAGCGAGCGCTGGATATTCAAGTTCCACTGCATCACGTAATTGCGTTTAGGGTGCTGGTCGATAAAGGCGGCGCGCTGCGACGTGGTACTGGCCGAGAGGGTTCCGTACGCGGCGTTCGGGGACGAGGCGGGACCGAACGATCCGGGTGCGAGATTCGAGCCATTCACCGACGCGTAAAAAGGTACGGTTCCGTCAATCGTGTGCCGCAGGTTCGCGGGAAGAATCTGTACATCGAACATTCCGAAGCCGCCGCGGACCGCAGTCTTGGCATCGCGGAAGGGATCCCAGGAAAAACCGACCCGGGGTTCGAAATCACGAAGCGTAGGATTCGCGAATAAGGGCGAACGCACCACCACGGCAGGGGCGGTCAAACTCGGCAGGCTGGCCAACCTGCCCTGAGTCTCCGAAGGCACGGTAGCCATCTCATAACGCAACCCCAAATTAAGCGTCAGATTGGAGCGCAGGTGCATGTCATCCTGCAGGTAAGCGCCAAATAGCGTCTCTCGCATCCTTCGTCGCGACACTATGCCGGGCGCGTCGGCGATAAGAGACATGGGGATGTTCTGAAGAAAGTGCTGAAGTGAATCGAACTCGAAGTCTCCACCCGGTTGGGAGGGCGTGGATTGATTGTCGATGATTCGCTCCACGTTGGCGCCGAATTTCAGGCTGTGAATTCCCTTGGTGAAAAACACGTTGTCATAGATTTGCCACGAGTTCCAGTTGTACTCCGCAGGCGTTTGGGTACTTAGGCCCCCGGTGAAAAACGTCAGTCCGGGCACACCGATAAACCCCACCGTGTCTCCCGGCACGTATCCGAGGCTAGTGTCCGCCGCGAGTGGATTGATGGCCTTGCTGCCGGACGGGGCAGCAGCAAACTCGCGGTGATAACCCAGCCGGAAAGAATTCAGCAGGGAGGATTGGAAGACGTGGTTCTCTTCCAGGCTAACCAACTGCCGCCGGGTCTTAGTGAAAATAAGTTTGTTGTTGAATTCGTCATTCTGCGAGGACGGCGAATTGTCGTACATGTAGCTGCCCGCCAGGCTATCTTTGTCCGAGAACTTGTGATCAACCCGGGTCGTAAAGTAGTTTTCAGTGGTAATTGCGGATCCAGCAAAGCTGTAAATTCCCGTGTCCCCGGAGACCGCACCGTTGGGAAGGGGGTAGAAAGCCAGATAGGGTTTTACCAACGGATCGACTGTGAAGGCCGGGACGCCGCTCAACTGTCCACTGCGGGCGGCGAGCGACGGTACATTGTCGACCATGCTCAAGCCCAGTGACTGGCGTAACCCTTCGTAGTCACCGAAAATAAACGTCTTGTCCTTCTGGATAGGGCCTCCCGCGGAGGCCCCAAACTGGTTGCGCCGGAAGGGGGCGATGCTGGGCCCGTCAAAGTAGTTGCGAGCATCGAGCGCGCTGTTGCGTAGGAACTCATAGGCGCTTCCATGAAAATGGTTGGTGCCCGAGCGGTTGATGCCGCTGATGACGCCGCCCGACGTCCGCCCATACTCGGCGGGCTGATTAACCGTCAAAACGTTGAACTCCGCGACCGCGTCCGCCCCCAGGTTGCCGCCCAGAATGCTGCCGGGAGCCTGGTTGGTGTAGTCGTTGATGCTGATCCCATTCAGCAGGTAATTGTTCTGCTGGGGCCGCCCGCCGCTGATGGACAGCTCGACCCCGAATCCACGGCCCAAGCGGTCGGTACTGGAAACGGGTGCCATAATGCGTATGGTCGAAACGCCCGGCTGCAGAGCCGCCAAATCCGTCCACGACCGTCCATTGAGAGGCAATTCGACGATGGTTTTTGAGTCCTCGACCCCGCTGATCGTGGACGACGCCAACTGCAGGTCGGAAGACACCGCAGTAACCTCTACCGTTTCGTTGATGGTTCCTACCTTCATGGTGAAGTTCAGGATCTGCTGCGAGCCGACTGCCAGCGTGACGCCGTTCTGAACGGAGGTTTCAAATCCCGGCGCTGAGATTCTGGCCTCATAGTCTCCAGGCAATAGGTTTGGCGCATTGAAGATGCCTTGCGCGTTCGTGGTAATCGTTGTAGTCACGTCGGTCGCGATATTCTTGAGGGAGACCTTTGCGTTGGGAATGGCGGCAGCCGAGATGTCGGTAACCCTGCCGGAAATGGTTCCTCCGACCACTTGCCCATGGAGAGGGCTGGAGAAAAGAACACTCAGCAGCAGTGCCAGGACCGCCGCAAAACAGACTGCAGATTTCATTAAATTAATCCCGGACGCCATTGGCCACCTCCTGAAGGGCTTGCCAGCTAGACAATCGGATTGGATTTTTCCGTAGATTTAACCCCGGTTCTGCGGACATTGGATCTGTGGTTTCCTTGCGGAGCCAAAGTATAGACCAGAAAATCAGGCGTGCAAACAAAAAAATGAACTTGTTCCATATTTCAACAACATTACGACGCCTACACACCTCGCGTCATGACATGACTGTAGAATCGATCTCCTCAAGCCGCCGCTTTTTCGGTTCGACACCGAACCTGAGGACGACGAAGATCTGCACGATGAGGAGCCCGATGAGGAAACCGAGAACGCCGCTGACTTCATAGGACCGGAACAGAGCGACCACGATGAAGGGCGTAAGAATCGTCGCCCCACGCCCGAAGGTGTTGCAGATTCCCGAGGCTCGCATGCGAACTTCAGTTGGAAACAGCTCTGGGATATAAATTGCAAAAAGGACCGCGACCAGAACGTAGATGGGGACCATCAGCAAGAAACCCACCATCAGCAACTCGGCAGGATCCTTGACAAAAGGATAAACGCTGCCTATGACAATCGTCAGCAGGGAAGCGCCTATGATGGTCGGCTTGCGCCCCCACGAGTCGGCGGTGAACGCGCCGAGCGCTGACCCCAGCGGCGTGCCTAGGGAGATAACGAGAGAATAGCGGAGCGACGACGCAATGCTGCGTCCCTCCTGAACAAAGAAGGTCGGCAGCCAGGTGACGAACCCGAAGATCAATGTGTTGACCACGATCAGAGTAGTGGCGCCCACGATCATGCGTGGCAAAAGCACGGAGTTCAGAAGCGAACTGAGGCCACGCGAATGGATCGCAGGTGGAGAGGGTTCTGGGTCCCGAAGGGGAGCGTGATGGAGAGACACTTCGCGTTCGATAGCCCGAAGAATGGTATCCGCCTCTTCCGTCCGGCCGATTGATTCCAACCAACGCGGCGACTCTGGCAGCGCTTTTCGCAAATACCAGACGACCATCGCTCCCAGCCCGCCGAGCACGAACATGATGCGCCAGCCGAAACGCGGGATGATGAGCATTCCAAGGAGTCCGGTGACCGGCAAGCCGCTCACCACGAAAACCGACACGATGCCCAGCCATTTCCCCCGGGCTTGTGGGGGAACGAACTCGGTCATCGTCGCGTATCCAACCACATTCTCGGCGCCCAGCCCTGCTCCCATGACGAATCGCAGCAGAATCAGCACTAGCATTGAATGCGCGAAGGCGGCCGCGATGGACGCCAGACCGAAGATTGCAAGGTTGGCTTGATAAGTGAAGCGCCGGCCGTATCGGTCGCCGAGAAAACCCGTGAAGAATGCTCCCAACATCATTCCCAGAAACGTGACGGAGACGAACTCGGCGTTCTGACCCATGGTGGAAAAGCCGCTCTTGAGCGTCGCACCGAGGACGGCGCCGGCTACGTAGATGTCAAAGCCATCGAAGAACATTCCAATGCCGATCAGCCACAGGATCCGGCGGTGGAACGAGGAAATTGGAAGCCGATCAAGACGTGCGCCCGCGTTCGCCGTGGCAGCCAGTTCATTTCTCCCGGGCAAGCACGGCCATGCTGCTCACAGTCAAAGCATCGATAGCGAGGCGGCAATTCTGGCTAAAGTTGTTCTGCTGGGCGGTCTGGAAAAATTCCTTGCAGCGCCGCGCCGCAGTCGGATCGAGCCGAAGGATGCGCTCGACCAAAGCATCAGCCTCCGCGGCCAAACGATCAGCCGGACAAACTTGCGAGATGAGACCGATTTGCAAAGCCTGCTGCGGGGCGATGGGATCACCGAAGAGGACGAGCGGAAACGTAAAGCGCGGCAACGCGTACTCACCCAGGTAGGCCATGATCGCGGCGGGAGGGAGGCCGGAACGCATCTCGGGAAACTTCAGGGTGGCGTGCTCAGCGACCAGAACGAAGTCACACAAGATCGCGAGCCCGAAGCCGAAGCCAAAGGCGTCGCCCTGCACCTCCGCGACGCTGATCAAGGGCGAAGTTCGCAGCGAACGCTTGACCTCGATGATGCGAGCAGCTTCGTTGCGGATCGTCTCGACGTCCCGGCCCGCGCGCTCCCGCCCTGTGCAGAAGACCTTGCCACGTGCTCGAATGCGCAGTACGCGTGCGCTGGGGCGAGATGCTTCTTCCCGAAGCGTGGCCAACATCGCGTCGAACATCGCGCCGGTGACCTGGTTGCCGTGGTCGGCATTGTCCAGTGTAAAGGTCAGGACGTCGCCGGCCAGCTCGATCACCAGTCCGGGGACCGTGGGATTAGACAAGTGGGGATTTCTCCGTTAACACGTCGCCAACGGTATATAAGAAGCCTAAGGCCTGTCAACAACTGCCGCAGAGAACAGGAGTTTTGCGGCGAAGGTGCGTGACTCGCTGCTCGATGCGGCGTGTATATTAACACTCGATTCGGATACAACCGTGGTGAAGACCCCTAATGTCTCAACAAACGATCCGGAGGAAATAGTAGTGAGAATCGTCTCGGAGGAAGCGCTGCGAACCAAGCCCAGCCTGACCCACAACCAGGTGCGCAGCTTCTGGGCCGCGTGGGGAGGGTGGACCATGGACGGCATGGACTCTTTCATCTACTCCCTCGTTCTGGTTCCCGCATTGCGCGATCTGTTGCCCAGGTCCGGCATTCCCGCTACCACAGCCAACATCGGTTACTACGGCGGACTGCTCTTCGCTCTGTTCATGATCGGGTGGGGAATGGCTTTTTTTTGGGGGCCCATCGCCGACCGCTTCGGGCGCGTGCGAACCATGATGTTCAGCATCAGCTGCTTTTCCTTGTTCACCCTGCTATCCGCCTTCGCCACAGGTATCTGGAGCCTTGCGATCTTCAGGTTCCTGGCGGGCATAGGCATCGGCGGAGAATGGTCGATCGGCGCCGCTCTCGTCTCCGAAGACTGGCCCGAGCAGCGCCGAACCATGGGTGGGGCTTTGATGCATACCGGTTACTACGTTGGATTTTTTCTGGCCGCCGTGGCCAACTACTTCATTGGCAGCCGCTTCGGTTGGAGATACATGTTCGTCGTGGGCGGAACTCCGGCGCTCCTCGTGGCTTTCATCCGCAACAACGTTCAGGAACCGGCGCGCTGGGAAAACAAACTGCAGCAACTCGGCGAAAATTGGAGGATGCACCACGCATTCTTCGAACTTTTTTCCCCGCAGTATCGTCGCCGGACTATCTTCAATTCGATTTATCTGATTGTGTCGCTCATTGGCTTGTGGGCGGGGTCGGTTTATGTGCCAGCGGCGATGACCTACATCGCGACCAGGGCAGGCCGGACGACGATGGAAGCGGCGCGACTCGCCTCTTATTCGACGGCGCTGCTCGGAATCGCGACTGTCCTTGGAGCCCTGATTGTCCCCTGGCTTGCCGAACGGCTGGGCCGCAGAGGAACCCTTGGCATTTTCTACACCATCATGCTCGGCTCCATCTGGCTGGCGTTCGGCCGTGTGTTTTACATGGAAACAGACGCCGTCGGGTGGTTCATGGCGTGCGCTCTCCTGCTTGGCCTGGGAGGAGCGAACTTTGTAGTTTATTCGTTCTGGTTGCCGGAGCAGTACGGGACGGAATGCCGCGCCAGCGCGTTCGCCTTCATCACCAACATCGGGCGCTTTGCGGCAGCGGGCTTCACCTTTCTGGTCGGCGCAGGGGTTCGTCACTTTCAGACTCTCGGCACGCCCGTGTCTCTCACGGCTTTGGCTTTCCTCGTCGGGCTCCTGCTTTTGCCTTTCGGCGAGGAGACCAAGGGTAAGCCCTTACCGAGCTGAACCAAGCCGTAGATCGGAGGTTCAGAACCCACACGACAATTCCCTTGAGGTTGTCTGATATAGAATAATGTCGCGCTGCCGCAGACCGTTCTGTGTTGTGAAACAGGAACGGCTGCCAAGCCATGCACTATTCTTGGGAGACTTATGAATCAGCCTTGGAAGACCGACCGGTGGTTTACATCTTACTTAAACTTTGAGCCGGAGGCGCGTGCCGACGTTCACTTCGCGCCCAAGATTCAGTTCCACGACGTTTCGCTGCGCGATGGCGAACAGCAGACCGGCCTGGTTTTCACCGCCGACGAGAAGATTCGCATCGCCGAAAAGCTGAATGAAGTCGGCATTCACCGTATCGAGGCGGGCATGCCAGCAGTGTCTCCCGAGGACGAGAAGGCGGTGCGCGCGATTGCCCGTCGCGGCATGCAAGCCAAGATTTTCGGCTTTTCCCGCTGCATCGTCGACGAGATCAAGCGTATTGCCGACACCGGCGTTGACGGCGTCGTGATCGAGATTCCCACCAGCGAGCATCTGCTGAAACACGCCTACCGATGGCCAGTTGAAAAGGCCATTGAACTTTCCGTCAGCGCTACCCGCTGTGCGCACGAACATGGGCTGTACACCGTCTTCTTCACTATCGATGGCACCCGAACTGACTTTGAATGGTATCTCCGCCTGGTGGAGACCGTTGCCAAGGAAGGCCACATGGACTCCCTGGCGGTGGTCGACACGTTCGGCTCCCTGATGCCCAGTGCCGTGCCCTCCTACGTCCGCCGCATCAAACAGCGCATCAACGTACCGCTCGAGATCCACTTCCACGACGATTACGGCTGCGGTACCGCCAACACTCTGCTGGCGCTGGCGAATGGCGCGGAAGTGGCGCACACGACAGTGACCTCGATTGGCGAACGCGCCGGCAACGTTGGCTACGAAGAACTGGCGCTGGCGCTGCTGACCTGCTACGGCATGGATACGGGCCTGAAGCACGAGAAGATGTGCGAACTTTCGCGCCTGGTTCGCGAAATCGGCAAGATTTCGATTCCCAGCAACCGGCCGGTCGTCGGCGATCTGCTGTTCCAGATCGAAAGCGGAATCATCGCGACATGGTTTCTCAACTGCGGCGAGGAACACGTACTCGAATGCTTTCCCTATCACTGGAGGCTGGTCGGCCAGCGCGCCGCCGGTGTGGTTTTGGGGAAGAATAGCGGCCTTGATTCCATGCGTCACTGGCTGCAACGCACAGGAGTAGAAGTCAACGAAGAGGACATCGCTTTGCTGCTTGCCGACGTCAAGCAGCGTTCCTACGAATTGGGCGGACTGCTGCGTGAAAACGATTTCCGGGAGCTAGCCCAGAAATACGTCGCCGCCAACCGGACCGCAGTCTAGATCGAACCGATGTCGGTCTTGGAGTTTTCGAAAGGCGAAAGAAGGGTTCTCACGCGCTGCGATCGGGTCGAGGCACGATGGATCTGATCGATCAAAAACCTTCGTCGCTCGGTTTGCGAACTTCCTCCTTCAGTGGTCTCGCTGAAAGCGGTATCTGCCGCGGCGCTCCCGTGCAATCGTCTCCGCCACTTTGAGGAAGGCACGAGCCGCGTGGGAAAGGCTCGCGGATTTGCGATAAATCAATCGCAGCTTACGGTGCAAACGCAGTTCGCGCACAGGAATGCGAATCAGTTCGCCGTGCGCCAGTTCATTTTCCACGCTGATCTCAGGGACCAGCGCCACTCCGTTGCCCATCACCACGAAGCGCTTGATGGCTTGTAGCGTGGGCAGTTCAATGTCCATGTGCAACGGCGTCTTGTGCCGCCTGAAAGCCTGGATCACTTTTTCCCGATAAGGAGAGGCAACGTTGTGCGCGACGAACGACTCAGCCCCCAGTTGGCGGATGCTCACCTGACGCGCCGTGGCCAGGGGATGGTTCGGTGGAACCACGAAAATCAATTCGTCCAGATACACCACCGTGGAACATAACTGCGGCTCCTGCGGGTCATAGGTGAGGACTCCAAGTTCAGTGCTGTGGCGCAGCACGTCATCCGGGATGTGGCTGCCCAGCGAGCGCCGCACCGTGATTCTGATCATCGGATGCAACCGGCGGAATTCCGCCAGCACGGGCAGCAGATAAAGCGCGGTGAATTCATTCGCGGCGACCGCCAGCTTGCCTTTCTGCAGCTCTCTTAATTCCACTAGCGCTTCCTGGGCGTCACCCCGCAGGTTCAACAATCGTTCCGCATATTCCTGGAGCACCCGGCCAGCGTCGGTCAGCACACCGTCTCGCGAAGACCGGTCAAATAGCGGCTCCCCCAGTTCGTCTTCGAGTTTGCGGACAGACTGACTCACCGCCGATTGCGTGCGGTAAAGCTTCTCGGCCGCGCGCGAGAATCGTCCCTCCCGGACCACTGCCAGAAACACTTCAAGTTGCGCCAGATCCATTCGGTCGTCCCTTTAACAAAACTTGGAAGGTCATTAGCTTTGCTTATGAGTATAACCACAACTAATGATAATCGTAGGATTATAAGCTTGCTTAATACGCCTGTCTACGTACGATGGAGTTCGGATCCCGCCCAGGAGGGCCCAGGTATGGAACGTATCACGATTTTCGACACAACTCTGCGCGACGGCGAACAGTCGCCGGGTTGCAGCATGAATGTGCCCGAGAAACTGCGCATGGCGCACCAGCTCGACCGCTTGGGAGTCGATGTGATCGAAGCGGGATTTCCGATTGCCTCGGAAGGTGATTTCGCCGCCGTGCAAGCCATCGCCGCCGCCGTGCGGCGTCCGATTATCGCGGGCCTTGCCCGCGCCTGCCCCAAGGACATCGAACGCGCATGGCAAGCTCTTCAAGCTGCAGCCCACCCGCGTATTCATGTGTTCCTGGCCACTTCCGACATCCACCTGAAATACAAGCTTCGCATCTCGCGCCAGCAATGCCTGGAACAGGCCGCCGAAGCGGTGCGTCTGGCCAAGACTTTCTGTGACGATGTTGAGTTTTCTCCCGAGGACGCCACCCGTACCGATCCCGAGTTTTTGTGTCAGGTCGTAGAAGCGGTTGTGGCCGCTGGCGCCACTACGGTAAATATCCCGGACACCGTTGGATACACGACGCCGGTGGAATTTGGCGAACTGATTCGCACCATCCGTGAAAGCGTACGCGGAATCGAGGAGGTCACCATCTCAGCCCACTGCCACGATGATCTCGGACTTGCCGTGGCCAACTCCTTAGCTGCAATCGCCGTTGGGGCGCGGCAAGTGGAATGCACCGTCAACGGCATCGGCGAACGCGCCGGAAATGCGTCGCTCGAAGAAATCGTCATGGCCATGCGCGTACGTCCCGATCGGCTTGCCTACGAGACCGGCATAGCGAGCGAACAACTATTTCCCACAAGCCAGGCGCTCAGCGAAATCACCGGAGTTTCCGTCCAGCCCAACAAGGCAATCATCGGACGCAACGCATTTGCCCATGAAGCCGGCATTCACCAGGATGGCATGCTCAAGAATCCGCTGACCTATGAAATCATGACCCCGCAATCGGTCGGAGTGCCGGACTCAAAACTCGTGCTCGGCAAACATTCGGGACGGCACGCGCTCGGCCTGCGCTGCGAACAACTGGGCCATCATTTTGATCGTCACCAGCTCGATGAAATCTACCGGCGCTTCATCGTCCTCGCGGATCAGATCAAGCAGGTCGAGGATCACCATCTGCTGGAACTGATCGCCGCGATTCAGAAGGGCCGCCCAGCACCCGCACCTGACGAGGCGCAGGTGAAAGCACGTTCGTTCGCCGTGGCTGTCGGTAGTGCTGCGCGATCAGACAGCGGCCGCGAACATACTCAGCTCTTACTGTCGATGCCTCTCTCAACCGGCGCCAGGCTCGCAACTCTCGCCTTCAATCCGATCCCGGACCACGCCGAGCAGGAAGACTACTTATGGGGGGTCTAACAAGCTGCTGAAAACTCAGATTTCGCTGGCGCGCACAACGAACATCCCGGTTTGACAGGCAGCCCGGACCACCAAGGCACCAGCCCCGAACGGGGCTACCGATAATAGCCCAGGACGAAGTCCTGGGTAAGGCAGAAAAAAGATTCAGGCCCCGCACGGGCGGCAAACGGTTCGCACCCAACATTCTCTTACCAAGGCTCACGCCCCGAACACACTACAATAAACTCACATGCTCCTGAACATCGCCATCCTTCCCGGAGACGGCATCGGTCCGGAAGTCACCGATGAAGCGGTTCGCGTTCTTGAAGCCACAGCCGCGACGTTCAGGCACCATCTCAGCCTGACGCGGAAAGCCGTCGGCGGCGCAGCCCTTACCAGCAGCCACGATCCGCTACCGCAAGATACATTGCAAACTTGCCTTGCTTCTGGCGCCGTCCTGCTGGGCGCTGTCGGAGGCCCCGCGTTCGACCATGTGCCCAGCGATCTGCGCCCCGAAAGCGGACTGCTTCGACTGCGCCGAGAACTCGGAGCCTTCGCCAATCTGCGGCCAGCCGTATGTTTCCCCGCGTTGGAAGATTGCTCGCCGCTTCGTCCCGAGATGATCCGAGGCACCGACATCCTGATCGTGCGTGAACTCTTGGGAGGAATATATTTCGGCGAACCCCGCTCGACCGAGGGCGCTGCCGGCAGCCGCATTGCGATCGACACCATGCGCTATGGCGAACCGGAAATCGAGCGCATTGCTCGCGTGGCTTTTGTGCTGGCTCAATCCCGCCGCCGCCAGGTTACTTCCGTCGACAAAGCCAACGTCCTCGATTGTTCCCGGCTGTGGCGAGAGGTGGTCACCCGCGTCTCCCAGCAATATCCCGATGTGCAACTCCGGCATACCTACGTGGATTCCGCCGCCATGGCTCTGGTCTCACGTCCCACCGACTTCGATGTGCTGCTCACCGAAAACATGTTTGGCGACATACTCTCCGACCAGGCAGGCGCCATCGTCGGCTCGATCGGAGTCCTAGGGTCGGCCAGCATCGGAGGTCCGGTAGCGCTCTACGAACCGGTGCACGGCTCCGCCCCGGACATTGCCGGGAAAGGCATTGCGAATCCGCTGGGGGCCATTCTTTCGGCCGCGATGATGCTGCGCCACTCGTTCCATTTGGACGCAGAAGCGGATTGCGTCGAAGCCGCAGTCGCCTCCGTCCTGGGCGCTGGCCATCGCACGCGGGATCTGGCGAAACCAGGCCAACCCGCGACCGGCACCGCGGAAATGGGACGCAAGATCGTGGCCGCGATAAAAGAGCGCCCAGTCTAGTTCGAGGCGGCGTCTTGGCGGACGCCGCTTTAGTCTCGCTTCATGGCCTAGTAGGTAAAGGCCTGGAGGGCCGAACCCCCGTTCTGAAGGGACGTCTGCACAAACCCGGTTCGCTTGCTGGGGTTTAGTGCGACATACAACCCAGCTGGACCCATATCGATTCCGGTGAGCGATTTGATCAAGTTCCCTTTTTCGTTGTAGACGTGGATCTGTCCGGGCGCTCCTGGTACCGGGTGAGTGATGAAGAACAGCTTATGCAGCGGATCGACCGCAACCGCTGCGCCCGAATACTTCCCGATGACCGGGAGCACGACGATGAAGCCGGTTTTCTTGGCGAGGTTGTAAAATTCGGCGCTATTATCCGTTTCAGTCGTGGTGCAGGCAATGCCGGTGGCGGAGTCCACCGCGAGCCCGTTGACCAACCCGAATCCCAGTCCAGTAAACTCGGTGATCTTGCTTTTGGTGAGATTGGCCAGCGCGATTTCGGGGACACTGAACGGACTGCCTTGCGCTTGGGCGAGCACCGCCTGATTCGTCTTGCTATCGAACGCCATTATCGGAGGCACGCCACCGGTGAAAATAGAATCTTTGAGGACGATTTTGGGTCCGAAGGTGTTGGCGGCTACATCCGAACCGAATACAAACCGGCCGCAACAGGCGTCGGGGGAGGCCATGACCGCCACGTTTGGGGTTCCCTGGTCTGCTTCGACATCTTCGAAAAGCTCTTTTTTGTCGTCAAGGGGAGGAGTCCAGGGTCCGGTGAGCTTGTTGCCGTCGATGGGATTGAGAATGTTGTACGTGCGCTTGACGACGAAGATGCCTTTCACGTGCTGGACTTGCTCGAGGCCGATGTGGCTTCCCACGACCCCGAGGGTGATGAAGTTGTCCAGCGTTTCCGTTTTCTTGGCGACCACCTTGATGATCTTGCCGGTCTTTTGATCGAAGGTCTCAGTCGCGATCAACAGTTTTCCATCACTCAACGCGAGGATTTCGCTGAGCATGCCCTCGGAGCCGTTGCGATCGATACCGTAGCCGAAGATTTGACCACCGAACTTATCTTGTACGACGACAGCTTGCCCGCCTGCCTGCTCAGGTTCCGTGTTCTGTCCGGCGGTGGCAATCGAGCCAGCGAGGCAGCATAGGCAGACCAGCGTCGCCACCATCACATGTGAGAATGCCTTCTTCATAGTCTTGAACTCCGATTCTGTGCTGAGAGTTTTCGCGATCCGCTATTGCTATCGACCGCGCAACCAAGATACGTTTGCGCCCGTTCCAACTTGTCACATCGGTGTCAAGGATTTGTAAAAGAGCGATGAATTTGCGCGGAGACTGGCCCCGGCTGGCGAACTAGACCGGGGCTCATATTTACTGTATTTTCGGTGTCTGTGCCAACCCGTTGCAGCCTCTTCCCATCTCACTAATACGCCGCTTCATCTAAAGGGGCGGCCATGCGATTCCGTGATCTGAAACAGCTTCGAGGCGAACTCGTCCAGCTCATCGAGAAGCAAATCGAAACGCTTGCAAAGGAAACCTGTAATACCCTCACAGACACGGAATTGCGCGAATACGATGACCGAAAAAAGCGCATCGACGAATTGTATGACACACTCCGCACCCTAGATTCCGCGGCGTAAGAAACGCTCGCACCCGAGCATCGCACCCGGCCTACAGCGTTTCCTGTAGATCGCCGCGCGAGAAGTTTTGCTGTTTAGAGCGGTCAAAATTTCCGGCTCCCCAGCTCTGCGAGTCATGCATCTCCAGAAAATACAGGACTTTGTGGAAGTGGCACCCTTCTTGCACTGCTTTACGCAGGGAGGTGCAGTGATGGTGATGAGAAATGAATACGAGCCATATTCTGCGGTCACGTTCCTGTTGCTTGGCCTGGGTATCGGGACAGTCGTGGCTCTTGTCTGCAATCCGAAGATGAGACAGAGAGTCGAGCTAGAGAGGATCAACAGTTGGCGCACTCCGGGCTCGCAACCACAAGAAGAAATAGAAGAAGCGCGCGAGCGAGTAGCGTGACAGACTAACCGGGTGCGGACGTGATTACGGTTTATGACTTACGAAGTTTGGCAGATTCACCTGCGCCACTCACTTTAACTGGCAAGGAGGCCATTATGAAAAAAGCACTCAGAGGACTCGATCCACTACTGTGGATGTTGTTCTTGCTTTCCGCTTTGCTCTTAAGCCCCGCGCTGTACGCTGAAAACGATGTGATGGGAGAGATTCAATTTGAAGGAAAGTCCCATGTTGAAAAGACTTCCGGCGTCTGGGTTGACGGAGAGTACGTAGGCTATCTAAAAGAACTCAAGGGATCGAAGAAGGTTCTGCTTCTGCCCGGTGAACACGTAATTACCGTGCGCCAGGATGGCTACCAGGACTTCACGGAACGAGTTGTTCTCCAGCCTGGACAGAAGGAGGTCGTTCGTGTGGCCATGGAGAGAGCCCCAACGGGACCGCTCCCCAGTGTGACGGCGACAGTCAAGATCGCGGTCAACCCCTCGAGGGCCGCAGTGTTTTTGGACGGCCTTTTCGTGGGACACGTCGGGGAGTTCGAGGGCATGGGTCGAGGAATGCTAGTGGCGCCGGGAACACATCAGATCAGGATCGCGCTTCCCGGCTATCAAACTTTTGAGACGGCTATAAATCCGATCGCCAATCAGAAGGTTGAAATTAAGACTGATCTGGTCAAGAATGGCGCTCCTCTAACAGAGCCCCTAGTCAAGACGGAAACGGGTGACACCACACCGCCGTCTGTCGCTCATGATGCAGCAACGGCTCCAGCGCGTTAAAGTGCGCACGGAGACCGCAAGTAAAGGTTGACCGTTCTCGGGGACCTGGAACATAACGGGCGGCATGCCGCAAACCGGCCCACTCCCCGAGTCCGGTGGCGTTGCTTCTCTGCTAACTTTCATGTTTCCCGCGGAAAGGCATAACGACCTCAACAACTGTGCCCGGATTCGCATTCCTCAGCCGGACCTCGCCACCAAATTCTTTGACTCGTTGTCGCATACCTCCGATACCCACGCCGACGCTATCCGGCCTGAACTCAGTAATCTCATGTCCAATTCCCTTGCCATCGTCACGCACGGTAATTGCTAACTGGCTTTCTCGCTGTGCCAGCGTAACCCAAACTTGGCGCGCTTTCGAATGCCGGAAAACATTGGTCAGACACTCCTGAATGACGCGGAAGACCGCCGTTTCCAGGTCTGATGCAAGGCGAGGGAAATCGAGGGGCTGTAGATCGAGCGAACTTTCGATGCCACTGCGCTTGGTTAGCCCTTCCAGGTACCACCGAAGCGCTGAGGCCAACCCCACTTCATCAAGCAATGGCGGATGAAGAAGATGAGACAGACTACGGACCTGCTGAATCGCGCGATCAACACTCGTCGTTGCCTCGGTCACCGACTCTCTAAATGGTACGGTGTCGTGCGCGAGGATACCTTCCAACACTATCTTAGCCGCACAAAGCTCCTGCCCTAAGCCATCGTGCAACTCCCTCGCAATACGTCGTCGTTCCGCATCTTGCGCGGCCAGCAAACGACTGGAGAGCAGCCGCAGCTCCCGATTCAGCTCGCCTAGCTGCCACGTCTGGCGATGCAGCTCAGCGAACAAGCGGACCTTTGCGCGCAGGAGTTCGGGGATAACCGGAACCGAGATGTAATCCACTCCCCCGCTTTCGTATCCTGCAAGCCGGTCCCGATCCGTCATGTGTACCGCAGAGATAAAGATGATCGCTGTCTGCTGAAAGCGTGGATGCTGGCGAATCATCCCCGCCAATTCAAAACCGCCCAGTTCCGGCATGCTCACGTCCAATAGCACGACGGCGATGTCGTTTTTCAGCAGCTGTTCCAGGGCTTCCTTCCCTGAAGTGGCCTTGATCAGATTCTCATCCAGGTCGCTCAGTATCACCTCGTAGCTGAGCAACTTGGCTGGTTGATCATCCACCATGAGGATGTTGACCTTCTTCTTCATATTCTCACTTCGTCGTAGTCCTGAATGGGGAACCGTTGCCACAAGCCCGAATGTCGCCTTAGGATCATGAAATGTCGCGTACTTAGAGGGAGCTTATTCTCACCGGCAAAAGGGGAGCATATCACGGAGCTTCTGCTTTGCTAAGTCCAACGTGACGCTCAGGTTGCCTTCGTTGCTTCCGCGCAGCTTGCCCGCTTCCATGCTCAGCGCACCGCGCAGCCCGGAGCGATTTTGTCACGTTTCGTGCCTACAGTATGTACTGTATCGAACACAGAGCCGCAGTGTGGGACTCTTGGATACATTTCTGTTTGCATGGGACGCTTGACCGGTGGAATCTCGTCGCTTAGAAGATCGAATCCGCGCATTGTGTACTAAAGCTGTGGGCACGCCTGAGCCAGCGGAGTTCAACGAGGTCATTCAACAACTCCGAGACGCTCTGCACGAGCACGCGGAACGTCTACGACATCTTGCTGCCGCCACACTCCCAAGCCCTAAGCGGCGGAGCCGTTCGTGACAATTTCTTGTTCTCGCTCATCGGAGTTGCCTCGGGGGAGACAGCTCTTTCACTTGCCACTCTGCGTCTCTTTGAGGCGGTGGTCGTTCTTGTCAAGGATGCGGTTTAGCTCCCCGACAAGCTCTAGGAACTTGCGGCGATCCTGTTCCACGGCGATCAGGGAGCACAGTTCGTGAATGCGGTCGCTCTCGGTTTTGTTCATCATCACGCTTATTGCTATGGCAGGTTTGCTGCCGAAACGTCCGCGCAGACTGTGATTACTCCCTGGTTCTAGGTTGAGGATTCTGAAGCACTTACGCGGCTCCTGTAGGAAGCCCAGTAATGAGCCGTATAGAAAATTTACACTCGACTTGTCAGCCAAAAAGAGCGAGCTGAGAGCTGACTTGTCACTAAGAGTGACTACACTATTCACCGTATTGCCTGAACCGGACGGGCGGGCTATCTTCGCTGAAGTGGCGGGCGGTCATGGGTTAGCGTCGGCACAGCGTCGACATTCGGACCCTCACGACCGCTCTATTTCCTGTATCCAAACCCGCACGTTTCAGGCCGGGTTCACAGAGACCCGGCCTTTTTCTTTGACCTGATTCACACGTTTTCTCCCGGCTCGGGACCACATCACGACCACCCCACTTTTTCTCTGGACCTGAAGCTCCTGACTAGCTAACATAGATGAAACGCGCATTACCTATGTGCTAATCGAACCATTGCTTTCGGCTCTTTGACAATCTGATCAGTCATGCGGGTCGCCGGCGCAACCGCGCGCGACGTGGCAATCTCTAATCGATACCTCCGGCAGAGCCGGAAGACTTGATCTCCCAAGGGCTTCGGTGCACCAAGAGACACGTAACTCCTTATTCCGGAATATTTTACGTATAAGTCCTTATTCCTCAAAGATTTTGATGGTAGTCTGGCCGCAACCCCATCATTCCAAAAGATCAGGGGGAGGGGGGTACCCGGTACTAAATAGTAATTTCCCAAAATGGGCGCTGGCTCGCTCTTGGTAGAACGCTCCGTCGCGAGCTAGATTAGGATCACGAGTAACCATGGCTGAGAAGTTCACACTGTTTGACAAAATCTGGAACGAGCACGTGGTCTGTGTTCCTGCCGGACGGTTGCCCCTGCTCTACATCGATCTGCATCTGGTGCACGAGGTCACCTCGCCTCAGGCATTCGAGGGATTGCGAGTGGCGGGTCGCAAGGTGCGTCAGCCTCAGCGCACGGTTGCGACCGTCGACCACAACATTCCGACCGAGCCTCGCGGCACGCCCATCACCGATCCCATTGCGGCGCGACAGATTCAGACTTTGCAGCAGAACTGCAAGGATTTCGGCGTACCTCTGTTCGATATGGATTCGTCCGACCAGGGCATCGTTCACGTGATCGGCCCAGAACTGGGATTGACTCAGCCGGGCATGACCATCGTTTGCGGCGACAGCCACACCAGTACGCACGGCGCGTTTGGGGCGCTGGCATTTGGCATTGGAACCTCGGAAGTCGAGCATGTGCTGGCCACGCAGTGCCTGCCTCAACGCAAGCCCAAGACCATGCAGATCGATGTGCGCGGCAGGCTTGGTGAAGGCGTGAGCGCGAAGGATCTCGCGTTGGGCGTGATTGGACAGATTGGCATCGACGGCGCTACCGGCCATGTGATCGAGTACACGGGCGAGGCGGTTCGCGGGCTCTCCATGGAAAGCCGCATGACGTTGTGCAACATGAGTATTGAAGCCGGGGCGCGAGCCGCCATGATCGCGCCCGACGAGACTACGTTCGCTTATGTGAAGAGCCGGCGCTTTGCCCCGCGTGAGCGCGATTGGGACGAAGCCGTCGCCCGCTGGCGCGCTCTTGCTTCCGATCCTGGGGCGCAGTATGACGCGGTCGCCGAAATTGACGCTTCGCAGCTGGCGCCGTTTGTGACCTGGGGCACGAATCCAGGAATGATTGCGCCGGTCGATGGGTGTATTCCGGAATTGCGGGATTTGAAGATGGATGCGGATCGTCCCGCGGTCGAGCGCATGCTGGAATACATGGGACTCGAGCCGGGCACCCGCATCGAAGATATTTCCGTTGATCGGGTTTTCATCGGTTCTTGCACGAACGCGCGGCTGGAAGACTTGCGGGCCGCGGCTCGCGTAGCCAAGGGACATCGCGTTGCTCCCAAGGTGCGTGCCATGGTCGTGCCCGGCTCGCAGGCGGTGAAGCGCGCCGCGGAGCAGGAGGGCTTGCACAAGATTTTTCAGGAATCTGGGTTCGAGTGGCGCGAATCCGGATGCTCGATGTGTCTGGGCATGAATCCGGATATCTTGCAGCCTGGGGAACGCTGCGCTTCGACCAGCAATCGCAATTTTGAAGGCCGCCAGGGTCGCGGGGGACGCACGCATCTGGTTAGTCCGATGATGGCTGCAGCGGCGGCTATTGCTGGGCACTTCACCGATATCCGCAATTGGCGTTTTCGTTGAGCGATAGTTCGAGGCAATAGTTCGAGGTAAACATGCAGCCTTTTCGCACTCACAAAGGTCGCGTCGCGCCGCTCTATCGAGCCAACGTGGACACGGACCAGATCATTCCCAAGCAGTTTCTGAAACGGATCGAGCGGACCGGGTTCGGCGAGTTCTTGTTCTTCGATTGGTGCCGCGCGAGCGATGGCAAGCCCGACCCGTCATTTGTTCTCAACGATCCGCGCTACAGGGGATCGAGTGTTCTGATCGTAGGCAAGAATTTCGGTTGTGGATCCTCGCGGGAACATGCCGTCTGGGCGCTGGAGGATTTCGGTTTTCGCGTCCTCATCGCGCCATCGTTTGCCGACATCTTCGCCAACAATTGTGTGAAGAACGGCGTGCTGACCGTAGTCCTGAGCGAAGACGAAGTCTGCGAGATCGCCCGCAAAGCAGCCGAACTTCCCAACTACGAGATCGGCGTAGATCTCGAACAGCGCAAGGTTCACGACGAGCACGGATTCTCCGCTACATTCCCGATCGACGAGTTCACCCGCCAGTGCCTGCTCGAAGGGCTGGACGATATCGGACTCACTCTGCAGCATGAATCCGATATCGCCGCTTATGAAGCCCGGCGTTCCCGACCAGTCACATGACGCGAATGCTCGTCCGGGTAAATAGCGACACCTCTGCTCGGTTACAATACTCTGACCCGAATAAGTAGTAGGCGGCGGAGGAGAATGCCCGAGGTCTGGAAAAAGTGGGAAGGCCAAGTCGTCAATGAGGAGTTCCAGCTGCTCCGCTACTTGGGCGGCTCGGAGCACAGCGCCGTGTTTCTGACCAAGCGCGCTGACCGCGAACCCCACGAAGTAGCGATTAAACTTATTCTGGCTAATGCGGAGAATCCTGAACTACAGCTCTCCTGGTGGGAACTCGCCGCGAAACTATCTCATCCTCACTTGCTTCGCCTCTTTCAAAGAGGCCACTGCCAACTGGATGGCATGGAGCTGCTTTACGCCGTGACCGAGTGCGCCGAAGAGAGCCTGGCGCAGATCATTCCTTATCGGCCGCTCACGCCTGCGGAAGCACGAGACATGCTTCAGAGTGTTCTGGATGCGCTGGCTTACGTTCATGGCAAAGGTTTCGTGCATGGTCACATCAAACCCGCAAACATCATGGCCGTCGGCGATCAAATAAAAGTTTCGAGCGACGGACTCTGCGGAGCGGGCGAGTCGAGTAGAGTTCTGGGCACGCCCAGTATTTACACGGCACTCGAGATCGCGGGCGGCGGAGGCATGTCGCCGGCCTCGGACGTTTGGTCGTTGGGCATGACGCTGGTCGAAGCACTGACTCAGCATCCGCCCGTGTGGGAGAGAACTGAACAGGCAGAGTTGGTACTGCCACCGACATTACCGGAACCATTTTTCGATATCGCGAGTCACTGTCTGCGTCGGAACCCGCAGCGTAGATGGACGGTCGCTGAAATCGCGGCCAGGTTGCAGCAGACGTCGCTCGCACCCCAGCGACAAGAGACCGCCCGGCCGAGGAACGCGCTTGTGAAGTGGGGTTACATGGTCCCAGCAATCGCATCTGGACTTTTGCTGCTGGCAATTCTGGGCTCCAGGCTGCTCCATCGTCATACGAGCGCTGAGCCTTCGAGCGCAGTCGAATCCTCGAAGCAGCAGGCAGAACCGCAGCAGCGGGTTGACGCGGGACAGTCCGCGCAGGTCACGAGAGATAGAGATAAAGATAAAGAGCAGGCCCTCAGCATTCCCGCTCCGTCAAATGCTTCCCCGGTTGCGGCCAAGAAAAGTTCAGCTAAGAATGCAGTGGACACAAGTTCTGCTGGTGATCCCGCTCATGGCGCCGTTGTTCAGCAAGTCTCGCCCGACGTGTCCCGGAATGCCTTGAGAACCATTCACGGTAAGCTGAAGGTTCGGGTCACAGTCGCGGTGGATTCATCCGGCAGTGTGGTGCTAGCGAAGTTTGATTCTCGAGGGCCGAGCAGATATTTTGCGGACCGGGCCCTGCAGGCCGCGCGACGGTGGACATTTAAGCCACCGCAGGTCGATGGGCAGGGGGTTCCGAGCGAATGGATCCTGAAATTCGAGTTTAGCCGAAGCGAGACCAACGTCTATCCCGCGCAAACAGCTCCCTAGGCCGACGGGAACTACTTTTTCATAGCGAAGACGAGAAAGTAATCCATTCCGTCGCCCTTCACAAAGTCATACTGGGACAGCAAGACGTAACTCGCTTCCGAGGCCTCTTTAATAACGATATCGCGAGCCACGCCGTGGTTTTCTCCGTTACCGTTGCGGTCAATGATTCCGACCTTGGCTCCGGGTCGAAGAGAGGCGCGCAGATTTCGTAACAGAGCGACGGGTTTATCAACCTCGTGGTAGGTCTTCAACAGCAGGACGGAGTCAATTTTGTTCGCGGGCAGTTGCGGGTCATCGCTTTTGCTCAGGACCGTTTTCACATTGTGCAATCCTTCTTTTTTAGCTCTATTGTCGACATAGCGTGTGGCCTCGGGATTGATGTCAACCGCGTACACGCTGCCGGTTTCGGTGACCCGTCGAGCTGCGCGCACGGTGAACCAGCCCGAGCCGGCGCCGATGTCGGCCACGGTTTTGCCGGGACCGATCTCGAGGATGTCCATGACCCGGTTGATCTGAAGCTTCTGATCGCGTCCGGGCGAATCAAAAACCGACAGATCGCCAGTGTAAGGCGTGCTCGTTTTTCGCGGTGCGGTCTGCTGGGTTGAGGCTGAGGGCGCGCTCTGAGCTTGAGTGAAAACCGAACTCAGGAAGAGAAGAAGCAGCGCAGGCAGCAAAACGCGATGCTTGAACATATGGGATTAGTCTCCAGACACTTCTTCTTCCACGATAGACTCGGAAAGGTTGGGTTTGGTGAGCACTGCGTGAAGCGGAATGGTTGGCAGTCCCGCGAAGATCGATCTCACCCGTCATCACGTGGGTGGGTAAGCGGTAGGTGCCGGGCCCCGGTCAGTCTTTACCTGATTCGGGTCGCGACGCGTATCGTAGAACGAAATGCCCACAGTACCTGCTAGCCGCCACCGAAATGGCGTCTCCAGCCACACGGGGCGCCTCCTTGCTCTTGTTTGTAAAGTAAGAAGGTGATGCCGACGGTGCCGGCCGTAGGTTTGCCGTTCAGATCTTTGGCGACTCCCGAGTAGGGAATCAACGGCGGCACGGCGGTACGGGCAACAGCGTAACGCACAGGATTCCAGCTACGACCAAAGCAGCACGCGCTCTCATAAGCAGCATCTCCTTGCAAAGCCGCTAACCGGAGCGAAAATTGCGCAGCTTAGCTCGCGTCTGTGGGTCACGGGCTTGCGCCTCTGGTATTGTCCTGTCTTGGTCATAGCTGTCCACAGTCGCCTCGAAGAAATGTGGACCCCCGTCAAGCTTAAGAACGGTCAACGCTTCCCTGATAAAATGAAACTGAAATTAGCGGCGCGGAGAGATGGCCGAGTGGCTGAAGGCGCGCGCCTCGAAAGCGTGTATACCTTAACGGGTATCGGGGGTTCGAATCCCTCTCTCTCCGCCATTACTTTAGTTATCTAGCACTTGCAAGTTGGTGATACCTAAGTGGAAAGGGTCACCGATGAACAAGGAAGTGAACGTCACGAAACGAGTGCAGACCACTGCCGGTTTGCGATACTGCCCCGTAGTGCTCTCCGCGAATGGCCGCATCAAGCCTGATGCGGTGGTGGTCAACGGCAAACAGGAACACCATCCTGAAGGTGCCTACTATCTAGAATGGCGCAACGGCAGCAAGCGTGTCCGGCTCTCGGTCGGCAAGGATGCTGCTGATGCCAGCGCACGACGGCTGCGCAAGGAAGCCGAGCTGAACGCCGTCAACAATGGTGTGGACCTGGCGCCTGCTGCGAGCCAGAATGGATGCAGATCGGTTGCCGGGGCAATCGTTGAGTTCTTGGACGAAACCAAGCTCACGAAAAAGCCCAAAACCTACGCTGCATACAACACTGCGCTCAGCTACTTCACGGAATCCTGCCCCAAGCTCTACGTGAAAGACATCGAACGAAGTGATCTGCTGAAGTTCTCGGCCTTCCTACACGACGAAAAGGAACTGCATCCGCGCACCTGTTGGAACAAATTCTCGAATGTCATGTCCTTCCTGAAAGCACAGGGGATCCGCGGTTTAGTGGGCAAGAACGATTGGCCGCGCTACGTGGAAGAGGAGCCAGAGGTGTACGAGCGGGAGGAATTAGACTCGCTCTTCGCCGCCTGTGACCAACAGGAGCGGCTGTGGTTCCAATTCTTCCTGATGACCGGGATGCGGGAACAGGAAGTGATGCACTGCTCGTGGGATGACATCAACCTGACACGCAGCACGGTGACGGTGCGGTACAAGCCGGAATACGGTTTCAGCCCCAAGAACTACCGGGAGCGCGAGATTCTAATTCCAGCCAGGCTGGGAAAGGAATTGAAGGCGCTGAAGATGAAATCTGACAAAACCTGCGGTCTCGTTTTCCCAACTTCGGGTTGCAATCCTAAGCAGAACTTCCTGGACGATCTGAAGGCGTGTGCCGAACGTGCGAAGCTTAAGAAGGCAGACTTCTGGCTGCACAAGTTTCGTGCTACGTTTGCAACTTGGAGCCTGTGGGCAGGTGTCGATTTGCGCACCGTGCAGCAGTGGCTCGGCCACTCTGACATGGAAAGCACGATGCGTTATCTAAAGCCGTCCCGCAGTCAGCAGGTACGAGAGAAGGTGAACGAAATCTTCGGAGGGATAAATGATTGACTTCACACCTCAAGAAATGGCAGAGATTGAAACGTTAACACTGACAAAGAAGATTGCCCGCGGCCTCAAAGGCGCACTCACCGCAAAGCCATATATGGCTGACCTTTTCAAAAATCAAGAGAATAAGGATCCCATTATACCTACTTTTATTATTGTTTTCAATGTGTTGCAGACGGCAATACCAAATTCCTGGACTCGTTCGACCAACCGGACCTAACCTATTGCAAATAAATCGATAATGGTGCTTTTCATCTCCACTTTGCAGAGCATTGTCCCCGGCGAATCGGATTCCGGCAATGAGGGCGCTGTAAGTCCCTTATCTTTACAGGGTTAACATCCGTGAGAACCGTTTCGTCACCCGTGGATACTACGTCTCGGCAAGGGGCTACGCACGGCTCCACTGGGCTATGCACGCCTCTACCTAGCGGCTAGTTGCCTTCCACTGCTCACCGCACACTCTTCAGCGCAGTAGGTTGCGGACCCACCCAAGGACCAGAGAAACATGAGTGAACTCTAAATCTGGCACACAACTGGCACGCTGGATTGCCCAACACCCAGCAAAACCGCGGTCTTCGACTGACTGCGCGTCAGTCGTGCTTATCTGATTGTGCGATTACTTCCGAATTGCTGACAATCCACCCGGAACGTCGTCTTTCGCTTCGCACAACCCCGCTTCTGGACCACCGCCCGGCTGCAAGGCACATGTTCGGTGGTAGACTTCGTCTATGGTTGCCAAGAATAAGACTAAGAAGAAGCAGATGAAGTCGAAGGGAACTGCCAACAAGATGACCCCGATGAAGAAGCTGGCCAAGAAGAAGCTGGCTATGAAGAGGGAAACTCCCAAGAAGAAGTTGGCGAAGAAGAAGGCAACTCAGAAAAAGGCGGCGGTGAAAACGAAGGCCGTCGGCAAGAAGACAGTGGGCGCACTTAGGAAACAGGCTCGGGAGAAAAGCCAGAGCGTTGATACTGTGGCATTCCCACGGAAGGAACGGGAATCGCGTTCCGGCGGCCAATCGGGAGATTTGCAGGGATTGTCCAACGTCGAAGGTGCCGATTCGGAGAGCGTAGACGAGTTGCTGGAGGAAGGCAATGCGTTCGAGGCTGACGCAGTAATGGGCGTGGAAGACGCCGGGAACACTGATGAGAAGGAAGTTCGCACGCATGAGGTGCCGGAGGATGATGTCCCCGGCGAATATCTGGATAAAGGGTAGGGCGAGGGGTCGTGAGTAGTTGGATTGACAACGGATTAAACAACGGACGAAATTGAGGCATTTACTTGCTCACAGCGATCAAGCCTCCGTTGTGGCAACGATCTTGGAGTGCCAGACGTCCGCCTTAAATTAGCGAATGCCGAAGACTAAATTAATCCCCGTTCGAATTGCCTGCGTAGATTGTCCTTATTGCGACGGGGAGAATGTTCTCGGAAAGATTGGGCGCTCGTGTGAATCCCATGCGGGCACAGAATCCGAGATTGCGTGCAAGCATTGCCAAAGTCTTTTCGCACTGTCGGAGACCAGCATTCGCATCCGCAGCTTCTCGCGAGAGAAGCTAAAGGCCACAGATGCGGCCGCCTAGCACTCTCACGTTGGTCTCTCCTCCGGCACACGCAAAGCTCAGCCGACTTCGGCTCCCGGTGAGACCGGGCGGATTGCTGCTGCTTGGAACGCTAGTCTGGAGTGGCCTGCTTCATCCTTGCACTCTGAACGGGGAAACCGTACGCGTGAGCCACAAAGAAGGCTTGGTCCACGGCTTTCTTGTGCTGCAAACGCTGGAGGGCAAAACCCTCGCCGATGGCGACCTGACCCAGGTCGCGCACGGAAATCGGGTAACGAATCACCTGGTATTCCATTTCACGGACGGCTCAGTCCACGACGAGACTGCCGTCTTTTCTCAGGGCTATACGTTCCGACTCCTAACCGATCACCTGGTGCAAAAGGGACCGGCTTTCCCGCATCCGCTCGAACTCTCATTCGATGCTTTGTCGGGCCGAACCACGGTTCGCTACGTCGATGATGAAGGTAAGCAGAAGCTTGCGACCGAGCGACTTCACCTGCCGTCCGATGTTGCCAACGGCATGGTTTTCACCTTACTGAAAAACATCCCGCCCGAAGCGCCGCAGACGAAAGTATCAATGGTGGCGGCCACGCCAAAACCGCGCCTTGTGAAGCTTGCGATTACGTCGGAAGGTGAAGAGACGTTCCGGATCGGGGACTCCAGTCGCAAAGCGACGCGTTACGCCGTAAAAGTAGAAATTGGAGGCGTCACCGGATTGCTGGCGCCGCTATTGGGAAAGCAGCCAGAAGACACCCACGTCTGGATTCTGCACGATGAGGCGCCGGCATTCGTCAAGTCGGAAGGTCCACTCTATCTGGGCGGCCCAATTTGGCGCATCGAGTTGACCAAGCCAGCTTGGCCTGGCAGATCTGAGAATGTCACCGGGGAAGAGCACCCAAAATAAATGGTCTCCGACGTGGGCAAGCAGCCTGATCAAGTTTCAGTTTTGGAGTGATTTAGACAACCTTTCCCGGTCCGGGCCGCCCCGTGCTCAGGGGATGCTCCCGAGGGAGGAAAATAATGGCAAAGCTAACCAAACCAGCTCGTGATCGGATATCCTCAACCAAGTTCGCTTTCCCCAAGCAACGCAAGGAGCCGCTGGAAAATGCCTCTCACGTACGCAATGCTGCTGCGCGCTTCAATCAGGTGAAGGGCGTTACGGAAGCGGAACGTCGTGCGGCGTGGAAGCGGATACAGTCTGCCGCAAAGCGATACGGAGTGGAACTTGAAGAGTCCGACTAGCGCGAACACGCCACGTTGCACGCCTGCCACGGCTCATCGGTGATTTTCTGAAGGCGAAGCTCGTCGACAGCGGACCGAAGCGTGCCTTGGTCCAACGGTCCTCCTTGTGCCCACGCGACTTCCGCAAGCGCGACTTGGCCCAAGGCCGCGTCGGCTTTGGCGCCAATGTCGCGGTCAACAGAAAGCGCTTCGAACTTCGTTGTTGAAACGCCCTGAAGAGCCGGTCGTACCGTACAAGTTTTCCGTCGCGTCGGAGATTAGGCCGGCTTGGGGGCCGTCCCCGTCCGTGCAGTTTGAAAGGGAGCAGAATCTGTACAGCACCCTCTCTTTGCTGGCTGCCCAAGCGTCCGGTACTGACAGCAAAGTTACAATGAGAACCGCCGCGACTAGCAAGGCAGCGCTCAGCGTCCCCGAGAATTGTTTTTCTGACATGGGATTTTCCCGTACCTTTCCATCGCGTGAATGACCGCAGTTCTACGGGATCGAAGCGGGACCACGCGGGTGGCGAGCGAACAATTATGTGCTGACCTCCAAGGGCGGGTCAAGATGCACGCGATTGCGTGTAGATGCTCCAAGATAATGCCACCCCCTAACTGCAACCAGACTTTGTCACCCTAGAGGGATGGTGACAATGAGTCAGAAAGAGTGGCAACGCGTGAAAGTAATTGAGAATGCAGTGGAAGGTCGGCTGCGCGTAAGCGAAGCCGCCCGTCTGCTGCAACTGAGTGAACGGCAGGTACAACGGCTCAAGCGGCGCTATCGCCCCGACTCCATTGCTTGGGTGCACCATGGCAATCGCGGACGGCCCATGCCTTGGGCTTTGCCGGTTGCTCTGCGCCAGACCATCCTGCGTCTGGCGCGCGGCAAGTATGCCGGCTTCAACGATTCTCATCTCTGCGAGAAACTCCACAGCGAAGAGCATCTGTCCGTCAGCCGCGAGACCGTGCGCCGCATTCTGCGCCAAGCCAAGCTGGCTTCCCCGCAGAAGCGTCGTGCCCGCCAGTATCGCGCTCGCCGCTTGCGTCGTCCCCGCTTCGGCATGATGGTGCTCACCGACGCCAGCCGTCATGATTGGCTCCAGGGCCGCGGCCCTGAGCTCACCTCATCGGCTTTCAGGATGACGCCACCAGCCAAATCCTCTCCGCTCACTTCCAGATCGAACCGGAAAACACTCTCGGCTATCTCCGCGCTCTGCACGCCATGGTCACTACTCACGGCGTCCCCCTCAGCCTCTACCGTGATCGCCATGGCATCTTTCAGCGCAACGATCCCCACTGGACTCTGGCCGAACAACTCGCCGGAAAACAATCTCCCACCCAATTGACCCATACCTCAGAACGATGATGGTGCAAAGCGCGCATCACATACTGGGGCCGTTTGGAGCCGACAGCGACCTGCGGCGCTGGGGTCTGAAGCTGGCCGAGCGTGGAGGGAAGAACGGGAAGAAACGAGCGGTAATCGCGGTGGCT
>DATNNO010000029.1:0-4903 GCA_035601775.1 Terriglobales bacterium | reverse complement strand
CAAGAGGTCTTCCAAGGGCCGGATCATTCGCTCATGAACCGTGAACATGGAGGCGTGGAGAATATCGACACCTTGCGCAGTGACTTCTCGAGGGCAACTTCGTCCCAGAGCCGAGAAACGGTGTTCCCCTTCCTATGGAAGACGTTCGCACATCAAGGGCAGATTTTTGGCAATCAGGAAAAAGAAAGTATCGCGAGGGTGGCTAACCAATATGCATTTTCCTACCCCGGCTACAACGAAATGATCGCGGGGTTTCCGGATCCGCATGTTGATAAGAACGATTTTGGTCCCAATCCGAACGTTACAGTGTTCGAATGGCTGAACCGCATACCTGAACTGCAGGGACGAGTTGCTGTTTTTGGCACTTGGGACGCCTTTAAGGACATCTTCAACCAGAAGCGCAGTGGCTTGTTCATTTCCGCCGGATGGGATCCAATCGCACGCGCGGAATCCCGCGCCAGGCAGGCATTGATCGAGGATTTTTACAGCACGACCACGCGACTCTGGGACGACAACGTTTACGATGCCTTTCTGCAGCCGGTTGTGCTCGATTATGTGCAGGCGCACCAGCCCAGAGTGCTTTTCGTAGGCTATGGTGAAACCGATGAATGGGCTCACTCGGGGCGTTACGATCTGCTGCTAAGGGCTGCACATCAGTTTGATAAATTTGTGGAGCAGCTCTGGAATACCATGCAGTCGATGCCGTCTTACCGCGATCAGACAACCTTTATCATCACGACCGACCACGGGCGCGGCAGCGGACTAACTGGGTGGAAGGACCATGGCACGGAGCAGAAGGGGTCCGAAAATATCTGGATTGGAGTATTTGGTCCGGACACGCAACCCCTGGGTGAGCGGGAACATGCGCCGGCAGTGACGCAGAGCCAGATTGCGGCAACTCTGGCCGCGCTGTTAGGAAAAGACTACCGAGCCTCTGTGCCACAAGCCGCTAAACCTCTGCCCGATGTCGTGGCCACTCGGACTTCGAGCACAATCAAATAGCGAGTTCACCAAAATGGAAAAGACCACAATACGACTGGTCTTCTTTTTTTCGCGGCGAATCTGGTCAATAACAACGACTTAACAGTAGCGATCCAATCGACGGAAGGCCAATAAGTGCAGTTGCAGAATACCTGCACGGTCGGCGCAATTGCCATGCTTTGCTCCCGTGTTAGTCTGAGTGGCATGCAGGCCGCCAAGAGGCTGACAATTTTGTTGGTGATATGGGCCGCCAGCCTTTCCGCTCAGAGCGCTCGAAAACCAGCATCACAACCTGATGTTTTTCTGGTGACCATTGATACGCTGCGCGCCGACCACGTTCACTGCTATGGCTATGGGCCTATTCAAACCCCGGCGCTGGACACCCTCGCGAAAGATGGCGTCCGTTTCACTCAAGCGTTCACACCCAGCCCGATTACAAACACCTCGCACACTTCCATCCTCACTGGACTGATGCCTAGCACGCATGGTGTCACTGACTTCGCCGTGCGTCTGGCAAACACTTACCCAGTTTGGGCGGAATTGCTGAAGAAGCAGGGCTACCGCACCGGTGCATTCATTGGTTCTGTCGTTCTCGACAGTCAAAGCTTTGCGCCCGGGCTGGATCGCGGCTTTGATTTCTACGATAACTTTCCCAAAGTTACGCACAGCAAATCGCGATGGGGGCGCCTGGAGCGTCGTGGCAGAGACGTGGCGCAACATGCAGAGAATTGGTTGAGCACCCATCCCACGGGTCCACATTTCGTCTGGGTCCACTTTTACGATCCGCACGATCCCTACGACCCGCCTCCACCGTTTTCGCAAGTCTATAAGGACCGTCTATACGACGGTGAAATCGCTTATGCGGATTCGGCGCTGGCAGATTTTTTGGCGTATCTGAAGAAAAAGGGCTGGTATGAGAATTCAGTCGTGATTGTAGTGGGCGATCACGGCGAGGGACTGGGAGAGCATCATGAGGAAACGCACGGGATTTTTCTCTACGATTCCACCATGCACGTTCCGTTGATCATCAAGTTCCGGGATCAGAGAGAGGCCGGCAGAGTGGTGGAGGCGCAAGTACGTACTACGGACATATTGCCCACCGTGATCGATCTGCTGAAGATCCCTCTGCCGGAGCGGCTCGACGGGGAGTCATTGGTTTCATACCTTGCCCTCGTGGGTACACCCGAAACTACCGGTCGCGCCGCTTTCGGCGAGACCGATTACCCCATGCGTTTCGGCTGGGCCCCTATACGGTCGGTACGTGGCGAAGGATTCAAGTTTATCGAAGCTCCTCGACCGGAGTTCTACAACTTGCGCTCCGATCCGCGAGAACTAACAAATAATTACGTGCCATGGGACGCGATAGTACAGAAGTTTCGCGCGATGCTCTCGGACTTGAGGAGTAAAATGCCTCCTCGATCGCCCTCTGCCGGATCCGTGAGCCAAAGCACGATCGACGAGCTAAAAGCCCTGGGATACTTGGGCCGCGCGGACGCTGGCAGCTCAACCAACGTGCCCGAAGCCTCGCTGCTACCTGATCCCAAGGATAAGATCGAGGAACAGAACCTGCTGCATAAGGCGATGATCGCGTCCGAGGATGGACGCTCTAGCGAGGCGCGCACTGCCTTGGAGAAAGTCCTGGAGCTCGATCCCAAAGCGCCAACAGCGCTGCGCCAAATTGGAGAGCTGGAGTTGCATGCGGGTGACTACGCAAAGGCCGCCGAGCATCTGAAACACGCACGTGAGATTCGTCCCGATGACGCGACGGCTGCGTTCTACGAAGGCCAGGCCCTGCAAGGAGAGGGTGATCTAGCCGGTGCCCGCGAGGCGCTGGAAGCTAGTTTGAAACTTACTCCCGCGCAGTTTCCGGCTCGTCTCCTGCTCGGTCAGGTTTACCTGGGTTTGAAAAATCTGAAGGCAGCCGAAGACCAGTTCGAAGCTGCACTTCTGGTGCAACCGCAGAACTTGGAAGCGCAACTCTGGCTGGCGAGAGCGCAGATTGCGTCCGGGAATTTTGTTGAGGCGTTGCGACAGTTGAAACCGCTTTCCAAGTCACAACCGAACAATGCGGAGGTCTTTGAATTGCTGGCGCAAGGCTATTCCGGGTTGGGCAAGAGAGAGGAGGCGGAACGGGCGGAGAGCCGAGCCAGAAGACTGCGGAAAAACCAACAACCCTGAACAAGCAGTTCCTTTCTTGGTTATCATCCCGAAGAGTCTTGCCCCTCGCTCACGATCCAAAAGGCCGCCGTAACACAAACGCGCCTTACTTTTGCGCGACCTTGTTCCCAGGTGTCTCAAAGATCTCGTCCAGGACGTGCCCACGCATCTGCTTTGGCGGTTCGACAAGATAGATGTGCAGAATCGTGGGCGCAATGTCGTACACGGATGCTTCGAAACCCATCAGGCGCAGGCCGTGCTTGATTCCTGGTCCCATGGCAAAGAACGAACCGGGAACATCATCACCGTCGGCGAAGTCGTGCTTGGCAATCACCGGAGTCGTCTTCTCGTGATCCATGTGCGCATGCGGATCCATCTCCTCGAACTCACGCAGCGGTTTGATACCGTGATCAGAAACGATGAAGACATAGGTGTTGTCGTCCACGTGTTTCAATATTGTGCCCAGCACCTTGTCGAAGGCGATGTACTGGTTCGGGAAGGAATCGGTGCGCAGACTGTTTAGTTTGGGGTTGTACCCCACATTGTAGGGCGCGATCGGATAGAGCCAGTGGCCAGTGCGGTCTTCGCAGGATTGCGCCAGCCAGGTGAAGTCCACCGGATGATTGGCTAATAGATAGTCGAACAGTTGAGTCTGCTGATCGCGGATCAGTTGAACCTTTTTCAGCCAGGCGTCAATGACCTCGGTCTCGTGACCGTTCAACTGTTCGGCCGAGGGCATGCGCTCACAATCGATGTAAAAGTCGCCCACCTTCTTGAGCAGTTCCGCTTTCATGGCGGCGGGATAAACTGCGTCTCCGCCTTCCACCTCCGAAAGTTTTGGCGCGCAGAGAACGCCGTCCTCGCAATTTTTCCCACGGGTCAGCATGCCGCTGATCATGTATCCATTCACGGGCATTACGGGGAACGTTGCCGGAACGTTGGCCATGCCTACGGTGATTCCATTCTTCGAGAGAACGGACCAGATAGGTTCCTGCTTCAACATATTCGTGTTCGCGGTGATTCCGCCGACAAGAAAACCGGTGACGCCATGCTCCTCCGGCCGGGTGCTCGTGAACATCGTGGAGTAGACCCGAGGGCAATTGGGCGCATTCACCGTGCGCAACTTGCCGTGCGCACCATTCTTGATCACCTTGGCCAAGTTCGGCAGGTCCCCCTTCAGCAGCAGTGGACGAATCACATCCAATTCCATGCCGTTAACGCCGACCACGACCACGCGAGGCTGGGTCTTGCCGGTGGTTTGGGCTCGTCCCGACAAAGGCCATGCCAGCAGCGGAAGAAAAAAGAGGAATGCCACAAGCCGCCGCAACACCATGGGAAACCTCACTATTTGAGAGAGTACTACCTATCCAAAAGTCCCATGATCATACTACTCGCTTTGGCGAGACCAACCAACGTTTGCATTCACACACGCGCCGCCCAGCGCGGTCCGCTCTCGGTGCGCAACGAGCCAACCGCTTGCACGGTTCATGACTTTCGGGGAGAATCTGTGCGACCCATTCCTCATGATTGTTCGGTTCAGGGGTGACGAATGGCGGGACAGGACCTACAGCGCCGGGAAATCTTGCGCATCATGGCGATGGCTTCAGTCGCATCACACTTTCCAGGATTCACGAAATGGGTGTTTGCCTGCGCCCACCCGGGGGCGGCGGGCACCCAGACAATCAAGCCAACGAAGTACACGCCACAGTTCTGCTCCGCGCAGGAGTACGCGCTGGTTGAACGATTAACGGAGCTGATCATTCCG
>DATNNO010000028.1:0-79097 GCA_035601775.1 Terriglobales bacterium | reverse complement strand
TGGCGAATCTCAATACCATGATCTGGAGCATAGTAGTCGACAATCAGTTGCTCCAGCGCGAGGCGCACGCGCGACTTGACTTCCGTCCCGTTGGCAGCGCCTTCATTGGTCACCGATTCCTTGACCAACTCGATTAGTTGGTCCAACGTCACCGGGTTTTCCGCTGCGTAAATAATGGCTTCGAGTTTGGCTTTAAGGCTCATGGGCTCCTAGTTGCTAGCTGCTGCTCCTACCGCCAATCGTCCGCACCGCTGCCTGTTCTGCCATGACCGCCTCAAATCCTACATGCTTGCGCAGCAGGATTTCGCCAAACAAGCGGTCTTGCCGCAGTTGGATGGCTTGCAGACGCACCATTTCCAGCAGCGCCAGAAACATGCAGACCAGCGCCTGTCGCGACTCGACGTTGCGCAACATCTGCTTCAATCGGATCGGGCGGTCTTCCAGGGCCAATCGCCGCCGCAAATACTCAATCATCTGCCCGACCGTGACCGTTTCTTCATCCACCTGAATCATCGGCCGGTTGCGGGCTCGATCGAGGATTTGCTGGAATGTCTTTACCAGATCAATGACGTCGGCGGCCATCTCTGGCTCCGCGCCTTCAGCATCCTTGAACTCTTTCAGCGCGGGGTTCGACCACACCGCATCTTCGATCTGCTGTTTCTGCATCAGCATCTGAGCCGCAGACTTGAACTTCTCATGCTCGATCAGGCGATTGACCAGCTCCGCGCGCGGGTCATCCTGAGCGTCCGAAGCCGCGGCAGGATCGCACGGCAACAGCATTTTCGACTTGATGTGAATCAGAACCGCGGCCATGTAGATGAACTCGGCCGCAACATTCACGTCTAACTCGCGCAGTTTTTCCACGTACGCCAGATACTGCGCGGTGATTCTCCCGATAGGAATATCGTAAATGTCAATGTCTTGCTTGCGAATCAAGTGGAGCAGCAGGTCGAGCGGTCCTTCGTAGACATCGCCCACGGTGACGGCGAAAGGGAAGTCGCTTTCCTCATTCGTGGATTTTTCTTCACGACGCGGCGGAGAACTCCCCACCAGCGTCGGACCAAGATCCAACGCCGAAGTACCATCGAAAGCAATCTTTGCTTCTTCGCTCATCGTGTTGCTGTCTCCGGTTGCTACTTCGCCGCCTGCGGGGCGCGTGGAGCCTCGTATTCGAGCGAGATGCCCATTGCCTCGCGCACTTCGTTCATCGTCGCCCCAGCAACCTTGCTTGCCCGAGTCGAGCCAGCCTCCAGAATATCCCAAGCGAGCCGCGGATTGTCCTCGTATTTTTTACGGCGCTCCTGCATGGGAGTCAAGATGTTAACCAGAGCATCCGCGACCCAGCCTTTGCACTCGATACACCCGATCCCCGCCGAACGGCAACCCTCGTTCACCTTAGTCATGGTAGCGCGATCGCTGAAAATCTTGTGGAGATCGCCGACCGGGCAAACATCGGGGTTGCCGGGATCAGTGCGGCGTACGCGAGCCGGATCAGTCACCATGGTCTTGAGCTTCTGCCGCACCACCGGCTCCGGATCGGTGAGCATGATGGTGTTTCCGTACGACTTCGACATCTTGCGCCCGTCGGTTCCCGGCAATTTCGCGGCGGGCGTTAGTAAAGGCTGCGGCTCGGGAAAAACAGACCTGCCATTGCGGCTATAAAACATGTTGAACCGGCGCGCGATCTCGCGAGTCAGCTCCACGTGCGGTACCTGGTCTTCCCCCACGGGAACAAAGTCGCCTTTGTAGATGAGAATGTCCGCCGCCTGCAGCACCGGGTATCCCAGAAAACCGTAAGTGCTCAGGTCTTTCTCGGTGATGTTTTCCCTCTGCTCCTTGTAAGTAGGCACGCGCTCCAGCCAGCCCAGCGGCGTGATCATGGAGAACAGCAGATGCAACTCGGCATGCTGCGGTACGTGCGACTGGATAAACATGGTGCAGCGCTCCGGATCGAGCCCGGCCGCCAGCCAGTCGAGCAGAACTTCGATTGAGTTTTCCTTCACGCGCGACGTATCGGCATAGTCGGTGGTGAGTGCGTGCCAGTCAGCCACGAAGAAGAAACATTCGTACTGATCCTGCATGCCCACCCAGTTCTGCAGAGCGCCGACATAATTGCCTAAATGCAATTTGCCGGTCGAACGCATTCCGCTGAGCACGCGTTTACGTTGATTAGATCCAGATGGCATCAGACTCTCAAGAGGATGTAGTTAAAAGTATCGATTACTGGATAAATCAGCTTGCCCAAAAACCCTCCGCCCAGAAACACCAACGCCATCAATGCAAACACACCAACCGTGTCGTAAATCCGCAGTGCGCTCGCGGATAGGAAGTGGCGCAAAACGTGGCTGCCGTCCAACGGAGGAACTGGAATCAGATTAAAAACCCCCAGCACAACATTGATGACCATCAGCTCATACAGCAGCAAGCACGCGGGCACAAGAACCGAGTTCATCTCCGGCGAGATCCAACCGTGCGGGATGCCAAAGACGATCTGCTGTCCCAGTGGAGATGAAAGTTTGATGAGTGCCAGCGCGATCAAAGCGGCGGTCGCCACCAGAAAATTACTCACCGGTCCAGCTACCGAAGTCAAAATGTCGTCGAGCACAGGGTTCTTGAAGTTACGCGGATCCACTGGTGTAGGCTTGGCCCACCCCAGCACTGGAAAATGAGACACCAAGGCGATAAGAGGCAACAGGACGGTGCCGACCGGATCAATGTGTTTAATGGGATTCAGCGTAACCCGGCCCAACATGCGTGCGGTCGGGTCGCCACGGCGGCTCGCCATCCAGGCGTGCGCCGACTCGTGGACGCTGATCGCGAACAAGAAAACGATCAGCTTAAACAGGATGTCAACATGCTGCAGGGTCATCAGGCGTTGGACTTGATACTAACACGCGGACCTTGAAATACGGCCAGATCACGCGGTTTTGACGGCCGCCATCGCCGCGTCTTCAGCCTCATAGTCGTATTGCGTAGCGTCGATTGAGGGTGGGTATTCTCGCAGCCAAGCAATGGTACGGCGGAGTCCCTCCTCCGCGGAAACCGTTTCCTTGTAGGCGAGTTCACTGCGGATGCGGCTGGTGTCGTAAGCCAGATCTTGCGAGTAGTGGTAGGCATCTCGTAAGTGAGCCGGTAGCGATGCCCGGGGAAGAGTTGCAATCTCGCCCCTCCAGCCCACCAGCTTCGCAAGCAGTCGCACCCGTTCGGCAGTCGTAGGAACAGATTCTTCTCCGACGTTGTAGATCCGTCCGCTCGCACGGTCATCGGTGATCGCCAGCGTGATCGCAGCGGCAACGTTCTCAACGTAACCATGCGACCACCGCCAGTGCGCTTGATTTTCATCCAGCAGGATCGCGGGGCGACCATCGTCCATATGCTTGAGGTGAGCAGATAAGCCGTGACGGCTGTCCGCGGGGCCGTACACAGCAGGCAAGCGCAAAATCGTGCCTGGCAATTCCGGATCGCCCATCACTACTTGTTCAACCAGGATTTTCTCGTAGTTGTAGATCCAATCGTCGGGACCCTTCGCCATCTTGCGATACGGGTAGAGATTTGTTCGCAGCGGAGACTCTTCACCCAGCAGGTTCGTTTCTACAATCGCGTCCTCACTCCCAAGCAGAACGCCGTATGCGGCGTACACGTCGCCGCTGCTCGGAACCACCAGCCGCCGCGCCACGCCTTTGAACGCCTGCACTACAGATTCGGCGTCGTGCTCGCCCATCGCAACCATATGCAGCACGACATCGGGTTTCCACGAGACCAGTTCCGCTGGAAAATTCAGGACAGGAAACGCCGCGGACGTGCTGTGTACATGGCGCACGCTGCTGGGGAGTTCCGGTTCGTGCTCGCCGCGATGAAAAATCGTGACTTCGTGCCCGTCAGAAACCAGGCTGCGCACCACGTGAGGGCCGATGAAAGCCGTGCCGCCAATGATCAGGACGCGCATAACCCACTACCGCTTTTCAAACGCCTTGCGCAACTCTTCCGGCGCGATCGGCTTTACTTTAATCGGTTTCGCGGGAATACCACCAACGATGTGAAAAGGCTCGACGTTTTTCGATGCCACCCCCATCGAGCCAACCATGCCATGTTCGCCCACCTTCACTCCACTGAGCACCGTTGCGTGATACGTGACGCGAGCCTTCGGCCCAATCTCGGTCCGGTGATTGTCGACCAGCATGCCATCGTTGAGGTCGTGAGCGTGCGAATAGACATTGGCGTAATCGGAAATCGACGAGCCTTCATGGATGATGATCTCGCCGCGGTCGTCCAGCAGCACGTACTTGTGAATCGTGCAGTTGTCTTCAATGGTCAGGTTGTATCCGAACGAAACCTCGACGCCGTGAAATATCTTTACGTTCTTGCCGCAATGTTTGAGCACGTGCCGAGCGATCATGGCGCGCACGCGATGACCCAGCCAGTGATTCAACCCTGCGGGCGAACGGTCATACATCATCCAGAACCAGATGAGAGGCTTGCGTTCGGCGTATTTTACAGCGTCCACATCACCGTAGGATTCCGGCTCGAGCGTAGCATTGCGTGGATCGAAGGAGTGGATCAGAACCTGTTCCGCCAGAGACGCATTCGCGTTCGGCGCCGTGTAAGGACGTCCCAGATAAAGCTCATGCAGCGCGTTCCGCACCACATCACTGCGATGTTGAGGATCGCGGTGTATGAACTCCTGGTCCAGCCGGTCAATCCATGCCAGAAACGCCTTTTCGGCTGCTGGTGTTGGATTGAGAACACGATATTCGTATCGGGGCATAGCCGCCTCGTTTAAGAATTCAACAGAACTGTAAAACATAGCATATCGGTTAGTCGGGATTGGCACCGAGACTGGACAGCACGCGATCCAGCGCAATGCTTTATAATTCGCGCCGCGTGATCACTCTCGCTCGCAAACTCCGCGTCGTAGATTACTTCGCCCTGGGCTGGGGCACGATGGTGGGCGTCGGATGGCTGGTCGTGATGGATGACTGGCTGCTGCGCGGCGGCGTATTGGGTGCGATCCTTGGCTTCGTAATTGGTGGGGCGCTGCTGCTGCCTATCGGGTATGTGTACGGCCGACTGGTCGCGGCGATGCCGGATGCGGCGGGTGAGGTCGCATACACCGCGAAAGTTTTTCCACAATCGGTCAGCTTTGCCACGGGATGGATGATGATCCTCGCCTATTTCATCGTGTGCCCCTGGGAGGCGGTAGCGGTGGGCAAGATCGCGGGCTACATCTTTCCCGCACTGGATTCGATGGAACTCTACCGCATCGCAGGTCGGCCTGTTTACCTGCCGCATTTGGTGATCGGGCTCGGCCTGACTGGCCTGCTCACTCTGATGAACTATCGCGGTATCCGGTTGAGTGCCATTTTTCAGAACTGGACAGCCTTCGGAACGCTTGCCTTGTTCACGCTGTTTGTAGGGTTCGGAGTGACCAAAGGTTCGCCACGAAATTTCCTGCCGCTCTTCACCCATAGCCCGTTCGTATCCGTGCTATTAGTCATGCAAATTGTGCCCTACTTTATGACTGGGTTTGAATCTGTCGTAAAGGGCGCGGAAGAGGCCAGCCCTGAATTCCGCGCGCGCGGGTTCTTCAAGGCCATCTGGATGGCGATTGTGGTTGGTATTCTTTTCTACACCATCGTGATCGCAGCTGTCGGATATGTCGCCCCATGGAAGCAGCTCACCCATGAAAAATTCATGACCGCGGTTGCTTTTGAGCATGCAGTGGGCTCGCGTTGGATTGTAAGCGTAATTCTAGCCTCCGCGCTGCTCTCGCTTTTCAAAGTGTTCAACGGAAATCTTATCGCAGCGAGCCGGCTGTTGTTCGCCATAGGGCGGCGCGGCTTGGTGGACCAGCGTTTTGGCCATGTACATCGATGCAATCAGACGCCCTCGGTCGCCGTGCTCTGCATCGGACTGGCCACTGCCGCGTGCATGTTTCTGGGCGATGCCATGCTCGTGCCCATTTCCGAAGTCGGCTCGGTGGCTTCCGCAATAGGATGGCTGGCGGCTTGTGCGGCCTACTACCGGATGGGTCCGGCGTCGCACGAACGTTTTATCGCTGTGGTCGGAGTGATTGTCGGACTCCTCATGATCTTGATGAAAATTGTGCCTGGTATTCCAGGGCATTTCAGCGTATACGAATGGCTGGCACTGGGGATCTGGAGCCTGATTGGACTCAGCCTGAGCTGGCGCCGACGGCCTGTCCCGGCTGCTCCTCCACAGACGTGACCCTGAATCGGAGACTGGACAATTACGGAGAAACTTGTGATGCGAACCGCGCTCTATCAAAACTTGCTGGCAATTCTCATCGTCTTAAGCTGTACCTCCCCGGTGTGGCCCGCTCCGCCACCGCAGCGCTTTGACTTGGTGATCACCAACGGCCACATCATCGATGGCACAGGCTCGCCCTGGTATTCCGGCGACATCGGAATCCGGGACGGCAAGATCGCAGCCATCGGCAATCTGGTCGATGCGCCACGCACGCGAACCATCGACGCTGGTGGCAAAGTTGTTGCGCCTGGGTTTATCGATATGCTGGGGCAATCGGAGCTGACGATCCTCGTCGATCCGCGCTTGCCTTCGAAGATTTACCAGGGCATCACAACGGAAATCACCGGCGAAGGTGGATCGGCGGCGCCGCTCAATGACGCCATCATTCAGGCAGATCGTGCCGGCTACGATCACTACCACATCACTCCCGATTGGCGCACGTTCCGCGAGTACTTCGCCAGACTCGAAAAGCAGGGCATGGGAATTAATCTCGCCAGCTACGTGGGCGCAACCGAAGTCCGCCGCATGGTCTTGGGGGACAACGACAAACGGCCAATGCCCGAACAACTCGATCAGATGAAGGCGCTCGTGCGGCAAGCCATGCGCGACGGCGCAGTCGGCGTTTCTACCGCCCTGCAGTATGCTCCGGCTCCCTACGCCAAAACCGAAGAGTTGATCGCGTTAGCTGGAGAGGCCTCAAAAAGCGGTGGCATCTATGCCACGCACATGCGCGATGAAGGCGACCGGGTGATTTCCGCCATTGATGAAGCTCTGCGCATCGGACGCGAAGCCCACATTCCAGTCGAAATCTGGCACATTAAGGTTGCGGGCAAAGAAAATTGGGGACGCATGCCGGAGGTAGTGGCGAAGATCAATGCTGCACGCGCGGACGGCGTCGACGTGAGTGCGAACACCTATGCCTACCCTGCGTGGTTCAATACCATGTCGGCGTTTATTCCGCCCTGGGCGCACGACGGTGGTGATGCGAAGCTGATCGAGCGTTTGAAAGATCCAGCGATGCGGCAGCGGATTCGCAAGGATCTGATGACCCCGTCGACCGAGTGGCAGAACGAATGGCAGGAGATTCCGGGACCAGAGTCGGTTTTGATTTGCGTGGTTCAGAATCCGAAGCTTCTACCGCTACAGGGCAAGACGCTGGCAGAGGTCGCAAAAATCCGGAACAAAGATCCGATGGATGCTCTCTTCGATCTGCTGATCGAAGACAATGCTTTTACCGAAGTCGCGGTGTTCGGCATGTCAGAACCCGATGTTGTACTCGCTCTGCAACAGCCGTGGGTTTCAATCGACAACGACTCCGAGGGAACGTCACCGGAAGGAATCCTAGGCCAGGAACATCCCCATCCGCGGGCCTACGGTACATTCCCGCGCATCCTGCATAAATACGTTCGAGAAGAGAAAAAGCTCACCTTGGAAGACGCCATACGCAAGTTCTCCGCTCTGCCGGCGCAGCGCATGCGGCTAGCTGACCGCGGAGTGTTGAAGGCGGGCATGTGGGCCGACGTGGTAGTTTTCGATCCGGCAACGGTGCGTGATGTGGCTACGTTCGATAATCCCAATCAGTTGTCGGAGGGCATGGAATATGTGCTGGTGAACGGAGTGCCTGTGATTGATCAAGGGAAGATGACGGGAGCGAAGCCAGGGAAAGTGCTGCGTGGCCCGGGTTACGCGCCGTGATACTCGCAATCTGTTTCCTCGGCTCTTGCCAAAGAGCGCAGCGATGCTGATTGGAAGGCGCGGGACTCCTCCCGTTCTTGCTCGCCCGCTGCGACGAAAGAGTTCTTCGCTTCGGTTTCCAGCAGATCGAGACATGACTGCATAATCAGGGCTTCCTCACGGTTTGAGGGCGGCTCGCGTCTCCGGGGTTAGGATTGGCGATACATGCGGTTCCGTCAGCGTGCCCGTGATGTTGAAGCCCGGAGCTCCTTCCTGCGTCAGTTTCACATTGAGGATACGAGTCAGAGATGCCGTGCCGCTCACTTGATAGACACCAGCCGGAGTCTCCAGCTTGCCTTCCTGAATTTCAAACTCGCCGTCGCGCAGGAACAAGTGAGCTGCCAAACGATGCATCTGCAGCGGTCCGGTTCCCTCGGCAAGTGCAACGTGGCGCAGCAGTCCGTCCCGTGCATCGACCTTCAGTGTGCCGGTGGCGGAAGCAAACAATCCAGCCGCGTCCAGGCCCGATGCTTTCGCCCGATAGGTTGCCGTTGCCGAGCCCGTGATCCAGTCATCCTGCATGCTCTCGCCAAGTTGCTCAAGTGCGATCCGCTCCAGCGTGCCGCTTCCGCGATACTCCGGGGGCTTTGCGGTGAAGTCGGCTTCCCATTCGCCGATATGCCTGCCGCCAAGGACATCGCCACGCAGATCGGACAGTCGCAGCTTCCCTTTATTGAGGGCCACGTTCGCCGAGACTCGGTTCCCGACAAGTTTACGAATTACCACTCGGTTGGCCGTAAGCTTGCCCACGGCGTGTACTGTGAGCAGGTAGGGAACTCCGGTCGCCGATGAAGAAAGAAACCGGTACCACGGCTGTTTGCGAACATGAGGATTGATTAGCTGGTTCAGTCGATCAGACGCAATCTCGTCGGCATGCAGATCGAAGCGAACCGGGCAAGAATCCGGCACGGCGCACTGACGCGGAAGCGCTAGAGAGCCCCGCCATGAAGTGTCTGCGATCGAAGCCGTCAGGTTCTGCACGTTAATTAGGTCTGGCGTCAGGAGAAGGTTCGCAGAAGCGATTTCCAGCGGCGCATTCAACCCGCGTACTTCCGCGCGAATCGAATGCAGTTGGGCCTTCCCCATAGCTCTCGGCGCCACGAATCCCGACCAGGGACCGGCGATTTGCACATCGACTTTGGCCCAGCCTTCGGCGACTGGCTGGGGAGCACGAATTCCCACCGTCCGCGCCAACCGCAGCAGGCGTTGTACCTGCGCATCCCCTTCGACCGTGAAGCTGTATCCCGAACGCGAAGTCCAGCCGCGCACCGTCGCGGGTGCTGGCCTGCCCAAGGCCAAGTCAAAAGGACCCACCTCAAAATGAGTCTCCGGCGGAGGAACAATTTCTCTTAAGGTTGCTCGTGATTTCGAAGCTATCGCGGGAGACACCGCGAATGGAACTCTTCCCAATACCAACTCCGTCTTGGTGAATTTTGATCCCAGCTGGAAGCCCGAGGTTTCGCCGCTACCTTCCCAGACCACATCGCCTGCTCGCGCAGTGGCGGAGCGCCGGAACTTCACGTTCCCACCCAGCCGGCCCGTTGCGACCAGATCATCCGGCATACCTTCTTTGGCATGGCGTGCGAAGGCAATCAGCGACTGGATTGGCAGATCATGAGCGGTCAACGCGAGATCGTAATCGCGGGGTGAGAAAGGACTGTTGATGCTGCCATTGACGGCAATTGTGCCATCGCCTACCGGAGCGCTGCAGGCAACATCGGACAGCGTGTGAGCGGGCGAACTGTAGCGTCCGCTGCACTGTGCGGCCAGTCGTAAATCGCCGCCGCCAAAAATGTCATAACGACGGAAATCCTGCACCGAAGCCGCTGCGGCTATCGCAAGATTCGCGGGTGTGCCGGCAATCGTGGCAGAAACCTTCACTCCCCCGCGCCAGCCCTGGTCGTTGCCATAGGCGAGCTTTGTGACCTGGCCGAGTTGCGCACGGTCCCACTGCAGACTGAACTGCAAAGGCGTCTCGCGCAGAGTCGTTGCCCTCTGCCACGATCCGCTCACGGTGACCATGCCGGTGTCAGTGAGATTGAAATCGGTCCGCACCGGTTGCGCTTTCATCCGCATGCCCCAGGCGTTTTCCGAGTCCTGCCACAATGCAAAATCTGCCTCGGTCAGTGCGTACGGCTTTTTCTCCGGTCCGAACTTGAAATTGATGCGGCTGCGGTCAGCCTCAATGTAAGGAAAGCCCGGACGCCTTTCGGTCTTCTTTTTGCCGGTGGGAGCAACCGGCATCTTGGCTGCCCGCTCGATGAGATTCTCAAGATTCCAATGTCCTTCCGCGTTCCGTACCAGGTTGAGGCTAGGCTCGGTCAGGTTCAGCCGCGCGATCTCCAATCGTCCCCGCAAGAGCGAAGTTACACGCAGAGACGCCGTGACTTCCTGGGCGCGAAGCATGGGTTCAGCGCTGAAGGCCGGATCGTCCTGAACTACGAAGTTCTCAAGATCGAATCCGGGCTGGGGGAGCAGGCGAAGCTTCACTGCCGCGATATCGACCGGCCGTCCCAACGCCAAACTTATAGAATTGACAATCCGTGTCCGGAGCCGATTTGCCCCCGGTCGTACGAGGAAGAGCGCCAGGAGCACGACAACGCTCAGCGTGAGAGCTCCGCGCTTCGATCGCCAAAAACTCACTGAACCACCTTGAACGTACGCCGCCAGCGAGTTTCATCGAAAAAGTGGATCACCACATGGGCCAGGAAACCGACTCGTTGGCTGACTTCTCTCTCCAGATACTGGCCCGCCGGCGTCTCAAACGACCAGTAAATAAACATGGGCCGCCCAATCACATTTCCCTGTGGGATAAAACCCCAATAGCGGCTGTCGAGACTCACGTCGCGGTTGTCCCCCATACCGAAATAGCTGTTTGGAGGCACTACCACATCGTCACCCTCAATGTGCTGCGGCAAAGCCAGCTCCCAATCCGGGGTCACATTGCTCATCTCCGACGGCGGGACTGCGGGGAAATTATCGCGGTAAGGATTGTAACTGACCTCGCCGCCCTGGTGGATCACGTAGGGCTCATTCAGCTTTTCCCCATTGCGATAGACGACGCCGTCGCGCAAATGAATGCGGTCTCCGGGAATGCCGATGATTCGCTTGACAACGTAGAGCCCCGGTTCCGCGGGCGACAGAAACACCACGATGTCACCGTGGCGTATCTGCCGGTAGGGTACGATGGGACCAAGCCATCGCGTCCGCGGCGCGAACTGCTCGCGGTTCACAAACACGTGGTCCCCAATCAGCAGAGTGTTCTCCATCGAACTCGAAGGAATCTCAAATGCCTGCACGATGAACGTAATAATGAACAGACCGGTTACCAGCACGGCCGCTAGAGAAGCGAGAAACTCGACCGTGCTTTCGCGCGGCTTTTCCGCCTGCGTATTTTCTTTCTTGGCCACTAGGTTTTGTCCCGTTAATAGGCGATGCCGCCCTTAGTTGACTACTCGAAATGTGCGGTCCCAACGCGTGAGCTGAAACAAATGGCCAACCGCGTAGGCGAAATGATAAAGTTTATCACCCGGCGTGGAAGAAACCGGCATGTCGTACTCCATGCTCCGCACCGACCAATAGATCAGCAGTGGACGCCCCACGATGTTTTCGCGCGGCACGAAGCCCCAGTAGCGGCTGTCCAGGCTCTCGTCTCGATTGTCGCCCAGCACGAAATAGTGCCCCTCCGGGATAATCAGTTCGCCGTCCTCGACCAGTTTCTTCATCTGCAACCACCATCCCCCTTCCAGGCCTGGAACTGGAATGTCCACGCGGGGAAACTCGTCCCGAAATACGTCATGCTCCGGCGAGCCGTACCGCACATAGGATTCTGTCAGCGGAGCGCCGTTCACGTACACTTGCCGATTGATCAGGCGTAGGCGATCCCCCGGCACGCCCACCACACGCTTCACGAAGTGTTCGCTGGGATGAACCGGATAGTGGAAAACGATGATGTCGCCACGCCTCACCGGCCGATACGGCAGGACATGATCCAAGAATCCACCGCCGCCGTAACGCAGCTTGTCCACCAGCAGGTAATCCCCGATCAGCAAGGTGTTCTCCATGGACTCGGAAGGAATCTGGAAAGCTTGGATGACAAACGTGATGACAAAGACCGCAATCACCACCGTAGTCAGCAGCGATTGCAGCGATTGCAGCGAAATCAACCAGTCTGTTTGTGGCGTTTTCTCCATCACGGTTCCGGTTGGGCGCGTCCTTTGCCGGGCGCCTTGCTGCCTGAATCCCCCGGTAGCGAAGCCAGGTGTTCCAGCGCGTGGTGTGCCGCACCCTGTTCGGCATTCTTCTTGGTAGACCCCTCTGCTCGGCCTACGAACTCAGTCTTCCCGTGGTCGCCCACCGCTTGCAATCGAACCTCAACCGTAAAAGTCTTGCTGTGCTCAGGTCCCAACTCTTTTACCAATACATAAGATGCCTGCGGACGACCAGTGGCTTGAAGCTTCTCCTGCAGCGCTGATTTATAGTCGGTAAGCGGCAAGCTGCTTCCGTTTCGCGCCAGGTGTTCCACCTCCGGAGCGACGATATGCTGCAACACCACACGCCGGACCGTCTCCAACCCGCCATCCACGTACATCGCGCCCAGCACGGCTTCCAAGCCGTCTACCAGCAGGGCAGTCTTGTTGCGCCCGCCGCTTTTCTCTTCGCCCCGTCCCAGCCGCAAGTACTGCCCGACTTCCAATTGGCGTGCCACTCGGATCAGATGCTTTTCGCTGACCAGGTGTGCTCGCAATTTGGACAACTCTCCTTCTCGAAAATGCGGAAAGCGGTGAAACAACTCCTCGGCCGTAATCAGCCCCAGGACAGCGTCTCCCAGGAACTCGAGCTGCTCGTTGTCTCCCACTCGAGCCGACGGCTGGGTCGATAGCGATTCAAGTTCGCGAGCTTGCGAGCTGTGGGTGAGAGCCTGCTCCAGCAATTCCGGTCGCGAGAATTGATACTCCAGAGCTTGCTCCAATTCCGAGATGTTCCGTGACTTCATGATCTGATTGAACCATCTGATTGGAGTCCTGCGTCCATCCGTGGCGTACTGGAGGCAAGGCCGAACCCAAGCGACCACGCCTCTAGTATCCCACTAGAGACGTCTCTCTTGGCGTAAACTCCTCCCCGCTAGTGGGCAGGAGGGGTCGCGTTCGGAGTGGCGCTGGCCGGCGGTTTGGATGCAGGGGGTGGACCACCACTGCCGGGACTAACGCCGCCCGTCAACTGCACCAATCGATCGCGTTCATGACGTGCCGTGGTTCCTGCCGCGGTTCCTTCCTGGGTCAATTCGACCGCCCGGTTGGCCTCTTTCAGCGCATCCGGATATCTTGCCTGCTTATCCAGCGCCAGTGCCAGGCGCAACACAACTACAGGGTCAGGCTGGGCCGGATAAGCGTCGATAGACTTACGGAAATAGCCTTCCGCGTCAGCGTATTTTTCCTGACTGTATTCGATCGTACCCAGCACCGAAAATGCGCTGGATCGCAACAGCCCTTTATATGCGTCGATCTGATTTTGGGGTGCATTCGCAGGGATTGGAACATCGGTGTCGATAGTCTCCAAAGCGTGCTGCGCGTATTTCTTGGCCTGATCAAAGCGCTGATCCTTATCGAGATCGGTCTCCCGGGTGCGTTCCGCGATCACCTCCGACACGGCGATGAGTGCCTCGGGATCATCCGGATCGAGTTTCAGCAACTTCTGCGCCATCTCCGACATTTTGTCGCCATTGTTCGCATTCTGGTAGCCGCGCATCGATGCTTTGTAGAGCAGCACGCGCAGTTCGCTGTCGGGGAACTTGGCCGCGAAGTCGTCCGCCGCCTTTTCCGTCGCGGCGGGATCCTTCTGATTCGCCACCGCCGCGTTATAAGCGTCAAACTCCGGCTGCGTTTTGGCTTGCGGTGGCCGTTTACCCAGCGGTGGGGCGGGTGCGGCCGTGCCTTGCGGAGCTGCGCCGGGCGCCCCTGCAGGTTGCTTCTGTTGGGTGGGCGCCGGCTGCTGCGCTGCTACGAAAGCCGCTACCGCTAGCATCCCCAATATCATGGCTGCTCGCTTCATGCTCTCTCCTTAGGTTGAGACTCTAGCTCCCGACGCGATGTTTCACTTCACTCTGTTACTGCGGATGGCTTGGCGGCTCGTAAGGCTGTTCAATCCCGTGCTCGGCTGCGGCTTTCGCCTCCGGCAACGATCCGCCAGCCGTCAGCGCCGCACGGTAATGGTCGAGGGCGCCAGCTCGATCTTCCTGCAAATCAAAAATCCTTCCCAGGTAAATATGGGACCATGCCACCACCTTGGGTTCGTGAGCAACATTCAACGCCTGCTCGAAATAGTTGCGTGCGCCCGGCATATCGCGGCTCATCGTGGCTACTTGTGCCAGAATAAAAAGTGCCCGGCCCGGATCCTCTCTCTTTTCGTCCAGCGCCTGCTGCGCCAGCTTCTTGGCGGTTTCGGCGTCTCCGCTCGATAGACGCTGCTCCGCGGTCACGAGCAGTTTGCCCTCCGTGGGCCGGGACAAATGCAACAATTCCGGGTCCGCCTTGCTGGCAAACTTTATCTGCGCCGCGTTCTTTTGTTCCTTGTGTACGTCGATGCCGCTGATCAAATCTGCATAAGCAATGCGTAGCCCGGCCGGACTCTTCTCGAACCGCACCAGCGCCTGATAAAAATAAGGCGTCAGAACGAAGCCTTGCTCCACCGACTGCTCGACCAACTTCTCCCGTTCTATTTCAGGCGTCTTGCTCGACCCCGTGGTGCGAGCTTCAATGGCGCGTATCAGGCACTCCGTCGCCAGCAGCGAAACGTCCGTCTTGAAACTCTCATCCATGGGCGCATTCTTCACGCTTATCAGCAGCGGCGCCAGTTGTGCCATGGCAATCGGATACTTTAGCGCCAACGGATCCAGAAGGTAGTGGAGATAGGTGTGCCGGATCTGATCCATCTTGAGCCCGGATCCGGTCCCCGGAGAAATGACCACGTAATAATCGGTTCCGTAATCGCGGGCGTTGGCTTGCCCGGGGGCTCCCATGGGGTCCAGATAAACCGTAAAGGTGCGTCCCAGGTAACCAGCCGACGGCAGTTTCAAGTAAACCTCGGTATCGAACAGTACCTTGGACAGCGGTCCGTGATAGCGCTCGGTCAGGTCAGAGTAGGCTAGTTGATGACGCGTCCAGATCGCGTGCAATCCGGCTTCGCCATAAAACTTCTGGATCAGCGGGACGAACCCCGAAACATAGCTGGCGTCGGGCGGAAGATCCGCCTCCTTGACTTTCAATGAGAGCGCCGGTGGAGCTTCCAGATAGAGCGCCAGCGAGACATATTGTGCCAGTGTCCGCGCCGGATCCGCCGGCTGATGGTCCGCATAAAACTGGCACATAATCGGAGTGGCCTCTTTTGCCTCAGCGGAAGCTTCAATGGTTTTCGCGACCTCGTCGCGAATCTGAGCCCGCAGCGGATCGGACACGTTCAGTTCCGAATCGTAGCCACAAGCGTTGATGGCCGTCAGAACCGTAAATAATGATTCGCTGCTATCCAGCGCGACCTTGGGGGACGTTTCAGCCGGGCAAACTTGCGCCACCAGCCCAAGCAAGGCCACGAACAACGAATTCCGAAACCTACTATCCAGGAAACCCTCCTGCAGAGCGGTGGGATGTGCGGGCTACATTGCCAGTTTATGAGGTTCTGCGCGGAGGGTCAATAAAGGCAAGCTATTAGCTCTTGGCTTTTAGCCATTGGCCATCAACCCAAAACTCAGCAAGAAATTGCAAGGGCGCGACTCAGGTGACCGGAGCAGAGGAAAAGCCAAAAGCCAAAAGCCAAAAGCTGACTTCTATCCCTTCACGCTGATCTTGGAGAAAGACAACACCGCGCGTCCGGATGTCGGTTGACCCATGGAGGTCGCCGGACGGAACGTGGTGAAAATGAGCATGTTCTTGACTTGCGGCGGCAAGCCCTTCTCATCCTGCGGACTCGATAACACGCGGTAGTCCTGCACTCGGCCATTCGAATCCACGTACGCTTCAATGACCAGCGAATCATCTTTGATGGACTCCAGAGACGTCCCAAAGGCCGATTGCTGCAACTGCGGCGCAGTGTTCAACATTAAGGGCACATCCGGATTGTCGGCTTGCAGGGGCAACGCCAGGAAGCCCATGAGAAATCCGAAAATCACCACTGCCGTTGCCAAGCCCGCCGTCGCCGGAACCATGAATCCCTGGATGGCGTTCTCCACCCGAATGCGAAGATCGTGAAAGTACGGATGGTGCGATTGCGCGACCTCGCGTGAAATCGCGAGACGCAGTTTCAAGGCAAGGTCTTCGGGTGCTTTCCTGCGCCCCACCTTCGTCAGTAGTTGCTGGGTTTGACGAAGCGAAACATATTCCCGTTGACAATGAGCACAGGTGTCGAGATGCCGGGTGAGAGCAAGCATCTCGGTGCCTGTCACCGCGCCATCCAGATAAGACGAGAACATCGAGTTAGCTTCGATGCACTTCATGACACCACCTCGAATCCAGTACAAGAGACACCCGAGTGGGAAGTCCCCTTCGATGCACGTTCCGTAACCCGTAGTCCCAGTTCCGATCCAACCTCTTGCACATATGCCGTCAAGCGCTGCCGGAGCGCTTCCCGCCCCCGGGTCAACCGCGATTTCACGGTTCCCAGAGAAACTTGCGTAACTTCCGCAATTTGCTCATACGACATTTCCTCAAGATCGCGAAGGATGAGAGTCGTACGGTAGGGTTCGGAAACCTTGCGCAATTCTTCTTCGACTCGTGCTCGAACCTCCTCGTGCGCCACGCGTTCGAAAGGCGAGTCACCCCCGTCCACCAACGAGTCCTTGATCGCCGAAGCGACGCCCGATTCTGCACCCGGCCCCAGCGGCTCGATCGAGGTTTCTTTCGATTTGTGTCGGAACCACCAGCGGCGCCGATTCGATGCTTCATTCACGGCAATGCGATAAATCCACGTCTTCAGACTGGACTCCCCATGGAAGTGGTTAATTCCGCGGAAGACTTTTAGAAACACCTCTTGGGTCGTGTCAGCGGCATCCGCCGGATCGGTCACCATGCGGTAAACCAGGCTATAAATCGGCTGGTGAAATTCTCCGATGAGCCAGTCGTAAGCCTCCTCCGATCCGGCCTTGAGTTCGGCCACGATCGCCGCTTCCTGAGTCCGGATTCCGATTGCTCCCGCTAGATCACCCACCGTGGTCGCTCCTGCCATGACACTCATGGCGCAACCTCCATTATAGGTGCTTTTCGACCGCAAGCCTTCGCCAAAATCGAACCATAGCCAACTAAGCCCCGGACCGCAACCCTTATGATTTGCCCTACCTCTATAGACTCCGAAGAGCACCGCTGAGTTCCCGCAGCAAAGTTACCTATGTCCCCAGTTACTCAATCTAAGCGTAACCGCTTCAAGGTTTTGGGTGGCGCAGCGCTTCCAGCGCCGCGATAAAAGCCGCAGACTAGATTCAGGCCCCGCAGGGGCCAACGCTCACATCCAGCCACGCTTGCCGCCATTGACACCACTTCCGGCCAGGCGTACTATTCGCGCTGTGATGTGGGGAGCCTCTTCCTAAGCCTCATCCCTATCTTCCTCCCAGGCCCTGGCTTCCGAAGCAACACCATCCTTAACGACCGATCCCGGGCTTTTGCAAGCACAAGTTCAGCAGAGACACGTCTCAAGACGTTGCCTTTGACAGGAGGAAGATTATGAAACGCAGACTCGTGTTCCACAGCCTGCTGCTTCTGGCTGTGTTCCTGGCCCTGGTTCCAACCGCCCTAGCCAGCAGCACATGGTATGTCGATGGCGTGAACGGGAATGATAACAACGACTGCAAGTCGCGCCAGCACGCGTGCAAGACCATCGGGCATGCCATCTCGCTGGCTTCTTCGGGCGATTCCATCATGGTCGCCGCCGCGACCTACACAGAGAATCTCACAATCAGCACCAGCTTGAAGGTGATCGGTTCCGGTGCCGCTACGACAATCATTGACGGCGGAGGCGTCGGCCAGGTGGTCACAATATCCAATGCGAACGCCCATGTCACTCTTTCAAAGCTGACCATCCGCAATGGCAGCGGGAACGGCGGCGGCATCTACAACGGTGGCACGCTGACGATCAACAACAGCACGGTCAGCGGGAATACTGGGCGCGGGGTGACGGCGGACGGCGGCGGCATCAACAACGGTGGCACGCTCACGATCAATAACAGCACCATGAGCGGGAACCGTGCAGCGGGGCTTCAGTTCGCGCGTGGCGGCGGCATCTACAACGGTGGCACGCTGACGATCAACAACAGCACGGTCAGCGGGAATACTGCTGGGGGGACGACGACGGCGGACGGCGGCGGCATCTACAACGTTGGAACTGGCACGCTGACGATCAACAACAGCACGGTCAGCGGGAATACTGCTGATGCCAGGACGGCGGACGGCGGCGGCATCTACAACGGTGACGGTGGCACGCTGACGATCAACAACAGCACGGTCAGCGGGAATACTGCTCATGGTGAGTACTACAGGTATGGCGGCGGCATCCTCAACCACGGCACGGCGACCCTCCAGAACAGCATTGTCGCAAACAGTTTAGGGGGGAACTGCGCCGGCACCATGACCTCCAATGGCTACAATCTGAGCAGCGATGGCTACTGCAATTTTAGCGGCACCGGCGATTTAAACAACACCGATCCCAAGCTCGGACAATTAGGGCACCACGGCGGACCCACACAGACGATCCCTCTGCTCACCGGAAGCCCGGCGATTGATGCGGGCAACCCGAGTGGCTGTACCGATGGTCAGGGCCACCTGCTGAAGACCGATCAGCGCGGCAGGCCGCGTCATGACAAAGAGGACACCAGCGGCTGCGACATGGGCGCGTATGAACGTCAAAAGGATTAACGTGCCAAGTCCGCCAGAGCTCAGCAGATGAACCAAAGAAGGGTGCCCCGCTCCTTGCGTTTTTTGCAAGGGGCGGGTGCATGGGAACGCGAGGAGCGCCAGATTCCCGATTTGGAGCCGGGTCCGCAGCCACTCCACTTTCTTGTTGACCTCGCGTCATCCACTACGATAATATAACAAAGCATAGTTTATCTATAAGATAATCTACGATCTTTGACAACCTGTCGATGTCCCAGACTCAAAGCACAGATCTGAACGCGCAACTTCGCTCTCAGTTCCTGCCAATGGAACGGAGGGCAGTCAGCCCTCCATAACTTCCATGGTTTTAATATTTTGCCTCTAACCACCTTTAGAACCATAGATCTAGAAGGCAAGAAAATTCCCAGCCCTTTGTTTTCTAGATTTTAGGCAAAAGAGAGTGTTTTTTTAACGAAAATTTTGCACACCGGACAGTGCAATAACGTGGCGCGAAATTTTAGGCTTTTCGCGCGGATTAAGGCTGCTGCGGCGTTTGCTGCGCCGGTGGCTGGGAGTTTGTAGTCGTGCTCGGCTTCGGCACAGCCGCGGACGGCTTCGTGGATTTCGTCGCCGACTTTTTCTTCGGGGGCTTCTTGGGTGGCTCAGTGTCGTCCACAATCACTTTCTTGGGGGGCGGTGCCGGCGCCGCAGTCTGCAGATCCCGAACTTGCGTTCGCAGATGCGTCAGTTCCCCTTCTTTCGCGCTGGCCAGAGTCTCCATCCGTTCAGCCAACGATCGCCGCGATCTCTCCAGCGCGCTGAAATCGTTTTGCATGGATTGGTATTCATCCTTGGAGCCGAAGGCTCCCGCTGACTCGACCACCGGGCCGAACACGTCATAGAGCGCGTCGAGATTGCGGTAGAGCTTGAAGGTTGCGGCAATGTTCTCCGGGGAAGCTCGCAGTTGGCCGATGATTTCTGGAAGCGCCATTTGCAGGTTACGCTGAAGGGATTCGATGTCCGCCTGGGTGCCGCGTTTGGTGTTAGCATCGGTCTTCCATTTTTCGATTCGCAGCTTGGCCAAGTCCAACTGCGTCGCCTGGGCGACCTGCTCCAACTGCGACAGCATCAGGTTCAGTTGACTGACCGAAGCGTACGGAACAGGCGGCGCCGAGGACGCAGGGGAAGGCGTCACCTGTGCCGTCGCTGTAGCAAGCAGTAGAAGAGGCAGCACCCAATAGCGCCGCCGGTAGGTACGACGAAGGTTCATAAACTCGGTCACGGCCCTCAGCATACCCATTTTCGCAGTTTTCGTAAAATTGACGAGTCGCACAGTAAACATGAACTTCGGTGCTGCACAGCGTTTGACTAACCTCAGCCAGTAAGCGAGAATTGTTTTGTCTGGTCCGGATTTCTGCGCCGGATCGTTGGTTCTTCCTCAGTGGGCCTGTGGCGCAGTTGGGAGCGCGCTTCCATGGCATGGAAGAGGTCGTCGGTTCGAACCCGACCAGGTCCACCAAAATCCTTCCAGCAACTCAAAAGGAAGTAGGTCACAAGTCGTTGGCGCCAATCATCAATGCACAAGGCATCTCGAAAGCTTTCGGATCGACCGTGCTTTTTCAAGATATTTCCTTCACCGTTTCCGAAGGCGACCGGATTGGGCTCATCGGTCCAAACGGCTCCGGAAAATCCACGCTGCTGCGAATTTTAGCCGGCAACGAAGATCTGGATAGCGGCGAAATCGCGGTTCGCAAGCGTGTCCGGCTCGCCTGCGTGCTGCAGGACTCGAAATTCGCCCCCGGAGACACGGTTCGTTCGGTGGTCGAGAACGCGCTGGAACGCGCCGCGGTGCCGGCAACGGAGCGCGGAACCCGCTTCGCTGAAACACTCGGTCGTGCCGGCTTCGACGAACTCGAAACACGCGCGACCGCATTGTCGGGAGGCTGGCAAAAGCGCCTGGCGATCGTCGAAGCACTGGTTCAGGGGCCGGACATCCTGTTGCTGGACGAACCCACCAATCATCTCGATCTGGCAGGAATCGAGTGGCTTGAAGCACTTCTTCAAGACGCGTCATTCGCCTGCGTGGTCGTGAGCCACGACCGCTATTTTCTTGAAAATGTTGCCACCGAGATGGCAGAACTCAATCGAACCTATCCGGATGGACTGCTCCGCGTGCGTGGAAATTACAGTACGTTTTTGGAAAAGAAGGAAGAATTTCTTCACTCCCAATCAAAGCGACAGGAAGCTCTGGAAAACCTCGTACACAATGAAATCGCATGGCTGCGTCGCGGGGCCAAGGCCCGGACGCGCAAATCGAAAGCGCGAATCGACAAGGCCAGCGACTTGATGAGTGAACTCGCCGACCTGAACCTCAGAACCCGCACCGCAACCGCGAACATCGATTTTTCCGCGACCGACCGAAAAACCAAGCGGCTGATCGAACTGGAAGACGTCGCCTGCGAGATTGGCGACCGCACACTTTTTGACGGTCTTAACTTCGTGATCACGGCCGGAATGAGGGTCGGACTGGTCGGACCGAATGGCAGCGGCAAGACTACGCTGCTTCGCCTGTTGCGCGGGGAATTGGCAGCGACGGCTGGAGAAATTCGTCGAGCCGACTGGTTGCGGATCGTGTACTTCGATCAGACTCGCGAACTCGATCCGGATGTAACCCTGCGCCGCGCGCTGGCGCCCGATAGCGATTCGGTGATCTATCAGGACCGCGTGATTCACGTCGCATCCTGGGCCGCGAGATTCCTGTTCACCGGCGAGCAACTCAATCAACCCATCGGTCGGCTATCGGGCGGCGAACGGGCGCGCGTATTAATTGCACAGCTCATGCTTCAGCCTGCTGATGTGCTTCTGCTGGATGAGCCCACCAACGATCTCGATATTCCGACCCTCGACATACTGGAAGAAAGCCTGCTCGAGTATCGCGGTGCGCTGGTGCTGGTCACGCATGACCGGTACATGCTCGATCGCGTTTCGACAATCGTGCTTGGACTGGATGGGCAGAACAGCGCAGACAGTTTTGCGGATTACTCGCAATGGGAGTCTTGGCAAGCAGAACGGAAGCAGCCGTCGAAGGCTGCTCGTTCCAGCGGGAACCAACCCCGGCGTGCAACGATGACCGCTGAGCTATCGGCTGCGAAGAAGAAGTTGTCTTATCTGGAAGCGCGAGAATATGCAACCATCGAGCAGCGCGTCGCCGAGGCTGAGCAGGTGCTGCAGGAAAAACGTGTCCAACTCGAAGATCCTGCGATTGCGAGCGATGGCCCACGTCTTCTACGTGCAAATGCCGAGATGGATGAGGCCCAGAAAACCGCGGATGAGCTCTACTCGCGATGGGCCGAGCTCGAAAAGAAAAAGGGATGAGCGCCTAGGCGCGGGCGAAGTCGATATACCCCCGCTGCACATCAGTACGAATCAGCTTCACTCTCAACTTGTCTCCAACGTCCAGTCCTTGTTGTCCCTGGGCCAAGAGACCCTCCACGTGTGGCTGCATCACACGAACAAAAGTTCCCTTTGGGGTTACACCGGTGACCAGCGCGTCGAATGTCTCGCCGATCCTGCGGCTCATCGCAATCGCCGCCAACCGCTTTGACATTTCGCGCTCCACCTTCCGCGCCGCGTCCTCTTTCAGAGTGCAGTTCGAGGCGATGGCCGCTAACTCGTCATCAGAATAAGGAGCAGGCTGGCTGGCAAGCATCGCCTTGATCAGCCTTTGCGTGACAATATCGGGAAAGCGCCGGTTCGGCGCGGTCGAGTGCGTATAGTCCTGAACCGCAAGCCCAAAGTGCCCTTGCTCCGGATCTCCCGGACGTTCGAGAACATATTCGCCCGGACCGATCAGCTTAATCACAGCCAGTGACAGGTCAGCGAAGTGATCAGGATCAGCCGCCTTGCGCATCACCAGAAAATCATTAAGAGCCTTGGAATCGGGATCTGGAGGAAGCTTTCCGCCGTGTGCATTGGCAAGTTGTACGATTCGGTCCCAGCGCTCGGGAGTCTTCACGATGCGGCGCAGGGACGATACTTTCTCCAGCATTCGCGCTACGACTCCGTTGGCTGCTATCATGAAGTCCTCAATCAGGTCAGTGGCGTGGTTCTTCGTCTGCTTCGCAACATCCACGATTTGTTGATTGAGTATCACCGGCTGGACTTCGCTGGTCTCCAGACTGAGTGCGCCATGCTGATAGCGCTGACTCTTGAGCGCCTGTGCGCCTTGATCCTGCAGCTTGAGCTGCGCTTGCAACTCAGTAGAGGCCGCCACTTTCGCCGGAGCCGGGCCCGTACCCTCAAGCCATCCTCCCACGGCGTTGTAGGCAAGCTGCGCCTTGTTGCGAACAATCGCTCGATAAACATTGCTCGAACTGACGGAGCCCGCGGCGTCGACCGTAAACTCGATCACGACACTCAGCTTGTCTCCGTTTTCCAGAAGCGAGGTCACGCCCGTAGAAAGCTCTTCCGGCAACATAGGGAAAATCCTCACACCGGCGTAGACAGAGGTGGTTTCTTTCGCGGCGTGCTGGTCAATGGGCGAGTTGCTCGGCGGTGAATGTTTCGGCACAAAGGCGTCCACATCCGCGATTCCCACCATCACCTTGATGTCTCCGTTGGGCAACCGCTCGGCCACTTCGATCTGATCGAGGTCCCGCGACGTATCGTTGTCGATCGAAGACCAGAGCAAGTTCCGCAGATCACGGACAACGCCACCCGGCGCGACTTGCGGCGGATGTGCTTTCAGTTCCGCAAGCTGCTGCGCGACGTCTGGAGGGAAATCCGGCTCGAAGCCGTGTGCCAGCATGATTTGTTTGGCTGTTGCCTGAAGGTCGAGATGAGAAGAGCGAACGTCGTTCATGAATTCCTCGTCGAATAAATACCGAGTCCAGAAAAGGCTAACACGTGACCTTCGATTGTTGCTGGGTTGCGGTGACCGACGAACCGGGCGTGTCGTCGTGATATCCTAATTACAGCAGCTGCGTCCCCGCCGTTCGGGCAAATTGTCCGCAGTTCCCTTGAGAAATCATGATTTCAGTAAGCAACGTCTCCATGCGCTACGGCGCCAAAGTTCTGTTTGAAGAAGTCTCCACGGCCTTCACGCCGGGAAAGCGCTATGGCCTGACCGGACCGAACGGTGCCGGCAAAACTACTTTTATGAGGCTTTTGACCGGCGAACTCGATCCCCAGAAGGGAACCGTCGTGCGCCCGAGAAAGTTCGGCGTGCTGAGCCAGGACCAGTTTGCCTTTGACGCCTATCGTGTCATCGATACCGTGATGATGGGTAACAAGCGCTTGTGGGCGGCGATGGAAGAGCGTGACCGAATCCATTCCAAGCCGGAGCTCACGGATGAAGACGGGATGAAGCTCGGCGAGTTGGAGGGCATCGTCGGCGAAGAAGACGGCTATACCGCCGAGACCGACGCTGCGATCCTGTTGCAAGGGCTCGATATTCCTGACGAACTGCACGAGCGAAAAATGGGCGAGCTGCAGGGCGGACAAAAAGTTCGCGTGCTGCTGGCGCAGGCCCTGTTCGGGCATCCCCTCGCGTTGTTGCTCGACGAGCCCACAAACCACCTCGATCTGGACTCGATCCACTGGCTGCAAGGGTTCCTGAATAACTATGACGGCGTGCTGATCGTGATCTCGCATGATCGCCATTTTCTCAACAGCATTTGCACTCACATCGCCGACATCGACTACCAAACCATAATCACTTATACCGGCACCTATGACGACATGGTGGTGGCGAAGACGCAGATCCGCTCGCAGATCGAAGGGCAAAATGCGCAGCGGGAAAAAAAGATTGCGCAACTCAACGAATTCATTGCACGTTTCTCCGCGGGCACCCGCTCCAGCCAGGTGCAGTCGCGGCGCAAAGAAGTCGAACGCCTGCAGGTGACGGAACTCGCCAAGTCGAACATCCAGCGTCCGTTCTTGAAATTTGAGCAGAAGCGTCCTTCCGGAAAACACATTCTTGAACTCGAGGGTGTGACGAAATCTTATGGCGACACCGAGGTCATTCGAAGCTTCACGGCCAGCGTAACCCGCGGGGAGAAGATCGCATTGATGGGCCGTAACGGCGCGGGCAAGACCACTCTGCTCAATGCGTTGCTGGCAAACTCTCCCACGATTCCGGACGCTGAACTGCGCAAAACCAGCGGCTACGACGGGCCATTCCTCACCAGCGGAAAAGTGATTTGGGGACACGAGGCTGCGGTCGGATACTTCGCCCAGGACCACCGGGCCTTGATCGAAGGCGGGATGACGGCGTTCGACTGGCTGCATCAGTGGGAACCGTCTGCCGCGCACGAAGAGATTCGCGGCTTGTTAGGTCAGATGCTGTTCCCGCGCGAGGACGCGCTAAAGCGTACGGACGTTCTATCCGGCGGCGAAGCGGCCCGACTACTGTTTTGTAAGCTCATGCTGCAAAAGCCTAACGTTCTAGTGTTTGATGAGCCCACCAACCACCTGGATCTGGAATCGATCAACGCTCTCAACATTGCTCTGCAGCGCTATCATGGAACGGTGCTTCTGGTGACGCACGACCACGATCTGATTGATGAAGTCGCTACCAGGATTTGGCATTTCGAGGCGGACCACAAGCTTACTGACTTCAAGGGTGCGTACGAGGAGTACCAGGCAGTTCTGGCCTAAAGATTTCGATTCACAACGCATGGGCGACGACGCCCGCGCCTATATGAGTGCACGGCCGGCGCAGGCGCCTGACGCCCATGCCCATTGAAAATTGAACCCGCCCAGATGGCCGGTCACATCGACCACTTCTCCGATGAAAAACAAGCCGGGCACTTTTCGGCTCTCCATCGTCTTCGCCGATAATTCGTTGGTGTCCACGCCTCCCGCGGTAACTTCCGCCTTGGCGTAGCCCTCGGTGCCCGCCGGAATTACAACCCACTCGTGCGCCAGACGCTCCAGTTCTGTGAGTGCGGAGTTCGTCCACGCGGCAGGTGGGTGCAGATCCAGCCATCGGTTGGCTAAGCGATTCGGTACGAAATTGTGCAACGCTGACTTCAACGCTGTGATATTTCTCGGAGTCTTGGGTTCACGAAGCGCTGCCGTCACATCGCTGCCGGGCGCTAAGTCGACGGCGACTGCTTGGCCCGGTTTCCAGTAGGACGAAATCTGCAGAATCGCCGGCCCACTTAGTCCTCGATGCGTGACGAGCATTTTTTCCCTGAATCGTTGATTACCACAGGAGATGGCTACGTCGGCCGAGACTCCGGCTAGATCGCAGTACCGGCTGCGGTCTTCGTCGTCGAACACAAACGGCACCAGCGCAGGCCGAGGTTCGCGAATCGCCAACCCGAATCGCCGCGCTAGATCGTAGCCGAGTCCCGTCGCACCCATTTTCGGAATCGACAGCCCACCGGTCGCGACCACCAGCACCGGGGCGCTAAATCCCATTTCTCCAGCGCGCACTACGAACTGTGTCGTCCTCAACACCTCTTGAATTGAAGTCTTCACAAAAACACGAACCCCGGCATGCCGGCATTCGCCTTCGAGCATGTCCATGATGTCGCGAGCGGAGCGGTCGCAGAAAAGCTGCCCAAGCGTCTTCTCGTGGTAAGGAATCCGATGCTTCTCCACCAGTGCGATGAAATCCGAGGGTGTGTAGCGGGCCAGCGCTGATTTCGCGAAGTGAGGATTCGCCGAGATAAAGTTTTCCGGACGGCAGTGAATGTTGGTGAAATTACAACGGCCGCCGCCAGAGATGAGGATTTTCTTCCCGGCGCGTTCGGCTCGCTCGATCACCGCCACGCGCCGCCCGCGCTTACCCGCTTCCAGCGCGCACATCAGCCCTGCGGCACCGCCGCCGAGGACTACGGCGTCAAATTGCTGGGTCAACATGTTGAAGGATCATCGGATTGAAGGGTCATCGGGTTGATGGGTCATTCATTCGACAAGTCATGAAATTGCCGAGTCACCAAGTCGAGTGGCCAATCATTGTTTGAAAGCGAATCAAGATGCTAAACAGAATGCCACAATCGTCTGACCGTGGGCCCCAGTACCTTTTTCGAGTTCCTCAACCAGAGTGGATTCCAAATCCTCCGGGTCGGCATTCATTTCACACCGGGCAATTTCCTCGTCGGTGGCGCCCTGAAAACAAAGCTCGCAAACGCCAAGGCCATCTTCTGAGCGCACCGGTGGCCCAAAGACGCGACAAGTCATGGGGCGCGCTTCATAGAGCTCACAGAGTCCAGTCTCCGGATCGAGCGCCGGGCAAGGCTCATCGTTAGCGAACTCAGCAGAGCGTTGTTCCGCCTCCTCGCCTTCATCCAGCAAGCCGCTAGTTGGATCACCGGGAAACTCCTGCGAGAGCCGGGAAACCGCTTCCCGAGCGCGTTGCCGCACGCGAGCGGCACGCTCCGGCGCGCACTCTTCCAAATTCGTAAGTCCTTGCCGGAGCCGGACAGCATCGAGCTGATTTATGGGAAATACTCCGATGCAGCATTGCGTGCAACCGGGACGACAGACGAGCCACTTGCCGCTTCTACGCGCAGCGTCGGCCAATGCCGAATCCACGATTTGAACCAACGCGTGATCTCCAGAAGGTGGAGAAGAAGCGTGCATGCTAGAAGAATACCGCAGGAGAACGTTTTTCTGGTCGAGTCGTATTAGACCCTGTTCTGGATAGCCTGCATGCTGAAGAAAAATAGTGCTTGCGGCGACCCGCTCGATGGCGGCGGCCCATCCGCCCGCCACTGACGGCCAATTCCGCCGTTCGAGGATGGCAAAAGGGGTGTATTATTTCTCGATAGATGGCGGCGTCTGATAATTGCACGCCCGTTGTAATGTCCGGCTTGGAGGAGATGCCTCCGCCAATGGCTGCGGAAGCAAGTTGTGGTACGAGCCCTCGATTCACCCTCGATCATTTCTCCTTTGAGAAATTGTTGGCAGCGGCCTGGGTTCTCCAATGTCTGCACGATCAACTGCACAACCCCCACGGCCGCGACGAAACGATTGCCGAACTGGTCAAGACTCAAGAGCCAGTGGAGACTGGAAACTCAGGCTTACAAGTGGCCATGGAACCGGTGGCCCAGCTCTCACCTAGGGTGACCGAGGCCGATAGTGCAACTGAGGTGTCCAACTGTCGGCCTGCTGACGATGAAACCCTTGCCGAACTGGTCGAGGCTCAACAGGGAGTCGAGACTGGAACCCTGGACTTCGACGCCGCTGTGAAGGTCGAACTTAGAACGGCCGAACTCAAAACGGCCGAACTCAACAAGAGCCTCCAATCGGAAGATGTCGCCACGGTGCGCGCCGGTAAGCCGCCCCTCCCTGTTTTGGAGGAGCTGGCCGATAATAGCGAGCGGGCGCGGCACCGATCAGCATTCAATCTTCGAACCGCCAATCTTCGAACTGCTTTCAACCGCACCCTCCACGCTTTCACCAATCCTCGGCCTGCTTTCCGCGTCAATCTCACCCTGCGTGCGCTCCGCACCGTAGCGATTGCGACACCCGTTTTGCTGCTGACGATGGTCGCCGCATTGCTGCTTCTCGAAACGTGGCGTCACGAGCCTTTTCATAGCGCGCAGGCAATCTCGAGACCCAGCGCTCCCACCGCAGACGCGGTAGTCAGTGTTACCTCGACAACCCTGACTACAACAACTCGAGGCGCATCCGAGTACGGTAACCGGGACAATAAGAGGACCGCAAGCAGGAAGCCCAAGCAACCCAGAACGATTTCTCCGCCGCGAGCAAGCCACAGGCAGGTGACTGACCCGGCTACTGTGTCCGTTGTGCAGGGACTGAGCCGGTATGAGATCAGTGGGCTTCGACGCCAGGCCAAGTACGGAGACGCCTCTGCAGCTTTTACTTTGGGGATGGCTTACGAGGTAGGCCGACACGTTCCTCAGAACTGCGCGAAAGCGGCTCGCTGGGTTACGACGGCAGCCGAAGCGGGCAACGCCGCCGCACAGTACAACCTCGGACTGCGCTACCGCGATGGCGACGGAGTGCCTGCCCATCGAGCCGAATCCGAGAAGTGGCTGCGCAAGGCGGCTGCCCGGAGATATTCGAAAGCCAACCTTGCCTTGAAAATGCTTGCATCGCGTTGATTGTCACCAGCATGGCTCAAAATGTCCGGTATTTGTCCGCACTTGGCCTCGACCCAGGCTTTTGAGGCGTGTAGCATGGTCGTCAAGTAAGGAGGACTTATGCTGGATTCCAACCAGGTACCGATCGCACAATCCGCCCTGCTTGTAATTGACGCTCAGGATTCTTTCAAAGCCACCCCGCGCTGGGAGCGCCGCAACAATCTAGCTTTCGAAAAAAATGCTGGTGCGCTGATCGAGGCGTACCGGGCGGCAGAGTTACCGGTCGTATTCTTTCTTCATACCGACAGCGACGAAGGGTTTGCCACGGACAGCCCTTTTTTCAAGCTGATGGACTTCATCAAGCCGCGTACCGGCGAGCTGGTCTTGATCAAGAACACTCGCAATTGCTTCACCAGCACGCCGCTGCCACCTTACCTGCTCGAAAAGGGTGTGCGGCGAGTTACCATTACAGGAATCCAGATGGAGCAATGCTGCGAAACAACCGCCAGAGTTGCGGCTGATCTCGGATACGCCGTGGACTTCGTCACCGAAGCCACCATGACTTTCCCGATTCCTAACTGGGATAACCCGCGTGAAGAACTGGGCGTCGATGCCATACGGGAGCGGACTGAGTATGCCTTGCGCCGCCGCTTCGCCCGCATCGCGACCGTTGCGCAACTTACAAAAGAGTTGAAGGGAGTGCATTGCGGAGCCGTCGCGTAATCTTCGTCTACTTCGACGGATGCGAAGTCCTCGACTTCGCGGGTCCCCTGCAGGCCTTTCACGAGGCGAACGCGTTCGGGGCGAACTATTGCATCGAGCACTGCGCAACTGCTCCTCAGGCCACAACCAATCAAGGGCTAAAGCTTGGCGGTTTGGCGCCGCTGCCGGACGTCGCAGCTGATGATCTGGTCCTGGTGCCCGGCTTCACAGTCCAAAATGTGCATCTTCCTCAAACCTTGATCCGCTGGCTTAAAAAGTCCTACGACCAAGGTGCAGTGATGAGCTCGGTATGCACTGGTGTCTTTGCGCTGGCGCAGGCAGGGCTCTTGCAGAACCACCGCTGCACAACCCACTGGAAACGCACCGCGGAACTACAAAAGCTCTATCCCCGCGCGGATGTGCTGGCGGATCGGCTCTTCGTGGAGGATGGGCGAATCATCACCAGCGCCGGAATTGCTGCCGGAATCGACATGGCCCTGGCTCTCATTCAACGCCACCACGGCCCGCTGGTTGCCGCAAAAGTCGCGCGGGAGATGGTCGTCTACATGAGGCGGGATGCCCATCATCAACAACAGAGCGTCTATCTCGACTACCGCACCCACTTGCACCCCGGTGTCCATTCGGTGCAGGACTGGCTCACTGCGCACCCTTCCAGGAAGGCCCGCATCGAAGAGCTCGCAAAGATTGCGCATATGAGTACGCGTAATCTGACACGAGCCTTTCGTGAGGTCACAGGGGTTTCTATTCAAAATTACCGCACGCGTCTTCGCCTGGAGAAGGCACGCACACTAATGAGCAATCCCGAACTCACGCTTGAAGCGATCGCCGGCGAATGTGGATTCGCGGACGCACGCCAGTTTCGCCGCGTATGGCGCAAAGCCTATCATGTGGCTCCTTCGCGCACGCGACAAGGATCGTATCCCGATTAACTCTGCATTTGCACTTGCAGAACCTCTCCCGGGAGCCGAACCATCCTTGGCCTCGGAGCGGATTCAACGCGATCGGATGGGCTGCGATTACTGCCTCTTTGCGCCGTATCCGACTTCTGAGATAGATCCTTTTCCGACCGGTCGCCAGTGGAACTCATTCTCTCCATGCGAATTCCAAGAGTGCGCTCCAGTTGGTACAGATCGGACCGCTGCTCTCTGGCAAAGAGGGTAGAAGCAACACCGTGCCCGCCTGCGCGGCCGGTGCGCCCAACTCGATGGATAAAGTTTTCCGCCACTTCGGGCAAATCGTAGTTGATGACGTGGGCGATGTCTTGCACGTGAATGCCCCGCGAAGCTAGATCGGTTGCGACCAGGATGCGGTAGCGTCCCTGTTGAAACCCCGAGAGGGCTGCGGTTCGCTGCGATTGCGAGCGGTCGCCATGGATCATGGCAGCGGCGAATCCTTCGCGATTCAGATTCTTGGCCAGTCGCTCCGTCCCGCGCTTGGTGCGCGCGAAGACCAGACAACGGCCAGTTTCTTTCGCCAGCAAACGATGCAGCACTTCCTGTTTACGGTCTGCATCAACCTCGAACGCTTGCACCCGCACATTTTCGGATGGCTTCAGTGTGGACCCAAGTGCGACGCGCACCGGGTTTCTCATGTAGTCGTTCACCAGGTGGACCACGGAGGCCTCAAGCGTCGCCGAAAAACACATGGTCTGCCGATCTTTGGGCAGGACGGCCGCAATTCTTCGAATCGCTGGAAGGAATCCCATGTCCAGCATGCGATCTGCTTCGTCGAGCACAAGCACGCGCAGTTCGCGGAAATTAAAGAGTTTGCGATCCAGGAAATCTTCTAGTCGCCCCGGAGTGGCGACTACGACCTTGGCTCCGTTGCGTATGGCGCGGAGTTGCTGTCCTTCGGACAAGCCTCCGACTACCAGAGCCGCGGGCGAGAGTTGCTTGCCGCGCAACGCATCGTATTGATCCGCAACCTGCATCGCCAGTTCACGCGTTGGGACCAGCACCAGTGCCGCGATCCCTGCCGCACTTTGCTTGAGCAATTGCTCCATGATTGGAATCAGGAAGGCGAGCGTTTTACCGGTGCCGGTCTGGGCGGTTGCGAGCACATCCTTGCCTGCAAGCGCCTGCGGGATGGCAGCGGCTTGGACCGGAGTTGGTATGGAAAAACCAGCGAACGACAAACGATCTTTGACGTAAGGGGAAATCGAAAGTTCTGAAAAATTCTGCATTTTGCTTTCTCTGGCGAGAGCGATCACGTTGCGCACACGAATTTCCGAGCGGGCACATGAACTGCGTTGCCAGTCTTAATTTTGATTACGCTGAAGACGTACGGAGGGGAAACTCAAGGCGGGAGTTCTCAGATCAAACACTGCACCAGAGCAATCGCACCATACAACCGCGGTATTAAGCGTAACGTCAGTATAGCACGCCCCTCAGAAGCATTCTCGCTGGAAGACCTAAAGCCGAGGTTACGTTGGTTCCGTGCAAGTGGTTACCAAGTAAAAGGTCAATGTAGCTGCGGGCGTCCACGCCCGTGCGGGGGCCACCTAAATCGAGCGAAGACGGAACTGGTTTGGTTACAATGAAGTGTATTCTACGATGCCGGCGCGTACGCGCACCGAACGCACCGGCATCGTCATCGCAGCCATTTCTCTGGCTCGCGAACTGCTTCAGCAACCTCATTCAGGAAAACCGCAGCTCGCGCACCGTCCACCACACGGTGGTCGCACGAGAGGGTTAACGTCATCATGGGACGGATCGCTGGCCGCCTATCGATGGGCACGACGCGGTCGGCAATGCTTCCCACCGCGAGAATCGCCGCTTGGGGCGGACTGATGATCGCGCTGAAAGCATCGACATGGTACATGCCAAGGTTGCTGATTGTGAAAGTTGCGCCTGCAATGTCGGACGGACGTAACCGGCTCGCGCGAGCCCGATCCGTCAAGTCGCGGCGTTGAACAGCAATTTCGCCGAGGTCCGCTTTGTTGGCGTTGGGGATTACGGTGGCAACGACGCCGTCGCCAACCGCCATGGCGACGCCGATGTTCACCTCTTGATTCAGACGGATGCCCGCGTCACTCCAACTCGCATTCAGGCGAGGATGCTTCACCAGAACGCGGGCCAGTAGCGCAACCAGGAAATCAGTGTGCGTGAGTTTGATTCCGCGCGCCTGTTCAATTGCTGATCCCAGCCGCTCGCGTACGTCGACCAGCGCGCTCGCGTCGACCTCCCGGACTACGAAGAAATGGGGCACAGTCGTCCAGCTCTGCGTGGTTCGCTCAGCCATGAGCCGTCCGATCGAGCTGGGTGTTTCAATATCCTTGGAGGCAGAGGCAGGCGAGGAAGAGCTTCTTGATTCGGCTGCGGCTAAAACGTCGGAGGCGAGAATCTCGCCACCCGGTCCTGATCCGTGCAAGCTGGCGAGGTCGACTCCGTGCTCCTTGGCAAGCCGGCGAGCCTTAGGTGAAATTTGTGCGCCCGGCCCTGCCGCCGGCGTAGGAATAACTGGCGCGGCGGCGCGCACTGGTTCAGCCACGCTGCGGGTTTGAGAATCGGACGAGACATCCTCAGGGGGAGGAACTTCACCGGGGCGAACAATCCAGGCGATGATTTTTCCCACGGGCACAACAGCGCCGGCCTGCGCTTTTACCCCCGCGAGAATGCCATCCGCCGGAGACTCGACCTCGAGTACGGCTTTGTCGGTTTCTATTTCCAGAAGTGGCTCACCCTTGGCCACACGCTCGCCCTCCGCCTTCCGCCAAGCCACGAGCTTGCCGGTTTCTTGCGCCATTTCGAGAGCGGGCATGACTACACTGAAAGCCATAATTATCTTTGCCGTGTCATCCTGAGCGCAGCAAACCGATTCGCTCGCGAATCGGTTTGCGTAGTCGAAGGACCCCTACAAATCAATTCTGTCATCGCTGCGCCAGGGAATTCTCACCATGCCGTCCGGAGTCAAGCTCCAGCGCGGCCACGGGGGAATACCTGGGCAATCGCTCACGATGACAATCCAAGAAAGCGATGCTCGATCCAACACTTTTAGTCCGACACCCCGACTCGTTCACTCCTAGAACTTTCTTCGATCATCTCCACCACGCGCCGGCTCGGTGCTGACTCGTTCTCACGAATGCTCGGCAGCGGTCCGTTGACCGTTACGTAGTGTGCCCCCGCTACCAGCAGTTCTTCCGCCGGGAAACGCGTAATGACCTCGTGCCCGCTCGGCGTGACCACAATCTCCTCTTCGATGCGCGCTGCGCTCCAGCCATCGGTCGAAGGCCAAAATGTCTCGAGTGCAAAAACCATTCCCGGCTTGATCTCATGCGGATGATCGAATGACACCAGCCGGCTGATTACGGGTTTTTCCCAGATGGCGAGGCCAATCCCATGGCCGTATTGCAGAGCGAAGCACGCCTCCTCATTTGGAAACCCGAACTCCTGCGCCTTCGGCCAGACCGCGGCAATCTCCGCAGTGGTGCGGCCCGGACGCACCAGTTCAATCGCCGCATCCAGATACTCCCGGCAACGCTTATACGCGTCAACCATGGCGTGCGATCCGTAGCCGATGGTGAAGCACCGGTAATAGCAGGTGCGGTATCCCATGTACGAATGCAGAATGTCGTAGTAGACAGGATCGCCGGGGCGAAGCACGCGATCCGAAAACACATGAGGATGCGGATTGCAGCGCTCCCCGGAAATCGCATTCACTGCCTCGACATATTCGGAGCCGAGGTCGTACAGAACTTTGCTCACCAGGCCCACCGCTTCGTTCTCACGCATACCAGGCTTCATTGCCCGATACAGCTCGTCGTAAGCCGCGTCCACCATCATCGCCGACGTATTGAGCAACGCGATCTCGTCTTGCGTTTTGATGACGCGCGCATCTGACATCAACTGCTGCCCGTCCACAACCGTGATTCCCTCGCGCTGCAAAGCAAAAAGAACCGGCAACTCAATGATGTCGATCCCAACTGGCTCTTTATGCAGACCACGCATCTCGAGTTCGATCCGGATTTTCTTCGCCACATCCTCGGCCCGCCCCATCTCCGGCGACATCGCACCGCGCAGCATCGAGATACCTGGCCGCGAGCGCTCGCCCAACCATGGACAATGCAGTTGATGATGCTTGGCGGCCGATCCAAAGTCCCACAGAATCGGCTCGTCATTCTGCGGCAGCAATGTGAAGCGGTTGCATTTATCCTGGGCCCAACTGCCAATGTGCGTCGCAGTCAGATAGCGCACATTATTCATGTCAAAACACAGGAGCGCGCCCATCTCCGACTTGGCGAGCAATTCCTTGGCCCGCGCTAGACGCTCTTTGCGCAAGCGATCAAAGTCCACCCGCTGTTCCCAATCGACCGCCATCGTTCCATGCGTCGGTAATGCCATATATACCTCCCTTATGCGGCAGTCCGCTTAGCCTTTCCGACAGGCCGAAAGCTTTGATCGCGGGGCCCGTTCTCAGCCCGAAAGTCCAGCGAATACCAGCAAGAAATTTCGTTGTCGTCCGATTCGGCGCCAACCAAAAACAGGTACTCCGCTGCCGGAGCTTCTCCGATGACCAATCGAATTTCCTCGAAGTCCTCTTGAATATTGCCGGCGATTGTTTGGCGATATTCCCGCCCTTTTGGAGAATCGTCGGAGTAAGTTATGCCGACCTTCAGAGGGCAGCGCACGGAGAGCAGCTTTTTGATCTCCGACTCAAACCCAGTCCAGTCGTTCTCATGCTCTATCGCCACCTTTATAGGAAACCGATCTTGATTGTCTGCATGGTCTGAGAAGGCGGCATCAAGCGTCATCGGTTGACGGTTCCGATACTCGCTCGGATAGCAAAGGCCAAGTTCACCCGCCACGCCTGCCAAAACAGACGCTTTAATCTCCCGGGGCAGAAGGGAACCTTCGTCGGGCCGAAGGAGCATGAGGTCATTCCACCTGTGCCACATCTCGTTCCATCTCTCTTTTGTGAAGGAATTGCGAACCCTTTCATAAGACGCGACAAATGCATCGCGAAAAACTTTCGCGGTTAGCTCTCTTTTGTTAGGCATGAGCCTGAATCTCCCTGAGAGTTACGATCGCCCGCAAAGCTTGCGCGCGACTTCAAATACCGATTTCTCCGTGGGCACGGTTGCGTCTTCGAGCGGGGGCGAAAACGGAATCGGTATGTGCATAGCCCCCATTCGCTTGACCGGCGCGTCCAGGTTATAGAACGCACCCTCTGCGATCACGGCTGCGATTTCTGCCGTAACCCCATACCGTTCATAACCCTCGTCGATCACGATCACTCGCGATGTCTTCTTTGCCGAGTCAATCAGCGTCTTCTCGTCGAGCGGCCACATGGTTCGCGGATCGACCACTTCAGCGCTAACGCCGATCTTTTCCAGCAAATCCGCCGCTCCCAGCGCGACCTGCACCATGCTGCTCGTGCCCACAAGCGTAATATCGCGGCCCTCGCGCTTCACATCCGCCACGCCGAATGGAATGGTGTAATCCTCCGCCGGCACCGGACCCTTCAACTTGGTGTACATCATCTTGTCTTCGAAAAAGACCACCGGATTCTCATCGCGGATCGCGGTCTTCAACAATCCCTTGGCGTCGTACGGGGTTGACGGCATCACCACTTTCAATCCCGGGACATGACTAAACCAGGCGTGCAGGGACTGCGAATGCTGCGCACCCGACCGGCGAGTCGCGCCGAGAGTCGTTCGCATCACCATCGGAACTTTCCACGTGCCGCCCGACATGTAATGGACCTTGGCTGCCTGATTCACCATCTGGTCCATGGTGAGAGTAATGAAATCTCCAAACATGATGTCGACAACCGGACGAAGCCCCGTCATCGCCGCGCCGACCGCGATGCCTGTGAAGCCGGCCTCCGAAATCGGTGTGTCCAGCACCCGCTCAGTCCCAAATTCCTCGACCAGTCCTGAAAGCACCTTAAAGGGTGTGCCAGCCTCGGCCACATCTTCACCGAAAATGCAGACCCGCGGGTCGCGGCGCATCTCTTCCGCCAGCGCTTCTCGCACCGCTTGCGCGAAAGTCAGTTCCCGAGGAATGGCTTCAGGCATAAACGTCTTGCTCCACTTCCGCTACACCGGGATACGGAGCGGACACGGCGAACTCGACCGCCTTCTTCATCTCCGACTCCACCTCGGAGTGAATGAGACTGAACTGGGCTGAATCCGCAAGGCTCTGGTCGATCAGCCAATCGGCCAGTAGCTTGATGGGATCGCGCTCGGTCTTCCAGTGCTTCTCTTCTTCCTTGGAGCGGTAGTATTCGCGATTGATATCGCCCACATGGTGACCGGTGTACCGGTAGGTATTGCACAAAAGGAACGATGGACCGGTTCCGCGACGCGCACGATCAACCAGTCGACTTGCGGTCGCATACACTGCCCGGACATCCTGCCCATCCACGGTTTCCGCTTGCAATCCGAACGCAGCCGCCCGCGCCGGAATATCGCCCGCTGTCGTCTCCGTGTAGTGGGTGTACTCGGTGTACAGATTGTTTTCGCAGACATAAATCACTGGCAGCTTCCAGAGTTGGGCCACGTTCATCACTTCATACAAAACACCTTGGCCGAGCGCGCCTTCACCGAAGAAGCAGACTGCTACGCGGTCGGTGCCCAGACGTTTGGCGGACAACGCCGCACCGGTGGCGATGCCCACACTCCCTGCAACAATGGCGTTTGCTCCCAGGTTCCCGGTCGCAGGATCGGCAATGTGCATCGAGCCGCCCTTGCCTTTGCAATAACCGGCTTCCTTGCCCAGCAACTCGGCGAACATGCGGTCCGGCGACGCCCCTTTCGCGAGGCAATGCCCGTGGCCACGATGAGTACTGGTAACGTAGTCGTCAGTACGCAGGGTCTCGCAGATTCCCACCGCGACTGCTTCTTCGCCGATGTAAAGATGGGCCAGCCCTGGCATCAATGCGCGAGTGTAGAGTTCGTTGACCTGCTCCTCGAAGAGACGGATCGAAACCATCCGCCGGTACATCTGGATCCATTTTCCAACTTTGATTCCGGAATTCGCGGCGGAATTGTCAGTGGCAGTCGTCATTTTGCAACTCCTGACATTCGCGCCAACACATCGAACATCACCGCGAAGTCCAGCTTTGCCATTCCCATGCCGCGCGCTGCTGTGAGAAACTCGTTGCTCACTGCGGTCGTTGGCAAAGGCACATCCACTTGCCGGCCCAACTCCAGCGCCAGCAGCATGTCTTTTTGCATCATGTTCACATCGAACCAGGCTTCTTCGGGTTGCTGCAGAACGAATGGCCCGCGGTATTGAATCATGGGCGAAGCCACTGCGCTATGCGTGAGGACGTCCACCGCCGTCTCCCGCGCGATCCCGCTTTTCTCCGCCAGTAACACGCCTTCGGAGAAAGCCATCATCTGAACCGCGAGACTCAGGTTGACCGCAATCTTCATCGCCAATGCGAGCCCGTTGTCGCCAACGTGAGTCACCTTCGGTCCAATATCCAGCAGCAGCGGCTTAACCCGCTCGAAGGTTTCGCGACGCCCGCCCACCATCACCGACAACTTGCCTTCCTGCAGAGTGATCACGCTTCCGGACACGGGCGAGTCCACCATGTCCGCGCCCTTTTCTCGTACCTTCGCCGCCAGGGCGCGGCTGACGCTCGGGCTGACGGTGCTGATGTCGACAAATAACTTGCCCGCGCTCAGCCCCGCTAATATCCCATCGGGCCCTTCTGTAATCGATGTGATCGCCGCAGAGTTCGTGACCATGGCGAAAGTGACGTCGGCGGCGGCAGAAACCGCCCGAGGCGAATCGGCCCACTTCATCCCTTTATCAATCAGCCACTGCGCCTTCGATCGGGTCCGGTTGTACCCGGTGACGGTGTGCCCTTTGCTGAGCAGACGGTTTACCATCTGACTGCCCATCACACCGAGACCGACAAAACCAAGATTGGCCATTCGTCATAAGCTCCAAACTACGAGATGGGTTTCAAAAGCGCCGGGTGCGCCTCGCTGGCCTTGGAATCCTCGCGAACCTGCAGCAAGTGAGCCCGCATCGCCTCACGCGCCTTCTCGGGACTACGTTGTTCGACCGCTTCGAGAATTCGCTTGTGGTGGTACTGTCCTCGGTTCGGGCCGCCTTCTACCTGGAAAATTCGCATGCGCTGTTCGCGCAGCAGCCCCACAATTGAGTCGAGCAGCGACAAGATCAAAGGATTTTCCGCCGCCTCTGCCAAAGCCAGGTGGAAGTCGAGGTCGGCCTCAATGAAGGCATCAGGATCGTCGTGCTCACGATCCATAAGCGCGACTGCCTCTCGCATCAGGGCCAGGTGCTGTTCCTGAATCCGCGTGGCCGCCAACGCGGCAATCTCGGGCTCAAGAATCGCCCGCACCTCCGCCAGATGAGTGGACCCATTCGGTTGACCAATCTTGACCATCAGCCCAAGCGATTGCCGAATTGCTTGCGAGGTCCCGTCCGTAATGAAAGTTCCGCGTCCGGAATACGCTTCCACCAGTCCTTTTTCACGCAGGGCCTTCACCGCTTCACGCACCGCAGTCCGGCTCACGCCGAATCGTTGCGCGAGGTCCCGCTCAGCAGGCAACTGATCCCCGGCCTTGAGCGCGCCCTTGAGGATCGATTCCTCGATCTGCTGAACGATCTGTTCGTACAGTCGTGATGTCCGAACGGTCTTGTACACAAAATCCTCCGGACGACTAAATCTGGCTCGCGATCGCGGATGCACCTTCAGCTCTCGCAGCCACCGATGTCAGCTACGAGATTCTTGAATCCAGACAGTCTTGATATTCGCAAACTCCCGAATCCCATAGGGCCCGAGCTCCCGTCCGTGACCGGAGTACTTTACACCACCAAACGGAAGCCGAGTATCGGACGCGACCATTCGGTTGATGAATACCATCCCCGCTTCGATTTCGTTAATCAAGCGTTCGCGCTCGTTCTCGTCATTCGTCCAAGCACTCGCTCCCAGCCCAAACCGGCTGTCGTTCGCGATCCCAATTGCATCGTCCAAGTCCTTAGCGCGGAAAATCGAGGCCACTGGGCCAAACAATTCATCGCGATACGCGGGCGATTCTTTGGGAATGTTCGTCAGAACTGTAGGCGCGTAGAAGTTGCCAGGACGATTCACCGGCTTCCCTCCGGTGAGGACCCGAGCCCCAGCCTCGACTGTTTTGCGGACGTCGGCATCCAGGCTCACCACCGCATCTGCCGTCGCCAGCGGTCCCAAGTCAGTGCTCTCGTCGAACGGGTCACCCAGCTTGAGCGCTTCCATCTTGCTCACGAATTTCCGTTCAAACTCGTCCGCGATCTTTTCATCAACAATAAAGCGTTTAGCCGCGATGCAGGACTGGCCATTGTTTACGATCCGGGCCTTGACCGCAGTCGAGACAGCCTCCTCCATATCCGCACTCGGCATCACAATAAAAGGATCGCTGCCACCCAGCTCCAACACCATCTTCTTAATTCTCTTTGCCGCCGCAGTCCCTACCTGCACTCCGGCTTCCTCGCTTCCCGTGAGCGTGGCGGCCACAACCCGCCGGTCGTTCAGAATTCCGTCGACCTTCTGCGAGCCGATCAGCAGCGTCTGAAACACTCCCTCGGGAAAACCTGCGCGTCGAAACAGATCTTCGATTTCGAGCGCACATTGCGGCACATTCGACGCATGCTTCAGCAGCCCAACGTTTCCCGCCATCAAGGCTGGCGCCGCAAATCGCATGACCTGCCAAAAGGGAAAATTCCACGGCATCACCGCGAGGATGGGCCCCAGCGGCTGGTAATGAATGTAGCTACGGCTCGCCGCCGTCTCGATTACTTCGTCGGCAAGAAAGCGCTCCGCATTCTCGGCATAATAGCGGCAGGCCGAGACGCACTTGACCGCCTCATCGACCGCCGCCCGAAACGGCTTACCCATTTCGGTTGTCATGGTCCGCGCGAACTTCTCTTTGTCGCTCTCCAGAATTTCCGCAGCCTTCACCATCATTCGAGCCCGTTCGGCAAACGTTGTTCGGCGATACTTTGAGAATGCCTCTGCCGCGCGCCGCAGCTTCCCCTCGATCTGAGAATCCGACAGCGGTTCAAAAGACTTAAGAAGCTGTCCTGTCGAGGGGTTGATACTTGCAATCGCCATTAGTGCTCCACAGGAAGGTTAGAAGTCGTTGTGGTCTGACCACTATACCATACACAAACTTCTATTAGTTTTGGGAGACTGCCGAGGCAGATTTATCAACTGGGACTGCGGAAGGACTTGGACGCCGGAGCCGGGTGAGGATCTCATCCCGGCAATCCTTTTGGGCCAATCAATGGTGCAATTTTCATGCCTCACGGCTGGCCTTGCACCACGACCCCGAGTAAATGATAGGATCGCTTCCGGGAAGTCCACGGAGGCATTTTGTCATGGCTGAGGAAACTAACACTCTCAGCTTCACGCTCACCATGCCTGCGAAGCTTGCCGACCGCATCGAGCAAGCTCTGCGGGCAGACCACGTCACCTTGGACAAAATCGTCACTGAATGGCTCCTTTGGGTGCTTGTGGGACGCGGTCGCCGCATCGCTCCCGTCCCCATGCATTATTTTTTGACCGGGGGAACCAAGAGCCTCACGGTCACCCTGCCTGCGGAGCTGGCCGGCAAACTCGAACCAGCGCTGCTGGCCGAGCATGTCACCTTGGAACGAATCGTCATTGGATGGCTGCTTGCGCGTCATGGCCCGTAGCTTGGGTGCGAAATCGAAGAAACTCCGGCGTCCGAGACTCCCGCGATTCCCACGTAGGCCCGGACGCCCCCATCCGGGCGGCCGAGCAAAGCTCGGCAGGATTCGTGTCAGGGGACGCTTATCCTAGCACATTCAGACAAGCTAGCAATCAGCGCCGCGTTGCCAGTTCGTGCGTGTCATTGACTGGGGCCGGCTGATTAATGACCAGCCAGTACAGCCCCACGCTCTTGACCGTCTCCCGGAACTGGTTGAAGTCGACCGGCTTCTGGATGTAGCTGTTAGCCCCCAGGTTGTAACCGCTTACCAAGTCTCGCTATTCTTTTGAGGAGGTCATAATGACCACCGGGATGTTCTTGGTCCGAGGGTCACTCTTGACCTGTTTGAGCACTTCCATCCCATCCACTTTGGGAAGTTTCAAGTCCAACAGTACCAATTTGGGGGGATGATCAAACGATCTTTTCGCGAACGCCCCGCGACAGAACAGAAAGTCGACGGCTTCCTCGCCATCGCGTGCCACGAAGATGCGGTTCGCCAGCTTCTCCCGCTGCAGCGCGTGCAGGGCAAGATCCATATCGTCCTGATTGTCTTCCACCAACAGTATGTCGAGATCCCCTAAGTTCATGATCGGCCTCCAGCCATAGCTCCGTTGCTTTTCGATTCAGCTTGCTTTCCCACGCTGAGGGTGAAATAGAAGACTGCGCCCTTGTCCTGTTCTCCCTCCGCCCACACTCGGCCTCCGTGCTTTTGAACGATGCGCTGCACCGTGGCCAAGCCGATGCCAGTACCTTCGAAGTCCTCTGCGCGATGCAGGCGCTGGAAGACTCCGAACAATTTGTCGACGTACTTCATATTGAAGCCGACGCCGTTGTCTCGGACCATGAAGACCGGTTGCCCATCCTCTTCTTTGTGGCTGACTTCGATGACCGCGTGCAAGGCAGACACGGGCGTCCCCGCCCCTGCACTTCCATCAGCGCCGAAGCGGGGACGGGTGAACTTGAGGGCGTTCGACAAGAGGTTTTGAAAGATCTGCTTGACCAAAACCGGATCACACTCTACCGCGGGTAGGTCGGCGATAACCCATTCCACCTGCCGCCCTTCGCTCTCCGGCTGTAGAATCGCTATTACTTCTGCGACAATCGGGTTCAACCTGGTTGGCTGCCGACTCAGTGTATGGCGGCCGACCCGTGCCAAATTCAACAATTCATCCACCAGCAGGCCCATCTTTTGTGTCCCTGCCTGAATGCGATCGAGGTAGTGTTGAGCGCCAGGATCGAGTGTCGGGCCGAATTCTTCCATGAGCATCTTGGAAAAGCCGCCGATATGCCGCAAGGGCGCCCGCAAGTCATGAGACACCGAGTAACTGAAAGCTTCGAGCTCCTTGTTCGCGGTTTCCAACTGGGCCGTCCGCTCTACCACTCGCTGCTCGAGTTCATCATTGAGTTTTCTGATCTCTCGCTTATCCGCTCGACTCCGAGTGATGTCGCGGAAAGCCATTACTCCGCCATGCACCACGCCGTCCTTGTCTTTCAGGGAACTACCGCTGGCTTCGATCCATGCGCCCTCCGCGAGTTCGCGATTGCGCACAAATATCTCGGCGGTGCTAACCTCCCCGTGAATGGCGCGAGCCAGGGGGAGTTGGTGACTTGGGAAGGGTGTCACTGTGTCGGTCAGAAAGAAGCCGCAACGCTCAGACCATTCTTGGGTGGCCAGGTTTGCCGCACTCATGCCCAGGATCCTTTCTGCCGCAGGATTCCAGAGGACGACCTTCCCGCGCTCGTCAGCGGCGACCAGCCCCTCGGCGATGCTGTCCAGCACGGACCGAAGCATGAGCGTCTGAGTTTCCAGGGCTTGCCGCGAGCGGGCCAGTTCCTCCGCCTGTCTTGCTAGTACTTCCGCCTGTCTGGCCAGTGCCTCCGCCTGCCTTGCCAGCGCTTGCTCGGCTTGATTCCGCACTGTAGCCTCGGCCTGCAGGGCGGCGGTCCGCTGTTCCACGCGCTGCTCCAGACTGGCGTTCAGGGCCTTCAGTTGCTCCCTTCCCCGTGCGCTGACGTCAATCTCGCGGTTGACCGCGAGCTTGGCTAGTGCCAACAAGCCCGCCCCAACGAAAATGCCTGCGACAATCATGAAATTCGTCAACCGCCGTGCCGCCTTGGTTCTTTGGGTGCGCTGGATTAACAGTTGCATCTCGTCAGCCTGCATCCCTTGGCCCGTAGCGCTCACTGCGTTCATGAGCCTCTCAGTCTCTAGAATCTCGCGAGCGTCAGGAAATGCCCGCAGCTGCCGGCGTTTGGCGACTATGCCCCCGGCGAATTCGAGCGCGGCGCGGACCTGCGGCTCGAGCACGTCCAGCCGTCGCTGCTGATTGGGATTGTCCGCCGTCAAATGGCGCAGCGCGTCCACGTCCTGCGCGATAAAGCTCCTTGCAGTTTCGTAATGCGTAAGCAACGCGTCCTGCCCGGTCAAGGCAAATGTTTGCGCGCTGGTTTCCACTTCGATTACATGTTTGGATGTAAGCTCGAGTCCGTCCCCCACGGCATAGGTGTGGGCCACCCAGTCGGCATCATCCGCCGCCAGCCGGGCGTTGCGCCAGGACAAAAAGCCCATGAAGACTGTAAGGATCGCAGCCACGATGAAACCGGTTGTGACCCAGCGCCGAAGGTTGGCTTCGATCGGTGCATCGAGTTGTTTGGAGAATTTCACGATCCCGGCTTCGCCTCACTGGGAATAATCGGCAGGACCGCCAAAGTCATCAGGAAAGAGGCAGGTTACTTAGGGTGCGTGCGAACCACCATAGCCGATAGAACACGGGCGTCCTCGCCCGTCCCCAAGCCAAACACGCTCGCCGACCCGCTTCCAGCCCCGGACTCTTCGCAGCCCCGGCGTCTCGCCTACGAGGGCAAAGCCGTTCCCGGCCATGTATTCGGCAGGGTCGCGCGAATCACATCCAGCAACTCGTTATTGTCCGCGGGCTTCTGGAAGAAAGCCGTTGCCCCCGACTGCAACGTTTTTTGCTCGTTGGATTGCGGATCGCGGGCGGTCAAGACAATCACGGGAATGCTCGACAGAGCATCGCTTTTCTGCAGCCGATCTAGAACCACGAAGCCGTCCCCGGCGGGCAGGCCGAGGTCGAGAATGATTAGATTCGGCTGCTCCTTCTGCGCCACTGCAATCGCGGAGTAGCCATCCGCAGCCTGCACCGTGTCGTAGTGGTTGGCCCGCAGACGTATTTTCAGCGCCCGTCGCAGGTCAGGGTCATCATCGATGATCAGAATTTTCGGCTTGTCCATTTGAGTCCTCCATTGGTTCCGTCTAATGTTGGTTCGGTCTAATTTGATTCCGTCTAATTCTTGACTGCACTTGTATGTCCGTTTGCGCTTTCGGAAACCGGTTTCGACGCAAGCGCCAAGACGCCCATTTCGGTAACCCGATCCGCAACCGCTTGCACCAGATCTTCGAGTGGTTTGCCGTCCTCGCGGGAAGGCAGCGGCACGGCAGTCGCCGACACTTTCAATACGCTGGCAGCTTTGAAACCTGCGCCAGCCTCCAGTTGCTCCCGAATGCGCTTCATCATGATCTCCGCCCGCTCCAGGTCGGTCGATGCGGCTACGAAAAACGTCTCGCTGGTCCCGGTATTTCCCATAACCGGAAGGACTAGATCCTTATCGAGATAAACGCAGCGGCGAAGCGTGTCCAGAGACTGTTGGCAGATATCTTTCCAGTTGGCGCGCGGGGGATTCGAAAGCGGCGTCAGTTCAACCCTGACCAGAACGATGGCATCCCGCAGCCGGCCCTGGTAGGTGATGACTGGAAAGAGGAGTTTCGCCAGCGAATATAGAGGCAAGGTGAATGAAAATGTGCTGCCATTTCCGATTTCGCTCGCCACCCAGATTCGTCCGCCGTGGAGTTCGACCAATTGCTTTGCGATGAACAGTCCCAGGCCCAGCCCGGCGCGGTTGTTATCAACTGAATTTGGGTCCTGGTACAAGCGTTCAAAGATCAGGGCTTTGGCTTCCGGACCGATGCCGCGGCCAGTGTCCGCCACGGAAAGGTAAACCATGTTCGGGTCGGCTTCCGCCATGCAGGCTTTCACCAGCACCGACCCCTCGGGCGCCGTGAACTTGATGCCATTGTCGATGAGGTTGATGAGCACCTGCAGGACGCGATCGGGATCGGCGTACACAAACGGAATTCTGGTGTCCAATCCAACTTCCAGACCAACCTGTTTTTCCTTGGCGGTGGCGGCCATCATGGATACAGCCTGCTGGATGAGATCGCCGATGTTGATGCAGCGTGGTTCGATACGGATTTTCCCGGACTCGGCCCGGGTTGCCTCCAGCAGATCGCGAATCATGGCCCGCAACTGGTGCACGCTGTTCAGCACGGTTCCCAGGTGGTAGCGCTGCTCGGGGTTGATGTCGCCCGCCAAGCCGTCCAGCAGGATGGTGACGAATTGATAAATGCAGGTCAGAGGCGTCCGCAGTTCGTGCGAAACGTGAGACAAAAATTGATTCTTGAACTCCAGTTGCTGGTGACGGCTCATCTCGAGAGAACGAATCAGGGCCTGCCGTTCCATGGCATAGCGCATGGCGCGTTCCAAATGGCTGCTAGTGATATCGCCTTTCACCAGGTAATCCTGCACACCCTGATGCAGCGCCTTCATGGCCAGTACCTCGTCATCCTGGCCGGAGAGGATCACCACGGGCACGCCGGGCGCCTTCTCGAGTACTTTGCGGAATGTGTCCGCCCCGTGACTGTCGGGGAGATTCAAGTCCAGCAACACGACCGAAGGCGGTTGCTTGGCCATGGACGCGAGCCCATCTGCAAGCCGGTCCACACAGCTTATGTCGACTGCGGAGTCGCCCTCGACCAGCCGCAGGCGAACCAGGTCGGCGTCCCCGGGATTGTCTTCGATCAGCAAAACATGGGTACGACCGTTATTCATCGTTCCTCCTCGCGCGGCAGACGCGCCAAACCAAACCAAAATTCGCCGATTGAAGTCACGGCGGAGATGAAGTCCCGCAGGTTGCCGGGCTTGCTCACATAGCAGTTCGCTCCCAGTTCATAGCTGCGCACAATGTCTTGCCGCGCCTCTGACGTGCTGAAGATCGCAATCGGAATCTTCCGCAGGACCGGGTCGGCTTTGACATCGGCCAGCACGGCGCGGCCGTCCTTCTTGGGCAGACTTAGGTCAAGGATCACGAAGTCGGGAAGAAGTACACTGGCATACTTTCCTTCCCGGCGCAGAAATGCGATCGCCTCCGCGCCGTCGGTCACGGAGTGGATGCGACTTGGACAGGCATTGCGCGCCAGTACTTCGCTGGTCAAGTCAGTATCCGCGGGATTGTCGTCTACCAGGAGAATCTCGGTTGTTCTCATGCTTGTGCTTCCTGGGCTGCCTTGGAGGGAGGTTCGGTGGGCAGGGTAAATCTGAAGCGACAGCCGGGTTTTGTTTGAGCTTCGATCCAGATCTTTCCGCCATGCCGTTCGATGATTTTCTTGCAGATCGCCAGGCCGATCCCATTGCCCGCATATTCGGTACGAGTATGCAGGCGCCGAAAGATAACAAAGATGTCTTGCCGGCTCTCCACTGGGATGCCGATGCCGTTGTCGGAAACCGTGAGCACCCACTCGTGGTCTTTCTTTTCTGCGTCGATTTGAATCACGGGCTTTTCGGCTCCATGAAACTTGATGGCATTTGCGATCAGGTTCTGAAATACCTGCGTGAGCTGTGAGGGGTCGGCCATGACCGCGGGCAAGCCGTTCCAATTCACTACCGCGCCGCTCTCCTCTACTGAGGCCTGCAGGTTCTTCACCGCTTGTTCCACCACCGCGCGGCACTCGGTTGTCCGGAGTTCAATCTCCGCTTTGCCGGCCCGGGAAAATTTCAGCAGGTCCTGAATCAGAGCCTGCATACGCACCGCGCCATCCACCGCGTAACCGATATATTTGTCGGCCTGTTCGTCCAGCTTGCCGCGATATCGTTCCGCCAGCAGCTGGGTGTAGTTGGCAATCATGCGCAATGGTTCCTGCAAGTCATGCGAGGCTACATAAGCAAACTGCTCTAGCTCCGCGTTGGAGCGGGCCAGTTCCGTGACCTTGGTCGCCAGCGCTTTTTCAGACTGGCGGCGTTGGTCCCGAAGCCGCTTTTCCTGCAAAGCCCTGCGTACCGAGGGCGGCAGCCGGGCTAAGTGGTCCTTCAAAACACAATCGGTCGCGCCTTGCTTGATGCACTCGACCGCCTTCTCCTCGCCCAGGTAGCCGGTCACCACGATCAACGGCACATCCAGGTTTTCACGGCAAAGAATGTCGAGCGCCTCCATCCCTCTCCATTGCGGCAGGTTGTAATCGGCAAGGATGAGGTCGTAATTGGCCCTCTGAATTCGCGCGGCAAACTCCTCGGCGGTTTGAACCACGTCGCTAGAGACTTCGAACCCATCCTTGCGCAGGGTGAGCAACACCAGTTCAACGTCGGACGGATTGTCCTCCACCAGCAACACGCGCAACTTTGTGCTGGTCTCGCCCGAATCAGCAGTCGAGATGCCACACTGAGGACACGCCAGCCGATTGCACAGCGCAGTTTGGGAGCACTGGCGGGCTACCGTTCCCGCCTCGAAGGAGTCAGCAGAGGAGAGAAGGGAACTGCGAACCGTGGATGGCTTTTCAGCCGTGGAGACCTCCATCCTTTCGCACCTGAACAATTTCAAGCAGCAGAAACCCCTCAAGCCGTCAGGGGAGAACGGCCAGCAACGGCACTACGACCTGTTGATCACTTACAGATTGCAGATCGGCAGGGTTGCCAAAAGCTTGAGGGCGAAACCATCCTGCGTTCACCCGAACGACCGGTGCCTGATAGGTTTGCCCCATCGCCGAGTGGGCGATTGGTCGTATACCTTCGGGGACTGTGTAACGGAGCACGAGCGAGGACGCTCGCGCCTAAACCTGCGGACGGGTTGCTTGCTTACCGCTCTCCGCCGCCATACAATCTCCCGGTGCCAACGGAGCCATTGACGATTGAGCGATTGAGCGCACAGGACGGGCCGCGCGTGCTCTGCTTAAGTGGGCCGCTCACGGTAGAGAATTTGGCTTCGTTTCAGAACGCGATCCGGCGGGAAGAAAATGTCCCAACTGTCATTCTTGACCTGAGCGACGTTCCCTATATCGATTCCTCGGGACTGGGATCGCTGGTCAGCGCCTGTGTTACGCGCCAGAAAGCAACCCGACGGATCGCATTGAGCGGGGTCAACGAGCGGGTGTTGAAGTTGTTTGAAACTACCAAAGTGGAACCGCTCTTTCTGATTTTTCCCACTTTGGACGACGCCATAACCGCCCTCACCACCGCCGCCGAAGCTTAGGCCGGGTGAGGCAGCCCGGCTCTCGGACGCAGGCTCGCTGATAATGAAATCATCGCGATGTTGCTCCCGTCAAACCTCACGCACACCGGAAACTTAGCTACCGATGGAACTCGATACGCTGGAAAACACGTTATTCGCGTTGCCGCCGATCAAGCGAACCGTTCCCACCACGATCACCAGAATCACCGCCAGCATCACGGCATACTCGGCAATGTCCTGGCCCTCTTCCTCTGACCATAGTCTGCGAAGCAAGTTAGTCATGTTTTAACCCTCCAACCCTTTCGGGATTTGTCGCGCCGGGCACGAGAGGGACGCTCGCGCCTACACGCCCTTTCGGGACTTGTTGACTACTGGCACCAGAATGCGCCCTGGAGCGTCATCCAGCAATGGCCCGTTCGGGGGCTTAGGGTTCACGACCGTAACCGGAGGGTGATTACCGGAGTCACCTGGCCCGGCAGAGAGCGATTCGCCTTGCGTGCGGAGGCATAACACTTACGAAGGATGATTCCAACACCTCTGTGCTATGGCGCAAACCCCCTGAATGGCTGAAGATCCAGATAGTCAGTAACAAGTTCACTCCCCTCCTAAAAGGAAGTGGCATTTGAATTCTCCTGATAAAGCTCTGGCAGCTGTAGCAGAACACGCAGAATCTTCGGTGGGCAATCGACGGCGTCTAGACCGATCCAGGGCAGTGTTGCCCGTAAGAATTTCCGGCAACGACATTTCCGGCGATTCCTATTCTGAACTCGTCCATACTCTCGACGTCAGCCGGACCGGAGTTCGGCTGGGTTCGGTCCGTCGCCAACTCGAAGTTGGGAGCCTGATCGTAATTCAGTACCGGAAACACAAGGCAGAGTTTCGTGTCATTTGGACCAGGCCGCTCGGTTCCGGCGCCGAACAACAGGTTGGGCTGGAAGGTGACGCACAAAAAGACCTCTGGGGACTCTAGACACCAATGCAGCGAATCGATCCCCAGCTGCTCGACCTGCGCCCATCAGCCGCGTCTCGATGGGAGTGTGAAGCCAATCTGTTTGACTCGATTTTCGAGACCGGCTAACAAAATCTCACTCGCTACCCCTGCTGCTTCCGGTACAGTGTGCCCGCCAATCCCCCTTTCTTAGTTAGAATACAAGGAGGCAGAGGCTTGACAATTCTCGTGACAATCGACGGCTGCCAGCGCATAATGCCGTGGCTTTCGAAGGAGGCTTTGGAAACAGTCCTTCGGGCGACAGGAAAGGGGACAAAACAGCACGCGCCCTGATTCGTATTGTGCACGTCTGGAAGGTTGTTGGATGGGTTCGAAACAAACGGATGCATGGGAAACCGGTGCGGCATTGCCGGGGAGAACTCTATGACGAGCACACTGCAACATTCGTGCTGGATTTCAGGCCTACGCCGGCGAGCGACAAGTATCGCATTGACGTTAGCGGCCGTGCTGCTGCCGGCGGTAGTGGCGACCCGGTCGGCGCAAGCGCAGACTTTCACTCTGCTTTACCAATTCACTGGCGGGACGGCCGGGGGAAATCCCTTAGCAGGTTTGGTTGAGGACACGGCGGGCAACTTCTATGGCACGACTTCCGGGGGCGGAGTCATCGGTGGAACCTGCAAGATCCTTCAAGGGTGCGGAGTGGTTTTCAAGCTGGATCCCTCCGGCAAAGAGACCGTGCTGTACAGCTTCACCGGGCTTGCGGACGGGGCAGGTCCCCTAGCGGGTTTGGTTCTGGACGCAGTAACGGGCATCCTCTACGGCACGACTTCTGCTGGCGGCACTTCCAACAGCGGAACGGTGTTCAATTTGGATACGACGGGCAAGGAGACGGTGTTGTACAGCTTCAGTGGGAAAGCGGACGGGTTTAGCCCCCAAGCCGGCTTGGTTCGGGACCCGGCAACGGGCAACCTCTACGGCACCACGGCGTTCGGAGGACCTTCGGGATTTGGCGTGGTGTTCAAGCTGGATACGACCGGCGTGGAGACCGTGCTACACGGCTTCACCGGGTCACCGGACGGGGCAGGTCCCCTGGCGGGTTTGGTTCTGGACGCGTCAGGCAACCTCTACGGCACCACGGAGGGCGGCGGTGCTTCCGCAGCCGGAACGGTGTTCAAGGTGGATACGGCCGGCAGCACCTACAGTGTACTGTACGGCTTCAGTGGGAAAGCGGACGGGGGAAATCCCTATGCCGGTGTGGTCCTGGACCCGGCGGGCAATCTCTACGGCACCGCGTCCTCCGGGGGCGCCTTAAATTGTGTGGGCGGCCAAAACAACAAGGTAGGCTGTGGCCTGGTTTTCAAGCTGGATCCGGTCGGAATGGAGACGCCGTACAACTTCACTGCGGGCGGGGATTTCCCCGTCGCTGGCTTGGTCCGGGATACAGCGGGCAATCTCTACGGTACCACGGAGTTCGCCAGCCGCGCCGGCAGTGGCGCACTGATGTTCAGCATGAATGATACAAACGGAGCGGAGACGGTGCTGTTCCACTTCACTGGTGGGGGACTCGACAGGTCAAATCCCGTAGGGAGTTTGGTTCTAGACGCGTCGGGTACAGTCCTCTACGGTACCACGGAGTTCGGGGGCTTTTACGGTGCGGGAACGGTGTTTAGCCTCAAGCCAACTGGCCTCGCGAATTTCCCTCTGACCGTAGCACCTGCGGGCAAGGGTAGCGGGACCGTGAAGGGCAACCCTCCGGTCATCGATTGCCCAAGCTCATGCTCGGCATTCTTGTTCTCCGGGACGGCGGTCACACTCACGGCCACAGCCGCGGCCGGTTCCAGCTTCTCGGGCTGGAACGGACCCTCCTCCTGCCCCGGCACAGGCCCCTGCAACCTAACCACCACCAGTTCGGCCCAGGTCGTATTCGCGACGTTCCTCGTGGACTTCTCGCTCTCCGCTTCCGCGCTCACGCCGGGTACGGTAAGCCCCGGCGCTTCGTCCACCTCCACGGTGAATGTGACCGCACAAAGCGGGTTCAGCGGCGCCGTCGCTCTCTCCTGTTCGGTGCAGCCGATGCCCGCGCTGGCCCCGGCATGCTCGATCAGCCCCAGCTCCACACCTCCAGGAACCCCGGCCACGCTGACCGTAAGCACGACGGGACCAACCCCAGGCGCTTTGACCTCCAGCGCTGGTTCTGGGCCGTTTTATGCAGTCTGGTTGCCGCTGGTTGGGCTGGTTGCGACGGGTGTTGGCTTCGGCTCGGGACAAAACAGCAAAGGAAAAATTGCGGCGGTGGTCCTAGCTTGCATGGTATGCGCCGGCCTGGTTTTCCAGGCCGCCTGCGGTGGCAGCAGTACTAGTGGCGGCAGCAGCGGCACTCCCCAAGGAACGTACACCATCACCGTCAATGGCACTGACGCGACGGGAACCTTAAAGCATTCCACCACAGCCATGCTCAGGGTGCAGTGAGGTGCCAAATCGGTATAAGGACAGGCGGACTATCCGATGGCGGTTCGGTCACTCACGTAAACCACGCGGACTGCCTCAGAATTATTCGACCGTCGCCACCTGATATTGTTCCAGCTTTCCATCAGGCATTTCGTAGGTCCACACCTGCAGAGTCTTCTGCGGGAACTTCACTCGATAGACGCGAAGTAACATGCCGCCGCGAGGTTGTTGCCGGGTTTGGGTGAACTCCTGTGCTGTTCCAAGCGCTGCCAGACCGCTGGCGAAATCTTTCAATGCCGGTTCGCTGAAGTAGCTGTTCGCGTTATCGGTCAACAGGGAACGATCAATGGTGCCCTGCTGTAGACCAGCAAGAATTTTCCTGGCCTGCTCCAGTTTTCTGGTGGTTTCGGGATCGTCGACGGCAAACAGCAAGGGCGCGATGTCGCGGGCGATTTGTCCGGGCGCTCCGACGGCATCCTGATTCGTGAGTACGACAACGGCGACGTGTTCATCGGGGAACACGGTGTTCTGCGAAGTGAAGCCCGACACCTCCCCGCCATGTTTCAGCACACGGCGTCCCGACTCCGACGTAACGTCAACGCCAAGTCCGTACTCCGTGCCAACGCCATTCTTGAGCAGGACTTCGGTTTCAAATTCCTTGTAGGACGACGGCTTCAGCACCTTCTGATCGATGATCGAGAGATCCCACCTGGCCAGATCGGAGGCTGTCATGGCGAGCTCGCCGGCGGCAAAAAGCCATCCTCGGCCCTCTTTCGGAGACGGACGCAGCGGGCCGAGCGCATATCGCATGTAGCCGGTTGGATCGGAGGCTCCTAGTTTTTCCTGGTCGGTGTTGGTGACGCTCTTCATGCCCAGCGGATCGAATATTTTCTGGTGAAGAAAGTCGAGCAGGGGCATCCCGCTTGCTTTCTCGACAATTACGCCGGCAATCACGAAATTGGTGTTGCTGTACTGCCACTTGGTTCCAGGATCAAAATCCAGCGGCTTGCGCGCCCACAGGTCCAATATTCTGTTGGCCGTGATCGCCTGCAACATGAAAGGCGGGACATAATCCTGCGGCCAGTAATCCTGGTATCCGGAAGTATGCGAAAGCAACTGCCGGATGGTGACTTCGTTGGCCCGGGTCAGGTCGGGAATGAATTTCGCGACCTTGTCATCAAGCGAGAGCTTGCCCTGTTCCTGGAGCAGCAGGATCGCCGTCGCGGTGAACTGCTTACTGATCGATCCGATGCTGTAGCGCATCTCTGGACGCGCAGCCGTTCGTGGCTCGAGGCGCGCATCGCCATAAGCTTGCAGATAACTGATCTGACCGTCCTTCACGATCGCGACCGACGCGCTGGGGACGCCCGTCTTGGCCAATACGTCGCTGGCAGCATGATCAATCTTTTGGCGCAGGTCAGGCGATAGGGTCAATTGAACCTGCGCGATCGCCGGCAAGACAGCCCCGGCGAGAGTCGTCATTAAGATGGCTCGGTAAAGAATCGAAGCGAAAAGTCTGCGCACGGTGTGCTCCTTCTGGAAAACGGCGACAGTGTAGCACGGTATCTTCGACAGTTCCGACTTGCCTGCAATATGAATCGCTGAAAGGCCGCGGCTCATGGAACTGCCGGGATCGCCGGATTCTCATCCAGTTCGCCTTCCCATCGCGCGATGACCGCACAGGCCAGGCAATTGCCGATGACGTTGACCGAGGTGCGCGCCATGTCCATGAGCGCGTCGATGCCAAGGATGATAAAAATCGGTTCCGTCGGCAGATGGAACGTGGCTGCGGTAGCCAGCAATACCACGATCACCGCGCGCGGTACGCCAGCCAGTCCCTTGCTCGTGAGCATGAGGGTGAACACCATCAATAGTTGCCCGGACCAGCCCATGTGGATTCCGGCAGCTTGCGCAACAAAAATCGAGGCGAGTGCGAGGTAGAGGGTTGAGCCGTCCATGTTGAAGCTGTAACCGGCGGGAATCACGAAGGCGACAATGCGGCGGGGCACGCCGAATGCCTCCATCGCTTCCATGGCGCGGGGCAGGGCCGCTTCGGAGGTGCTGGTGGCGAATGCGATGGTAGCAGGCTCGGCCACGGCCTTGACGAATCGGCCTAGGGGCAGCCGCGCCATGCGTGCGATCGGTAACAGGATCAACAGCAAGAACGCGATCAACGCGCAATATCCCGTGAGCAGCAATTTCCCCAGGGGCAGCAAGACGCCGATTCCCATGTGCCCGACCGTGTAGGCCATGGCGGCTCCGACACCGACTGGCGCGAAGTACATTACCAGATTGGTGAGGGAGAACATGGTTGCCGTGAGTGATTCGCACAACTTCAGCATCGGAGCGCGCTTGGCCTCGGGCAATCGCGCCAGCGCGATCCCGAAAAGTATTGCAAAAACGGCAACCTGAAGAATTTGATTCTCAGCAACTGACTTCGCAATATTCTCGGGGAAGATATGCAGAAGGAAGTCATCCCAATGAAGTGGAGCAGTGGTCTGCAGTGGGGCCACAGTGGCAGTCTGCGAAATTGCGAGCCCCTCTCCCGCGCGGCTGAGGTTAATGGCTGCTATGCCAAGCAGCAGCGCCAGGGTTGTGACGACTTCAAAGTAAATCAGGCTCTTCAGGCCAATTCGGCCAACGCTGCGTAGATTGCCGTGTCCGGAAATACCCGTCACAAGCGTTCCGAAGATGAGCGGAGCGACGATTACCTTGATGAGCCGCAAGAAGATTTCACTTAACACCCGCAAGTGTTCGGCGAATTGCGGACGGTCTAGTCCAATCTCTCCGCCCAGCAGCATGGCAAAGAAAATCCAACGAGTGAGCGATTGCCGCCACAGTCCGGTTGCCGCGATGGCAATCAGGCCAGTCCAGCGCAGGGCCGCAATCCAAGCATGGCCAGAGAGAAAGAGTGGCAACAACGCCCCGGCCATGAACAATAACACTCCGGCAATGGAGATCGCGCGCAGTGCTGGTGGTGGTTGTAGCTGTGGCGATGGGTTTACGGTTGCGACGCTCATCGTTGGCGATCTTCCGAGTTAAAGATTCAGGAAGGGTATTCTCCGGCGTGCATCTTGTCTACGGCGTGCATCTTTGGGTAGTGGATCAGTTTGAATCTGGCCCGGCGAGAACACACCACCGCTAGGCCCATCGCCTCGACTACCCGCTCGCCGTCGGCGGCAGCCTGCGTCTGCTCAAAGAAAGTGTCATGGAAGGGCTGCGCGGTGTTCCGCCCGCGCCATCGTATAGATCTCCCTCGCGGCGCCCGCGTTCATCAGTGCAATCCCCAGCCCCACAGTCAGGTCTGGCCATGCTGATCGGACGTAAACCGTGATTAGCCCCGCGCCGATAATCGCGACGTTGGCCAATGCGTCATTGCGGGCCGAGAGGAACGCTGCGCGGGTCAGGCTGCCTGCGTGCTGGCGATAACGGGTCAGGGCGAGCGCACACAACAGGTTCACCGCGAGCGCACCGGCACCCGTGAGTGACAGTGGTAACGAAGCGGGCGGCACCGGCACGGAGAACTTCTGCCAAGCGGTCCAGAGAGTGGCTAACCCCGGAACGAGAAGGAGACCGGCGAGCGTCATTCCCACGCGCGCGCGCCGGGTCGCGCTCCACCCCAGCGCGACAAGGATCAGGAAGTTGACCGAGGCGTCTTCGAGAAAGTCGATGCTGTCGGCGAAGAGTGACACCGATCCGATAGCGTGCGCCACAGCAAACTCGATCCCGAAATATGCCAGATTAAGGATCGCCACGAGCCAAACCACACCCCGCAAACCCGCTGCAGCCTGCTTTGTTACCAGTTCCATAAGACCCGCACCGAGTCCCCCGCCCAACAAGCCGACGCACGCCCCCACGCGGGTGGACTCCGAGGCAAAATTCAAAGTGACTAACTATCCATCTTTGATGCTATGAGCGCGAGGCGGTCGCTGCACTGCTTGCGTCGGCGTGGGTGTCGAACTCACTTGTGCTCAGAACTTCGCGGAGCCGCCACAGAACGCAGGTCAGGGCTGCAACTCCGGCGATCCAGAGCGACAAGCAAACCCTCACCACCCAACCTGGAGCTTCTCCGACTCTTCGCAGTACAAACGGCAGAAAATTCCAGGTCGTGATGTGAACATAGTCCCATGGGTCCTCGGTCATGGCGTGATTGTTGAGTCCCCACGAATCCATCTTCCCCAACGCAAACCCGACAATGTTTCTAAAGCGAAGGGCGATCACAAAAGTCGGGTGACCCAGCGTCTCCATCTGATAAATCTCCAGCGGCAACCAAAAGGCGAGCGATGCCACCTGGACCAGAGCGCTGACCGCGATCAACGCCACTCCCGTCGTCCAGAGGAACTTCCCTAGGTCCGCGCGATGACGCAACAGCAGCGGCACTGAGATAAATGCCACCAGTTCCGCCGTGGTGGAGACGTAGCGGTCGCCCCAGGCGAAATCACCACTCCAGACCGTGTACCTCGCGTAGAAGCTGATGTACGCCAAAAGCAGCAGGAATGCGGCGATTAGGTACGCCCTGATTTCCGGACGGAAGCGCTTCCAAGCTAGCGCGGCAATCACCACTGTGACCACCAGCAGAGGATCGAAAAGGAAGACGGACTTTTCCGGGGTAAGGAGCGCACCAAGAAAGCCCACGCGGAACGGAGTCTCGAACGGATAGTTCAAGGGCAAGGATGGATCCAGAAGGCGGTGCTCCACGGTGAAAAAATGCACGTAGGTGTTAAAGAACGATCCGAAGCGGTAGTACTGGTAAAGGCGGTCGATGAACAGAAAGACCGCATAGACCGGCAGGGCAGTCTTCACATACACAACAAACCGCTCCCACAACGCCCGGCCGCGCACCGGTTCGAACCACAACACGAGGAATAGAAAGGATGCTGCGGCCAGGAGGTCCAAGCCAGTGGTCAAGCGGGTCAGCAGGTTGAGTCCGAGGGCGGCCGAGCCGATGAGCAGCGCGCGGCGGCTGCCAGTGCGCAGCCAGTCGTACTGAAATGCGAAGCCGGCCAAACTCAGAAGCAGGATGTAGTTGTTCTCCATCACGTTCTGGGTGTAGTGCAGGTGAGTGGTGCAGAACAGCAGCGCCAGCACGCCGGCCACCGCCTGGCTGGTGTTGAACCTCAACTGGCGGAGGAAGCGGAAGCAGACTAGGGCCGTTAAAACGCTGATCAAAATGCTGGTGCTGTAGCTGACCACGATGTTGCGCACACTCGGGTCATTGCCGCTGTAGTCCGCGAAAACTGGTAGCCGCTCGATATAGGTTCCCGCGATATCCGCCGGCAACATGAGCAGCGGCTGACCCACACCATACCAGTCGTACAGTTTGCCTCCCCGGCCATGCGCACCGAATTCGGGATACTCCTGAGGAAACACCGGCGGTTCCGAAGTCCAGAAGGAATGAGCGGTCTGAAGGCGATGCATGGTGTCGGCGGAGCCTAGTTCCCCAGACTGGACGACGAATCCGGCCAAGCCCGCAGTCAAGGCGAGTAGAAACAAAGGATCCCGGAACCAATCACGAAGACGCGCGGTCATGGCTAGCTCTTTCGCGATCTCGCGACCGCTTCTCTGGCTTCCTTGTCTGCGGTTTTGCGGCGTTCGGTTTCACGCTTGTCCCACAGTTGCTTGCCTTTTGCTAACGCTATCTCAACTTTCACTCTACCGTTCTTGAAATACATCCGGGTGGGGATCAGCGTGAGTCCACGCTGTTGCGTCTTGCCGATGAGCTTGCGGATCTCTTCTTTATGTACCAACAGCTTGCGTGTGCGCAGGGGGGCGTGATTGAAGATGTTACCGTGCTCGTAGGGGCCGATGTGGCAATTCAGCAGCCAGAGTTCGCCGTCTTTGATGAGGCCGTAAGCGTCTTTGAGGTTGGTGCGGCCCGCCCGGACCGATTTGGCCTCTGTCCCGGTCAGCGCGACGCCGGCCTCAAATTTTTCCAGCAAGAAGTAGTTATGTGACGCGATCCTATTAACGGAGGCGTCGCGCTGCCCTGCGGCCGTGGGATCGCGGCGGGGATTTTTCTCCGGATTCGGCCGGGTTGGTTGTGCAGGCTGGCGCGGCATGGTTTTTACTAGCTTATCTCATTGGAGCGGAGCGGCGTCGAGGCGGGTGGGCTATCGACGTGAAGGGTGATCGATCACTCCAGCCATGTCCTTATGGGATCAGGTCTTGAGCAAACGGAGACGTTGCAAGCAACGTTTCTACAGTGCCACTGTAGAGACGTAGCTTGCTACGTCTCAGGTGCGCGATGGAGCGAATTGGGGAAGGCGGGGAACATTGCACCTTCAGTACTAGGACTAAAGAGTGTAACTACCACCACAGCAGTCACTTCGGAACGCTCCGAGGCGATGCTATAATCGCGCAGCTACGCTATCTTCGGCAAAAATTGAAAGTTTCACCCCGAGGTCCTGGCCGACCGGCGGGAGAAAACTGTGTACGAGGAATTTTGATGAAACGCTTGATCCGCTCGGCGGCTATGGTTCTGCTGGTCCTGGCCGTAACCCTAGCCATCGCGGCAGACAAGGCCAAGTCCTTATATAACAAGGGGAAGGACGCGGAGGCTCGACAGAATTACGAGCAAGCCTACGACTACTATAAGGAGGCTTACGATCTCAAGCCTGGAGATCTTTCCTACCGGGCTGCGTTTGAGCGGCTGCGTTTCCTTGCCGGGGCTTCCCATGTGCACCGCGGACAGTTGCTGCGCGAGGCCGGCCAACTGGACACCGCCCTAGCCGAGTTCCAGAAAGCGGTCGAGATGGACCCGTCCAGTTCCATCGCCCAGCAGGAACTCCAGCACACCAAGCAGATGATCGATGCGGCCAAGTCCGCAGGGCCGAGGTCGGCAGCCCCTGCTCCAAGTGGCGTGCAAAAGCGGCTGGATGAGGCAGCCGGCCCAGTGGAGTTGGCTACCATCTCGAATGTTCCGATTAACCTTAAGATCACGGAAGATTCGAAGGTCATTTACGAGACGGTGGGCAAGTTGGCGGGGATCAATGTGCTGTTCGATCCCGACTACACTTCGCGCCGCATCAAGATTGAGCTGAATAATGTGTCGCTCGAGGAAGCGCTGGAGATTATCGCGCTGGAATCAAAAACCTTCTGGCGGCCGGTGACGCCGAACACGATTTTCGTCGCTTCCGACAATCCCGCCAAGCGCAAGGATCTCGAGCAAAGTGTCATCAAGACTTTCTATCTGGCGAACCTTTCTCAGCCGACGGAACTGCAGGACGTGGTGAACGCCATGCGGCAGATCCTGGAAATCTCCCGTATTCAGCCCTTGCCTTCGCAGGGTGCAATCGTGGTACGCGGGACCCCCGACCAGATCGCGCTGGCGCAGAAATTGATCGGCGATCTGGATAAGGCCAAGCCCGAAGTCATCGTGGATGTCGCGGTGCTGCAGATTAATCGTGACAAGTCCCGCACCTTAGGCATCAGTCCACCCACGAGCGCGACAGTGGCCTTACAGAGCAACCTCACGTCCTCGACCACCACCACGACCACTCCAGGCACGGTAACCCCGGGAACGACTAATCAGACGACTGGTACGCCCAATCAGATCAACCTCAACCAGATTAACGGCCTGAACGCGACTAACTTCACCATCACCATTCCGCAGGCCACGGCCACCGCGCTGTTCAGTGACACCAGCACCAAGCTCATTCAGAAGCCGCAGATTCGGGCCGTGGATGGGCAAAAAGCTTCGCTCAAGATCGGCGACCGCGTACCGGTGGCGACTGGGTCCTTCCAACCCGGCATTGGGGGCGTCGGCATCAACCCATTGGTCAACACACAATTTCAGTATCTGGACGTCGGCGTGAACATCGATATCACGCCCAAGGTGCACGCCAATGGCGAAGTGACGCTAAAGATCACGATGGATATCTCTTCGGTCACCGGCACATCCAACATCGGCGGCATCAGCCAGCCGGTGATCGGACAGCGGAAAATCGAGCATGAGGTTCGCCTGAAGGAAGGGGAAGTAAACCTGCTCGGCGGCATGTTGGAGGAGACGCAGACCAAGGCGCTGACGGGCATTCCCGGATTGGCCCAGATTCCAATCTTGAAATATCTCTTCGGGCAGTCCACCACCGACCACTCGGAAACTGAGACCGTCTTCGTCCTCATTCCTCACATCGTGCGCAGTCACGAATACAGCGACATGAACCAGCAAGCTTTGGACGTAGGCACAGCCAACGCGATTGAACTGCGGCGGGTGAGCCATCAGAATGCACCGCCGCCGGCGGCGCCCGGTCAAGCTCCCTCGGCTCAGTCTCCAGCGCAGCCGCAAACCATGTCGATGCCGGCTAGTGCCCCGGCGAGTCAGTTTCCAACCGCGATTACCGTGCCTCCCGGTGCGGCTGCTTTCAGCTTCGATCCCGGCAGCGTCACCCAGGCGGCGGGCTCGACTTTTGCGGTGAATGTTGTGCTCGCAGGAGCCCAGAATGCGTTTTCCGTGCCGCTGCAGATCAGCTACGATCCGAAAATGCTGCAGGTGGTGAACGTGTCGAACGGAAGCTTCCTTTCACAGGACGGCCAGGCAGTGGCATTGGTCCATCGCGACGATGACACCAGTGGAACCTTGCAGATTACGGCGACGCGGCCCCCGGGCGCGGGCGGAATTTCCGGACAGGGTACGGTCGTGACTTTGACGTTGATGGCAAAAGCCGCCGGGCAGTCAACGCTGACTATCGCAAGGGGAGGCGTACGCGACCCAGGCATGCAAGCTGCGCCTGCGGCCGGCGCGGCGATGACCGTAACGATTCAATAGTTCTGGACCGCCGCTGCCGCGAGCTGAAGAACCGGTACCGATAAGAATCTCCGCCGGGAATGCACGCTGCGTGCTGAAGACCTGCTCGGCGGGCGAGGCCGCTAACGACGCAATAATCTTGAATATGCGGTTAACCGTTCCAAGAGAAGACCCAATGCGAAAGATGCGCGGGTTCACGCTGATCGAGTTGATCGTGGCCACGGCGATTCTGTTGATCCTCACCAGCCTGGCGATCCCGCTGGCGCGGGTAAGCATTAAGCGCGAGAAGGAACACGAACTGCGGCGAGATTTGTGGGATCTGCGTGACGCCATTGATCGCTACAAGGATGCCGCCGACCGCGGCGCATTCCAAACCAAGGTGGGCTCGGAAAACTACCCTCCAGATATGGACACCCTGGTGAAGGGCGTGGATGTGCAGGGGAAGAAATTAAAGTTTCTACGCCGGATTCCGATTGATCCGATGACGAATAGTACCGAGTGGGGAATGCGCTCCATGCAGGATGATCCGGACTCCGACTCCTGGGGCGAGCAGAATGTTTTCGACGTGTTTACCAAATCGCAAGACACGGCGCTGGACGGGACTAAGTACAAGGACTGGTAAATGGCAAGACCTAGTAGAAAGCACAGCCGTGGCTTCACATTGATTGAGCTGATGATCGTCATCAGCGTCATTCTGATCCTTGTTTCCGTCGCGCTGCCGGCTTACAACCAATCGATCTGGCGGGCCAGGGAGTCGGTGCTGAAGCAGAATCTTTTCTCGATTCGCTCCGTGATTTCGCAATACACGCTGGACAAGCAGAAAGCCCCTCAGTCTCTGCAAGACCTGGTCACGGGAGGTTACTTCAAACAGATCCCGAACGACCCCATCACCGGCCGCAACGATACTTGGACAGTGGAAGAAGAGACCGACACGATCATGACCGTGGACCAGCAGGAACCCGGAATCTTCGATGTACACAGCGGGTCGACCGCCGTCGGCAGCGACGGCACGGCTTACAACACGTGGTAGGGGATGGTCGAGTATCGACGCGTTCGCTCTTCGTGTTGGCCCGTCGACGGCATGGGCAACGTGATGAGACGTGGCAAGCCACGTCCCTACGGTAGAAACGTTGCTTGCAACGTCCCCCGCATTTGAACACTTCCTGCCAAAGCACTAACATCTAATCATGCCGGTTGAAACAGAAATCACTGCCGCAACATACACGCCGATTCGGGCGCCTCGGGGCACAACCATTTCCTGCAAAGGCTGGCAGCAGGAGGCGGCCATGCGCATGCTGATGAACAACCTCGACGAAGAAGTCGCCGAGCGCCCACGCGATCTAGTCGTCTACGGCGGAACCGGCCGGGCGGCGCGCAGTTGGGAGGCCTACCACGAGATCGTTGCATCATTGAAGAGCCTGGAGAACGATGAGACTCTGCTGGTGCAATCGGGCAAGCCGGTGGGCGTGTTCAAGACGCACGAGTACGCGCCGCGCGTACTGATCGCGAACTCGAACCTGGTCGGGCATTGGTCCAACTGGGAGAAGTTCAACGAACTGGAGCGCGCGGGCTTGATGATGTATGGACAGATGACCGCAGGCTCGTGGATCTACATCGGCTCCCAAGGAATTGTGCAGGGCACATTCGAGACGTTTTCCGCAGCAGGAGAAAAGCATTTCGCCGGAGATCTTGCCGGCAAGCTGCTCGTGAGTGGCGGCATGGGGGGCATGGGCGGGGCTCAGCCGCTGGCAGCCACCATGACCGGCGCGGCTTTCCTGGGCATTGACGTCGATCCCGAACGCATCAAGAAACGCCTCAAGACCGGCTACTGCGATTTCATGGTGACCACGCTCGATGAGGCGTTGCGTATCCTGAAGAACGCCGTGCGCAAGAAAGAAAATGTGTCGGTCGGGCTGGTAGGGAACTGCGCCGACGTGATTCCTGAACTCGCGGAGCGCGGCGTGGTGCCGGACATCCTCACCGATCAGACTTCGGCGCACGATCCGCTGAACGGCTACGTGCCCAACGGCATGACGCTGGAAGCGGCGCTGGAAATGCGCCAGCGCGATCCGCGGGGCTATCAGGAGAAGTCGCTGGACGCGATGGCGCGACACGTCGAGGGCATGCTGCGATTGCAGAAGATGGGCGCGGTCACTTTCGACTATGGGAATAATATTCGGACGTTCGCATTCCAGCGGGGAGTGAAGAACGCATACGACTTTCCGGGGTTCGTGCCCGCCTATATTCGTCCTCTGTTCTGCGAAGGCCGCGGACCGTTCCGCTGGGTGGCTTTGTCGGGCGAGGCTTCTGATATTCACGTCACCGATGAGTTGGTGCTGGAGCTGTTTCCGAAGAATCGGATTCTCCGGCGTTGGATTGATCTGGCACGCAAGCGCATCAAGTTTCAAGGACTGCCAGCGAGGATCTGCTGGCTCGGATACGGCGAGCGCGCGCAGTTCGGGCTGGCGATGAATGATCTGGTGAAGAAAGGCAAGATCAAGGCGCCAATCGTGATTGGACGCGACCATCTGGATTGCGGTTCGGTCGCGTCTCCATTCCGCGAGACCGAAAGCATGAAAGACGGCAGCGACGCCGTAGCGGATTGGCCGCTGCTCAACGCTTTACTGAATACTGCCGCGGGGGCGTCATGGGTTTCGATCCACAACGGCGGCGGCGTGGGCATTGGTTACTCGCTGCATGCCGGGCAGGTAACGGTTGCCGACGGAACCGAGGCGATGGCCAAGCGCATCGAGCGCGTGCTGACGACCGATCCGGGGATGGGCGTCATTCGGCACGTGGACGCGGGGTATGACGAAGCGAAGGAGTTTGCGAAGAAGAGGGGCGTGAAGGTGCCGATGCCGTCGTAGGCCAATTCGAGTTGATGGAGGACGGACGTCTCGCCGGTCCCGGTCGAGCAAAAGCTCGGCGGGACTGGACAGCTCAACCACATCCGACTGCTAGACTAATATCTTGACCCGATCCAGAAAACCACAACTGCAACAGCCTGCTCTGCTACTGATCAACATCGGCCAGTTGCTCACGCTGCGCTCTCCTTCCGGCAATCCCGGTCCACGGCGCGGGCCGGAACTCAGCGAACTCGGCATCATTGAAGACGCCGCCGTGCTCTGCCTCGGCGGAAAGATAGTTTCTGTCGGTAAGAGCAAAGATGCCTTGCGCGATTCCTGGCTCAAGAAGAATCGCAAGTCGGTCATCGAGATCGACTGCGAACGCCAAGTTGTCCTGCCGGGTTTCGTCGATTCCCACACTCATCCCGCCTTCATCGCTCCACGCCTCGTCGATTTCGAAAAACGTATTTGCGGCGCTACCTACGAAGAGATTGCGGAAGCGGGCGGCGGCATTCGATCGAGCGTGGAAGGCGTGCGCAAGGCAGGGAAGAGCCAGCTAGCCGAGAAGGTGCTGCAAGCGCTGCGCGAAATGGCGGAACAGGGCACCACAACCATTGAGGCCAAATCGGGCTACGGACTCACTGTGGAGTCCGAACTCAAATCTTTGGCTGCCATTCGAGACGCTGCCGCTCGCTGGCCGGGCACAGTAGTAGCCACGCTCCTCGGCGCCCACGTGGTTCCCAAAGAGTTCCAAGGCAAAGCGGACGAGTACGTGAATGAAGTCTGCGAAAAAATGATCCCGCAGACAGCAAAGCGGAAGCTCGCCCATTTTGTGGATGTGTTCACCGAGCGGGGAGCATTCAGCGCCGAGAACACCGCGAGAATCTTTGAGGTTGCGGAAAAGCATGGCTTGGGCGTGCGGGCGCACGTCTGCCAATTGAGCGAAACTCGATTGCAGCCGCTGTTGCGCTACAATCCTGCGTCATTTGACCACATGGATCACGTGAACGACGATGACATTCGAGAGCTGGCACGACGTGACACGGTCGCGACGCTAGTGCCGGGAGCGAATTATTTTCTTGGTCTGGACGGGTTTCCTCCCGCCCGAAAGTTGATCGACGCGGGCGTGCCCGTGGCTTTGGCCACGGACTACAACCCAGGTTCATCGCCTACGCCCAGCATGCCGTTCGTACTGTCGCTGGCCTGCACCCACATGAAGATGTCGCCGGCTGAGGCAATTTCCGCCGCAACCATCAACGGCGCCTGGGCGTTGCGGCTCGGCGAGCGGAAAGGCTCGATTGAGCCGGGGAAGGACGCGGACTTGGCTGTATTCGAAGCCGACGATTATCGCGAGATTCCTTACTGGTTCGCATCCAATCGGTGCGCCTTCATCGTTTTGAACGGGACGCTGATTGCGTCGGCTGGCTCCGCGGTGTTGGGCTGAACTTGTGAATGGATTGCCCATAAAACGGATGCGGGTGTCGCGGAGAAATATGATCTGCAGGTTTTGTTCAAGGTCACGGCTCTCGGTCACACCCTCAATTTCCATAGGAACAAAATGTTTATCAGCCAACACACTCGGCGAACGGACGCCGACCAATCGTTGGCGTATGAACGTGGAAATGAACTTATCGCTGACCACTGTCCCTTGGATTGAGCGAATCCAACTTGGTTGTTATAATCGGGGCTGTTCCACACGCTCCCAGCATTTGACTGCCCGCGATTACCGGCAATTCGGCCTAAGTCTTAGGCGGTAGCCCACAATTCGCACCTGTTCGGCAGTGGAGTGGTAAAACGTGGCCAGGTAGCTCAGGTGGTAGAGCGCAGCCCTGAAAAGGCTGGCGTCGGCGGTTCAACTCCGTCCCTGGCCACCACATTTCAAAGCACTTAAGCCCAACCCACGAAAATCTCTCAGCCCATTGTCAGCCCATGATTCGGGGCGATGTGCTCAATTTACCACTTCGCTGCTCGATTGCAGGATGGCTTCAAGCATTTGTCCTTGAGCTGCCATCCGGTCTTCACTGATGCTGTGAGCATAAAGTTGAAGAGTTGTTTTCACGTCCGAATGTCGTAGCAGAGCTTGCACGGTCTTCGGGTCGGTCTTCGTTCGTACTAAGAAAGAGGCAAGACTGTGTCTCAGGTTGTGGAACCCGAATCGCACCGTGGCACCTTTCACCAACACTCCGGCTTTGACCGCTGCTGGCCGAAGATGAGATTCGACCAGCATGTTGGCGACCCGAGGTTGTTTCCCCTTGCACCTGAAGGACGCGAATACCCAATCTCCGGGTTGGGAGAAAGAGGTCGTGTTCTTCCATGTCCGCATGACTTCTGCAAGCAAAGGATGTAACGGCACGGGAGCGTGCGAAGCTTTGCTCTTCGGCACTCCCACCTGGCCACATGTCCAAGTGCGACGAACGTGAATCTGCGATTGCTCGAAACTCACGTCATTCCACTGCAAGCCTAAGCATTCCGAGATGCGAAGACCCGTGGCAGAAGCTAGCAAGGTCAATGTGCGCTCTGGCTCTTGCAGGTGCATGAGAACATCAAATGCCTGCTTTGGAGTCAGAATCATGGCTTCATATCCACTGGTCGTCTTGCAGCGAACGAATCGCATAGGGTTTGCTTCCTGAGTGCGAGGAATCAGCCCGTAGCGTTGCCCGTGCTTGAAGACCAGACTCATCACTCTTCGTATCTTGTCGAGCGTGGGATTTGCTAGCTCCTCTTCCTGTTTCAGAGCCTTCAGCCATTGCTCGATTTCGAGCGGCTCAAGACTCAATGCCGCCCGTTTGCCCCACCGGTCGATGCAGCGGTTCTTGAGAATGCGTTTGTAGCCTGCAATCGTGGTGTGGGATTTTGGGTCGGCGGTTTCGGTTTGCTCGCCTAATTCGTGAGTCATAAAGTGTTGGGCGAGGTGAGAAAACGTCATGCGAGCTTTAAAATCTGGTCCGTTGAGTTGTAGATGCTGGCGCTCCACTTCCGCCCATGCCGCCGATTCGGTTGGGCAGTCATGCACAAGACCGACCGCTTATGCTCGACCCTCCGCCCATCGGACATTCGGGTTACGTAATAGCGCAACACCCAGTTTTGTCCATTCTTGCGGGATTCAATCCGCAAACTTCCACGTTGAAACCGCGCCATACTAGATCGTCTCCTGTCTTGGCGCGGGAGACTGCCGGGGGTAGTTTACACTCGACGAACGGAGTGTGGTAGCCACCTCGGAGGGCCGGAAACGCCAGACTCGACGCGAACCTGTCCCTAACGGATAAGCGGGGATTACGCCTTGGCGGGCCAGTTCGAGCACCCTCCGCGGGCGTAATTGGAGGAAATCGCCGACTGCTACCGCATCAACAAAGGGTTCGCATTCTAAATTGGCTGTCATGCTCGTTTCCGGTTATCCGTTGTCCTCAACCGATCGTTCCAGGGTAGAGAGGCAGAACAATCGTCACCACGACCGCTCGAATGGTTACACCGGTAACTAAACAGTGAAACTCAGTGGCATCTTCTTTCTAGAGCCATACTAAGATCACTGCAATGGACGAAACCTGCTGGCTACTTTTGTCCACGGCTTCAATCTGAGGGAGGCCGTCCGATGTTCGACTTTGAAGAGTATGTAGAGTCGGGATTCGCCCACACCGGTCCGAGAAACCCGTTGAGAACCTTGACCCCAGAAGACAAGATCGTTCTGGTGAGTTTGTTGACCTTATACCTTGCGCCTTGCCCCCCGGAAGACGCGGCGTTTGAGCAAGCAGCGGAAACAGCCACGCACGCGTCCGCACTCGCAGAGAGAATTCACCAATTATTGGGTACGTCCTTCGCTCAAGCGCTACAAGATGTCCTAGGCGATTTTCATGACCTCCCAATGCGCCTTAAGACGTTTTCTCTCTTGTTCGGAGGACTGTGCGATCAACTCCTAGGAAAGCGTGGCCACCAGGGCAGATTATGGAAAAATCAGTTTTTGGTTATGGCTTCCGAATTTATTAGGCACAAAACGAATGGGTATAACGATGAGCATTTGGCAGAGTTGATTCAGGCGATTAACCGCACCTCTGATCTGGCAGACTTTTCTGGCGATGCGATTCATAAGAGGAGACAGAATCTCAAGAGAACTTATCCGCTTGCTTATGCATGTCTATTCAACAAGGTCTGTGAGTTTCGGAACGGAGTTGATGCAACCGCAGTTTCAGGCTAAAGCGTCGTCTGTGAGTGCTGTCTTGTCAGAGCAACCAAGGTCGGTATGCGCGATTTCTTCGGGTGGTCGCTTAGCGGTACCGCTTCGGACACCGCTCGACCATGCGATTTTGGCTCCTCTGGACCGCTAAGCGGTCGACTATTGAAATCACCACCGACAACGCCAAGCGTGATTGGCTCAGAAAACTGTTCGGTAGGTGTGAAGTAACTTTAGTAAGCGTTCAACGCTGCAGTTGTTGCGACTCATTTGTACCCAGGTTCATATTCTATCGTCCCCACAGCGTCCCCACGATTGTGATCCTTTCTGCGACTCCACCATCGAGTTTTACCCTCCCCTAAACGTCCCCAAATCCTCCCCTCGGAGAACAGGAAAGCGCATCAGGGAAGCGGAGAGGCAGGAGTTTTGCTCGACTGTTTGGCTCTACTATTCATGTGGCTGTGTATCTCGACCCGGCCAATTTCAAGAACATCGGCGATGGCCACACGATTGCCGATCAGATCAACGAAGTACTGGAACCCTACGATCTCGGGGTGATCGCGGCATCGAACGACAGAATTGGCGGCTGGCAGCTGAGGAGCTGGCAACGCTGCGGTCCAAGTTCCCACATCCTCAGATCGCAGATCAAGAGCGGGAAGACCGAGAACTCCGATTGAACTCACAACTGCGAACGTGGAAAAGACTCCGACACGTGGAGCTATAGCACGGCCATACATCTTGTACGGTTGGGAGGTCCCAAATGCCCTGTGTATGCACGTTGGAGATGTGCGGACATACGCCCGGTGAGCGCTGCGGGAAGCCAGTGGAGACCGTAATCAAGCACAGCGTTGGCACGGATGAAGTGAACTTCGGACCAGAGGAAACAACCGGGATATGTGATGAGTGTTGGGAGAATGCGAAACTACAACTCCCGTATCTGTTCCAATAGTGTCCTACACGATGGTGAAGATGACGATCAGATTGTATGCGTCACCAAGCTCAGGTCCTTTGTAAAACGCGTGCCTGTCGTCAACGAAGAACCTTCCACCATCACTTCGCAGGCTCAGATAACGGTCTGCCACCTCATCAATCACACGAGACAAACCGCGCACTGGCTCCCGTTCTTCTTCGGGAGTGCGCTTGTAGGTAGCGAACGGCCAAATCTCGCGGTGGTGGTTGACGCTGAATACTGCCGGCCAATCCCATCGCTTCCTTCGCACAAGGGCTTTCAGTTGCTCGAACTCTGCTCGGGTTAGGGTTAGGAATGCGTCCATCGCCGTCCCTGATGTTGAAATTGTACCGCAGAAGAAAACACCCAGCGATGAGCGCTGGCTGCCGAAATGCAGAGTTCTGCACAGCGAATACAAAGCGAATCTGATACACTAGACAGCGAGGTACAAACAAACTATGAGCTACGGGTTGATGAGTTACATCGTCTGCGGTGGGTGTGGTGACTTGGTTGGTGGGAGAATCCCGTCCGGCGATGAGCCGCGAGTTCTGACTTGTGTGCACTGCCACGCTCAGACTGCGTTCAATGACAACGAACTCCGCCAAGGACTTGTTGGCTACGATGAAGCAACCAAGCGCTGGCGGGTGGCAACTCTCGCTGATAGCAGTTTGGCCGAGGGCAAATGCTGCGGAAAAAAGCAGGCAAACGTCGTAAGTGATTGACTCTGCACCATGCAATTTGGGCTCTTGCAAGCTAATTGTCGCAGCAACTCTGATGGTTTCATCCCGAAGCTTCCAGCGAAGTCAAACAGAGCATTCAGCGAGGGGCTTTTTTCGCCACGTTCCAGCTGTCCGACGTAGTTCCGATGATAGCCCGTCTGGTGGGCAAAGGAGTCTTGAGAGCACCCCTTTTCTTGCCGGAGCCGCCGAAGTACCACGCCGAAAGCAGCTTGGGGGCTGGAGGATCTTCGGCTCCGGGTTGTTGAGCGAGGCACGCCCCTGACTTTGGGCTATTGCACACAATTGTGCGACCCACCTATAGTGTGTAATCAGAATGGACTCTCAGCTGGTCGAGATGCTCGGGCGGCACCGCCTCATTGCCGAGCTCTTACGTGCTAACCTGGAAGTCGCCATTCCGGCTCGGGACCGAGGCATCGATCTGATTGCCTACGCCGACCTCGGCACCCAGGTCACTCGATTCTCGGCTTGTCCAATTCAACTCAAAGCGGCCATTGGCAGCTCGTTCTCGGTTGATCGGAAGTACGCCAAGTTTCCGAACTTGCTGATCGCCTACGTGTGGTACTTAGAAGACCCTGCCAGAACAGTCACATACGCGACTACGTACTTGGAGGCTATTGCCGTCGCGGACGCGATGGGCTACACCCAGACGCTTTCATGGGAGCGAGGCCTCTACGTCGTTACCAAACCCAGCCCAGACCTCGTGGCGCAGCTCGAACCCTTCAGGATGACTCCTGAGAAGTGGTGGGAGAAGATTACCAGCGGCGCTCTTGAATCAGGGATATAGATGCATGCTAGTGCCCGTCCGGTAAACCACGGGCTTGCTAAAAGGGGCTTGGAGTTGGTTGAGCGTCTGCCAAGCGCTGGATTTCTTCGTCGTTAGAAATTCCCAAAAAAGGCTATTGCTTCGCACCCGCGAAAACATTGTGTCCTTAAACCTCACTTCTGAGCGTTAGAAATGTGTAGTTGTCTAACCCAGGTTGCATCGGGAATTCTGGTCAATGAGTGCAATGGCGATGTTTCAACAGTTACTTAATCGTTAAGTTCTCCAAGGGGAAGAACGAGGCCACAAGTCGCCGGAATCGGTCTCTCAGCTCTGAGATTGGCCAGGGAAGGTCCGGCTAGTCAGCCGGTTTGATGCCAACCGCACCGTAAACCTCGGCACTGTTGTAGAGCACTCCGTTCTTCATCACTCGCCGGCAGCGGCGAATGTCACTGATATGTTCGGCTGGATTGCCTTCCACAAGTACGAAATCAGCCCGCTTCCCAGGTGCGATCGAACCAAGTTCGTTCTCCTGCTTCAGAAGCCGAGCGGCATTGAAGGTTGCGATCTGCAATGCTTTCGCGGGCGGGATTCCGGCTCTAACCTCCAGCTCCAATTCACGATGCAACATGATGCCGGCCGTCGCATCGGTTCCGGCTAGAATGGGAATGCCGGCATCGTACATTCGCTTCGTCATCCGCAACATGGCGTCGTAGGAATCTTTGTACAATTGGTCGTTCTGTTCCGTCACCGGAAGTCCACCCGTGTATGCGCCACGCTGAACTTGTGCCGGTAGCCGGTTGATCACGGGCGCGTAGTCGGGAGACACCTTTCCAGGACGCCCGGTGAACATTCCCTCGAAAGTAGCCAACGTCACATCTACGGTCGTGTGATGCTTCAGGAGCAGTGCAATGAAATCATTTACCTCTCTCGATTGCAGATCGAGCTTCGCTGCATGGGCTCCCACGGCCGTAAAGCGCTCTGGAGTGCGCGTATCTTTCACTTGCGATGACAAAAAGTTGAGGAAAATGAAGTTGATGTGTTGCACCTCGTCGGCGCCGTCTTCCACAAATTGGCTCGCGGTTATGCCATTTGGAACGTGACCGCTCACGCGCAGCCCGCGTTCATGGGCAGTCTTCACGACTCCGGGAACCAGTTCAGGCTTAAGTGAGCTATAGACTTTAATCTGAATGTATCCAAGGTCGGCGTAGCGGTTTACATCCGCCTGTGCTTCCTCGACCGTATCCGCGTAGAGGCCAGTGGGAGCCTGGAATGGACCGTGTCCGTCGATAAATCCGGCCTTCCAGACCCGCGGACCGATGGCAGTGCCACTGTCCCATTGGCTTTGGAGGTGCTTCAGTTCTTCGATGTCGTTGCCCATGTCGCGAACGCTGGTTACGCCGCTCGCAATGTTTAAGAGCCCGTCCAGAGGCTGGGCGTGAGCATGCATGTCAAAGAGACCGGGCAGCAACGTCTTGCCCATCCCATCGATGAGCTGAGCATCTTTTGGAACCATGACAGCCGCAGATGGGCCGACCATCGTGATGCGTTCACCATTGAAGACTACCGTCTGATCTTCCCGAGTCGTAGCTTGTTCTGAATCAAAGATGCGGACATGCTCTACCGCCACTGGATGATTGGGACGTTGCGCCAATTCGCGTGCCAAGCGGGCATTGCGAGCGTCTTCAGCCGCGCGGTCGAGGGCGTAGAGCTGATCATTCGTATCTTCCCAGCCCTCTCTCAAGATTGCGAACCACTTACCCGGAGATCCAAAGAAATGCTGATCGTCATCGAGCCAGACAGTCTGCGGTTCGAACGAAAGTCCTGTGATCGCAAACTCAGTTACGTGCAAATGTCGCCCATGATCTTCGATTGTTACGTCCGTCAGTCGTTCCAATCGGGCCTCGCCCGCAGGCAGCAGTCTCACAGGAACGCCCTTCGCTCGTAGGAGTGCATCGACCAGCAACGCCGACTCCACTGACGCTCCGTTGTTGCTGATGTAGAAACCCGGCGCGGGAGCCCGTCCGTTTTCGGAAGTGCTCTTCCACACTGCAATCCCATCTTCCACCACGAAGTGTTCGTCCACCGGAGCCTTTAAATAGTCATTGCCGGTCACGTCCACGCGCGACGGCAATCCATCGTCGGCAACGATGTAATGGGCCGCGACCTTGGGACCGCGGCCACGATCGGTGAACTCGAATGTGCAGTCAATGTGACCGCCCGGATTGTATAGGTCTACTTCACTTCCTGCCGTCCTGCCGTTACTTAGGATTGTGTAGCGCAGTGTTTGAGGGCTGGCAGCGTCGGCTGCCCATAAATGAGAAGCGGCCCAAAAAAAAGCAGTGAGCGATGCGGGACGAAGCGCGAACATGGCCTGTATTATGCCACCATCCGGATAAAAATTGCTCGTAAGCCGGAAACGAGCAGCCGGAAGTGATGGTTGACGAAACCAGGCCATTACACGTTTTGACTGCTGGTCAGTGAGCGATATGGCGATGTTACGCCAAGAATCATTGAGAAGCAGCCCACCTGGGCTGTAACTCGTTGCCTGCAATTGACAAACCAGGAGAAAGAGGACAAAATTGTCCGCACGTTTCAAGTACGCTGCCTCCGGCAGGAAATCCATTCGCGGCTTGAACGAGGAGGGATATGTTCAACCCTCGGAAACGCTCTCAGTCAAACCACTTTTTGCCCTATCTGTTCATCGCATGTTTGCTCTTCTCTGAAATTGCCAGCGCTGCGCCTTCCATCAGCCTCTCCAAGAAATCTGGGCCGCCAACCAGCAAGATTCTGGTTTCGGGCGGTGGCTTCAAACCGAACGTGGGAGTGGACATTTTCTTCGACACGAAGGACAAGGCGCTGGTGGTCACCAATGGGGAGGGAGAGTTCCGCAACGCGGGAATCTACGCACCCCGCCGTGCGCGTCCCGGCGAGCATTGGGTCACAGCTCTTGAGCGGAATAACGACAAGGGTGCTCAAGAGCCATTTGTGGTGCAAACCAACTGGAGCCAGCTAGGTTTCGATGCCGACGGCACGCGTCTGAACGCATATGAGAACGTCCTGAACCCCAAGGCAGCTGGCAGCTTGGACTTGAACTGGAGCTATACGACCGGCAGCGGTGTGTTCTCCTCGCCGGCGGTTGTAAACGGAGTGGTTTATTTCGGCTCGGGTGACTCGAACGTGTATGCGCTGAATGCACACACCGGTGCCAGAATATGGAACTACACAACCGGCTTGGTTGCGGGCACCTCGCCCGCCGTGGCGAATGGAGTGGTCTATATCGGCTCGTGGGACAACAACCTATACGCGCTGAATGCACACACCGGTGCCAAGGTGTGGACCCAAAGCATCAGCGACGTGTTGTCCTCACCTGCCGTAGCGAATGGAGCGGTTTATGTAGGCTCGGAGGACGGCAACATATACGCGTTGAATGCCCGCACCGGCGCAAAGCTGTGGAGCTACCAGACCGGGAGCTGCTGCGGAGTCTCTTCACCCGCCGTGGCGAATGGAGTGGTTTATATTGGCTCGGCGGACCGCAACATATACGCACTGAACGCCCGCACCGGAGCAAAGCTGTGGAGCTATTCCACTGGCGACCAGGTGAGTTCCTCGCCCTCGGTGGCCAATGGAGTGGTTTATATCGCATCGCAGGACCACAACGTGTACGCGCTGAATAGCCGCACTGGCGCAAAGCTGTGGAGCTATTCCACTGGCGACCCAATATTTTCCTCGACCGCCGTGGCGAATGGACTAGTTTATTTCGGCGTGGGCAGCAGTATTGACGCGCTGAGCGCCCAAACCTGTAACCTGCTGTGGAGCTATGAGACCGGTGGCTGCTGTGAGGAGTCCTCACCCGCCGTGGCGAATGGAGTGGTTTATGTCGGCTCGGCGGACGGCAACTTGTACGCGTTGAACGCCCGCACCGGCGCAAGGCTTTGGAATTATCCAACGGGCACTACCGTGGGTTCCTCGCCCGCTGTGGCGAATGGAGTGGTCTATGTCGGCTCCGACGATAGCAATCTTTACGCTTTCCGCCGGATGCACGGTCCGGCGAAACAAGAGGTCGACTCCAAGCGCCCCGACCTGAAGACGCTTCACCTCGACTTCAGTCTCAAGGTGTCCCCACCGCGAGCAACGCCGTCGAGCCCGGAACTCTGAGGCTTACAGAGATAACTGTCGTAACCAGGCGATAGCGCTCATTGAGGATTTTGAGCGTAATCGGGATTTTGCAGTAACAACTCGCAGGTTTGAGAGCCAGCGCGGTATAACGGCGGCTGCAAATGACGGCAACTACTGCACCGGAGCCCTGGACCTCTTCGATTGGCAAACCTGGCTGGAGGGCGCTCATCGCCTCTTGGCTGGGGTGGATGTTCGACGGGTACGAAACCCATGGCCTGGTGGCTCGCGATGGGCCGACATTGGCCGAGAAGCGATATTACAACAGTGATCATCGACCTCGATGGATCTGTCCTAATTTCTTGTTCTACTGTTGTGCGTTCAGGGCTTGTCGTGCGGGCTCGAGAGTAGGGTCTAGCCTTAGTGCTTCCTGAAAAGCAGAGCGGGCCTCAGTCGACTTGCCCGCCTCCTGCAAGAGCAATCCCAATTGCAAATAACGTGCGCCCTCGGATTCCGTGGCTATGTCCTGGGAGAGCCGTTGGATCATTTCAGAGCTCTGTTTGGGAGCAACCTGCAGTGCTTGCCGGTAAACTTCGCGCACCTTCGAATAGTCCCCAAGTGTCTCGTACAAGGTGGCGATGCTTTCGTAGAAGCGGATTTGTAATGTGAGATTCGGAGTCAGGGAAATCGCAGCCTGATACTCTTTGATAGCTTCTTGCAGGCGTCCGCACTGTGCCAGAGCCGCGCCCAAATTCGCGTGCTTGACTGGATCTTCCGGAGTGAGGCTGGAGGCCTTTTGCAGTCCTGGCACAGCCTCTTCGGCGCGGCCTTCCATGAGCAACGCTTTACTGATGCTCTCTTCGGCGACCTGGTTTTTCTTGGTGACCTGCAAGGTATGCGACCACAAGTCGTAGTCGCTCTGCCAGTACCCGATCTGCCGCCAGGTGAGAAAAGACAGCCCGGCCAAAACCAAAACGGCAATTGCCACACGCGTTCGCAAAGCAACCGCTTTGCGGTTGGCCCATTCGGCGGCTCCGAAGACTACCATCACGAAAATTCCGATCAGCGGAATGTAAGCGTAGCGATCTGCCATTGCCTGATCGCCAACTTGGATAATGCCAATCACCGGAACCAGAGTGCCGAGGTACCAGAGCCAGCCAGTGACCAGGTATCGGCGGGTCCGACGTAGTTTCCACACCAGTGCGCTGACAGCCACAAGAAACAGCGCCGCCAGGCAAAACCGCCAGGCATCGAGCGTATTTCCGGGATGAGGATAGTAGGCCGCTAGTTGCGTAGGCCAGAATGCCTTCCACACGTACGATGCATAGGCATAAATGGCATTTTCCAATCGCACTCCAAGGGAGAACCTTTGTAGAGAGCGGATGGCGGCGGACCGCTGCGCGACAATGGTGATCGCGGCACTACCAGCGCAGAACGCCAACAGTGGTAGTTTTTCGAGGACAAGCCGGAAGAACGGCGCTGGCGTTACGGCCAACTTCATATCAGAAACTGAAACTTCAGACGGGCTTTTTCGATTCCTGCGTGATCTCGGTGCCGGGGATGTTCTCTCGCTCCAGCCTTGGATCCTTTCCAGCGGCCAGAAATCGAGCAGCAAGACGACGAACGGCAAGGTAATTACCATGGGTTTAGAGGCGAGTCCCAGCAGAAACAGCACGGCGAAACCCAGGTAGCGCTTGAAGCACGGTTTTACCGCGTACCAGCCATAGGCACCGACTGTGAGCAGGAAAAACAGGGTGCTCAGAACGTTCTTTCGTTCGGCCACCCACGCCACCGATTCCACGTTGAGGGGATGTACGGCGAATAACGCAGCCACCAGCAGACTGCTCCCCATCGAACCCGTGCCCCGGACGAGGAGCAGGAATAGAAGTATGACGTTCAGCAGATGAAGCAGGATGCTGGTGAGGTGATGGCCGGACGGATTCAGTCCGTAGAGATGGCAATCGAGCATATGGGAAAGCCACGTCAGCGGATGCCAATTGTTCGCTTCAATGGCGGTGAAGGCCCAGGCAATAGTCTTTCCAGTTAGTCCTGCTTGGACGTGGCTGTTTTCCGTGACGTAATCCTGGTCATCGTAATGGACGAAAGGATGGCGGAGAGCGGGGCTATAGATAGCAAAGGTTGCAATGGCGAGGAGGAGGCAACCTGCAACCGAAAGATTCGTGCGTTTAGGCCCCATTCAAGAGGCTGATTGTAGCATCGGCGCATTCCCCCAAAGACCAACGGAACGGACAATCCAGAAGCTGCGCCTGGCAGAAAAGGAAGAAGGTCAGTTTCATAGGACTGCTTGATTTGAGCCAAGCGATAATGCTGGGCTTTGGTGCTGACTCACGCACCTCAGCTTTAGGCTGGGAGCGAAAGTCAACGCTGCGATTTCTCAAGTGACGTTAACAGGCGATAGCACTCACAACTCGATTTGCTGGTGAAATGGCGGTTTCTGGCATTAAAATCAACAGGACTATCTTTTTCGGTTTCCACTTCACATGATGGGGACTATGCCGATATTCGTGTGAGCCGGTCAACAAAACTGGAGGATCAGATGGCGATTGACGTTCGGGGCCTAGCCCCGCTGCTTTCAGTGTTCGACATGCCGACCTCGATCAAGTTCTACTGCGATGGACTCGGCTTCGAAGTCGTCAGTAGCGATGGGAAGCCTGCACCGCGTTTCGACTGGGCGCTGCTCCGGTTGGATGGCGCGGAACTCATGCTGAACACAGCATACGATGAAGATGAGCGCCCGTCGGTTCCCGATCCGGCGCGTATTGCCGCACACCAAGACGCCGCCCTCTACTTCGGATGTCCCGACGTAGAGGGGGCCTACGCCCACTTGCGGGAAAAAGGGATCAAGGCAAAGGAGCCAAAGATCGCACCGTATGGCATGAAGCAGTTGTATCTTACCGATCCCGATGGCTACCTTCTCTGCTTCCAATGGCAGGCAAAGAAGCAGCCCGGTGTCGTCTGACACTCACATTCCGTGATCAGGCAGAGTTCGCACTCGCATTTGTGAATGTCGAAATCAGGCCATTACACTCAAAACCCCCGGCTCAGGGTCAATGAGTGTAACGGCGATGTTTCAACAGCCACACTCTTTTCGTGAACTAGGCTCAAATCTATCGTCCCCTCAGATCAGCTATGGGTGGATCGTCAGCGTAGAGGTCCTAGTCAGCCTCTGCCCTGGCGTAACCGTCGCCGATGGAGGAGACGCGGCGATCTCGAAGTTCGAAACTGTAATCTCGAACACCACTCCGTTGTCGCTTGTACCGCCCTGGATGGTGGTTCCGTACAGGTCTCCTTTTCGAGTCAATCAAACTAGCCACTGGATATGCCCCTTCCGAGTCCGCGAAGGCACAAAGCATACAGAAAGAGCGGGCCTGTTGCGGGCCGGAGAAGCAGGCTCGCGCTAAACTGTCGCTTACTTTGCAACCGGAGTTGTTAGGGCACGTACGACCACACCGTCCCGGCACCGTTCGCACCGCCGCCCATCGAAGTGGTGCCGTACAGCGTGCCTTTAGCAGTCCGCAGCACTTCGCCATCTGGATAGATGCCGTCCGAGCCACCGAAAGTGTGCAGCACAGTGAGCGTGCCGCTCGCGCTCAGCTCGTACAACACTCCGTAGCCGTCGCTGCCGCAGTCAGCTCCGCCGTACGAGGTGACCCCGTATAGATTCCCCTTTGAGTCCAGAACCACGCCAGCCACCGGACCGATCGCCTCCGTGCAATCGAAGTTGTGCAGAACGGTCTCCTGGTCTTTCTGGCTCACCTTCCATATGGTCCCGTAGCCGTAGGAACCGCACCGGTAGGTGGTCCCATAGAAGTTTCCAGCCTTGTCCTGCACCACCGATCCGTAGGTCCAGCAACCGTCCGACGTGCCATAGGAGAAGCTGTGCAGCACGGTAGTCCCACGCTTAGTCAGCTTGTACAGCACTCCGTAACCGTAAGCGCCACCGTATTCGGTCAAGCCGTAGAGATTGCCAGACTTGTCCATCGTCAGATGCCCATACAGCGGGTTCCTGCCGTCTGACCCGATGAAGCCGTGGAGTAGGGTAAACTTCCCCGCTCTGTCAACCTTGAATATCGTCCCAGCGTCGGAAGAGCCGCATCCGAAGGCAGTGCCGTATAGGGCACCAAATTGGCCTACGACCAGGCCTTGGTACGGATTGCAGCCGTCCGAACCGCCAGTAAAGTTGTACAGCACGGTCTCCTTCCCCGCAGTGTCGATCTTGAAGACGGTTCCATAACCGACGGAGCCCCCACCGCCGGTGGTCCCATACATGTTGCCAGCCTTGTCCCGAACCAGCGGTGCGGCGGGGCCGACCCCGTCCGGGCTGCCCGAGAAGATGTGCAGCACCGTTTCCGTGCCGGCGGTGTCCAGCTTGTACAGCACGCCGCAGCCATAGGGATAGTTGCAGTTCCAATCGCCCCCCAATTCGGCAGTTCCATAAAGGTTACCGGCTGCGTCCTGAATTGGGCCCGCGATAAGGAGTACCCCCGTCCTGCGTGTCGGTGAAGTTGTAAAGCACGGTAAAAGTTTGGGCTGGTGCCAAAGCCGCCAGCACAAGCACGGCCAGGAATGTCATCACATACAATCTTCGATCCGCGAGTTGTTCCGGGGAAGCTGCACGGGCTAGCTGGCGTTCAGGCTGTGGACACGGCTTCATGATCGTCTCCTACGAGGCACCGGAAATTATAGCCCTGATGGGCGAGCATTTTCTATGATTAGCATTCACGTCCGCTGGTCAACTGACGC
>DATNNO010000027.1:0-8524 GCA_035601775.1 Terriglobales bacterium | reverse complement strand
CTTGTCCACCGCTTCCATCAACGCATCAATCTGCTTCTCCCACTTCGCTTCCCCGTTCAATGCGCCCAACGCCGACAGCCGTACCACCGGCACATCGTCGCCCGGAAACTTGTAGCTCTTCAGCAACTCGCGCACTTCGAGTTCGACCAGATCCAGCAACTCCGGATCGTCGACCGCGTCACACTTGTTGAGCGCCACCACGATGTAAGGCACGCCCACCTGCCGCGCCAACAGCACGTGCTCGCGCGTCTGCGGCATCGGACCATCCGTCGCCGCCACCACCAGAATCGCGCCATCCATCTGCGCCGCGCCCGTGATCATGTTCTTGATGTAGTCGGCGTGGCCCGGGCAATCCACGTGCGCGTAGTGCCGGTTCGCGGTTTCGTACTCCACGTGCGCCGTCGCGATCGTGATCCCGCGCGCTTTCTCTTCCGGCGCATTATCGATCGAGTCAAACGACCGGAAGACGATCTTTGGGTTATGCTTCTGCAACACCTTGGTGATGGCCGCCGTCAGCGTGGTCTTGCCATGGTCAATGTGACCAATCGTCCCTACGTTGCAGTGCGGCTTGTTGCGATCAAATTTCTCTTTCGCCATTTGCCTAGCTCCGTATGCCTTACTCGTATGGCGCGGCACTCTTGCCCGCGCCTGTTACCTCTTGGGCCCTTGTGAACGCCCAATGATCTCTTCCGACACCGAGCGCGGCACCTCTTCGTAGCGCGCAAAATGCATCGAGTACTCAGCACGGCCCTGCGTGCTCGATCGCATGTGGGTGGCGTAGCCGAACATCTCCGCCAGCGGAACAATCGCCTTAATAACCTGCGAGCCCGCACGATGCTCCATGCCCTCGATGCGTCCGCGACGCGAACTCAGGTCGCCCATGATCACGCCCGCATAATCTTCCGGCGTCACTACTTCGACCGCCATCACCGGCTCAAGCAACACCGGCGAGGCTTTGCGGGCAGCTTCTTTGAATGCCATGGATCCGGCAATTTTGAACGCCATTTCGTTTGAATCGACGTCGTGATAGCTGCCGTCGTAAAGGATGGCCTTGACATCGACCATCTCGTAACCGGCTAGAATGCCGCCTTCCATGGCCTCCCGAATACCCTGATCAATCGGCTTGATGAATTCCTTGGGTACTGAACCGCCCGTGGTGTCATTGACAAATTCGTAGCCAGTACCCGGCACCTGCGGTTCGAGGCGGATCTTGGCATGGCCATACTGACCCTTGCCACCGGTCTGACGAATGTATTTACCTTCTGCTTCGGATTTCCTGCGAATGGTCTCGCGGTAGGCCACCTGAGGCTTGCCGACATTCGCCTCGACCTTATACTCCCGCATCATGCGATCAACGATGATCTCAAGATGCAGTTCGCCCATGCCGCTGATGATGGTCTGGCCGCTGTCGGGGTCGGTGTGAACTTTAAAGGTTGGATCTTCCTGGGCAAGACGCCCGAGAGCCATACCCATTTTTTCCTGATCGGCCTTGGTCTTGGGCTCCACCGCAACGGAAATCACCGGGACCGCGAAGGTGATGTTTTCCAAGGCAATGGGATGCTTCTCTTCGCATATAGTGTCACCCGTACTGACATTCTTCAAGCCAACGGCAGCGCAGATATCGCCAGCCAGAATCTCGCTGATGTCTTCGCGCTTGTTGGCATGCATCTTCAATAGCCGGCCGATGCGCTCGGTACGTCCGCGGCCAGCGTTGAGCACAGCTTCGCCCGACTTCAGTTGGCCGGAATAAACGCGAATAAAGGTCAGCTGACCGACGAACGGATCGGCCATAATCTTGAAAGCCAGAGCGGAAAAAGGCTCACTATCTGCGGGTTGACGTGTGATGGTTTCGCCGTTATCGGGGTTTGTTCCATGGACCTCACCTGCATCCAGCGGCGAAGGCAGGTAATCCACGACCGCATCGAGCAGGGGCTGCACACCTTTATTCTTGAAGGCCGTGCCGACCACGACTGGAAATAATTTCAGCTCGATAGTGGACTTGCGCAGAGATGCGCGGAGTTCAGCGGGCGAAATGGCCTCGCCTTCCAGGAACTTGTGCAGAATCTGATCGTCGTTTTCGGCAACGGTTTCAACCAACAGAGCGTGAGCCGCTTCAGCCTTTTTTTGCAGCTCGGCAGGGATCTCGCCGCTGATGTACTCGGCACCGATAGTGTCATCCTGCCAGATGATCGACTTCATTTCGATGAGATCAATTACGCCTCTGAACTTGTCTTCCTGGCCGACGGGGATCTGGATGGCGACGGGCTTGGCATTGAGGCGCTTGCGCAGGGTATCAACGGCGTGCTCGAAATCGGCGCCCATCTTGTCGATTTTATTAATGAAGCAAATTCGCGGAACACCGTATTTATCAGCCTGGCGCCAGACTTTTTCCGATTGTGGCTGCACTCCATGCACTGCGTCAAATACAGCTACAGCTCCGTCGAGGACGCGCAGTGAACGCTCCACTTCAGCTGTGAAATCCACGTGACCGGGCGTGTCAATGATATTGATGCGAATATCTCGCCAGGTACAGGTGGTGGCGGCGGAAGTGATCGTGATGCCGCGCTCCTGCTCCTGCTCCATCCAGTCCATGGTGGCAGTGCCTTCGTGGACCTCTCCGATGCGGTGCGTCTTTCCCGTGTAGAAGAGGATGCGCTCCGTCGTAGTGGTCTTACCGGCATCAATGTGGGCCATAATGCCGATGTTCCTACACCGATCTAACGGGACTGTTCTGGACACAGCTTTCTTTCTCTCTTCTTTTCGTAGCTCTTCGTTGGCGACTGAACCCGTCAAGTCTCTATCCCTTATCCTTAAGACTTCCGTTACCACCGGTAGTGCGCGAAGGCCTTATTGGCCTCGGCCATACGGTGAACGTCTTCCTTCTTCTTAATGGCTGCGCCTTTGCCATTCGCGGCATCGAGCAATTCATTGCTCAACTTGTCGATCATGCCCTTCTCGCCGCGTCCGCGAGAGTAGGCAATCAGCCAGCGAATCGCCAGCGAGGTACGCCGGTCGGCGTTAACTTCTACCGGCACCTGATAGTTGGCGCCACCCACGCGGCGGGTCTTGACCTCGAGCAGCGGCTTGGCGTTTTCTACGGCTTTTGTGAACAGCTTCAGAGCTTCGTCACCGCCGCCTTTTGCCTGCAGGCGCGTCAAAGCCTCATAGAAGATGCCCTCCGCCGTGCTCTTCTTGCCCTGCCACATCATCGAGTTGACGAACTTCGTCACCAGATCCGAACCGTAAACCGGATCGGCTTCCACTGTCCGCTTGGGGGTATGTCCTTTTCTCGGCATTTCAGCTTCTAGCTCCTGGCTCTTAGTTTCTTGCTTGAGCCGCGAAGACGTAGCAAAGCTACGTCTCTACAGAAATATCTAAGCCTTCGGGCGCTTGGCGCCATACTTCGACCGGCTCTGCTTGCGGCCCGCGACCCCTACCGCATCCAACGTGCCGCGAACCACGTGATAGCGCACGCCCGGCAGATCCTTCACGCGGCCGCCGCGGATCAGTACGATTGAGTGCTCTTGCAGGTTGTGGCCGACGCCGGGAATATAAGTTGTAACCTCGATGCCGTTGGTCAAGCGCACACGGGCAACCTTGCGCAGCGCAGAGTTCGGCTTCTTCGGCGTTTGCGTATACACACGTGTGCAAACACCGCGCTTTTGCGGACATCCCTGCAACGCCGGGCTCGCCGTTTTATACCGTGGCCGCTTGCGGCCATCCCGCACCAATTGATTGAAGGTAGGCACTCTTTGCTGCTCCTTCGGCAACCCTGCACGCTTACACGCCAATGAAGGCGCGCCGGCACGTAGCGACGCCGCTTTGACTTTCTCTGGTTAAGGGTCTGGCTGGCGATCCGCCAACCATGCTTCCCACCGCATACAAATCAGGTGAGAGATTTTTCGGTTTCCCGTTCAGACTGAACAGCGACGACGGTGGCGCCAAGCCCGATTCCAAGAACTCCGGAGGCGCTCCGTTTCGTCAGCCTTGCCCCACATAGCCTCCCAACAGGCGGAAGGTGCGCGCAGGGCATTTCAGCGAGGGCATCTTCAGGAACTTTTCCGAAGACGTGTATCTTTGCGGCTCAACTGCTCTCTTTGGGGTCGTTCGCGCATAGAAAACACGCAGCGAACGAATCCACAGCCTACAGTCAAGCCAAAATGAACTCGCGGAACCTTTCAAATATAGCAACACTCTTCACACATCGTCAACCATCGTTTGCTGCATCCCATGGATGACGGCAAGCGCGAACGGCAAGCATGGTTGTGAACGGGCGTCGCAACGTCCAAAAGCGGCTCACTGGAGATCGCTCAGGATTTCGGCACGGGGATCGGACGGCTCTCAGAAATCCCTCACTTCGTTCGGGATTTCGCTGCGGGCTCGGACGCCCGCAAGCCGGCTCAACTTGCCGAAAAAATTCGCAGCCTCTACACTGGGAAACTTCCAGAGCGAATACACTACTAGAAAGCGTGCTTGCCCGTGGGCGAGCATGAGGGCGGGGAGGGTGCATGGGTAGGTCCGGTTTTGTCGGGTTCGCGGTTGCTCTTCCTATTCTTCTGGTGGCCGGCCTCGTCGGATGCGGCAGCAACAGTGCCGTCAACACCACAAACTTTGCTGTCCCTGCCAGCATTGCCATCACGCCCACGCCGAACCTATCCATGGAGACTGGTACAAACCAATCATTTACCGTAAGCGTTTTGACCTCCACCAGTACAGCGATCACCGAGCCCGTATCCTTCCAGTCCAGTAACACAGCGGTAGTGACCGTGGCCGCCAGTGGACTCGCGTGCGCAGGCAGTTGGGATTCGTTGAGCAACCCACAAATATGCACACCCGGACCAGTGGGAGTGGCCCAGATCACGGCGACCGCGCAGGGAGTGAGCAGCCCTCCGACCACGGTCAACGTTCACCAGCACATCGACAAGCTTGTGGTCACCGAGATTCCGCCACCACCGCCGAACCCTCCGCCGCCGGCGGCGTGTTCTTCCGTCGGCCAGGCGCGCTACTTCGCAGCAAAGGCCTACAGCCGCGGCGCAGACATCACCTCCACGGTCGGGATCTTCAACTGGCAAACTCAGTTCTCAAATGTGGCAACGCTGAGCACTACCGCCGTTGGCTTGCTCCCGGGACAAATCCAGGCGACCGCCGCAGTCCCTGGCCTCACTTCCATCTTCGCCACCATCGGCAACGCGAACAGTGTGCCGGTATATTTCACAACTTGCCCGGTACAGTCGATCACGCTCACCGTGACATCTGCCACCAGCACTTCGAAAACCATCATGCCGACGGTCCTCGATACCCTGGGCACGATGATCACTGCTCCCTTAACCTGGAGTTCTTCCGAGCCTGCGTCGGTAAGCGTGACCAGCAGCGGGGGCGCAAGCGCATCCACGGCCGGAGGTAGCGCCACCATCATCGCGTCTTGCACTCCTCCCACCTGCAATACGGGTTTCTATCCCTCCGTGCCGATTTATCCAGAGAATGTTGTGACCATGATCGTGCCCAGCACCGGAAGCCCCGCAAGCGCCACCGTGTATGTGAGCAGCACAAGTTGCGGAACCACGGATGGCTGCTTCAGCACGACCGTTCCCATCACCGCTCCGGCGAACACTCTGGGGTCATTCCTCACCTTGCCAGCGACTCCAAACTCGCTGGTCTTCAATCGACTCGGAAGCAAGGCTTATCTAGGGACCAATTCCGGATTGTTCGGCAGCGTGGGTCTGGCAGTGCTTGATGCCACGGCGAATTCCGTGGGTCAGATCGCGAATCTGCCGGGCAAAGTACTAGCCGTTTCTCCAGATGGCACTAAGGTCATCGTTTCCGACACCGCGCCCGCGGACGGTCCCAACCAGGTGTTTGTTCTTGACACCACGACCAACGCCGGTTCGGCATTTCAAATCACGGAAGCAACAGCTGCCGACTTCTCGCCGGATAGCCTGAAGGCGTTCATACTGGCCGGCAGCACGCTGTACGTCTACTCGAAGTTCGATGCGCTGCAAACCATTCCGTTAGCCGCACCAGCCAATGATGTGTCGTTTCTCTCGGAGGGCGCGTTCGCCTACGTGGCCGGCGGCGCACCTTTAGCCACGACTGTCTGGAGCACATGCCACAGCTCGACGATCAACAACACACCGGTCGACATCATCCCCATGCCCGCAGTACCGAGCTTCATAAGGACTCTCCCAGGCCCAGGTCAGTTAGTACTAGGCGACACAGCCAGCACCTTCCACTTACTCGCGGTGAATCCTCCCAACATTGATATCATTAGCGCGAACGCTCCCCTTCTAAATCCATGGACGGGTTGTACACCTGCCGTGATCGATAACAATCCGCTTCCAACGTCCTTCAACCTTGGCCAGGGCAACTTTGTTCCTAAACAGTTGATCCTCTCGCAGGACGGCTTGACCGCCTACGTGATCACTTCCAATCTCAGCAGCATCCTTGTGTTCAACATTGCTGGTCAAACCTCAACCGCGATTACCCTGACCGGAAATGCCATCCCGCTCAGCGCCACGCTCACGCCGGACGGCAGTCTGCTCTACGTCGGCGCCAGCGACCAGACGGTGCATGTTGTGAATACCGCGTCCGGTAGCGACATTCAGCAGATCTCGTTCCCGCAAAGTCTGTGCCGGAATTCGATTGGACAGCCAGCTCCTGTCACCTGTCTTCCAGATCTGATTGCCGTGAAGCCCTAGAAGGCGAAGAGATTGTCAGAGATTGTCAATGAAAGCCGCTGTCCTGACCTCACCAGAGGACATTTCGAAACATCCTCTTCGGATGGAGCAAGTTCCACAACCTCAAGCCAAAGCCGGACACGTTCTTCTACGCGTGCGCGCTTGCGGCGTCTGCCGAACCGACCTGCACATCGTTGAAGGTGAACTTCCACCTCGCAATAAAAAACTAATTCCTGGTCATCAGATTGTGGGCGAAATCGTGGAGGGGGCCACCCCGGAGCTTCCTATTGGGACCCGTGTTGGTGTTTCCTGGATCGGCGGCGTTGACGGGAAGTGTTGGTATTGCCAGCACCGTCTTGAGAACCTTTGCGATTCGCCCACCTTCACCGGCTATACCGTGGACGGCGGCTATGCTGAGTATGCCACCGCCCGTTCTGATTTCGTATTTCCTCTTCCCAAGGCTCTCGACGATTTGCACGCTGCCCCTCTTTTGTGCGCCGGCATCATCGGTTTTCGCAGCCTTCGAGTCGCTGGCGTAGAGCATGGCGAACGCGTCGGACTATTCGGTTTCGGCGCGTCGGCACATCTTGCAATTGCGGTTCTGCGCGCCTGGAAATGTGAAGTGTATGTCTCCACTCGAGGAGCATCGCACCGCCAACTGGCCGAATCGCTCGGTGCGGCTTGGGTGGGGAACGAGACTGAGAAACCGCCGGTCGAACTGGATCGCGCCGTGACTTTTGCGCCCAGCGGGGATGCGGTCGTCGCCGCTCTAGGCAGTCTGCGAAAAGGCGGCGTCGTTGCGATCAACGCGATTCACTTGGATCGCATTCCCGAGTTTGACTATGATCGCCTGCTCTGGGGAGAACGCCAACTTCGCAGCGTGACCAATATGACCCGCTCCGATGCCCGAGACTTTCTCCAAGTCGCTTCTGAGATCAAGCTTCGACCCAAGGTGACAGCGTTTCCCCTCGATCAAGCCAATGAAGCTCTGGCCGCGGTAAAGAGCGACGCAATCGACGGAGCGGCAGTGCTGATTCCTTGACGGATACAGACAGCACTTGCGAGCACTCGTCAAAGGCTTGTGCCTTCCCACAATGGGAAAGTTTACTGTTTAGTACCGGGTACCCCCCTCCCCCCTTTGTCTGCAAAATCTAGAAAACAATGGATCAATTTTGCGACTATGTGCTAGATCTTTGAGTTTGCAGGAGTTACACGCAAAATCTAGATAACATGGGAGTTACGGGGGATCGGTCGAGCCGGTCGGTTCCGTTTCGGAACTGAGCTTGTGGCTAGACCCCAGCCCTGGACAGCGGGCGGATCGGCGGTTTTCACTCAAAAATTCTTGGGCAGGTTCGGCATTTCGCGGCGCTGCTCCGCGATTGCCTGGATTAGGTTGTCAAAGATCGCACATTATCCACCAGATAATGCATCTTGATTAAGATTATCTTCCGTAGGGCATTCAGTCAACAAGAAAAGCGCGATCGGGCTGGGAGTCGAGAGTTTCGCACCCACCCTCGCAAAAAACGCGAGGATGGGGCAACCTCTTCTGGGCGGAGCGGAGATGTGTGGGCCAGCCCCCGAAGGGATGCGTTCAGCCGAGGAAATCCCCGCCCTCTCGCAAAGAACGCGAGAAGGGCAGGGCACCCGCTTTTTGTGCATAGGGAAGGCTGGGCCAGCCCCCAACCTCTTTCTGGGCGGAGCGGAGACGTGTGGGCCAGCCCCCACAATTTGTCTCTTGCTTTTTCCGGAGGGGTGGAGTACGCTGTGCGCCAAATGATTGGAAGCCAGTCGGCCCGGTCCCGGGCGCTGGTTTCGGACCCCGCAGTTTTGGCTTTTGGGCTTGGGATTTT
>DATNNO010000026.1:0-3869 GCA_035601775.1 Terriglobales bacterium | reverse complement strand
TGATCACGCGCACACCCAGCGTGGCGAACATGCAGGCATACTCCACGCCGATCACACCGCCGCCTACCACGATCAGCGTTTTCGGGATTTGTGGCATGCTGAGTATCTGGTCGCTGTTAATGATGTTTCGCCCGTTGGTAGGCACCTTCGGATTAGCTGCTGGTTTCGTGCCCGTGGCGATTACAAAGAACTTGGCTTCGAACTCTCCGGAGCCGTTGCCGCTTTCGACGCGGATGTGCTTCGCGTCGACGAATTTTCCTATTCCGTGAATGAGCTCGACGCCATTGCGTTTGAGCTGGTCCTGAACCACTCCCACTTCATTTTCGATGACGTGTTGGACCCGAAAGTTCAGGTCCGCCATGGTCACCTCGCCCTCGGTGTTGTGGTTGGTCCCATAGAAGTTCTTGTCGTAGAAGCCGGAGAGATGCAGTACGGCCTCGCGCATGGTCTTGCTGGGGATGGTGCCGGTATTGATCGACGCGCCGCCGATGGCCGTTTGCTTTTCGATGATGACGGCGCGTTTTCCTGCTTTTGCGCCTTGGATGGCGGCGCGCTGGCCGCCCGGGCCGGAACCAATCACGATCAAATCATACGGCTGCATTCGACGAGTCCTGCGCTGCGTTGACGGCCCCGGAGCTCTTTGGTTCAACTCCAAGTTCCTTGGAAGTATAGACGACCGCGGAAGATCGTGGAGTGGGTCCGCTTGGCGATCCAACCATGCGCTTAGCGAGAAGTGCATGAGGATCCCTCGCGGCCAGTCCGCGAAGTGAACGAGATGCGAGCGCTATTAGATGGAGCAAATATATCTATTGACAAGAACGCGGAACTGTGATGCCATGCTTTTATCATGCTTGGGTACAAGTCAAATAACAACGTCATTTACAGCAGCAAATACCACGTCGCTTTCTGCCCAAAATACCGCCGCAAGGTTCTTGTCGACGCGGTGGCGAAAAGATTATTCGAATTGATACATAAGACTGCTCTTAGGTATCGAGCCGAGATTATCGCGCTGGAAATCATGCCAGACCATGTTCATTTGCTCGTTGAGGTAGACCCTCAGTTGGGGATTCATCGCCTCGTTAAGTACCTCAAGGGCGTCAGTTCGCATGACTTGCGGAAAGAGTTTCCCAGCCTAACGTCAAGGCTGCCGTCGCTGTGGACGAATTCGTACTTCGTCTCCACCGTCGGTGGAGCACCGCTCGAAGTCATCAAACAGTATGTCGAGAATCAGAAGAACGTATGATCCAAGCGCAACTCAAACTTCGACTTAACAATAAACAGGAAGCCTTGCTTGACACCTGGCTAGGGAACCTGACCGGCGTCTGGAACTGGGCTGTTCGCAAAATAGAACTGGACGCCAGGGATAAAATCTTTCACGGCGCGAAAGATTTCCAAAACCTACTCGCCAACCACGGTGAGAAGATGGAAATACCCAGCCATACGTTGCAGGGCATTCTTTCACAGGCGCATCTCGCCTGGTCCAGATGCTTTAAGAAGATTGCAAAACGACCACGGCTCAAGGGACAGCGTAACAAGCTAAACAGCGTTCCGTTCCCGGACCCCATTAAATCCCCGATAGGCAATCACCTCAAGGTCCCAGGACTAGGAGCGGTTCGTTTTCACCGCCAGGAATTGCCGTGGGGTAAAATCAAGTGCGGTCGCATCGTCAAGCGCGCCAGTGGTTGGTATCTCTGCCTATTTATCGCCACGGACCGCGAGCCGATTCGACGTGTCGGATACCGTCAGATTGGCATAGACCCCGGATTCAAGAATCTGTTGACGATGTCAGACGGCGAAGTCGTCAGCCACCCCCGCGAATTAGAAGCAATCGAACGGCGGCTTGCACAAGCCCAACGGGGAAATAACAAAGTGTTGGCGGCGCGCTTATCAGAGCGTCGCGCGAACCGCGTCAAGGATAGGAATCACAAACTATCTCTGCGGCTCGTTAAAGAAAATTCGTTCATCGCCTTTAGCGGAGACCATCACAAAGGCATTGCTAAAAAGTTTGGGAAGTCCGTTTCAAGTTCTTCTCACTATCAGTTAAGACAGATGCTTTCCTACAAGAGCCATTCAGGCGGTACGGAATACGTCGAGACTGATTCCAAGTTTTCCACCAAGACCTGTTCCGACTGTGGGATCCTCTCGGGTCCTACAGGATGGGCGGGATTGCAGGTAAGACAGTGGCGTTGCTCAGGCTGTGGAAGCCTGCACGACCGCGATGTTAATGCGGCTCGTAACACACTACTTGTCGGGCTCGGAAACGCGCCACGAGATGCTTTGTGCCTAAACAGCATAGAGCAGTCTGGAATCCCCGCCCTTTAGGGCTGGGGAGGTTCAAGTGCAAGTGATATCCTGCGGCGTGTCCGAAGGAGGCTCGGTGAAACTGAGTCTCATCCTTGCAATGGTTGCGCTGCTCACTCTGGGAACGGCAGCGGAAACGCCGGCGCAGTCACCGGAATCGCCGACGGACAAGAGGGTCGATCGGGTATTTTCCCGCGTGACTTCTCCTGATGCGCCCGGGCTCGAGGTGCTGGTGCGCAAGAATGGCAGCACCGTTTTCGAACGCGGCTACGGCGTTCGCGAACTCCGCACAAAAGCGAAAATCGACGCGCCTACGAATTTCCGGCTGGCCTCTTTCACGAAACAATTCACCGCCATGGCCGTCCTGCTGCTCGTGCACGACGGAAAACTCCGCTACGACGAAACACTCACGGAGATCTTCCCCGATTTTCCGGGGTATGGAAAATCCATCACCATTCGAAATCTCCTCAACCACACCTCCGGATTGCCCGACTACGAAGACTTGATGGACGCTGCTGAAAGATCAAAAGGAACAATTTGGACGCCGGAAAAGCAAATTCAGGACGCCGAAGTCTTGGAATTATTGAAAAAGGTGAAAGGCGGAAAATTTGTACCGGGGACGAGTTGGTCGTACAGCAATTCCGGGTACGTTGTACTCGGATTGATCGTCGCGAAAGTTTCAGGAAAAACTTACGGCGAATTTCTTCATGCAAGAATTCTTGCGCCGCTCGAAATGAATCACACCATCGTTTTTCAAAAAGGAAAAAATGAAGTCGTGAATCGCGCGTTCGGTCACTCCAGAGAAAACAGCGCGTTCAAGGAAACCGATCAGAGCGCAACTTCCGCGACGCTTGGTGATGGCGGAATCTATTCCAATCTCGAAGATCTTCGAAAGTGGGATGACGCCCTGCGGAATCACACTTTGCTGAACGAAAAAGAATTTCAGCCGGCGTTAACGCCGGTGAAACTCGCCGACGGATCGGAGCCCCACTGGCCCAAGCAGCCCAACGACGACAATCTGCATCCCGGCAAGCCCGTGTCGTACGGCTTCGGGTGGTTTCTCGATCCTTACCGAGGGCGCCAGCGGATGTGGCACGCGGGAACCACGATGGGCTTCCGCACCGTGATCGAATGCTTCACCGAGGGCCAGGGCTTGACGGTAATTATTCTATCGAACCGCACCGACCTTGATCCAGAAAAACTGGCTCTGCAACTTGTTGATCTTTACTTCACCTCGCGCTAACTGGTTCATGAAACTAGCGACCCAAGCAAAGCCCTCTCCCCCAATAAACGCTGTTATGAATTCAACAAACCTGGCATCTGTTTGCCTGCGACTCCTCATTGTTGAAGCTCTTCCACAACATGACATTCCGGTGCATAGTTTGCGCCGCTCGAGCGGCGATACTACCTAGTCAAAACGGATCCTTCTTGGCCACTCACGACAAGCCGGCGAGTTTGCCGAGGCCTTTCATTTTGGTGCGGGCCAGGGCGCCGTATTGCTTCATCATGGTGCGCATTTGCAGGTATTGCTTGAGGACGGTGTTGACGTCCTGGACGGTGGTGCCGCT
>DATNNO010000025.1:0-13089 GCA_035601775.1 Terriglobales bacterium | reverse complement strand
AGAAAACCGGCTAGCCAGACTTGCCAATTAAGTGCCCCGTGAAAACAGCTAAGTGATTGTGGCGCTTTGCCTTAGCTTATTTTCCCCACTGTTCGCAACGAGGAGGCCGGGGGTTCGAATCCCCTCTCGTCCACCATCGTTTCAAAGGTCCATGAGTGTCGGCAATTCAATTCCAGTTTCCCATGAGAATGAAGGGAGCCCAGTAGTAGGGGTGAGCATAGTTGGCTTGCGATAGGACAGAGTTATAAGAGCTGCCAGCTTTGCTGCCATCCGAAGTAACACTAGGCGCGTCCCAGTACTTCACATGTACGGTTTGCGCGTAATCCAGGCACTACTCGCGTTGCGTACTGTCGTTATCTTCTTCCGAGTCGTTCCCGCTTCGCACAAACCCATGCGTCTTGCCGCTGGTGTCAACGTAGAACCCAACGATATCGCCACCTCGATTGATCCCGCGGGCCGCTGTCACACTCGCCCCGGGAAAATCGATGGTCGTGTATTCGTTGTTGGTTCGTAGGAAACCGTGGGTCTTGCCGCTAGTATCCCGGAAGCCTCCCACAACAAGTCCCTTAGGACTGATGTCCCAAGCTTCTGTCAGATTGCTACCGGGCACGTCGAAGGGCATGAAGCTGCCGTTATCGATCAAGTAGCCGTGCGAGTGCCCGCTCATATCCGTGTAAAGGCCGGCGATTGTGCTTCCATTTGGCGTAGCGCCGTTATTCATCGAAGCCGGCACATCTATCGCAGAATAGCCCTCCCTTGTGAGCATAAATCCGTGCATGCTTGCCATGAAGTCTGTGTTGTGGTTACAGCCATAAATATCACCTCTAGGGCTAATGCGTTGAGCGATGGTGCCCAGGTATCCCGGAAATTGCACCTCGGTGAACGTACCGCGCTTCAACAGATAGCCGTGCATGTTGGGCGGACCACCGGGTGCGTTTGTATAGGCTCCCACAATCTCCCCGCGCCGGTTAATTCCCCGTGCGTCCGTAACCATCGCACCTGGGTAATCAATCGAAATGAAATCTCCGTCGCTCAACTCGAACCCGTGTCGCTTGCCGGCGGTGTCCACATACAAGCCCACGATGTCGCCCTGCGAGTTAATTCCTTGCGCATTCGTAAACACAGCACCTGGAAAATCGATCGAAGTGAAAGTGAATCCAGGCGATTGGGCAGTGCCACGCGCACCCAGGAGCAGCAGCGCGCAACTAACCAAGACAGTCAAAATCGTTGAATGTTTTCTCATCGCTATTCTCCTCGGGCGCGGCTGCCCGCTTGGGGTTTTCGGAGGCGCAACGGGCAACCGCGCAAACTATCCGAGCACACTAGCGAGGCCGCCAAAGCGCGTCAATGAACGCTGGCTAGGCTTTCCCTGAATTTCGTATGAATGGACAACCTACTCAAGCGAAGGAACTTAGGGAATTTCTTCCCGGCTTATCAAGACGGCTATATAATGCTGCCTTCCGCAGGAAGGAAGTGTTCGTGTCTGCCCCGGTCGACAACCCGTTTCTTTTGCGATTCGGGCTCTTCAAACTTGACCCCCAGGCCTGTGAACTGCGCAAGGGCGAAACCCTACTTCACCTCCCTCCCCAGCCCTGCAAAGTGCTCGCTATGCTCGCCTCGCATCCGAACAAGGTATTCACTCGGGAAGAGATTCAGCACGAGATTTGGGGCGCTGACACGTTCGTAGATTTCGACCAAGGTCTAAACGCCGCCGTTCGGCAAATTCGCGCCGCACTGTGCGACGATGCAGAGACCCCTCGTTACATTGAAACCCTTCCTCGGCGCGGGTACCGTTTTATCGGGAGAATCACTGCGCCTTCCCCTCCGTCGGAATTCGGCAAGCAAGGTTCTGGTGTTGCCGTTGAATCAGCAGAATGGCCCGTGGCTGCGAGGGGCGCACTCAGGAGACTCCTATGGAAGTTCGCCGCTGGTTTGGTTCTGGTTGGCGTCGCGGCACTCTTGTTGTGGCTAAATGCGGACAAGCTTCGCGCCCGTATTTTTGCCACGCCCCGCTCCATAGATATTCACTCCGTTGCCGTACTTCCTTTCAAGAATCTGTCCAAGGATACAGAACAGGAATACTTCGTAGATGGCATGACGGACGAGCTCATCACCGACCTGGCCAAGTTCGGCAACCTCCGCGTGATTTCGCATACGTCCGTCGAGCGGTACAAAGCCGTGAAACCCTCTCTGCCAGAAATCGCGCGCGAGTTGCGGGTGGATGCTGTCCTGGAAGGCTCCGTGATGCGCTCGGGGGATCATGTTCGCGTCACTGCCCAGCTGATTCGAGCCGCGAACGACGAACACATCTGGGCCCAGAGCTATGACCGCAACCTGGTGGACGCGCTAGCAGTGCAAGGTGATATCGCGCAAGATATCGCCAAACAAATCAGAGTGCAAGCCACGCCAGAAGGCCGCGCACGGAAGGCGGATCTGCCGTTGCCGAGCTTCGAAGCCCAAGATGCATATATGCGAGGGCGCTACGAATGGAACAAGAGGACTCCGCAAGGCCTGCTCCGGGCGCGCGCCTTCTTTCGGCAGGCGCTGGACCGGAATCCAAACTACGCACTGGCGTGGGTGGGAGTTGCTGATACCGAATACTTGCTCAGCTCGTTTGGTTACGATATGGTGCCGCCGCGAGAGGGGATGCCCAGGGCCAAGGCGGCAGCAAAACGCGCCCTCGAACTCGATGACGGCTTGGGTGAGGCTCACGCGTCCCTCGCCTTGGTGACGTGGGCATACGATTGGAACTGGCCGGCGGCAGAATCGGAGTACAAGCTTGCTCTCGAGCTAAACCCGAGCTACGCCAGTGCCCACCACTTCTATGGGATTGGTCTCGCCAGCCAGGGACGTTTTGAGGAATCGATTGCCGAACAGAAACATGCTCTGGAATTGGATCCTCTGTCGCGGATCATCAGTGTGCAGTTAGGCCGTATGCTCTGGTATGCCCGCCGATACAACGAGGCCGCCGTTAGCTTGCGCAAGATAGTTGAGTTGGAACCGGATTTTTTCCCCGGTCACGAGGCGCTGGGCATGGTTGCCGTGAGTGCGGGTCACAACGATGAGGCCCTGAGACAGCTGCGCAGGGCACGCGAGCTTGCGCCGGACAGCACGTTTGCGCTGATGAATCTGGCGAGGGCCTACGTGCGATCGGGACAACGGCAGCTTGCAGTGGCGGAGTTGCAGGAGCTGAGGCAAATCGCAAAAGAGAAATACGTGCCGGCGTATCAGTTCGCGATTGTCTATGCCGAACTAGGTGAGGCGAATGCCGCCTTTCGCTGGCTGGACAAGGCTGTTGAAGAACCCTCCGCTATTATCATGCTGATTAAGGTCGAGCCGATATTCGACGCGCTGCGCGGGGACCCGCGATTCGGGGATGTGGTCAAGCGCGTAGGTCCACACTAGTGGGACTTGGGGCAAGTTTATGATTCCATTCTAACGGGCCAAGTTGTCTATTCTTCGCATCCAAAGCGAGCCAAGTCCCGATAAGTTACCGGAGATGTGAAGTGAAACTTCACTTGACCTCAAGCAGCTTGCTCGCGGTTTCCTCGATGCCCCAGCCGCGCTGCGCGGCCATCATGCACCAGAAAAAATCCGCCATGCTGCGGTCCGGGCCGTCGGTCACCGTCGAACTGCACTGAAAAGACAAAGAGAAAACCGGCTTGCCAGACTTGCCAATTAAGGGCCCCGTAAAGACAGCTAAGTGATTGTGGCGCCTTGCCTTAGCTTATTTTCCCCACTGTTCGCAATGAGGAGGTCGCCGGTTCGATCCCGGTCTCGTCCACCAAACTACTTTGCTTTGCGAAAGCCGGATGCTCCATCCGGCTTTCGGCGTTATGAGACCGGAAGAGTTGGTCTTTATTCTTGCGAATTCCGCAAGGCGTGGGATTCGCGAGCCGTCGGTCGTCGATTCCATTCCGAAGCTCAGTGAAAGCGATCTTCCCCCGCAGCCGTTCTCCATCCCGGCGAGCAGGACGCTCGATGATTGGTGTTGCAGTTGAAGCGAGGGCACGCCAACTGCTCTGGCACTTCAACGAGTAGCGCGTTTTTCGTCGACGTGGATTCCACCCGGGTAGGTTGCCTCTACCGGACGACTACCTGGGTGTGTCTGAGAGGGTTGTTCGAGCCGGCGTCCCAGCGGTCGTCGCGTTCCGGCAAACTCTAAGCGATGACGGGGAGTCCGCTTTGCCTTGGAATTCTATAAGGGAGAGAAAATCCTCTCAGCGCCTTTCTTCTTTAAAGTCATGAGCTGAACTGCAATAGACTGATTCAAGTTCGGCAACCCGACGATCTTCGTCGGCCTCGTGGAATGGGCCGATCGCAGCATCACCGAGTAGCGTCCCAATTCCCGCCGCGAGCGGGAACCGGTGTGGCGCTCCCGACCAATCGAGATTCCCAACCTAAACTCTCGCATGCTGACCGGCTTGAACGCTTCCCTGACCGATCAGGTTGCGCCGGGACGAGAAAAGTGGGTTTTCCCCGGGGACAATTTGTAAGCGCGTTCTAGCAGGAGAAGAAAGGAATCCGTCACCTCTAGTCTGACATCTGGAGTATTGTCCGTTCGCCCCACACCCTCGTGAGGCAGCGGTTTCTCGGATCTGTAACCACTGTTTTTCCGTACTGTCGGTCGATGGTTCCAACCTTCAGATTCTGCGCCTGGCGAGTTTTGTGACCCGGCCCGTGCGGTTCCAATCGGAAACGAAGATGTTTCGATCCGAATCGACCAAGCAGCCATGCGCCGCGCTGAACAGGTCTGCCTTGATGTCGTGCGGATCGAGTTCGTAATTTGCCCATTGTGTCGTCTGCGGATTATCACCTAAGAAAGCAATCGGCACGTTGTCCCTATCGAGGACCGTAACGCGACCTTCTAATTCGGAAACCACTGCGTAATCACCGCTGAAACTCACCTGGCAGGGCCGCCGCAAGTGTTCGGCGACCGTGCCGACGTACTTGCCATCAAGGTCGAAGTGGCACAACCGCCGGTTTTCCCGATCGCAAACCATCAACAGCGGCTGGCGGTAACGCAGGTCCAGGGTTAGCCCGTGAGAACAGTCGAGCTGCCCTTCACGGTTTCCTTTCTCCGCAAAGCTTCCCTTGTAGTTGCCATGCTTGTCGAAACGGAAAATGCGCGAGTCGCCGTACCCATTGGCGATGAAGATGGAACCGTCGGGAGCGGGAACGGCAGCGGTAAGACGCCACTCATTGGGAGTCTTAAACCCGGCTTCCCGCGGAGCGGTGATTTTCATCACCACCGTACCGTCGGTCTTCATCTTTATAAAGAGCCAGTTCTCTGCGGGCGTGCCTTTCTGCACGGTCGTATAGAAGAACTCCTCTCCGTGCTCCTCGGCGTGAACCATCGAATGAACTTCGGGATACGCATTTGCTATGGTCCTGACCAAACTCCCGCTGCGATTGTAGACGAGCACTCCAGTAGCACTTTGCGTGCTGACATAGATGTTGCCCGCATTGTCCTGGGCGACGGCGCCATGCGTGCCTCCGAAGCTCATGCCCGAAGGGAGCGACCCCCAACCCGGTACAACTTCATGAGTCCATTCGCCATTGCCAGTCAGGGTCGCAGGCGCATCGGACCTATTGGTTCTTGCCGAAACAAGTGGGGAAAAAGCGGTCTCAGCTGCTGCGATTCCCGCCACGCTCATGAACGCACGGCGGTTGAACTTTGTCATTGGATGCTCCTGACGCCACTGTCCGCTGTCGGTGCCGGTTCTGCGGGTGTGTTGAAAAGATACAGGTGACGTAAATTCGGCTCGAGTTTCAACGGAGCGGCGGCGTCGCTAGTGACTTTGGTCCCACTTAGATTCAGGTAGGTGAGTTGCGATAAGGAAGACAGCTTCCCGAGCGTCCGTCCGGTCACGGCCGTACCATCCAGATGAAGAGCCCGCAGATTCTTGAACTGGCTCAGAGTTTCGACGCCTGCATCGGTGACTGCGGTTCGTGCGAGTTCCGCCTCGACGATAAAGGGCGCAAACCGCTGGAGCTTCGTCAGGTGGGCATCATCGAACGTGCCAGCGACGTCGGCAGTGCGCAGGATGAGTCCATCCGACGGGTTCGCCGATACCGGCACGAGCTTCGCTCCTTGTGATTGCTGCATTTGCCTAATTTCGACGATGAATGCACTGTAGTCGCCAACTGGCGGTGGTGCTTGTTCCTGATCCTCGGCGATGAAAATGCCCGGGACGCTGGCCGCATCAGGCGAAGCTCCCTGCAGTACCCAGGCACGGATTCTTGCAATCTCCTCACGCGTCAGTGGAGTGCGGCCTTCAGCAGGCATGAAGCGATGGTCGGTGGGAGGCAGCGTGACCTTTTGCAAGAGGAGACTGCCGTCGGGATTGCGAGGTGCGATCACCATGCCATCTTTGCCCCCTGCCATAAGCGACTCATAAGAATCCAGTCGCAAACCGCCCTGTTCTTTATTGGTGCCGTGGCACGCAACACATTTTGTGTCGAGAACGGGATAGATATGCCGGGCGAAAAAAGAATTGGGATGAGATGAGACCGCGCTTGGAGCGAGAACCCTCTTGAGTGTGGCGGGCATGTACCGGGTCAAGTAGTCGCTCCCGTGCGTAAGCGAGCCGCCCTGGTGTGCGGTCCACGCAAGTGTCATGAGAACCGCAGTCAGCAGGATGGCATACAAGCGTGATCGCTGCGCCCGAAGCCATGAAGGCCGAACGGCTAGGCACAACAACAGCTCAATTGCCAGCAGGATTCCACCGCGCATGTGACGCGTGACGGTCGTTCCGATTTCCCCGCTGCCATAGGCCAAGAGAAATCCAAAGAGAATGGAAACGACGCAGGTTGCCAGCGAGATCTGCAGGAGAAAACCTGCCGCCTCGCGGAAGGACTGCCGCCTGGTCCCTGCAAACTCGACAAGCGGCAGGATCACAATCAGCCCGATAGGAAGATGCACCATTAAAGGATGGAAGCGGCCGAAGAATTGCAGCCAGTCAGCGTGGGGTTTGCCGTCGAGAGGGAAAAAGAGCGGCAAGAGCAGAATGGAAATGCCGACACATCCGGCCCCAATCCACAGTCGGGGAATCAGGCGCGCTCTTCGTAGTGCATCCCCGGCGGTGCGCGCGACGGTAGCTGCCACATTCACGCCAATATTCCTTGCACGACAAACGCCGGGACGGGGCTGGTGAGCTTTTGATCCAAGCCTTGGAATCGATAACTAAATTTGTTGTGGTCAATGCCCAGGCAATGAAGAATCGTCGCATTGAAGTCGCGCACGTGCACCGGATCCTTTACCACGTTGTAGCTATAGTCATCGGTCTCACCATAGGTGACCCCGGGACGCACGCCCCCGCCAGTCATCCAGGTCGTGAAACAGCGCGGATGATGGTCGCGGCCATAATTCTCTTGGCTCAACCCTCCTTGGCTGTACACGGTACGCCCGAATTCACCCGCCCAGATGACCAGCGTGTCATCGAGCAGGCCCCGGCGCTTGAGATCGGTGACCAGGGCATAACAACCTCGGTCAGTCTCCTGGCAAAGCACGGGCAACATGCCCACGACATTGTCGTGCACATCCCAGCCTCGCTTATAGATTTGTGTGAAACGGACACCGCGTTCGGCCAGGCGCCGGGCAAGAAGGCAATTGTAGGCGAACGTGCCGGGCTCTTTGGCTTCCGGACCGTAGAGTTCCCAGGTCGATTCGGGCTCTTTGCTGAGGTCCGCGAGCTCTGGCACGGACGATTGCATCCGAAACGCCATTTCATATTGCGCGATTCTCGAATTCGTCTCGGGATCTCCCACTTCGGCGAGTGTCTGCCGATTGATCTCTTCTACCGCGTCCAGCATCTTGCGGCGTGTGTCGCGATCCACACCGGGGGGATCCCCGAGGTAAAGCACAGGGTCGCCCACCGACCGTAGACCTACGCCCGAGAATTCGGAGGAAAGAAAACCGCTGCTCCACAAACGGGAAGAGACCGGCTGATTGTTCTCCTTTGGATTGGTCTTCGTCTGCAGAACAACAAATGTCGGCAAATTGTCGTTCATGCTGCCAAGGCCGTATGCCAGCCAGGCGCCGAGGCACGGCTTGCCTGCGTTCATGTTACCTGTGTTCATGAGCATGATCGCCGGCTCATGGTTGATGGCATCGGTGTTGGTCGACTTGATAAACGTAAGATCGTCCACCATACGCGCGGTGTACGGAAGCAAATCGCTGATCCAGGTTCCGGTTTGGCCAAGCCGACTGAAGGGCCAGTGTGAAGGAGCAACCGGAAAGCGGGCCTGCCCAGCGGTCATTCCGGTTAACTGTTGGTTACCTCGAACCGAGGCGGGCATGTCTTTGTCGAATTGCAGAGCGAGGCTCGGTTTGTAATCGAAAAGATCAACCTGTGGCGGAGCACCAGACATGAATAGATAAATTGCGCGTTTGGCTTTCGGCGCGAAGTGTGGAAGCCCGAGGGTGTTCTCGCCGAATCCTGGCTGCGGCTTGGGGCCTGACGCAAAAGCCAGATGGCGAAAGCTTGCTTCGCCGAAAAGAGTTGCAAGCGATGCCCAGCCTAGCACTTTTCCGCAGCGTCCAAGGAATTGGCGGCGGGACTCAGAGACCGACCACTCTTCCTTGAGCCCATCTGGAATGGGTAGATCCATCGGGGTGATTTTGTCTTCGCAATCGCTGCACAGTGCGTGCTGCTTCATAGGAGCCTTCTACTTATTGACGGTCTCATCGAGATTCAGCATTTCGCTGGCGACTATCGTCCAGGCAGCCAGCTCCGGTTCCGGAATCGAGCTGTCGCGTCTCATTTCACCAATGTTTACGAGAGAACGGGCATCTTTCGGATTTCCGGCGTAGTGCTTCTCCATTTCACGAAACGATTTCTCCAAAACGCCAGCCGTCTGGGGAGAAGGGACGTGCGCCAGCAGAATCAGGCCCATGCGGTTGATCCTCTCTTCGGGAAGCGGCCCAGCTTCGCGAATGACACGCTCGGCCAGAGCCCTGGCCGCTTCCACCCACTGCACGTCATTCATGGTAACCAGCGCCTGGAGCGGCGTATCCGTGCGCTGCCGCCGGGTGCAGACCACATCACGCGCAGGAGCATCGAAGGCATCCATATTAGGCAGAGGCGCCATGCGTTTTACGTACGTGTACATGCTGCGGCGGTGGAGGGAATCAGCGTGTTCTTGCACGTAACGCACTGTGTCGCTCGTCGGGTAGCTTACTTGTTCCCAAATGCTCGGGGGTTGGTAGGGCTTCACGCTCGGCCCGCCGATTTTATCGACCAGCAGCCCGCTGGACTCGAGCGCGATATCGCGGACCATCTCTGCATCCATTCGGAACCGCGGACCGCGAGACAAGAAGACGTTCCTCGGATCTTTTGCGAGCTGCTCGGAGCTTGTCTTCGAGCTTTGGCGGTAGGTGGCCGACATCACCATCAGCTTGTACATGTGTTTGATGTTCCATCCACTGTCGCGAAACTCGACGGCAAGCCAGTCGAGCAATTCGGGATGCGTGGGCCGCTGTCCCATGATTCCGAAATCTTCCGTTGTCTCCACCAGCCCTGTGCCGAAAAGTTCGTACCACATACGATTGACAGTGACGCGGGCGGTGAGGGGGTTCTCTGGGCTCGTGGTCCATTTCGCCAAAGCGAGACGATTGCTCGGGGCATTTGTGGCCAATGGGAAAAGAAAGTGCGGCGTGTTGGCTTCAACTCGCTCGGTGCGCGCCGTGTACACACCACGCGTCAGCACATGAGCATAAGGGATGGTGGACTTTTCCCAGGAAACCAGCGTCAAGTCACCGCCTGAGGACAAGCGGTCCAATTGCTCATCGAGGGGAGCCATTTCGCGCTGGATCCGCCGCCAAGTGGGATCAATATGACTGAGGTAAAATGCCGTGACAACGTGCGATTGGTCGTGCGTCCACTCGGCCGCCGGGCGTGTTGCAATCTCCGCTACATAGTCCTCGAAGGGAAGCCGTTTGACCTCGTCTGGGGCCAGAGTCCTTGCATACAGACGGATGTCCTGGTAACGCGCGTCCTTCGCGGGATGCTCGTCTGGATTGCGCCAGCCCAATTGCAGGGGAGCGTCAGTACGGATGCTCGCCTTACTGAGGTCGTCTCTAAGCACCTGGGTAGCGACCTGTACGCCATCCACGTAAATCTTGACGCCGGAGGCAAATCCGGAGCCGTCATAAGTGAAAAAAATGTGTCTCCACGCGTTGTCGAGCGACAGTGGCTTCACTGCGGCGACACGGACCGAGATCTCGGGCAGCTTCTCATCCGGAGTTGCGGTGGATTGGGACTTTCTTGTTTTGGCTTCCGCCTCCGCCTTCGCTCTTGCCTTTTTCTCTTCCTCTTTCTCTGCCTTTAGCTGTTCCAGAGGCTTGTTCGGTGCCAGGTCCTTTTTAGTGAGGTCCTGAGGGGTCGGATAGTTAAAGGCTTCCTTTGCTACATGTGGCTTTTCGCGCGGGGCTTTCTTGTCTTCCTTCTTTTTCGGCTTCCCTTTTTTCGGTGCTTGATGGACCAGCGCTACGGTCAAGGTGCCGTTCTCGTCGGCGGCCAGCTCCCAGCCACGATCGTGCTGTGTCGATTCCATCTTCGACAGCAGCGTTCCAAAACTGCCGGGATGAAACGGCGCCGATCGGAACATGAACCAACCACCCGCGGAAAACGCATGGCTCGCTTCGTAATCGGCAGTCTGCCCAAGGAGCACTCGCGTGCTGGACTGCATCCGGAAGTCGGGCCACAACCAGGTGGTCTCGCCCCATTCCGGTTTCATGGTCGTCGTCTTGAAGCTTCCGGGATTTGCATTCGGTGCGCTGTTCTTCAACTCTTCGCCGCCACCCTCATCGAGCCGCAGCCGGACAATGAGTCCGCGGATCGAGACCGGATGCGCTGGGTTTTTGTGAGAGGCCAGCCATTCGGCCACAAGTCTGTGGGCGTCGAGCCGCATGGCATTCAGTTTTCCCTGCAGTTCAGAGCGGTGGGCCAATTCGCGGTTGTATGCCTCTGCTCTGTCGGCTTTCGGAACACGAACAGCCGGTGCCCACACCGGCCGGTCGTCATTAAACGGCTTCTCGTCGATATTGTTGAAGAAGGCGCTCAGCGCATAAAAATCATGCTGCGTGGTTGGGTCAAATTTATGGTCGTGACACACCGCGCAACCAACCGTAATCCCCATGAACGTGGCTCCAAACGCTTCTGTGCGCTCGCGAGCGATGTTCACCCGCAACTCCTCTGGAATCGTGCCGCCTTCGTTGCTGCTCACCCCCAATCGCACGTATCCACTCCCGATCAGGGGTTCAAGGTTCTTCATCGGCATGAGGTCGCCGGCGATCTGCTCCATAGCAAACTGGTCGAAAGGCTTGTTGTTGTTGAACGAGCGGATCACGTAGTCGCGGTAGGGCCAAATGTCCCGGCTGTTGTCATAATGCAGGCCGTAAGTATCAGCGTATCTGGCGTAGTCGAGCCAATAGCGCGCGCGCTGTTCGCCGAAGGCAGGCTCGGCAAGCAGCCGGTCGACAAGATGCTCATAAGCATCGGGGGAAGAGTCGCTTACGAATGCCTGAACCTCCTCTGGTGTGGGCAAGAGTCCTGTGAGATCAAGCGTTACGCGGCGAATTAGGGTCGGCTTATCGGTTTCCGGCGAAGGCTGGAGACCTTCTTTTTCGAGCTTTGCAAGGATGAAGCCGTCAATCGGGTTCTTCACCCAAGGATCGCCCCCGGTATTGTGGGGAATAGCAGGGCGAATGGGTGCTTCGAAAGCCCAATGTGGGCGGTAAACGGCACCTTGCTTGATCCATTCCCTAAGAATCGCGATCTCGTAAGCGCTCATCGGCTTGGCTTCGTCCTGCGCAGTTTGCGGCATCAGATAGTGCGGGTCTTTGGACTCAATTCGTTTGACGAGTTCGCTCTTCTCAGGGTGACCGGGGACGATGGCATCGCGATGGCCGTCCCGCTTCTTCATCGCCCACTCCGCAAGGTCGAGCCGCAAGCCCGCCTTGCGCATTTCTGGGTCGGGACCATGACAACTGAAACAACGGCTCGCTAGGATCGGCTGAACATCTTGGTTGAAATCCAGGCGTCGCGCAATCTGCTGGCGGTTGCAAGCGACGACGCTTATTGACAAAGCCACAACGATTAAACAAGAACCGGCTTTCACGCCAAACACACTACTCCCAATTCTTTGAGAGGGCGAATCATTCGTGAAATTGGCTATGGGGCTCTCTTTCGAGTGAGCGTCGCCGCACGTCTACATCAAAACAAAAAGACGAGCAGCTTGCCCAAAAGTCGGCTATTCGGAGAAGCGACCTCACCAGGATCCAACTACAGTCGAAAACGGACCATTTTCATGCTGGATTCTGCCAACTTAGCCACGTAAAGCCACTCGCACGATAGTTCGCCACTGGGCTCCGGAGTGGGAGGCCCATGTTCGTCACCCCCCCCGCTTGGCGAAAGTGAAGCTCCGGGTTGCCCAATTCAGAGGGCTCTCGAAAATGACATCGTCGTCGTTACAGGCACAGGCACCGCGCGTCATTTTATCCGGCTTCTCACCGTCGAACTGCACTCAGAAGACAAAGAGAAGACCGGTTTGCCAGGTTTGCCAATTAGGGGCCTCGAGAAAATAGCTAAGTGATTGTGGCGCTTGATTGTGGCGCCTTGCCTTAGCTTATTTTCCCCACTGTTCGCAATGAGGAGGTCGTGGGTTCGAATCCCATCTCGTCCACCAAATCTCAAAATGCTTAAGGCCCCCTCCAGCACGGTGAATTGCTCCACAAGAGCAGGATGGCGGTGTTCCCCCATCACACGCGCGCCAACGAGTGCTGTCAGCTCGCCGGTCACGCGGCTAGCACGGTTGTCCCAGGGACGCTCCAGGATCACCGAGCGTTCCCCTGTAACGGGATTCTCCCAGACCTCGCCGACTTTTATGGGTCTGCGATCCGGCGCGCCGTTCGGGTCGGGGTGCGACACTCGCGCCCAAGTCTCGCATGGGGGACGTTTGGTCGGCAACTCTTCCCCAATCCGATAAGGGAAGAGTAGCTCGTCACCCGCCCACAATGCGCGACTTACCGTGGATACCACCTCCCGGACCCGTTATGATCAGGGAATGAAACGCTGGCTGCGATTC
>DATNNO010000024.1:0-15056 GCA_035601775.1 Terriglobales bacterium | reverse complement strand
CAAGAATCAGATCGGACTCCGGCGCTTGCGCTTGCGCAGGATGAAGTTTGTTCGCGAGCAGTTCTTCCTGGCAGCCGCTGCGCAAAACATCAAGCGGTTGGTCCGCTTCCTCAACCAAGCGCCGAGACCACCCCTCACCGCCACGGCTTGATCAAACCTCTCAGAGGAAACTTCCCTCCCCGTAGAAGTCCTGATCCACTAAAAAGCTCTTCCTATTACGCCCTTTTTCAACACCCACAGGCCATAGCACTCAAAACCCCTTCAAAGGTCAATGAGCGTTATCGCGATATTACTCCAACTATCGCGGGGCTACCGCAGAGCAGGAACTTGGTCAGAGGGTGGTTCAAGAGCCTGCCCTGAGCGGAACCGAGGGGGCCGAGAAGCCGCTGGAAAATCCGTAGTGTTCGATCCAATGGACATTAAATACGCGACTTTTTCAACACCCACAGGCCATTACACTCAAAACCGCGGTCGGAGGGGTCAATGAGCGATATGGCGATTTTTCACCAACTGACCATTTGGAACTGGCTTCAGGAGCTTGGATCGTGCCCACGTAAATAGTCGAGCACGACTCTCGCTCCTTCTCGTCTCTCCGCTTCGACTGTTTCTGGAATGTACGCATACCATGTGCGCTGGCAGCTTCGGCAGATGGGTATAGAGCCTATGGCCGAGTTTGGAACGGCTTTCGCGTCGGAAACGATCACGACCTGCAGATCGGAAGCGAAGCGGGTGAGGAACTCGCGATAATGCTCGTCATCCCCTGCTTCCATGGTCACCAGCTGGATTTCACGACCAGAAGCAATGGTCTGCCGCACGCTTCCGAATGACAGCACCTCTCCCTGGATCAGCCGCCGAGCCTCGGGCGGCGCGAGCAACACCACTCGCACAGGGGCTGGGGTGCGATTGCATGCTTGAGTTATCAGCAGCACGGCGAGGAGTAGCGCAGCCTCGTAGCGATTCACGCCTACATCATAGCGTCCCATGGCTGCCGTAAACAGGCCATAGCGCTCAAAACCCCCCTTCAAAAGTCAATGAGCGCTATGGCGATGTTACAACAGCTATCGGGTGGAGAACCGTTCTGCCTTCTATTTGTCCCTATGCCGCGAGTCGCCGCGACGAGGCGTCGCCCCAAGCAGCAGTGCCGTGCCCAGAGCGGCAATCATCGCCACAATCATCCCGATCATAAGAAAGCCGCAGAAGACCCAAAACACGGCGAAACTGCGAAGTAGTTTTCTTGAGCAGTTCTTTTGTGGTAGGTACGGATACCACCGTTGTAGCTTAGTCTTGAATGCAAACTCTTGCACATTGACAGCGCTTGCCTTTCGAGGGAGACTCCTTCCGTTGATGTGTAGCCCGGTCCGGCGGATAGGAGAACACCATGAAGAACCTGTTCAAGTTCGTCATTGCTGCTGCTCTGGTTGCGGCGTTGGCTGTGATTTGGTCAGCGAATCTGCAAGCCCGCGGCAAGCATCCTGAAGTGGTGACGAATAACGATCTCAAGGGAACGAATACCGTATCATTTTTCAAGTTCAACGGGACAACTCTGACCCTCCAGCAAACGGCCGCAAGCGGCGGCAAAGGCATCGGCGGCGGCTTCCCGGGCCTCAACCGGATGGCATTGGGTGGGACCAGCGCCGTACTATGCGGGTTTGTCAGCGACGCGGGCAGCAGCGACATCGCTGTCTTCAAGGTCATCAACAAGGTCGTAACCAAAGTGGGCAACTTCACCGATCCGCAAGGTTCCGGTAAGACACAAGGGATCGGACTGGCAGTTGTCGGAAATTTCTTGCTCGCTGCCTACACCACCAGCAAGAACATCGGTGCTTGGCAGATCCAGTCCGACTGCACTCTCACGCTTCTTGCCAACTTCAAGACCCCGCACGCAGTTGCCGGCATGCGGGTGACGCCTAATGGCAAGACGCTGATTGTCGGCTATGGCTCCGGCGTGAATAAAGTTGATTCCTTCTCGCTTGCACCCACCGGGTTGACGGAGCACGGTCCTTACCCCGCAACCTCGGGTGCTTCTGGCATAGACATCACCCAAGACAGCGCGTACGCTATTTTCGGCGACACCACCAGTTCTAAGACCGAGGTCGAGATTTATCCCATACATGCCAACGGGACGTTGGGGAAACGTACTCATTTCGGCGGCAACGGCACTTTGGGTGCTGGAGTCGGCTCCAGCAACGTTTGGCTCAGCGTGGATGAGAAGTTCCTGTTCGCAAGTAATAATTCCTCGAAGCAGGTGACTTCGCTCGGGTTCACGGAGAAGCCATTGGGCCTGTCCTATATCAACATCACCACCGTGCACAACCCCAGCAACCAGATCACTTCCGTAGCCCAGGTCGGCACCCTCTTTGCAACCGGGAATGGCCAATACATTGTCCTGGCGGAGGATGGGTCTCCGAACTCGTTTGTGGCCGTGCTGCGGATCAACGCGGACGGCTCTACCACGGAAATAAGCGGGTCACCCTTCTCGAACGGCCAAGGGCGCGGCCTGCAGTCGTTCTTGATCGGCCCTCCCCGACCCTTCTAATCGGGTGGGCGCAAAACCAATGTAGGCGCGGGCGTCCCACCGGTGCGGCCGCCCGCTTGGAACTCCGGCTGAATTCAGAGTCCCTCCATGTCGGCTCGCAGGCCATGGCACGGACCCGCCGCAATATCCCCGGTTGCGGCGTCAAGTCTCCGCCCGGCGTCATCAGGTGCCAGGATTGCGACTCTGGCTGTCGCCAAGGAGCGTTCGTGGTGAAGCTTCGGCTCAGTGATGGCAGGATTGTGGGCCACTTCAGCGCGTACACGTTGTTGTCCAAGGAACCGACATAAACCACCCCATTCGCCACCGCGGGCGCACGGCGGGACCGATGGGAGTGGTGAAGGATGGGGCAACAAGCGCGCTGCGCTAGGACGCAGCGCGCCGGTTTCGCCAGACAGAGATTAGAAGCTGATCTTCGTGATGCTGCCGCCGTTGCCTACGAACCATCCGGCTTTCGGACTGGCAAAAGCGACTGCCCAGAAGCCGCTCACCTTGTGCAGTTTAAACCAGGTGCGTCCTTCATCGGGAGACCAGGCCGCTGGCCCTGAGGTAAAGTTTGGCGCCGTCTCGGCGGTGATTACAACCGTGCGGTCCCCGTGGCCATCTCCTTCTTTCACGTCGCCGTGGCCATGCACGTAGCTCAGGCAGAAAATGGCTCCCTTGACGGGGGGCTTGTTCGTCAGCTTCCAGGTTTTGCCGCCGTCGTTCGACGTTGCCGCGTCCGCGCTATTGTTTGCGGCCAAGTCGCCGCCACCCACGATGCCATTGCTGGGGTCGCGGAAGGCCACCGTGATCGCGCCCGCGCTAGGCGAGCTGACCAGCGGAGTGTCATACGCGTTCCAGGTGTCGCCCCCATCTCTCGTGGCTAAGATCCTCGCGATAGCTGAGCCGCCCGTGGCAATCCAGGCGTTCCTTCCACCCTGGGTTGCGACGCAAGTTCCACTTGCCGCGAACGAGGCTTCCCCCGACAATGCCGGCGGCATGTTGGCGCTGATATCTTGCCAGGTCATTCCATCGGTCGTACGAATATCGGGAAATACTCCGTTCACCGAGTCACTGTGCGCAATGCCCCGGTTCGGAGTCCAAAAGGCGAAACAATCGTAGAATGCGTTCTGAGTCTGGTTCGTGAACTCTATCGTCCACGTCGCGCCGCCATCGACCGTTTTGTAGATGCGAAAATCCGTAGTGTTCGATCCAATGGACATCAAATACGCGACTTTTTCGCTTACGCCCTGCACATCGCGGAATTGCAGCGTTTCCGCTCCCGGCACGACACCCGCTTTCCAGTTCTCTCCGCCGTCGGTCGTGACCACAAACGTACCGCCGGTACCGGCTGCCCAGACCACGCGGGAGTTCACCGGGCTGACCGAAATGAGCAACTGCGTCGTGCCGCTGTTTTGCGGAGTGAGTTTGGGTTGGTGATCTTTGTGCTCTGCCGCAAAGGCGAGGGTTGCGGAGGTGGCAATCAGGAAAACAGCCAGTGAACGTTTCAACATGGGAAGCCTCTCCGGACAAGGGATTCGTGGCGCGGAGCAAGTATAGGAGCCGCCGCAAAGGGGTGTCAAACGGGCAAGCCTTGAATCTCAACGAAGCCTGCGAGAAATTCGTTTTCACGGCAGCCGACGCGGTGGTTGGCTGATAGCGGCTTTTGCCTTTCGATCAATACCGGCTCGTAACACACCAAGCGCCTGAGGGGATACTAGGCGCAATTCGTCCGCACTACAGTCATCTCGGTATTGTCCCAAAACCACTTTCAGGCATCTTAAACCCCGGTGCGCTGGACAACTTCGCTCCAGGAGTTCTTATGCTTCGTCACACCTCTAGGCTTGCCGTGGTCCTTACCTGCATGGCGCTCGCGATCCCCATCGCTTTCTCCCAAGCAGTCAGTTTTACCGCCTCCTCCAGTCCATACTTCGGGTACCTCCACGCTGACTTCAATTCTGACGGCCGAGAGGACTTCATCACCGGCTGTGTGAACGCAAGTTTCGGCCTTGCACTGTCCACTGGGGACGGCACTTATGCTCCCCCGGTGTGCTACACGCTGCCCAACGGAGCCCCAGCAGACTACTTTGCTATCGGCGACTTCAACGGCGACGGCAATGCCGATGTGATCGTCAGTAGCGATACGAATACGTTCTACGAATATTTAGGCAGCCGGTCTGGCACGCTGCGGTTTCACCGTAGTTTTACGGCGCCCATCGGTGTGCTCACCGTTGCGGCCGCCGACGTAAATCATGACGGAAAGATTGATCTGGTGTTCTGGGGCGGGGACAACAACCTGTGGGTCTGGTTTGGCAACGGGGACGGCACCTTCACGCCCGGTCCCGCTACACCCATGGGTATCGGTGGCTTGCTCTTGTTGGGCGATTTCGACGGTGATGGCCAAGCCGACATCCTCAGCGAGTCCGGCGGTGAGGGCGGCACCGCTTATCAAGTTTTCTACGGCGACGGAAGCGGTCACTTCCAAGCGTCGAAGGTTTGGGGCGAGTACGTGGATTACGCGATCTATGATTTGAATGGGGATGGCAGGTCGGACCTCGTCGGGCAACCGTTCGCCTTCTCGATTAATGGCAACACCTATTACAACAAGGTAAGGGTGCTTTACGGCAATGCGAATCGGACCTTTACCAAGAGGGAGATCACACTCGCCAACTGCGATGCCGGGGGCTCTCCGCCTGCCGCTGCGGATCTGAACGGCGATGGGATCAATGACATTGCAGTCGTCGAGGCCTCGGACTGCAAGGGCACGGCACCTGATACGTTCAACGTGTTGCTCGGTAATCCTGATGGATCAAACCAGCATGAGCAGGTGATCTACACTGGTTCAAGTAATGAGACACTAGATGGCATCGCCGTCCTGCGCGCTAATCGAGATACCAAGCCCGATCTTACCCTGTCTTACGCCTCCGGCGGTACGTCGAACCTCTTATTTGAGAACACCACGATTGGCAACTTCCCAGCTTGCAATCCGCCCAACGGGTACACGGGAATCACTCTCTGCGCCCCTACCACCACGGTGGTCGGTTCATCGCCGGTTCAATTCAGCATCGGTGCTGCTAACCAGGCGCCCGGCCGCAAGGTAGAAGTCTGGGTCGACGGCAAAAAGATGAGCGAGCAGTTGAAAGGCGCGTTCTCTTACTACAGTTTCCTCGATGCCACCCATCGGCTATCGAACGGAAACCACACCGTGACCGTGTTTTCCGCCGGCTGGGACAATTTGCTGCAGGAGTTCACTTTTCCTTTGACGGTGGGGAGTACAACTTGCGTTCCTCCATCGTCGGCCGGAGTCAATGTTTGTAGCCCGCTGAATCATGCGACTATCGACTCGCCCGTGCTCGCCTGGGCCAGTGGCACCGTGAGCGGAACCGTCGCCCGCATGGAAGTATGGGTGGACGGCGTGAAGAAGCACACGACGTATGGGAAGAACACCCTGAAAACGAAAATCTCCCTTGCTTCAGGAACCCATCAGCTTGTTTATTACATCGCGAATACGGCGGGACACAAGTGGAAACAGACGGTTTACGCCACCGTACCATAAGCGTCGAAGCCGCCGGGGACAGACGAAAAGCCGCGACTTGGGTCGCGGCTTCTCCCTGCTTTCAAAGTGTGTTTTACGCGGCTTCTCAGGTTGCCAGGCCGCCAGCCAACGCCCTGACGAAATCCCCGTGGCCGCTCACACTTTGGCGAGGCTCACTATTTACTTTGTCTCGAAGCCCAATGGCTGGATAAACTGTCGGAAAGATTGCCATTACACCAACACACCTCTGAACAGCCAGTTCTTGAGGCGATACTGGCTTGGCCCTATCCCTCCGGAACTTCCACCCGGGGACCGCGAAGAGATTTCGTTTTGTTCGCGTCCAGCTTCGAACCCGCCCATACTGCGATCCGGTACCCCAGCAGCACGGCGAGAATGGCTCCATACTCCAGCGGCAGGTGAATGTCGGCCTTCACCAGCCACCAGTAATGGATCACTCCTGCAATCGCGCTGAAATAGATCAAGCGATGAAGCGCTTGCCAGCGTTTCCCGCCGAGACGCCGGATCCAGCCTGTAGTCGAAGTGAGCGCCAGCGGGATCAGCAAAACGAATCCGGTGAATCCGACCGTAATGAATTTTCGTTTGGCCACGTCGTGCAACATCTCGTGCACGTTGAAGAATTTGTCCAGCCAGATGTAGGTCAGGAAATGCAGCACGCCATAGAAGAACGCAAACAATCCAAACATGCGGCGGAAACGGATTAGCCAAAGCCGCCCGGTCAGCTTGCGAATGGGTGTGATGGCCAACGTGATGAGCAAGAACCGCAGGGTCCAGTCGCCCGTTGCATGGGTGATGACTTCGATGGGGTTCGCGCCGAGCGCGCCGCTGTAGGCTTTCCATCCCAGGAGCGCCAACGGGATGAGGCAGGCGAGAAAGACCACGGGTTTGAAGTAGCGGATCATGGAGAGATCAAGTGGCGCTGTTGGCATCCTTGTAGCGCCGCCGTCCCCGGCGGCTGTCATGGGGGCGTCCCGCCCCCACCGGCGAGGGCAGGATGCCCTCGCGACAGCCGGCAAGATGCCGGCGCTACTAAGGTGCTCAGAAATTCTTTTTCAAGTCCATGCCGCTGTACAGACTTGCTACCTGATCGTAGCCGTTGAACATCAGTGTAGGACGCTTCAGAAATTCTCCCAGGCGCCGCTCCTTGGCTTGGCTCCATCGGGGATGATCCACATTCGGATTCACGTTCGAGTAGAAGCCGTACTCGTTCGGAGCCATCTGATTCCACGTGTTCCGAGGCTGGCTGTCGGTGAAGCGAATCCGCACAATCGCCTTGGCGCTCTTGAACCCGTACTTCCATGGCACCACGATGCGCAGCGGGGCGCCGTCCTGGTTGGGCAGAGCCTGGCCATACATGCCGAAGCAGAGCAGAGCCAAAGGGTGCATGGCTTCGTCCATGCGTAGGCCTTCGACATATGGCCAGTCGAGCACCCGGCCCCGCTGCCCCGGCATCTGCTTGGGATCTTCGATGGTAGTGAACTCCACAAATTTCGCCTTGCCCGTTGGCTTGGCCTTATTGATCAGTTCGCTGAGCGAGAAGCCCGCCCACGGTACGACAATCGACCAACCCTCTACACAGCGATGTCGGTAAATCCGCTCCTCGGGCGCAGCCATTTTGATAATTGTGTCCACGTCGAGGACCTGCTTCTTCTCCACGGCTCCGTCGATGGTTACAGTCCAGGGCCGCGTTTTGAAGTCCTTGGCCAGGCCTGCGGGCTCATATTTGTCAGTCGAGAACTCGTAGTAATTGTTGTAGTTGGTGACGTCCTTGTAGGGCGTGATAGCCTCGTTGGTCGAGAACGAGCTCTTCTTGATGCCGTCAATTTTGGCGTTGGCCTGCACTGCCATCGAAGGAGAGGCCAGCTCACCAGACCGCAAGCCCACAGCAGCCGCAGCGCCGGCTAATGCTGCGCCGGCGAGAAACTTTCGGCGGTTCAAATACAACCTCTTCGGAGTGATCTCAGATGAAGGAATGTCTGATGACTGCTTGATCAACATGAAAACCGTCCTTACTTGAGTGTACGGGAACGGGCGCAGCGTGGATTGGCCGTTCGTCCGTCACTCTCCCTAGATAGGACGCAGGATGGTCGGAAAAGTTGCAAAGATCGCGAGTCGCGCTCTTCACAGCTGCTGAAAAGCCCAGCAATACGGAGACGTTGCAAGCAACGTCTCTACCATCTTTCTTTGTAGAGACGTAGCTTGCTACGTCTCAGGCTGCCGACAAACCCGGCGATCCAGGATGCGGCTTCAGGCGCGCTCGCCCAGAACTTCCCGCACCTTGCGAGACAGCATTTGCAGGGTAAATGGCTTCTGCAGGAAAGCGGTATCGGGATCGACCACACCCTCGTGCACGATGGCGTCTTCGGTGTAGCCGGAAAGGTAAAGCACCTTGGTTTGCGGATACGATGCACAAAGCCGGGCGGATAACTCACGGCCGCTCATCCCCGGCATTACTACGTCGGTGATCAGCATGTCGATCTTGCCTGAATATCCAGAAACGATCTGCAGTGCAGCCTCCCCGTTGTCAGCCTCGAGGACTTTGTATCCCTTCGACTCCAGGGTCTCGCGAACCAACTGGCGCACCGATTCTTCGTCCTCCACCAACAACACGGTTTCTGAGCCGCCCGCTTGCGATCGCGAAACACCCACCGCACCCACCGGTTGCAAGGCATCTTCGACGCGCGGCAGATAGATCCGGAAAGTCGTGCCCTGTCGCGGCTCGCTCTCCACCAGAACGTAGCCGCCACTCTGCTTGATGATGCCGTACACGGTCGAAAGCCCCAGGCCGGTACCTTTCCCTTTTTCCTTAGTGGTGAAAAAAGGCTCGAAGATGCGCGACTGGGTCTCTTTGTCCATGCCATCCCCGGTATCGGTTACCGAAAGCACGACGTAGAGACCGGGTTGAATATAGCTGTATTCGCGGCGAACATCCTCATTGTTCAGTCCGGCGTTGGCGGTCTGTATTGTGATTTTTCCACCGTCGGGCATGGCGTCTTTGGAATTAACTACCAGATTCATGATGACCTGCTCGATCTGGCCCGCATCGGCGCGAGTCCGGCCGAGATCGGGTGCGAGTTGCGTCTGCAACTCGATGTTCTCTCCTATCAAGGGACGCAGCAGGCGCTCCATGTCCTCTACGATAATGTTCAAGTCGACCACCTTCAGTTCCAGCAATTGCTTCCGGCTGAAGGCCAATAGTTGGCGAGTCAGGGTGGTGGCCCGATCGGTCGCCTGGTGAATTGCCTCGATCTTCGGATACAGAGGGTTGTTCTTCCTGGTGTGCTCCAGCAAGACTTCCGTGTAACCGCTGATCACCATCAGCAGATTGTTGAAGTCATGCGCGACGCCTCCCGCCAGGCGTCCCACGGCTTCCATTTTTTGAGCCTGGCGGAACTGGTTCTCCAGCACTCGCCGTTCCGTAATATCCTCCGCGATAATTTCCACAACCTCGGCAGTCTCCTCCGGGCTGTTGACTGCGCGACCGCTCAAGCGCACCGTAATCGCGCTACCATCTTTGCGCTTCCAGCGAACTTCGACATTGTCCAGGCGCGCACCGCGCTGGAATTCACTCATCACCCGTGCCTGCTCGCTGGGATCCAGAAAGACATCCGATTGGGGATCCAGGGCGAGAACCTCTTCCGCCGATTCGTAACCGAGCATCGTGATCAGGGCAGGATTCACGTCGAAAAACCTGCCCTCGAGGCTGGACCGGTAAATGCCATACGCCGCGCTCTGCACCAGCGAGCGGTAGCGCGTTTCGGAACGGCGCAGAGCCTCCTCGTTCCGTTTATGTTCAATCGCGCTGGCGAGTTGCTGCGAGACGAAGGTCAGAATCTCCTTCTCCTTCTCCTCGAAGCGCACGTTGCCGGTGTAGCTCTGCACCACCAGCACGCCGAAGGTACTATTACCGGCTCTCAGTGGAACGCCGAGCCAGTCCAGGGACGGGGCGCCGATCAGCTCCACCTCTCCCCGTTTCACCAAGGCGTCAAAGACCTCAGGGGTGCACAACAGCGGCTCCCCGGTTCGGAGAACATATTCCGTCAGACCTTTGCCCAGCTTTTTAGGCGCGGGTCTGGAATCCTCTTCGTCCGCGAAATAGGGAAAGCTGAGTAATTGCGTCAGTGGATCGTAAACCGCAATATAGAGATTGCGGGCATACATAAGCTCGCCGACGATTCCGTGCACCGCGGCATAGAACTGCTGCAGATCCTCGGCCGAACTGGTTTTTTGCGTGATGCGGTACAGCGCCGAATTGAGAGCCTCCGCCCGCTTCTGTTCCGAAATGTCGCGGTAAAGAACGCATGAAGCAACCTGCTTGCCATCGATCACGATGGGAGCAGTGGAAATGAATACATCGATCAGCGTGCCGTCCTTGCGCTGACGCTTGGTTTCCAGAACGACCTTCTGGCCTTTCACCAACAGGTTTGTGATCCAGCGGGTTTCCGCACTCCGGTCAGGCGGGACGATCAGCGAATCGATGCGCTGTCCCAGCGCCTCCTCGGGACCAAAGCCAAAAATGCGGGTGAACTCACCATTGAGGCGGGTAATCCGGTACTCCGGATCCAGAATACTGATGGCTTCCGGAGCGCACTCCACCAATTGCTCGAGGTACGCTCTTTGTAACTCAGGGCTGTCCGGCGCAAAGCTGGGCGTGATTGGTTCGAGCGCTGCTGTAGTGGTCGCGCCGGGGCTGGAGAGCGCTCGCGTGCGGCGCTGAAGTGCCTCTCGGAGAAACTTCGCGCGTGAAAGCTCAGCCGACTTCGCTGGCCGGGTGATATTGTCACCCATCTAACCCCCTCGGCTAAACCAGAGCCAATTTAAGGATGTTAGATTGCCAGCCAGTTACTCGAAAGTTACGGAGGTAATTGTGACATGGAAGCGCCGGGCAGACTCAATCCAGAGACGCCGCTATTGCCCGGTCGCGAGCATTTTACACACCCGGCGAAGTACATCGCGCTGTTGGTCGTTGATGGCGAGAAATTCAAAGCCATGACGCAATCCGATGCGGTAATGCACCAGCGCCCGAAGCTTCAGCGGATAAGCGGTCAGAGGCAGGGAAAGTTCCATGGAAACGACTTCCCCGGCTTCCAGTTCTCCGGTCAGAGTGCAGCCCACTCCATCTTCTCCTAACTCGTTCGAACGTCCCCATAGGGACGCCGTCTCGCCCGAGCGAAAAACCTGCACGGAGATCCGCATGTCGACCTGATACCGGGGAAACCGGCGCGCGCTTTGTGGAGAAGCTTTGGAATTGGAGATAAAGCCTCCGTGTTCCCCCATCGGTGCCGTTGCAAAGGTACCGCTCAGTCATCTCACAGCGTTTCCGCCAAACTGGCGGCGCTAATTTCCATGCAAAGGGTAGCCCGGCTCCAGTGGCAACTTGCCGCTAACCTTCAATACCGTCACCCCGCCGCCAATCGAATACACATCCACCAAGCCGACCGCACCGGGAGTCGATCCCACCTTCTTCACCGCCGCCTCGTCCGACTCAACCACGATAATCGCCGGATGGTCGGCCCGGCCATGGTTAGCGCTCGCGATAACCGCTTTCACTTCGTCCCTCGACATGCCGTAGACCTTGTCCAACACCAACTTCATTTCCGGCGCCCCCGGATCGCGAGTTACGAAGCTCACCGGCTTGCCATCTGGCCAGCGGCTCGTCTGGCCTTTACAGACCTTCACCAGTTCCGCCATGTTCATCGCCGGGACATTATTCGATTTATTTGAAATCAGAGCCATGTCCTTGCACTGAGCCAGTCCAGACCAGCCCAGGACGACTAGTGCGGCCGCAAGTACGCGTCGGGAGCGCACATCCCCTCCAATCCCACCCAGCCGGTGACTGATGCCTGTCTCTGATTCTGCTCGAAGTTGTGCAGCGGCTCAATGATAGAACGCGTACGTACCACCAGAGACAATAAGCAGTTGGCGACTCGTATCAGTCCAGCGCAAAAGCAGCGGATTTTCGTTCGACCAAGAGTACAGCAAATCCTGTACTCCATGCACGGTCAAACTCATTTCACTTGAATCGTTCTTCTCCGGCTAATCATCCTTCTAGGCAGGAGGAATAAAATGGCGCATCAGTTACCCGCTCTACCGTATGACTATTCCGCTCTCGAACCGGTAATCGACAACCAGACCATGAAACTGCACCACGACATGCATCATGGGGCGTATGTCAAGAATCTAAACGCTGCCCTGGAAAAATATCCGAACCTCCAATCAAAGAGTGCCGAGGACTTGATACGCGATCTGAACGCCGTCCCCGAGGACATTCGCGCCGCCGTCCGCAACAATGGCGGTGGACATGTAAACCACACTATGTTCTGGAAGATCATGAAGCCCAAAGGCGACGGCGACCCCAGCGGCGCGATCGCGGACGTCATCAAAAGCACCTTTGGCAACTTCAAAGATTTCCAGACCAAGTTCAACGATGCCGGCGTCAAACAGTTTGGCAGCGGCTGGGTCTGGTTGGCCGGCAAACCAGGCGGCGAGGTGCAGATCGTCACCACGCCCAACCAGGACAATCCAATTTCCCAGGGTCTGTTCCCCATTTTCGGCAACGATGTCTGGGAACATGCCTACTACCTGAAGTACAACAATCGCCGCCCCGAGTACCTGGCGGCCTGGTGGAACGTAGTGAACTGGGAAGAAGTGAACCTCCGCCTCAAGACGTTCCAGGCGCATCACGAGCCTTCGTTGGCGGCCCGGTAAGTTTCGACTCGATGCAGGGAAAGGCCTCGGACGTTGGTTTCATACCGAGGCTTCTTGCATCTCCCATTTCTTTCTGGAAGCTCGACACACAGTGAATCCAACCGCAACTGAGAACTGAGAACCGAAAACCGGCAACCGCCTTTCTGCATTTCCTGTGAGTGCTCTGTGGAAATTACGCGACGCCAACCTTGCCAATCCTTCTTCCCAATTTGGCGCTAAGAGAAAGCCTCGTATCCACGCGGTTAATGGCGTTCACCTGAGAGTTTTCTTCATCGTCGCATATCTGCGGAAATCTGTGGCCGAATTTTCTGCTACTGCACCAACCTTGGGGATTGACCGCAGCCTCTCTCGCGCGTAGATTCGTCCTCGTCCTCGACAACATTTTAGGTAACAAGAATCACGCCTCCGGCAAAGAGGCTCGCTGGAGAAAGCGAAAATCGAAACTCGAAAACCGGAAATGCTTTTTTATTCTTCCTCCCCCCAAAGGGTAAATGGACCGTGAGAAAAACGTCGGCTACATGGAAAATTTATCGCACCCGCTTCTTAATCAAAGCCCAACAACTCACCCAACCGCTCGTATTCGTCGACGCCCTCGGGCGGGAACATTGCGGTCAGGCTGGCGACTATCTGGTTGAGTCATCCGACGGTAGCCGACGCATCGCGCCACGTTTGATTTTTGAAGACGTTTACGTGGCCATCGGTCCGGCGGACGAACGCCGGCCCTCTCCACTGGAGCCGGGTGTGTCCGCGCCGGATCTCAAACGTCGCGTCTCCTCCCGTCCCCTGGCTTCGGCCTAGTCGAGGGAAAGCTCACGTAGGCCGGACGCCCTCGTCCGGGCGGCCGAGCGAAGCTCGGCAGGATTCGCGGAACGGCACGATTGCACAGGTTGCTGAAAAACTCTGGTCTTCGGTCGCGCGGCACCGGAGGGACACCGAACATTCCGGGTGGACAGGCAGAACAGCACTACCTGGCGCCAGCCCCGAAAGGGGCGACAGATAATAGCCCAGGACGGAAGTCCTGGGTAAGGGCAGAAAAAAGATTCAGGCCCCGCACGGGCGCCACAAATTCCGTAGCTCGGGCGGTATGCCCAGAAAAGCGAATCGTGCCGATAAATCGATGAAAATGCTCCCTGCTCTTTGCCGCTGTGGAAAACCCGTCCACCAAATGGGCATCTGCGCAGTAATTGCTTTGAGATACAATATATAGGGATTACCTATTGACAGCCACAACGGGCGGGAGTACTGTAACCATCCCATAGGGGTAAACGCCTCCGGAAACGGAGACGTAGCGATGCAAGGATAAGAGCAAAAATAGGGGCGAGCGCCGTGGCCAAGGTGACCCCGCGCCGCCCCGCCAACTTAACCAAGTGTCAAGGCTTCATCGTTCCTGAAACCTGAAGCCCGACGCCTGAAGCCTGTAGCATTCGGTGGCCGTTCCCCGGTCCGGTTTCCGGACATCCCCACGGGGGACGACAACAGTTTGACAACTAGTTGTGGAAAATGCCTCGTCAAGAGGGCTCGGAGCCCTCTTCTTTCGAGGTGATTTTGAGGAGCTCGATGGAAGGTCTAGCGCATCTGGTCGCGGAATCCCTGGTTCGCCACGGCTTTGAGACTACCTTCGACCATCGCCGCCTGCAGTGGTCGCAGTGGTTTGGCTGCCAGGACAGTTTCAGCCTCGTGCTTGCTCCCTGCAAGCCCGGTCTTTTCGCCTTGGGCGAAGAAGTGATTGCTCCCGGCGAGTTGGCGGTCGGTGACGGAAAGCGCATGCTGGCGCTGTTCCAGATCTCCGAAGCCCACGACCTGGGTATGGCCTTGGGCCGTCTATTCTTGTCCGGCAGCCCCGAGCGCGAGCGCTTGGCCAGCGGACGATGTTTCGCCCGTTACGTCGTTATCGAGGACGCGGCTCAACGTCGCTCTGCCCACGACGCATTGCAGCGCTGGATGGCTTCATCCGCGGAAGCCTCGACCGGCATTGCCCAAAAACCAGGGCCCGTATCAGGGCTTGAATCCCAAGATCTGGGCTCCGTATCGGCGCACGACTCCCAAAAGACAGGGTTCGAATCCGGGCATGACTCCGAAAAAGCACGGTTCGTATCCGGGCACGACTTTAGTCGTGCCGCAAGCCCGGCAAGATCAACCTCGGCTTTACAGTTTGCTGAAAAATACCAAGTTCGGCAACAGAACGATCTTCGGCAACAGGTGGGAAACCCGCAACCGGGGCCGAATCTGGAAAACTCGTTACTGGCAACAGAGAGTCCGAAAATGAGTTTTTCAGCAAAC
>DATNNO010000023.1:0-66433 GCA_035601775.1 Terriglobales bacterium | reverse complement strand
AGCCGGAAGTCATTCTGATGGGAACCGGAAGCGAAGTTACTCTCTGCGTGACGGCCTACGAACAGCTCAAGTCAGAAGGAATCCAGGCGCGCGTGGTCAGCATGCCATCGTGGGACATCTTTGAAAAGCAGAGTGACGAGTACAAAAAACAGGTTCTGCCGCCCACAGTGAAAGCCCGAGTATCGGTGGAGGCAGCGTCCACATTCGGTTGGTCGCAGTACGTCGGGCCAACCGGCAAAATGATCGGAATGCACCGCTTCGGAGCCTCCGCACCGATCAAGGACTTGTTAAAGAAGTTCGGGTTCACTGCGGACAAAGTAGTGGAAGCAGCGCGAGCCGCAATCGCGCAATCGAAGGAACAGAAATAATAAATGACAATGGAGGGCGGGCGTCTCGCCCGTCCCGCAGTCTGCGTTCGAGAGGAGAAGTACGATGGCAACCGGAATCATTGAAACCGCAAAAGCTACCAACCCCCTCAAAGATCTGCTGAAATACGGACAATCCGTTTGGCTGGATTACATCCGCCGTGACCTGCTCACCAGCGGCGAACTCAAGCGCCTGATTGAAGAGGACGGCCTTCGCGGCATGACCTCGAATCCCGCCATCTTCGAAAAGGCGATCGCGGGCAGCACGGATTACACCGATATCCTGCAGTCTCTGCAATCGAACGCCGATCTCGATGCCAAAGGCCGCTACGAGATTCTCGCCATTCGCGACATCCAGGACGCCGCCGATTTCTTGCGCCCCGTGTATGAAAGCTCGAAACGCCGCGATGGATACGTCAGCCTCGAAGTCTCGCCGTATCTCGCTCGTGACACGCAGGGCACTCTGGCCGAAGCGCGCAGACTATGGAAAACCGTCGACCGCGAGAACGTGATGATCAAAGTTCCCGGCACGGCCGAGGGCATTCCCGCCTTCCAGCAACTGATCGGCGAAGGCATCAACATCAATGTGACATTGCTGTTCTCGCGGGAAGTTTATAAGCGCGTCGCGGAAGCCTACATCGCTGGCCTCGAACAACTAGCGGCGCGCGGCGGCGACGTCAGCAGAATCGCCAGCGTGGCCAGCTTCTTCATCAGCCGCATTGACAATTCCGTCGATGCCATCGTCGGTGAGCGTTTGAAGACCTCCAAAGATCGGCGCGAGCAAGAGCAATTGAAGAGCCTCCTCGGAAAGGTTGCAATTGCGAATGGCAAACAGACCTACGTCAGCTATCAGAAGATTTTCAGCGGTGATCGCTGGAAGGCTTTAGCCGCCAAAGGCGCGCAGACCCAGCGCGTGCTGTGGGCCAGCACCAGCACCAAGAATCCCAATTACCGCGACGTCTTGTACGTGGAAGAACTGATCGGACAGGACACCGTGAACACGATTCCGCCTGCGACTTTGGATTCCTTCCGCGATCACGGGCACCCGCGCGCGAGCCTGACCGAAGACGTTGAATCGGCTGATCGAACCATGGGAACCCTCGCCAAGCTCGGGATTTCGATGAAAGAAGTCACCGACAAACTGACCGACGATGGCGTCCGCCTCTTCGCCGAAGCCTTCGACAAGCTGCTCGAAGCCGTTGAGAAAAGCTCGAACTCTCAGATAACGAGCAAGGTCAGCAAACAAACCTACAAGCTGCCCGAAGCGCTGGCGAATTCTGTCAAGACCAACATTGACGACTGGCGCGCCTCTGGAAAAGTCCGACGTCTATGGCAGAGCGATGCTTCGCTTTGGACTGGAACGGACGAAGCCAACTGGCTTGGCTGGCTGGGAATCACCGAGAAGCAGATAGCTAACGCCCAGAACCTGCGCAGCTTGGCGGAAGAAACTAAACGTGGAGGTTTCACCGACATTCTCCTGCTCGGCATGGGCGGCTCCAGCCTGTGTCCGGAAGTGCTGGATAAAACCTTCGGCCGCATCGCAGGCTTCCCGCAGTTGCACGTGCTCGACTCCACCGATCCGGCGCAGATCAAGGCGTTCGAGAGCCAGGTCAATCTGGCAAAAACCCTGTTTGTGGTCTCGAGTAAATCGGGCACAACGCTCGAGCCGAACATTTACAAACAGTATTTCTTCGAGCGCGTGAAGCAGGTGGTTGGCGCCGAAAAGGTGGGCAGCCATTTCATCGCGATTACCGATCCCGGTTCCAAGATGCAGCAAGTCGCCGAGGCAGATCGCTTCCGTCACATTTTTCACGGCGATCCCAGCATCGGCGGGCGCTACTCGGCGCTTTCGAATTTCGGCATCGTGCCCGCGGCCCTGATGGGTCTGGACATCACCAAGTTTCTCGATCACACGGAAGAAATGGTCGAGGCCTGTGCTCCGTCAGTTCCGGTCCACGAGAATCCCGGAGTCACTCTGGGAATTGTCTTAGGAACCGCCGCTAAGAACGGCCGCGACAAGGTCACGATCATTACTTCGCCCGCCATCTCAGATCTTGGTGCGTGGCTGGAACAATTGCTGGCCGAGTCCACGGGAAAACAGGGTCACGGCATTGTCCCCGTTGATCGCGAGGAGTTGGGAACGCCTGATGTCTACGGTAACGATCGGATTTTTGCCTACGTGCGACTTGACTCGGCACCCGATGCCGCACAGGACGCCAAGGTCGCTGCACTGGAGCAGGCCGGTCAGCCAGTCGTGCGCATCTCGCTTGCTGATATCTACGACCTGGGCCAGGAATTCTTCCGCTGGGAGATTGCGACGGCGGTTGCCGGATCCATCATCGGCATCAACGCCTTCAATCAACCCGATGTCGAAGCCAGCAAAATTGCCACTCGCAATTTGACCATGGAATACGAGAAGACCGGTTCCCTTCCTGCCGAAAAGCCCATCTTCGAAAACGGCGCCATCAAGCTGTTCACTGATCCCAAGAATGCAGACGCACTGGCCAAAGCCGCAGGCAATGAAAAATCGCTCGTGGGCTATCTACGTGCGCATCTTAATCGTCTCGCCGCGGGCGACTATTTCGCTCTGCTCGCCTTCATTCGGATGAACCCTGAGCACGAGGCGCGCTTGCAGGAACTTCGCCACACGCTGCGCAACAAGAGGCGAGTCGCGACGTGCCTGGGATTTGGTCCCCGCTTCCTGCATTCCACCGGTCAAGCCTACAAGGGTGGTCCGAATTCGGGAGTCTTCCTGCAGGTCACGTGCGATGACGCAGCCGATCTTCCCGTGCCCGGGCAGAAGTACACATTCGGAGTGGTCAAAGCCGCCCAGGCGCGCGGAGACTTCCAGGTGCTGGCCGACCGCGGCCGCCGAGCCCTGCGAGTGCATCTCGGCAAAGACGTGAAATCCGGTCTAGGCATACTGATGGCAGCGTTTCGCGAAGCGCTGGGCTGAAGTGTATCGTAACGCCGGCATCTTGCCGGCTGTAGCGAGGGCATCTTGCCCTCGCTACGGATGCGATGCTTGACCAGGGTCGCCAGAAGCTACAGAAACGATTTAATATGGGCAAGGAGTGCGTATGAAGCTGGGAATGGTCGGTCTGGGCAGGATGGGTGCGAACATGACACGCCGCCTGATGCGTGGCGGGCACGAAGTAGTGGTCACCGACCTGAGCGCCGACAATGTCAAGCACATCGCAGGCGAAGGCGCCATCGCTTCGGCTTCGCTCGATGATTTCGTCACCAAGCTAGGAAAGCCGCGCGTGGCCTGGCTGATGGTGCCTGCCGGAGGACCCACGGAACAAACCGTGCAAACGCTCGCGCAAAAGTTTCAAGCTGGCGACATTCTCATCGACGGCGGAAACTCTTATTTCAAAGACGACATTCGCCGCTCCAAGCAGCTTAAAGACAAAGGCATCCATTACGTCGACGTGGGCACCAGCGGCGGAGTCTGGGGCATCGAGCGCGGCTATTGCATGATGATTGGCGGACCGAAAGAAGCCGTGCAACACCTCGATCCAATTTTTAAAACTCTAGCCCCGGGTCGCGGCGACATTCCACGCACCGCCGGCCGGGAGAAAATGGCGGGCACGGCGGAAGATGGCTATATTTACTGCGGTCCATCCGGCGCCGGACACTTCGTGAAGATGGTGCACAACGGCATCGAGTACGGGCTCATGCAGGCGTACGCGGAGGGCTTCGATATCTTCCGCAATGCCACCAGCAAGGAATTGCCGGAAGATCAGCGCTACGATTTGAATCTCGCGGACATCGCCGAAGTGTGGCGTCGCGGAAGCGTAGTAAGTTCATGGCTGCTCGATCTGACCGCGATGGCGCTGGCTGAGAATCCGACGCTGTCCGAGTACACCGGATTTGTTCAGGACTCGGGTGAAGGCCGATGGACAATCCAGGCGGCGATTGACGAAGCGGTTCCGGTCGATGTGCTCTCGGCAGCGCTGTTCACTCGTTTCCGTTCGCGCCAGGAGCACACCTTCGCGGAGAAGGTGCTCTCCGCCATGCGCCAGAAATTCGGCGGACACGTGGAACCAGCGTCGTCCGCAGCGAAGAAAACAGCATAGAAAGCTCGCGCACTCGCATTCCTGCGTTTGCGAAGGAAGCCTGTGCGAAGGAATAAAGACGAGGGTGATGCGAAATGGCTCAGACTGAAGTACCGCCAGCCGCGCAGCAACCACCAGTTGCGAAAGTCGGCGATCCATGTGCCATGGTGATCTTCGGCGCGGCCGGCGATCTCACCCAACGTAAGCTGATTCCCGCACTCTACAACCTGGCAAAGAGCCAGGTGCTCTCGCGCGAGTTCGCGATCGTGGGCGTGGCGCGTGCGAAAATGTCCACGGAAGACTTCCGCAGCAAGCTTTCCCAGGACATCAAGCAGTTCGCCACTGAACCGGTGGATCCCGACCTGTGGGAATGGTTTGTCCGCCGCCTGTACTACCTGTCGGGCAACTTCGACGACAAGAACATTTACCCGCAGTTGAAGGATCTTCTCGACAAGGTGGACAAAGACCACTCCACCCACGGCAACCACTTCTATTATCTCGCCACCGCCGCCAATTTCTTCGCGCCCATCGTGGAGCAACTAGCAGCCGCCAGACTCATGGAGGAGAATCAGCGCTGGCGGAGAGTCATCGTGGAGAAGCCTTTCGGCCACGACCTGGAATCCGCCAAAGCCCTCAACCAGCAACTGCTGCGGGTCGCCCGCGAGAATCAGATTTACCGCATCGACCATTACTTGGGCAAGGAAACGGTGCAGAACATTTTGGCGCTCCGTTTTGCCAACGGGATCTTCGAACCCATCTGGAACCGTCGATATATCGATCACATCCAGATCTCCGTGGCGGAAACAGTTGGCGTTGAACAGCGCGGCAGTTACTACGATCAAGCTGGCGCGCTGCGCGACATGGTGCCCAACCACATCATGCAACTCATCAGCCTCACCGCGATGGAACCGCCAGTTTCCTTCCATGCCGACGCTGTCCGGGATGAGCAGGCAAAAACGCTGCATGCCATTCAGCCTCTGAGTGCCGAGGAAGTGCTCAGCAAGACCGTGCGCGGGCAATATGGCGAAGGCATCATCAACGGACAGCGCGTGCCTGCGTATCGCGCTGAACCGGACGTGCCTTCCGATTCGAGGACTGAAACCTTCGTCGCCATGAAGCTGCAGATCGACAACTGGCGATGGGCTGACGTTCCGTTTTATCTCCGCACCGGAAAGTGCCTGCCGGCTCACAACACCCACATGGTGATCCAGTTCCGGCGCGCTCCGTTCGTGTTGTTCCGCGACACACCGGTGGAGACTCTCATGCCTAATCAACTGGTGCTCCACATTCAGCCGGAAGAAGGCATCTCGTTACGCTTTGCCGCCAAGGTTCCCGGTCCGGCCATGCGGTTGGGTGGGGTCGACATGAATTTCGAATATGCCGACTACTTTGGCACGCAGCCCAGCACAGGCTACGAACGCTTGCTGCACGATTGCATGATCGGCGACCCAACTCTGTTCCAGCGCGCGGATATGGTCGAAGCCGGCTGGTGTGTTGTGAGTCCTCTGCTCGATGTCTGGAAGGCGCTGCCGCCCCGCAATTTTCCCAACTATGCCGCGGGCACGTGGGGTCCGAAAGAGGCCGATGACCTGCTCGAGCGCGATGGACGCCACTGGAGGAACTTCGAAAAATGATCCTGGCAGGCGACATCGGAGGGACGAATGCAAGGCTGGCGTTCTTCGATGTTGTGGATGGCCACTTCCGGCTGATTTCCGCATCGGTGTTCCCCAGCCGCGAATACTCTGGCCTGGATCAGATCGTCTCCAAATTCGTCGAGACTTCAAATCTGCATCCCGATGCCGCTTGCTTTGGAGTAGCCGGCCCGGTTCGCAACGGGCGCGTTGAGGCTTCCAACCTTCCCTGGATCATCGACTCCAAACGTCTCGCCGATGAGCTCAACCTCAAGAAGGCCGAACTCATCAACGATCTCGTGGCCAATGCATGGGGCATTGCCACTCTTGATCCCAAGGACGTGGTTTCGCTGAACCAGGTGAAGGGCACGCCAGTAGGCAATCAGGCCGTAATCTCCGCCGGCACCGGACTCGGCGAGGCCGGCATGTATTGGGACGGCTCCCGACACCACATCTTCGCATCTGAAGGGGGCCATGCCGATTTCGCGCCCCGCGATGAGTTAGAGATGGATCTGTTCCGCTACCTCTCCGACCGCTATGGACACGTCAGCTATGAGCGGATCGTCTCCGGTCCTGGCCTGGTCAACGTATTTCACTTCTTGCGCGATACGGGCCGCGGAACGGAACCGCAATGGCTCACCGATGAGATGGTGCACGCCGACCCTGCGGCGGCCATCTCCCGTGCCGCACTGAACGGTAGCTGCCCGTTATGCGAGCGGGCGATTGATCTGTTCGTCTCCGTTTTTGCGGCGGAAGCTGGCAATCTCGCTCTTAAGCTGATGGCCACCGGCGGAGTCTACCTTGGCGGCGGAATTGCTCCCAAGATGCTGGCCAAATTGTCTGGGCCATTATTTATGCGGGCATTCCTCGGCAAAGGCCGTATGCAGCCGCTGCTCGAAGCCATGCCGGTCAAAGTCATCACCAATGACAAGGCAGCTTTGATGGGAGCTGCTCGCTGCGCTGCCGCGAACGGATCTACCTAAAGGTCCTGCATGCCAGCTCAACCAGAAATCCGCGTCTTGAACACGCCCGCTGACTTGTTCCAGGCAGCTGCCGCCGAATTCGCGACCCTCGCTTCGCAGGCGGTCCAGAGCAACGGGAGGTTCTCTGTCGCACTCTCTGGCGGTTCGACGCCGAAGAGCCTTTACACGCTCTTAGCCAGCGGCTCCATTCCGAACGTCCCGTGGGAGAAGATTTTCTTTTTCTTTGGCGATGAACGCTGTGTGCCGCCCGACCATCCTGACAGCAACTACCGCATGGCTCGCGAGGCGGGACTGTTCTCGAAGGTTCCGAACGACCATGTGTTCCGCGTCCGTACCGAAGAAAAAGATGCGGACACCGCCGCTCTTGACTACGAACAAACTCTGCGGAAGTTCTTCGGCCTGCAGCCCGGCGAGTTCCCGCGTTTCGATCTAGTGCTTCTGGGATTAGGCCCCGACGGCCATACCGCTTCCCTTTTCCCCGGCACGGTTGCTCTCAACGAGAAAAGCCGGCTGGCGGTCGCCAATTGGGTGGATAAATTCCAGAGCTACCGCATCACCTTGACGCTGCCGGTTCTCAACCGCGCCGCGTGCGTCATGTTTCTGGCAAGCGGCCCGGACAAAGCCAATATCGTTCGTGAAGTGTTGAAGAACGAGAATGCCAACTTGCCATCGCAAAAAGTGCGTCCGGCGGATGGCAGATTGCTGTGGCTCCTCGATCGCGCGGCAGCCGGAGGCCTTTCTAAAGCGGGATAACCCGTGATGCCACCCGGCCCATTTCCCGGCGTCGCTCTGATACTCCTGCCTTGTCCCACATTGGGACCGAGTTTACTGTTTAGTACCGGGTACCCCCCTCCCCCCTTTGTCTGCAAAATCTAGAAAACAAAGGATCTAATTTCTCACTATGTGCTAGATCTTTGAGTTTACAGGAGTTACAGGCAAAATCTAGAGAACATGGGAGTTACGGCGGGTACGCGGTGGCCTCGCGGTCCATTTTGGAACTGCGCTTGGGTCTGGACGGTTGAAGCTGGACGCTTGGATTCTGGACAAGGAGCAGATCAGCCGCTCATGCAAGGAGGCTTGGGGGGCGGCATTTGTAGTGCGGCCCGAGAAGCCGCGCCATCGCCTGGGTCAGATTGTCAAGGACCGGCTATTACCTTGTAGATAATATGCTTTAGCCTAGATTATCTGACTTACAGAACGCGGTCAAGAAGAAAAGCGGGCTGGCCGCGGATTGGGCTCTAGGCTGAGATCGCACCCGCCCTTTTCGCAAAGGACGCGAACAAGGGTGGCGCACGGCAAGCGTGGGGAGTGCCGCTAGCGCGTATTGATCATCACCGCGATCTTGTTCTTGAAGTACATGGCGAAGGCCAGGTCGGGAGCCTTGTCGTTGTTGAAATCGCCTGCAGTCAGCGAGATTGCGCCGTCAAACTTGATCTCATCGTGGATGGGAACGGCAGCTTGGAAGGTGCCGTCGCCCTTGCCGTAGAACAACGCTGAATTGCCGTCTTGATTTGACGCGGCCAAGTCTAGTTTGCCATCGAGATTGAAGTCGTCAATCGCCACCGCGTCGGCGCCCGTGCTCTGCCCGGGAAGGGACGTCGGATAAAGCTTCGCGGTCCCGAATGTCCCGTCGCCGTTGTTTAGCAGGACAGCGATGGCGCTCAGCGAGGCGTTGACCACGGCCAGATCGTTCCTGCCGTCGTGCCGCAGGTCGGCGATCTTTACATCGACCGCCTCGCCCCCGCCGGCATCGTAGGTCACAGGTTTCAGAAACTTTCCCGTGCCGTCGTTCAGCAATATTGCGACGGTCCCTGCCGTCACGGTTGCTAGATCCGGGTGCTTGTCGCCGTTCAGATCGGCCGCCGCAATGTTCCCTGGCGTTCCTGCCACCTTGTATGTTGTGGGTTTCTCCAGAGTGCCCTTCCCGGTGCCAAAGAAAATCATCACGTTGCCGGTTTTCCCCTCTCCGCCGCTTGAGGCTGCTACGTCCAGATGCCCGTCGCCATTAAAATCCGCCAGGGCGATGCCAGCACTCTGTATAGCCAGTTCGTAAGTCGCCCCCGCTCGAAACTTCCCGTCCCCTTCGCCTAGGAAGAGCGCAAGCAAACTGTGCCCTGTGCCGCCAAACTCGATCACTGCCAAGTCTGGCTTGCCGTCCTCGTTAAAGTCCCCCACTGCTAGTGCAATCGGGTTTGGAACCTCGAACCGAATCGCCTTCTGAAAGGTGCCGTCTCCGTTTCCCAACAGTATACTCACGTGGCCGCTTAGCCAGTCGGCAACGGCCAGGTCGGTTTTCCCGTTGTTTCGGAAGTCGGCGGAGATCACTTGAAAAGGCAAATTCCGGTACCCGAGACTGTAGTACGCCACCTTGTGAAACTGGCCGGCGGCAGCGCCGGATACAGCTAACAGCGCGAGCAACGTAATTCGTGTGACCCCCTTCACATTCAAACCCTTTCCCAGTGCAGAGTCTCTTCCGCGCGGAAGGATTCGTCAAGATGAAACGGTTGGGCGGGGCGCACGGCAAGCGTGGGGAGTGCCGCTAGCGCGTATTGATCATCACCGCGATCTTGTTCTTGAAGTACATGGCGAAGGCTAGGTCGGGAGCCTTGTCGTTGTTGAAATCGCCTACGGTCAGCGAGATTGCGCCGTCAAACTTGATCTCATCGTGGATGGGAACGGCAGCTTTGAACGTGCCGTCGCCCCTGCCGTATAATAAGGCCGAATTGCCATTTTGATTTGCAGTGGCCAGGTCGAGCTTTCCATCCAGATTGAAGTCGGCAATCACCACCGCATCGGTGCCCGTGCCCCAGGAAAAGCCGGATATGTAGAACTTCGCCGGGGCGAACGTGCCGTCCCCGTTGTTCAGCAGGATTGCTATTTCGTTTATCGAGGCGTTGACCACGGCCAGATCGTTCCTGCCGTCGTGGCGCAGGTCGGCGATCTTTACATCGACCGCCTCGCCCCCGCCGACGGAATAGACCACCGGCTTCTGGAATTTTCCCGTGCCGTCGTTCAGCAGGACGATCGCGTTGCCTCCGCTTACGTCGGTAACCACGAGGTCGGGGTGACGGTCGCCATTCAGATCTCCTGCCGCAATGCCATACGGCGCACCCGTCACCTTGTAAGTGGCAGGATTCTTGAGCGTTCCTTTGCCCGTGCCAAAGAACACTGTCACGCTTCCCGCGTTCTTATAACCAGCCTTGTCAGCCACCGCAACGTCCAGATTTCCGTCCCCGTTAAAGTCGGCTGTGGCCACCAATATGGGTTCTATGCCCGCTGTGTAACAGGCGGAGAGGTGGAAGGTTCCGTCCCCCTGACCCAAGTACATGCACAGACTGCCGCTCCCTGTACCTCCGGAAGAGACTACCGCCAGGTCTTCTTTTTGGTCACCGTTGAAGTCCCCGATCGCAAGTCCAATCGGGTTTGGGACGGTAAACCTCTTGGGCTTCTGGAAGGTGCCGTCGCCGTTTCCCAGAAGAATACTGACTTGACTATTCAGGTAGTCCGCCACCGCCAAGTCAAAGTTACCGCTGTTAGTAAGTTGACCGGAAACCACGTAGTAGGGGAGGTCGTGCGTCCCAACGTTGTAGTAGACGGCACGTTCAAACTGCCGAGCTAACAGGCTTGGCGGAAGTGACACCCCTATCATAACGAGCAGGAGGGCTGAACCCACGTGTTTCATGTGTGAAAATCCCATTCGACGGTTTCAAAACTCTACCTGTCCGGCGGGATGTTTGCTATTGGCGAACGCTTTCCACACCGTCGAGGATCACAAGTGTCCTCCGTCTATGAGTTCAGTGTCAAGATGCAGAGTTTTGCAACGTGCACGCTCACGTGCCACGGCGCGCTCGTGGTGGAGTGGGTTCTGAATTGAGAATTGAGAATCGAGAGTTGAGCGCCCACCCTTTCGCAAAGAACGCGAAAGGATGGGGCAGCGCGGCCCCCCCTCGGTTGGTTATGTGCGCCCGGCAAGCGTGGGCCACCCCACAACTGAAAGCAGACCCATACATAACCGCAGGTCATTTGAGGAAAAGTGAGCGATTTTGAGCAGCCGCGCCATGGCTGACAGTGCGACGATGACGCTGTTGTGGTGTTGGGCCTCTAGTATTCGGATTCCCAGAGGTCGTTGCCAAGCAACTACAAGAGCCCGCATGCCCTCTCGGGCAGATGAGGAACGGCCATGAACTCGCCCTACGGTCTGCCCTGCGTTGAAAACTGTCTGACCTGTCACCAGCGCTCCGAGAATTTCTTCTGCGCACTCCGCAAAGAATCTCTGGAAGTTTTCAACCAGATGAAACACGTGACCTCAGTTTGTTTGCTTGCGGCAGCCGCTTCGGTGCTCTTGCTCGTTCTTGCAAGCGCGACGCCGGGACTGTCTCAGACTTTCGGCGGCGTGTTAACGGAGCACAACGACAACCTCCGTACTGGCCAGAACCTCAATGAAACCGTGCTCACCCCACTGAACGTAAACTCCAGTCGCTTCGGGAAACTGTTCTCATACTCCGTGGATGGTCAAATCTATGCCCAGCCACTGTATGTCCCGAATGTGAAGATTCCGGGCCAAGGCACCCATAATGTGGTTTATGTGGCCACGCAAAACGACACCGTGTATGCCTTCGACGCGGACGGCCTCAGCAGCGTTCCACTTTGGCAGGACAGCTTCATCAGTCCGGCACAAACCGTTGCACCCGTTTCCTGCCAGAGCAACGGTAAGGAAATCATGTCCTGCGCTGTTTTCCCGATATACGGGATCACGGGAACCCCGGTGATTGATCCCGGTACGAATACCATGTTCCTGGTCGCCCGTACACTCGAGAAGGGCAAATACTTTCAACGCCTTCACGCGCTGGACACTACCACCGGCACGGAAAAGTTGGGTGGGCCCGTCCTCGTTCAGGCTTCGGCACCCGGAACCGGCGTCGGCAGTGTGGGAGGCGTGGTTCCATTCAGCGAGCGTCAGGACATTCAACGCGCCGGATTGCTCCTGCTGAACGGCACGATCTACGTGGGATGGGCGGGCGCCGAGCACGGATGGATTATGGGGTATGACGCAACCACCCTGGCCCAGGTGGAGGTCTTCACCCCCACCCCGAACGCCGCTCGTGGCGGCATCTGGCAGAGTGGGAGTGGTTTGGCCGCTGACGATCTCGGAAATATTTACGCCGCGATTGGCGACGGTGTGTTTGATGTTGATACCGGCGGAACAGATTACGGCGATAGTCTCCTGCAACTGAGTGGTAGCCTGAGCGTGCTTGACTACTTCGCGCCCATGGATCAAGCCTGCCGCCTCACCAATGATCTGGATCTGGGCTCTGCGGGCCCCATGCTTTTGCCGACGCAACCAGGCTCCGTCTCCAACGAGTTGGTGATAGCGGGCAAGGGGGGCGATCCGTGCGACCAGTTCGGTCAGACCGGTGCAACTCCTATCTATCTGCTGGATCAAGGCAACCTAGGTAAATACAATCCGACACAGGACCAAGTGGTAGAAACCGTGGCCGGGGCACCAGGCGGCTATTGGAGTAACCCCGCGTATTGGCAAGGCCAAACGGCATCCAACCTCTACATAGCCGGCTTGATTGCAGAAGACGGAACCGGGGACTACCTGAAGATGTATAGCGTCTCCAATGGCGTGCTTTCAACTTCTCCGGTTGCCCAGAGTGCGAATATCTTTCCGATTGGAGCTACCCCTTCCATCTCGGCGAACGGTACTTCCGACGGCATCGTGTGGGCAATCGAGCGGCACGAGGGGTTAGGTATTCAACACGGACAAAAACCCGCGATCCTCTACGCGTACGACGCCACCAATGTTTCCACTATGCTCTACAACAGTGCCCAGGTTGTGGCTCGGGACCAGGGAGGCTGTGCGAGCAAGTTCCAGGTACCCACGATCGCCAATGGCAAGGTCTACGTAAGCACGCAGAACGAGCTGGATGTTTTTGGGCTCCTCGGTCCACTGTCGTCAGCTCCTAACGTTTTTCTGCTACAGCCTTGTGACACCTTTCTCCCCCAGGCGATAAGCACAACCAGCCCTCCCCGGAATCTGCCTTTGACCAACAGCGGGAGTGCATCGCTGATGATCACTCGCATTGCGATTACGGGTACTAACCCCGGGGAGTTCGCCCAAACCAATAATTGCAAATCCTCGCTGCCCGCCGGCAAGAGTTGCACGATCACCGTCACGTTTACACCCACAGCCATTGGAGCCCGGACTGCATACGTCTTGATCACCGATAACGCGGCGGGCAGCCCACATAATGTGTACCTACTCGGGAGAGGGCAGTGACCGTTCCGGCGCGTCGTTCGCTTTTGGAGGGGAGATTTTCTGACGTCTCCTGCCTCCTCGAGAGTTATCGCTGTCGCAGATGTTAGGACAAGGTTCAACCTAGCAAGACTAGGGCTTCAAAACTGCTGTTCCTGAGTCCAATCCCGCGGAACCGTGATCACGCTCGCGTCTGCTCCGAAGTACGCTTCATTGACCTCGGTTGTAAAAGGCTGCTCAAGGCTTTGTATCATCTTCCGCACGCGCTGTCCTCGCAGAGTATTGCTGATCTCCTGCCTTACCGCATCCAAAGATTCAATCCCCTTCCAGTCAAGCTTGTAGATGTAGTGCCCAGTGGCATCGCTGATGACTTGCGACACTTGGCCGGGTTTCAGGTCGAAAACTGAGGCATGTGCGGGTGGCAAGCCCCTGCGCCGCATCTTGTCCATCTCGGGATTGGGTGCGTTGTTGCCGCTCACCCCCGCAGCATCGTATGCCTGTTTTTGTAGCTTGATGAAATCCTCGCCCGCAGCGGCGTGGATGCGGAGAAGCTCCGCCTCTTTGGTCATCACATCCTCGGCCGCCTTTCCCTGCTCTGCACCCTGCGGATTCGATTGCAGTTTCACTTGCGTGCGGTTGGGGATCACGATACGTTCCATGCTGGCCGACTCGAACTCGCTGGTGTTTTTCTGATAGTAATCCTCGATATCCCTTTCAGGCACCCGCGCCGCCTCCTCTTGAATCTGGCCCATTAGCTCTTGGGAAAGGATCTGCAGTCTTGCAAAATCTAGCCTCTCCTCGAGACGTGGCTGTTTGTCCAACCCACGTTGTTCAGCCTCGTGGGCCATCACGAGAAACTGCGGATACGCCTTGGCGAGATGGCGCTTAGTCTGCGCGTCCTTGCCGGCGTGAAGGGCATCGATCAGCTTCTCGAATTGAGCACGCGTGACAACAGTCTGGCAGGCGGATTTCGCGCGATCTTCTCCTGCAGTCGGCGTCAGCTGGGCGCAAAGGCCCTTAATGGTGAGTACCGGGACGTCCGCTGCGACGCTGGTTGCTGATGGCGGTTTCTGCGTGTCATCATCGTGCTGGTCCGCTGCCGGCGGGCTGTTCGGCGCGGCGGCGGGTGTGGCCGGCTTCGCCTGTGCCGCCGCAGTCCCGCTCAACGTCCCGATCAAAAGACAACCGACCCAGAAATCGCGCATCATAAAAGCTCCAATGATGGGGGATTGCTCAACATCCTAGCATAGCGAGCATGTGTGCACGCATTCAGACTGGGGGATGGTGACGTCAGGCTGGGGGCTGGCCCACCTATTGTTGCTTTGAAACGTGGGTGGTGACATTCGTCGGCGGCGCAGAACTGGGAATCCCGACTCAGTTCGCGGAAGTGACACGACACGATCAAAAGGCAAGCAAATGAGTTATCGGGGCCCACCCTTTTGCACAACACCGGAACGGATGGGGCAGCCCAATTAGCTGAACCGGGAACAGGTGAGCCAGCCCCCAATGCATAGGTCCTTCGTCGGCAGGCATTCGCAAAGCGAAGATCTGCACTTTCTTGGGATGACGGAGGCTGCGACGAGCGAGGACGCTTACATCGAAGGATCTGTGCTCTCTCTGTGGGGGATCAGCTTGGGATGGTGCGAACTGCTTCGGCGCCCATGCGGGGCCTGAATCTTTTTTCTGCCCGTTTCCCAGGACTTAGTCCTGGGCTATTATCCAGTCGCCCCTCCCGGGGCTGGTACTTGGTGGTCTTGCGCTGCCTACGAATTTTAACCGAGACGCCGCATGGGCGTGGACGCCCGCGCTTACATTGGCACCTTGATCAGGGGGTTAGAACACCGGGACGAGGTTGTGTTTTTTCTGGTAGAGCTGGCGGTCGACCGCACGCAGGACGTCTTCCACCTCGCTGCCGGTTACATAGGCTGCGAGACCCCAGCTGAACGAGAGCTGATAGCTCTTGCCGCTACTGAGATTCCACTGCTCCAGCATACGGTGCAGGCGGCGGACGGGAAAATCGGAGTCTTCCTCGCTGGTGTCGGGCATAACGACTAGGAATTCGTCCCCGCCTTGACGGAAGACAATGTCGCCGCCTCGGAAACTGGTGGTGAGTAACCGGGCAAATTCTCGGAGTACCAGGTTGCCTTCGATGTTCCCTAACTTGGAATTGATGGCGCGGAAACCGTCGAGGTCGATGGTCAAGAAAGTCAGATGACTGGACAGCCGGTTGGCACGCGCCACTTCCCTGGGAATCAGTTCGTTCATGGCGCGCCGGTTCAACAGTTGAGTTAAGGGATCAATCAGTGAGAGGCTCTCCAGGCGCTCATTCAGCACCAGTTCGCTGATCAGCGCGCGCCGGGTGTTGTTCAGTGCGATCTTCTGCCCGATCAGGTAAATGTTGAAGAGCAGAATCAGCGAGATTAATCCGAAGAAGAGTTGCGGCAAGTAAACGTGTTCGATGCGGATGACGCGCTGCGCCCAGATGACATTGGGGAGGACCAGCGCCAGCATGCCCGCGGTGAGGACGAGGACGACCAGGATTACGATCGACCACAACTGCAGGTCGCGCCCGGAGAGCTGCTGAATCTCCCCCTGGATTTGTTCCGCCCGCGCCAACATGGTGGGCGGCGGCGCAGTCTGTTCCTCTCTCGTCTGCATTCCCCCTCCGCATTCGGGCGGCTTCGCCCGGCGAGTACCGATGCTTGTAATTCTCTACTGGAATCGCAGGCCGGAGCGAGGCGGAAGTATGGTTGTGGGTTACGTTCGTAATCAGCTGGCAGGTCGGCGGGGATTGCGGCCGAGGGTCAAGCGTCAGGCATAGTGGACGTCTACCAGTACGTTCTTTCCGGCCTCTTTTCGCAAGGTGATCTCGAGAGTCTGGCCTACTGGGAGGGCGTTGCGCATGTCTCCCTCTAGCGCCAGCGTCTGCGAGGAACCGTTGCCGCCGGAAAGAGTGACAATGGATTTGTTGGGCTGCCCGACGTTCGATTCAAAGAACACAACATCCTTTACTTTGCCGCGGGTTTTCAGGTGAGCCCCATCCGAGACGGGCCCGGCCGGCCGCCTGGCCAGCGCACTTCGGCTGGGTGCAAAGGCGGACTTCCCCTTGCGCAACTCGATCAGGGCGTTCAAGCCGAGAATGGCCGAGATGGAAAGCAGGATGAGGGACATAAACAGTCCGTCCACCGTGGTGGGAGAGCCGAATACAACGATGTAAACGATGCCCAGGACAGGAATCAGCGCCAGGAGTAGCGAAATCACCAAGACCATAGATTTCTCGGACGAAGGCCCCGTGCGGGCTCACGGGGAACAGACTAGCAGAAAATCATGGGGTTTTGCAGGGGCGCGTCAGTATCAGGCACATTGATCGCGCCAGTCGCCAATTTCTTTGAGGCCTTCGCGACGGGTTTGCTCGAACAGGCGGACACGATGGCGGATGTGCTCAAATTCATGAATATCGGCCCACACCTCAGCCAGCCAATGTTCCTCATGAACCGCGGTTTCACCGCAGGTGGCGCAGCGGGTGTGAAGCCTCCGGACCACCGGACCGGTTGGCGCATGGGGAGCACTGGGCAACTCGAGACTGGGCAACTCGATGAAGATGCACCGTACTTCCTGGATGTTTTCGTTGGCGTCGATGACGTGCTCGTAGCGCAGCAGAAAGCCAAATCCCAGCTTGCGGGCTTCCGCCTCGGCCTCGGCACGGGTCTGAAAGGGTCCGTATTCGGCTCGCAACTGTTCGATGGAGTCACATGCCATCCAGAAGCTTTCTTTAGTGGTCATTTCCTACCTCGAATCGCGACTGCAGGGCTGGAGACATAGCAAGACCCGAGACGCATCCCGGTGGCAGTGCAATTGGAATGCCGCGGGCCCATCGTCAAATGCTTGTTAAACTGTGCTTTGCAGCAATGATTACCTCGAGGCTGGGAGTTTTTATGCAAGCTTTTGCAGCGTTTTCCCTTCTCGGGGTCGCAATGCTGCTCATCTGGGTGTTTCATCGGTTGTTTGGGTGACGGAGGGCGTCTGAAGTAGAATCACGTCACCCTAGGACCCACGCTTCTTTTTGGAGGAGTCTGGTCAGGTTTATGGGTAAACGCCGAGAGCCGCGTAAGGAAATCAAAGTCCCCGTCCGAATTTTCGGGACCGATAGTGGCGGGCAAATTTTCTCCGAGAAGGTCTTCACCCTAAACGTCAGTCAACAAGGCGTGGAGCTGAGCGGAGTCCAAGCTCAGCCGAAGGTGGATGAGATCGTGGGCGTGACCTACGGCCAGACCAAGGCTCATTTTCGAGTGAAATGGATAGGGCAGCGTGGCAGCGCGCAGGCGGGACAAATGGGTTTGCTCAATCTGTCGCCGGAAAAAAGCTTTTGGGACTTCCCGCTACCGCCACCTGGTTTCGATGGATCGGTTCGCGATTTGCGGGATCGCCGAACCAGCCCTCGGGTGAAGTGCGCAAGTTCCGTGGAGGTTTACCCGACTGGCGAAACGGCTCCAATCCGAACCAGGACCGCCGATCTCAGCCTGGGAGGATGCTTCCTGGAGATGCCCAACCCCATTCCGAAAGGCGCCCAGATCAAGATCGCTCTTTGGGTCAAGGACTTCAAGATATGGGCGAACGCCGAAGTCGTAACCAGCACGCCGGGGTTTGGGATCGGAGTGAAGTTTACCGAGATTACGGAACAGGACAGGAATCAACTCAGGCAATTCCTGGAGAGCATGGTTCGAATCAGAACTTGAGGTCGCGCGACACTTGGGATTGCTCACAGCGGGCTCGGCGATGGTAGGACGAGCAGCCGGCCTCCCAGGCGCTCCATGGGCCGTCTTGCCGGACTTTTGTCGAGGCACCGCTCAATCGCAGCCGAAAGGTACAAATGCTGGATGGGCTTCAGGAGATATGCGTGTGCGCCGAGTAATGCCGCCTCAGCAATCTTTCCAGGGTCATCCACCGCTGAACACATGATCACCTTCGGCTTGGGGCGGAACTCTTGCAGCCGGCGCAAAGTTTCCAAGCCATCCATACCTGGCATCTGCACGTCGAGCAGCACCACCTGGGGCGCACACCCATGGCGTATGCTCTGCAACGCCTCATGACCGTTGCTGGCGGCTTCGACCCGGTAAGAGTCGAGTTCCAGCAGGACGCGAAGGTAACGTTGCATCTCCCGCGAGTCGTCCACCACCAGGACGGTGGCTTTGACCGGATTGCGTCCAACGTAAGCCATGAGGGAACAAGACACGTTGCTTCCTAAATGTCGCTGCCAAATTTCTGGTCTGATTGCCGTCGCTTCTTTTGTTCGTAGTTCTGATGCGGGGAAATCTGGTTACCTCTGGGCTGCCGCGACCGGGCTGCGGCTAATACGCCGTGGCGACCATAACGTCACGAACATGCTATGGCGCCATTGATCGCGTGCTGAATGATGGCGCAAAAGATCGTGCCCCACCCTTAACCAGGACTTGATGAAAAGCCTCTTCCCTCGGTTCGTCCAAGCTTATGTCTGGTTGACGCTCGCTTCGCAAGCACAACCTCCACGCCTGAAACGATTCAACACGGCATCCGAGTCGTGAAGCGAACCAGCGCCTTTCCCGCAAACGACTACTCCCAAAGATAGTTGGAGGTGTGTACTCCGAAGAGCTTGGCATCGTCAACTAGTTTTGGGCAATCGCAGGCTCTTAGTTTTCAGGCACATGCGTTCTCTCCACAGGGCACTGCACCGTTCTTTGTGCACTCATTTGTCGCCCCTAGGCCAGCGCCACTGTGCGCAAGCACGCACTACGGCAATTGGACATTGGCTCTCAATCGGCACGTGCCGCCAGGACTGAATCTCCGGTTGTGAAAAACTAGGCCGAAATCAGTCCTGGCGAGACTTCCGATTAATGCGTCAATTGTGGTGACCTATGGTCATCTTTGTCAACGTCGTGCGGGTGCGCGTTGGGCGGTTTGCTGTGGTGAATTTGGGGCTTCCGCCGTCAACGCGACCGGTTGGGATAGCACGGCGACGGGATCGCGCCAATGAGTACCGCCGTGAGCGGCGACATAGAGTGCAAGTTCCAGGCGGCTCCAGACGCCAAGCTTGTCAAACGTATTGCGCAAGTAATTTTTTATGACCTGCTCCGTGGTGCCGATCACATTGCCGATTTCGCGATTGGTCTGACCTTCCCAAACCAACATCGCGACCTGAATTTCTTTGGCGGTTAGCCGATCACATGGTTGCATGAGATTCCCTCTGCTCTCTTTGGAACACGGCGGTCGCGAGCTTCACGCGCTTGCGGCCATCCTTGATACCGGCCCGCAGAAACAATGTGCGCAGATGCTGTTTCACGGTCCGTGGGCTGATATTCAGTTGCTCCGCGATTTCCTTGTTGCTGCACCCTTCCACCAGCAGGTGTAGAACCTGCTCGTCGCGTCGCGTAATTTTGATGTCGCTGAGATCCAACATGACGGTTTCCTCTCTGCTTTCTTCCGGAATTTTTTCTTGCTTCCTTATGATTGACTCGACCTCAATCACTCAATCCGAAAGCAAGCTATTCGCCAAACTTTCGCCTGCGCACACGGAGGGATAAAGACCTTTGAATGCCACAATTTGAGAAAACCCAAAGCGAAGTCCCGCAGTTTGGGAGAACCAATATGGGAGAAGGCTGTGCTGAAACGGGCCGCTGGAAAAGTGGCTCTTCGAAAGAGGCTATTGGTAACGCAGCGCCACCATGGGATCGACTTTGGTGGCGCGCCGGGGCTGGGATGTACAAGGCGGCGAGCGCGACAAGAGTGAGCAAGATGGCGACTCCAATGAAGGTTAACGGGTCGGTTGCGCGAACTCCGTAGAGCAGGCTGGCCATGAGCCTGGTCAACCCAAGCGCCGAAGCCACACCCAGTCCCACGCCGGCGAGAGCGAGTATTCCACCGCGCCCGAGGACGGAACGCGCCCCAAAGCAGCGAAGCCGTGCGGGCGCCTTGCAACCGATGCGAGCTTGTCATCAAGCGCGCGAATGTGGGCGCGAATCGCGCTAGGGCCGGCTTTCATTCTGGCTTTCATTATGGATGGCGGCAGTGCAAGACTGAAGGTCAGAACGTTGCTTGGATTGAAGCCCGGGTTGACTTGCCAGAGGCGTCAAACCGCGGATCATCAGTCCTGCCCTTGGGTTGGCGTCAGGCGATGGCCACGTGATTCGTTGGATCGGCGACTGCTTGGTTAGGGCAATAGTAATACCCTTTCGGCGCAGCAGGTACCGAGGGGTTGATGTTTAAATCGGTGAGCGTTTCATCATTGTTCAGCTGGAAGCCAAGGATATACGAGTACTCACTACACTCCGATGCGTATGCGTACACGTTGTTCCCAATGAAGCTCAACGGTACAAAATACGACCACGTGGCAGGGGTAACTCCGAAATAACTCAGATTGCCGGTGGAGCTGTCAACATGGAAAAATTGATACGCGTCGTCGGTCCCGGAGCAATCTTCGTCGAAGTCTACGTCATACAAGTTTGCGCTAGTTTGGTCGAGGAACAGGCACCCGGACCACCACACTGGCCGCTGTTGAACTGTTGCGCGTTGATCGAGGCGACCTGTTTGATGGCGCCATCGGACGCGATGGCAAATGTGTAGATGTAAACCGTGTCGCTGACAAACAGATATTTTGCGTTCACTGCCATGCTTCCCACGTAGCCAACGCGGAAAGGCGAACCTGACACGGGGGTGAGCTTTCCGTTGGAGGCTGCGGCGAAGGCGTTAATCTCGTAAGCTGTTGCCGCTGGGATTGCTGGATACGTAGACATATCCAACGGACGAGTGGCTGGTGGAGTCTTGAATCGTTGCGTCAGTTGGTGCGGATGCGGCCAGAGTAAATGCCACCGCTGTGAATAGCGTGGCGACTAAGCAAGCGACGAGTTTGATGTAGCGCATATCTAACTTCACTCCTGTTGGAATCGAACTCGTATATGAACCCCCGGGGATTGAAATTCTGCACCGTCAGCGGACAGCCTCTCCCTCGTAGTACCCACTTCGAGTGCGAACCGTTAGTTTGCGATAGCCTCGTGCCTGCGCCCTTACCTCAATGACCCGGTATTTGGCATTTTGGCTGGGGTTGGTTGGCTTGTACCCGATCGTGAACTGACTGCGAATGTCGCGTGCCACGGTCCGCGTGATGTCGTCAACTTCGTCCAGCCGTTTTGGGAAAAAGGCAACTCCGCCGGTGCTGTCGGCCAGACTCTTCAGGGCTCCGCTGTCCGACTGCTGAAGCTCGTCCCCGAGCAGCCCGATGGCATAGAGCGTCGGCCCATTCTCCTGCTGCAATCGGCGCGTAGCCTCCTGTAATGTTTCCTGACTGGCATTGTCCCGGCCATCCGTGATCACCAGCAAAACCTTTCGGTCCACGCGGGTATTGTTCTTCAAATGAACCGCGGAGGCGACGATGGCGTCATAGAGCGCCGTACTGCCCTGCATAGTGACTTTCCGCAGAGCCTGCTGGAGCAGGTCGATATCGGATGTGAAGTCTTGATCGAGATAGGAATCCTGGCTGAAGTTGACCACGAAGATTTCATCATTGGGATTGCTGGCTCGAATCAGATTGAGCACCGCCTGACTCACCTTGTCTCGCTTTTCGCGCATGGAGCCGGAGTTGTCGATCACGATGCCCATCGCCACCGGAACGTCGTCCCGGTGAAATGAGGTAGTCGCCTGGGGCACTCCATCCTCGAATACCGTGAATGCTGGTCGGTCGAGATTGGTAACCAGGCGTCGCTGCTCATCGACGACGGTAGCGTGCAAGATCACTTCCCGCACTTCCTTCTTAAAAACGAAGATTGTGTCCTGTCCATCGGTAGGCGTTTGTTCTTCGGCCAGCGGCGGCGGTGCTGCCGTCGTCGCGCCACTGCTCTGATTCGCCGGCGCAGCATTGGGAACTGGGGCCGGTTGCGCAACCCCGGTTGCACCTGGGGGAGCTGGGGTCGAAGAGGAAGTTTGACCCTCGGTCTCAACGGTTACCAGAGCGAGGAAAAAGCACATGGCGACAACCATCACGCTGCCGCGCCACCGCTGGAACGCAGTAAAAGACACAGGAACCTGCTCTTCGTCGCTGTTATCGTTCGCCTGAAAGCTCATAGGTGCCAATGTTCAGAGTCCAAACGAGGGGGAAGGGTTGCTCCAAGTTTTTTGTCGATCTCCCTATTGTGGACTTGTCCCAGCGCCACCCGCGTACCTTCCCTAAGGCAACTTATTCAAATAACAAGCCCCGTTGGTGTATTGGGCTGGCGGGATTGGAGGAGTCATCCAAGCCGGGTTGTCAAAATCAAAGAACTCAGTCATGTCCATTTGGGTGGCGTCGCGCCTGGTTAGAGCCGGCACGTTGAAACGGGTTTCGATCAGTTTCAGAATCGCAGTCAGATCGGCCACGGTGTGCGAGACGTAATTCTTCTTCGTATACGGCGAGACTACGATCAGGGGCTGGCGGTAACCGGTGTAGACAAAGTCGCATATCGGCCCAGTCGTTGGTGGCGTGCAGATGTCACCGGGAAGCAAGTCCACAGGCTGGATGCCATCCGGACTGACGGCAGGCTGCGGCGAGACGTGGTCGTAGAGACCTCCGAATTCATCGTAGGTAAGTATAAAGGCAGAATCTTTCCAGGATGTGCTTGCCATCAGCCCATCGATGAGCGAGGAGACATACTTGGCCCCCAACTGGATATTACTCGGCGACGAGTCAGAGGTGGATGGATGCTCATCGAGACCCGCGTCGGATGCCGGCTCAATCTGAGCGACTTGTGGCAAAGTTCCGTTCTGCAAATCGTTGTCAAAATCAGAGTTTACGATACCTATTGTGCCGATGTTCTTAGGATACTGGGACGGGATCGTCTGGCCCCATTTAAAATTCTGCACGTAGCTCAAGGTGAGCAGGCAGGCAGGATCGTAGGGGGGGCCGGAACACTTGCTGTGGACGGGGTCCACATAAATCTTCCAACTCACGTTCGCAGCTTGGAGCTCCTGAAAGATTGTCGTTGCCGTCAGCAGTGCCGTGTCTTTACTGTCTGTGCCTATCGGATATGCATATCCCTGGGAAGTGCCTGCGATAAGATACTCGCGATTCGGATGGGTGCGCGTCATTACCGGGTTGAACCATCGGTCCGAGGTGGCGAAGTTCGACGCCATGAAATAGTAGTAGTTGAGGTCGCTGCCATCGTAATAACCCATCGCGCGGATACCATCGGTGTCATTGAACGGCGGCTGTATGGCCCTGGCGTCGTGCGCTGCAGTCCAGACCACACCATTCAAAGTAGCCGGCAGGTTACCGACCCAGTCGTTGTAGTCCCAATCCACATGACTCTCGTTCCAGGAAGGGCTCGTGTTTTCCGTACACTGAGTAATCATGGGATACGAAGTAACCAAGTTATTCGGGTCAAAGACGCAATCCTTTGGCGGAGGCGCGGTGGGATCGCAACCTGGGATGGCCGGGGGAGGCCCATAGAGCGGTGGTTGACCGGACATGGGATTGAACTGGGGCAGGCCGTCAAACGATTGGTCCGGAAAGCCATTCTGGGCCCAATATTCTCGCAATGCGCCAAAATAGTGATCGAAAGAGCGATTCTCCTGCGCCAGGAAAATGATGTGATTGAGAAGAGTTAGAGAAACGTTAAACGTCGCCGTCACCCGCTGGCTCGTGTTCATCGTCAGTTCGCAGGTGGGACTGTTGCCGCTACAGCCGCCATCTGTCCAACCCACGAAATATGACCTCGCCGCGGAGGTCGCCGTGAGCGTTACCTGAGTCCCGGCATTAAAGTTCGCACTGCAGGTTGGGGCACAACTAATTCCGGAAGGGTTGCTGGAGATCGTACCCATGCCAGTTCCTGCGAGGCTCACGGTTAACACAGGCGAAGTGTCGAAGGTTGCAGTCACCTGCTGGCTCGCACTGAGAGTCAATGTGCAGGTGGGGTTGTTGCCGCTGCAGCCTCCTGCCCAACCTCCGAAATATGAGTTCGTTGCAGCAGTCGCCGTGAGCGTCACCTGAGTCCCGGGGTTAAAGCGCGCGCTGCAGGTTGGGGCACAGCTAATTCCGGAAGGGCTGCTGGAGACCACACCCGTGCCGTTTCCCGCGAGGCTCACGGTTAACTCAGGCGTGTTTTGGGTGTTAAAGGTCGCAGTCACTTGCTGGTTTCCACTGAGCGTCAACGTGCACGTCGGGTTCGTACCGCTACATCCTCCTGCCCATGCGACGAAATGCGAGTTGGTTGCGGGAGTCGCGGTAAGAGTTACTTGAGTTCCGAGGTTAAAGCTTGCACTGCATGTCGGTCCGCAATTGATACCGAGCGGGTTGCTCGCGACGCTACCCTTGCGTGTTCCGCCCAGGGTCACAGCTAGCACAGGCGAAGCGCTGAAGGTGGCAATAACGGAAGCATTTGTCGTCAATGTCACTTTACAGGCACCAGTGCCGCTGCAGGCGCCGGACCACCCGGCAAAAAAAGAGCTGCCCATCGGAGCGGCGGTGAGCATCACCTGGGTTCCGCTAGCAAAGTTAGCGCTGCATGCTTGCCCACAATTGATCCCCGCAGGATTGCTGCTGATCATCCCCCCGCCAACTCCGGCGGCTTGGACACTGAGTTGAACGGAACCAGGCGGAGTACCGGAACTGCTGCTCGCCCCTCCCCCACAACCGCAAAGAACAAGGGAGACCGAACTCAAACAGCAAACCACGGTACGGTACTTCAACCTGGACATAGAACGGCACGCTTTTGTCGTCTACTAAGCTGCTCTTCGATGATGATGGTTGAACGCGGGTTGCTTGGCTCCGGACGCGGAACTCGATAAGAGGGCACTGTGACGCGTCCTGCCAACCAACCTAAATGGCCCCTCTAAGGCAACTTATTCACATAGCAAGCACCGTTGGTGTTTTGGGCTGGCGGGGTTGGAGGAGTTATCCAGACCGGGTTGTTGAAATCAAAGAACTCAGTCATGTCCATTTGAGCGCCATCCCGCTGGGTTAGAGCCGACAGGTTGAAACGAGTTTCAATGAGCTTCAGAATCGCGGTAATGTCAGCCACCGTGTGCGAGACGTAATTCTGTTTCGTGTAGGGCGATACCGCGATTAGAGGCATACGGTAGCCGGTGTAAACGAAGTCGCAGGTCGGCCCAGTCTGGGGTGGGTAGCAGATGTCATAAGGCTGCAAATCCACCGGCTTGATGCCGTCCGGACTCACCGTCGGCTGCGGCGGAACGTGGTCGTAAAGTCCTCCGAATTCGTCGTAGGTGAGAATGAAAACCGAATCCTTCCATGAACTGCTTCCCATCAGCCCGTTGATCAGCGACGAAACATAATTCGCCCCCAACTGGATATTACTCGGCGCCCTGTCGTAGTTCGTCGGATGCTCATCAAGACCTGCATCCGAAGCCGGTTCGATTAGCGCCACCTGGGGTAGAGTACTGTTCGTCAGATCCGAGAAATATTCCGACATCGGGGCAATGTTTTGCGGGTAGTCTTTCGGAATCGTCTGCCCCCACGCAAAATCCTGGATGACACTTAAGCCCAGGAGGCACTTTGGATCGTACGGCGGACCCGTGCAAGTACTCCCTAGCGGATTGACATAGATCTTCCAAGTAATCCCCGCTTGCTGCAACTCCTGGAAAATCGTCGTGGCCGTCAGGGGTGGGTTCTTCGTCGTGAGCCGGTGAACATGTCCCTGCGAAGTAGATGCGACCAAATACTGACGGTTGGGAGGAGTCCTGGTCATCACCGGGGAAAACCAGCGGTCCGAGGTCGCGAAATTTGTCGCCATGAAATAGTAATAGTTCAGATCTGTAGCGTCGTTGTAACCCATGGCGCGAATGCCGCTGGTATCGTAAAGGGGCGGGTGCAAGCCCCTCGCATTGTTCGCGGCAGAGAAGACAAATCCGTCCAAAGTGGGAGTCGGCGAAACCGGATTGGATACATTCCAGTCCACATGGCTCTCGCCCCACCCATCACCCGGGTTTTCGAGGCATTGGGTGATCAACTGGTAAGACTGAATTTGCGGGCTGTTGCTGTCGACTTGGCACGCGCTTGGGGGCGGAAATGCCGGATCACACCCCGGGTTGACGGGTGGCGGTCCCCACAGAGGCGCAATTCCCGAGGTTGGATTGAACTGGGGCAGGCCGTCAAACGATTGGTCCGGATAGCCATTCTGGGCCCAGTATCCTCGCAATGCGCCAAAATAGTGATCGAAAGAGCGATTCTCCTGCGCCAGGAAAATAATGTGATTGAGAGCGGTGATGTTTTGGGGATTAAACGTGGCCGTCACCTGCTGGCTCGCACTGAGCGTCAGCGTGCAGATGGAGTTGTCCCCTTTACAGGCTCCGTCCCATCCGACGAAACTTGAGTTCGTCCCCGGAGTCTCAGTGAGCGTCACCTGAGTCCCGGCGTTGAAGCTCGCACTGCAGGTTGGTTTACAATTAATTCCAGAAGGGTTGCTGGAGACGGTACCCGTGCCGGTTCCCGCAAGGCTCACAGTTAATACAGGCAAAGTGTTAAAGGTCGCAGTCACCTGCTGGCTCGCCTTGAGCGTCAATGTGCAGGTGGGGCTGTTACCGCTACAGCCGCCTCCTGCCCAACCCGCGAAATATGAGTTCGTGGCGGTAGTCGCGGTGAGAGTTACCTGAGTCCCGGCGTTGAAGCTAGCGCTGCATGTCGGTCCGCAATTGATACCGAGCGGGTTGCTCGCGACGCTGCCCTTGCCGGTGCCGCCCAGGGTGACAGTTAACATAGGCGAAGCGCTGAAGGTGGCAACAACGGAAGTATTTTTCGTCAATGTCACGTTACAGACGCCGATGCCGCTACAGGCTCCTGACCATCCGACGAAGTATGAGTTCGTGACGGCAGTCGCGGTAAGAGTTACCTGAGTCCCGACGTTAAAGCTCGCGCTGCATTTTGGTCCACAATTAATTCCCGAGGGGTTGCTGGAGACCATGCCGTTTCCCGCGAGGCTCACAGTTAACACAGGTGTGCTTTGGGAAGCGTTAAAGGCAGCGGTGACGGAGGCATTTTTCGTCAATGTTACTTCGCAGACGCCGATGCCGCTGCAGGCGCCTGACCACCCCGCAAAAAAGGAGTTGGCCATCGGAGCGGCGGTGAGCGTTACCTGGGTTCCCTCAATAAAGTTAGCGCTGCATGCTTGACCACAATTGATCCCCGCAGGATTGCTGCTGATCATCCCCCCGCCAACTCCGGCGGCTTGGACACTGAGTTGAACGGAACCAGGCGGAGTACCGGAACTGCTGCTCGCCCCTCCCCCACAACCGCAAAGAACAAAGGAGACCGAACTCAAACAGCAAACCACCGTGTACCTCAACCTGGACATAGGGCACCCACATTCTTTTCGCACTAGACGGGATTTCGATGGCGATGGTGGAGCTTGGGTTGCTTTGCTCAGTGTGTGGAAGTCGGCGATGACTCAATTGGTTGTGGCTTGTCGTAAATCCGCTCTGCTCCATGAGCACAGGCTTTAGACAAAATCAAGGTTCTAAGCTAGGGTCGCCCTACTCACCACACCATCCGTGCAACAAAAAGCGGCAAGGGCTCCCAGCGGCACACCGGACGGTAGGCGACGTTCCTGCTGCTGGTGCTGCAGGGATGCTCGCAAAACCCGCAAGCTTCCGGCGCTGCGCCACACGGAGTATTCGGCCCGGCGACGGCAGCGGATGCAATATTTCATTTCCTTGGTTCCCGTTACCTCCTGATCCGCAGCTGAACTTCGCAGCTGTGTTCCGTGACCATGGTAGCCACGAACGGAGGAATCCGGGGAGAAGTACTCTTCTTGAATTTTGGGGCTATTTTGCCGATTCAGTACTTTTTCGGCGGGACGTAATGTGTCGGTGGACTGCGGCTTTGAGTTGACCTCTGGTGGTCCGGGCGAAAACGTGCGGGTGTTCTTGCCGGAGGAGATCGCGCATGTCTTCGAGAAGCTCTTTCGAGAAAAAAGCATCTCTCTTCAGAGCCTTTTCCCTTTCCGACCAGACATGCCCCGGCTTGCAATAAAACGGAGCCAGGAAATCGTAAAGTCGGGGGATCACAACCTTGGTGAAGATCGGCCACGCCTGCGCATGTCTTGCTGAGACCAGACGCTTACGCCGTTGTCGCTTTAACACCAGGTCCAAGAGTCCGAGTTCCACAAACGCTTTTCTCCACACGTCGCCCCACTCGGCCCCACTCCCTTTGCCTCCGGGTATAACCGCGACGCGTGCCTGCCCACTCTTTTCGTGAACGGCGACAATCCGGATGTCTGGGTGAATGTACCGCGGTTCAGTATCCCTGTGGGTCGGCACAAACTGCCGGGACAAAATCCATGGACCTAACTTCGGAAAGCTGGCCTCAATCAAGGCATGGCAACACTCCCGGCGGAGGTTTTACGTGTTTTCAATGAATTACGGTTAGCACGTGTTCTGCACGTTCCAACGCGGAACGGTGTAGATTAGCGTCGAAAGAGTTAACTTGGCGAGCCATGCCGAGCCATCCTTGAGGGTTGCGGCGGGTCAAGAGGCTACTCCCTTGGAACCTGCGACCGACCTCCAAGCTGGCACGGCAGTCGAAACTGTCACTCACCACCACCCCTCTTTGAAAGCTTTCGGTTTCTACTGCGAGATCCTGTTGCCAGTCGTTCACATGTCATTGTTCACGGGGACTGCTTTAGTGATTGCACTGTTAACATGCCCCCAGAACCGTTCTTGAGCCCTTCCAGCGTCGCGGGAAAGAGTTCAGTCCCCATGCAGAATTGCTGTAAACACATGCGGCAGAAGGCTACCGACGTAGTACATCTCTGCTGTCGATTCGTAATGCCCGACCGTGGAATGATCGAGCACACCGGCTGTTTGGCCACGCGCGTGAAGAAAACACCACAATGAGAATCGGCGTAGTAATTAAGGTATGTACTGGTACAGTTCTTGGTTGTTCTTGCGTTGTTCTGTGTTGGCTCAGCCTGAAATGGAGGAGCAGCGTTCTCCGTTAGTGTAGATTCCGCCCCTTCCGAGCGGGGATTTTCAAGGCATCGGGGTCCATCGCCCCGATGTCCTTCTTGTCGGTGTAGGTATACAGCGCGAGAGGATACGCTCCCGCGCTGAAACATCGGCTCGATTAGGCTCCAAGCTGTCCCTCGGCATGGTTGCATCCCTAGCTTTGCCCTTCCCTCTAGGCTACCGAGCCTGAGCCGTTGCTGCTCTGCTGGCAACCACGATGCTCGATGCCCTCCCTGGGCTTCTTGCATCCGCCCCGCGAGTCAACGTTCCGCTAAAAACATCGAGGTTCAGCGTCGTTACACCACCGGTCTTGTCACTTGTGACGTACAGATACTGGCCTGATGGATCCACCACCAGCGAACTTGGTCCGGCTGCCTGTAGCGCGGTGCGCCCGAGGAGCGTCGGCGTTCCGCCCTCCCCGTCAATCCGGAACACCACGACCTCGTTCGCGTCATGGCCGGCCACAAACAAGTAGCTCCCCGTGACATCTAGGGCGAGAGCGTCCGCTCCCTTGCTGGCGGCAAACGGGCTTCCGCTGATCTCCGTCAGGCTTCCGTTCTTCGCGTCAATCGCGAATACCGAAACGTCGGCCGAACCGCGATTGGCGACAAACAGGAACCGGCCTGACGCATCAATGACGGTTGCCGACGGGTGGTGGCCGGCCACAAATGGCGAGCCACTGATGGATGATCCGTTCATCGTTCTAAGCGATCTCGACAGTGAATCCGGCAGGAATGATCAAAAGGGCTTCATTCAGATGTTAAAGGGAGCTTTTCAGGGAATCAGAAGTCCCGCAGCACATACCCTCAATCACAATCTCACAGGAGAGGCTGCGGCGAGATACATGATCTTTGCCAGCCTCTTGGCGAAACGGCTCGACGAAGCTGATGTTGTCAAGGAACCCGAGTCAGCCGAAACGAGAAGTGCAAAGAAGGGGGCTGGCGATGGCAAATAACGATTCCGACGGGAAAGCCGGGGGACCGATCGGGACGTTCACCAGATTTTCCAATCGGGGTCGCCACATGAACCCAACAGCGTACGAGTCTTCGAAACCTGCCGCGGGTGTGAGTCTGGCTCCAGGGCCACTGTTCGTCGTGAGCATGTGGCGCAGTGGCGCCTCACTTCTTTACGCCCTGCTGAACAAGCATCCCCAGGTCGCACTGACTTTTGAGGCTGATCTTTGGCTGTTGCGCTCGGTGTTTCGCAAACCCGCAGGTTATTGCGATTGGGCGGCGCGTTGGGAATTCTGGGATGGCGCGTTAACCCGGCTTGGAATAATCGCGAACGATCTGCCTCGCGGAGTGGCAGACTATCCCACGGCGTTTACCGCCGTTCACAAGGCCTACGCCGCGCGCAAAGGTGCGGTGATCTGGGGAGACAAGTCTCCCAATTACTATGATTCCCTGCCTGCACTCGCCAGACTATTTCCTCAAGCGCGGTTCATCATTCAATGGCGAGATCCCGCGGCGACAGCGAATGCCATTGCCCGCGCTGCCCGATCCGGCTCCCCTTACTTCCGACAGCGGGGAGCCTATCTGCGAGGGCTGATTGGGTACCAGGTTCTCAAGAGCGGGGTTGATTCCCTTCTCTCCCGCGGACAACCCGTCTGCCAGGTGACTTATGAAGAGTTGACCAGCGATACCGCGAAAGTCATGCGGGAGGTCTGCCGCTTTCTGGAGATTCCCTACCGCGACGAATTGGCTGACCTCCGGGGTGCCGATCGATCTGCCATCTTCAAGGGAGCACATCATTCTCTGGTGCGCGGAGATAAAATAGTCAGTACGCCTCGCACGGTTATCCTCGACCAAGCAGCTCGGCAGAAAATAGACGGCTACGTGAAGCTCTGGAAGCGCCGATATGACGACGAATGGCCGCCATCCGTTCTGACTGATGCTGACGACGTTGCACTGCCCCGGTTACCACAAAGGGTCGGCAACCAGGTGGCCTATCGCGCGGTACGCGCCTTCGACCAATTCCGGCAGGTTTGTTTCGCCTATGCGCCCTTGGCCTTGCTCCAAAGCTACCACCGTAGCCGAAGACGCGGCGTGCGATTCCCTGCTGACAAGCAAACAGGAGACGCTCAGGACGACCCCCGAGGGCAATCCTAACGACTCCGGGACAGTCTTTAGGTTAAAACCGACTCTAAAGAACGGCTGGATAAATCAGCCTACTCCATTCGTTCAATGGCCTCGATGGGTACGCGCCTCAAGCGGGACTGATTTTCGATTCTGCCGGAAACCTGTACGGCACGACCGACGCAGGGGGTCAGAATACGAGGGCACGATTTTCAAGCTGAAGCCCAGTGGTGCTGCACTCATTCAGGAATGACCCGGGCTCCCACCCAAAAGCAGCCTAACCTCCGACGGGCATGGTAACTTGTTCGGCACGACTTCGGGGGACGCCACAAAGACTTTCGGCTCAGTGTTTGAAATGACCCCGTAGCTTTTCCTTGGTTGATGCCCAGCCCAAGGCTGAACCAAGGCATGTTCTTCTCGATTGGCGTAATATCGCCTCTCTAACAATGTCGGCCAGTGTCAATTACACTCATTGACCGGGTGCTGAGCGTGGTCGATGCCTAGACGCGGGAGTGTCTGGTGCTTGAAGATGGGATACGAGTTTTTAGTCCCATCTGCAGTGCCACTGATCTCTAACTCCAAGCCGTCCCATGTCTCGGTGGACCAGTCGTGGGGGCGCGCGCCATGGCTTTCAACAAGGAATATGCCAGAACGTTGTTTCCGACACCATGTCCATTCGGGCCCCTGCTTCGGTGGAGTAACCAAGTTCCGGCCAGCGCGTCTAATCTAGCGAAGCTGTCTGTTTCAGGCGTCGCAATTCCGGTCCTGTGGACCCAGACCACGCCGGAATACTGCCAGGGAGGCTCCACCATGCATTTCTCTTTCAACCGCATAGTGTCTCGTTTTCTGTTGAACGCCCTGCTCGGAGGGATGGCAGTGTCGCTGGGAGCGGCTCAAGCAGCAGAAACGCCCCGCTGCAGCGCTGAGACTCCTCGCGAACGCCAGTTGGAACTGGTACGGAGTGCGGCGCCACTAGAAGTTTCAGGCAACGCAACCCTCTACATTCTCGGCAAGAAAGGCTACGAAATAGTTCAAAAGGGAAGCAACGGATTCTCCTGCATGGTCGACCGCGAGTTGGTTGATACCCAGGAACCCGAATGCTTTGACGCCGAGGGCAGCGCCACAACTTTAGTAGCTCGTATGCGAGTGGAAGAACTTCGAGCCCAGGGAATTTCGGAAGATAAGATCAATGCCGAAATAGAGCAAGGCTACAAAGCCGGCACATACACGGCTCCACGCAAGCCCGGCATCGTCTACATGCTGTCCCAGGAAAACTGGGTGCTGGCGGACCCAGCCACAAGAACCATCATTCATTTTGGCCCTCACCTGATGTTTTACGCTCCCTACGCTACTGACAAAGACATCGGCAACACTCACGCGCCCGGAGCCATCCCCGGCGTGCCGTTTATGGTCCATCCAGGCAGACCGGACGCTCTTATCATTGTCGTGCCAAGGCTTACGGAGAACGGGAAGGATGGAAGCGGCCACGCGCACTAGGGCAAGGAACTTGCTACAAATCAACTAAAATCAACATCCGTAACTGCTAAAACTACTCGAATAGCGAGACGCAACTTCCTCATGTTGTGGGGAAATCCCTACTCGCTGATATTCGGGTCGACGGATATTCCCCACCATTTGAGCAGCGATTCCGGGATGTAGCAACGGTCTTTGTTGCGCTGGCACCATTGCCGCAGTTCCTCTGAGGTCACACAAGTGTGCTCAGTCAGCCCCAGCCTCTGGACTTGCTCTTCGAACGCAGTAGGAACTGCCGGGGCAGGCTCCATCGGCTTTCCCCAGTTCGGATTTCCGCGTCTGCGAGCCATTCACTCTCCCGAGGAAGCCGAGATGAGACCGGTGTGGCTGACAGGGTTTTATCTCAGCACGGTTGCATAGATTGCGCACGCGAGCCCGGCTAGAAAAACCACCATTATGACCCAGCGAAAAGGCTCGGGATGAACCTCGTTTCGTTTCATCCATGGCATTTGGGAAAACATCACGAAAACACCTGCTAGGAACGTGATTCAATATGACGCCTTCCCCCCTTAAGGCAGCCTTAAACGGATCCTCTTGACTCCGCATCGTTTTTGACTCCCCGCGGTACAATCAACTCTGAAACCGGATAGCTGCTGGGTAGCTCCCAGCAGTGACAAGGCGGGGCGCCTTCCCGCCCCGCCTTCCAGTCGTACAGTTAAGAGGGAAGGTCACGGAAGGGTGACGAATGCCGATCAAAAAGTCATCTAAAATGTGAGCGGAGGAAATCGTTTGTAGGGCATCCTGACGCGATCTTTTTTCTGCGGATTTCTCCCAAGTGAGTTTTTCAACAGCCACGCCTGATTACGCCATTCAGGGATTATATCCCCAATCCAACGGCAAGATCGAACGCTGGCACAAATCGCTTAAATCCGAGTGCATCCGCCCGCTCACCTTGGAGGATGCGCGGCGCCTCATTCAAACTTACGTGGATCGCTATAGTCCGCAACGCGAAAGGGTGAGGCAGCACAAATTCGCAGCATGGCTTTCGGGGCGAGCGGACGACGTACTAGAATGGTCAACGCAAACTGCCGAGTGGACGTGACTTTACCCTTACCCTGCAGTTCTGCCGGAGTCCGCGCATGATCTTCGGAGTGAGCCCCACCAAGGACGCAGTCGTCATCGCGCAAACCACAGGCTTGGGCGAGACTTTCGTGATCAAGTCGATCAAGTCGATTCAATTCCAGGCGCGATCCGGAGACGGTCTGGGAGAACTCCTGCAACGTCTTGTCGTCATATTCGACCGCGGCGGCAAGAACCGAGGCTCGACAATCGCACTCCTAGGATCGTCGTCGGGTCGGTTCAAGTCTTCCGTCGAAGCAATAAAAGGAGAAGCAATCACCGAACTCGCGGCAGCTGAGAGCGGCCTACCTGTCGTCAGGGTAACAGCCGCGAGTCTCAAAAAGGTTCTTGGTTGTGCTCCGGGGCAGAAGTGGCAGGCCCGTGCGGAGGAACGGTTCAATCCGGCGGGCCGCCATAAGAACTGGTCGCAAGGCGCGGCTGGCGCTGCGGCTGTGGCCCTCAAGATCGCTGAGGGACAGCCTGCAGAAAATGAGAGGAATTGGAGAGTCGATACTGTACCTCGCCGGTCGATGGCTCGGCCCCTTCTTCCGGTCAGTGAAAATAAGCGGAATGCTTAAAACCCACGAAGTTGCTGCTCGTACTCTTCCATACCGTCGTTGGCTCCGGTCGCTTCTGCTCACCGATCCGGCACGTCTTTGAAGAATGCTTCTACCGAGGCTTTTCCCCAGACTGTCTTTCCAAACGAAACGTCGGAAGAGCACGATGGGCACCCAGCGGGGTTCCCGTCCAACTCAGCAATATTCATTCAACCAATTGTAAGCGGACTACAGCTTCGGAGTTGTTGGCGAAACATCGCCGTTACACTCTTTGACCCGGACCAACCAACTCTCAAAGAGCGTAACGGCTAGATTACGTCAACAATCCGGCCAAGGTGCAACGGCATCTAATAAAACCCTGCTGCAAACGGAAAAGCCGCCTCCCAAGGAAGCGGTTTCGTATTCGTATTGTGTGCTGCACTACGGCTTGACCCGGAATTCCTTGTTGCTCGTCAGCGTGCCGCCGGGGGTGGTCACCGTCACAAAACCGGTGGTCGCTCCGCTCGGAACCGTAGTCTTCAGGTAGGTGTCGGAAACTACGGTGAAGGTTGCGGCCGTTCCGTTGAAGGAAACAGCAGTTGTGCCGGTGAATCCTTGCCCGAGAACTTCGATGGTTATTCCGACCTTGCCCGTGGTGGATACGAGACTGACAAACGGCCCCAGGCCGACATCAAAGCTGTAAACAACCCCCCATTTGTGAGTCCCTCCGTTCCCCGCCATCCCGTAAATCTTGCCCATTGGTATGTTGCATGAAGTTCGACAATGGTGATGCGCCATGGGCGCCATCGAAGTTGTATGCCGAACGACATGCTCACGGGTCGGCAAGCCGCGATCCACGCGGAGCGCGACCGGAAGCCTGTAATGGTTTTCGTCAACCATGAGTAATGAACAGCGACGAAGAAGGTCTTTCCCCTCTATCGCAACTTCGCGTACTCTGCCTTGGCTTCCTTCAGGATGGGGATGTCGGGGTCGGCATCTTTCCATAGTGCGAAGAAATCTTGATATGCCTTCCCTGCCTTCGCTATGTCGCCACTCATCGCTTCGGCTCGCCCGAGTTGGACAAAGGCCAGTGCGCCGGTCGGGTAGTTCAGCACTATGCCGGGATGATCGATAATCTTATGAAACTCGGCCGCCGCGGCGTGTCCGTTGTGCGCCAGTAGATAGGCCTGCCCACGCACATAGATTGGGTAAAGGTTCCCGAAAGGACTCGGATTGCCGAGTTCGTAGGGAGCAGCCACTTCCAGAAGAATCACGGCCCTGGCTGGATTTCCTTGTCTCAGTTGGATAGCTGACTGTATAACCGGCAGCCAGTAGTCCATCAGGACGGTACTCGACGGGTCGCTTTTCGCCAACTCCCCTGCCAGGGCCTCCGCACGGCTTCGATCGCCGATCCGTGCCAGAGCGAGACCTGCCAGAATCTCGACATCGTGGCCTGGAGCTAATGTCAAAGCTTCTCTGATGCCCTGCTTGGCTGCTACAGGATTACCCAACTCCGCTTCGCGCAGGGCAGCATTGACCTGCCAGAGCGCTGCTGTTTCTTTGGAGCCTGCATGCTTCGCCAATTCCACTGCCCTCCGTGAGAATTCAAGCGCCTTTCCCAAGTGCCCGTAGAAGGCCTCCGTATCGGATTGCATGGACAAAAATGCATCCTCGATCCCATCCTTTCCTCGACCCCACTCTGCCTGCTTCTCCATCTCTGCGGTGTCGCCCTGGCGAAAGGCAAGCAAGTAACGGGCCTGGTGCAGGTAGACCTCATCGAGTTTGTGCGCCACTGCCTGTTCGTAGATCGCCTTGGCGTCGTCCAGACGATTCAGGCCGACATCGGCGAGCATGAGGTTCGCGTAAGCAACTCCATCGTCGGGCCGCAATCGTATCGTTTCCAGGATGGGGGCCACCGCATTTTCATACTGACCCAGCGTGATGTAATTCGCTCCCAGGTTGCTGCGGGAAAACGAGTCTCGAGGATAGGCCTGCGCAAACTCGATGTACGTGCGATTCGCTTTTTCTACTTCCCCAGTGACGTATGTGTAATAAGTGCCAGAAATGCGGTACTTTTCTCGCTCGCTGACGTTGTCTCGCAGCGCGTATGCTTTACCGATGGTTTCTCTCGCCAAGCTGTTTTCGCCAAGATTGGAATACCAGATTCCCAACGCCGCATAAGCAGAGGCGAAGTTAGGATCCAGCTTTACCGCACGCTGAAGTGACGGGACGGCTTCTGCTTCTTCACTCTTGCTCGCTACGCTAAAAGCCTTTAGCGCCTCAAGCGAAGACGTAGTTGCCTCGATGGGAGTATCAAACTTCAGCACCGTGTTGAGCGATTCTCCCAATTTCTTCCGCAAATCCGTGGCAGCCCGGCTCATGGCGCCGAGCACCTTTTCCTTTCCTGCCGCCTGCTCCTGTTCCTGCGCCAACGAATCACCGGTGGCACAGTTCACCGCGTGCAGGGCGACCACGTAATCGTGCCCCAGACTCGCAATCGAGCCCGCGATGTAGGCTTTGCTTCCTACCCGCTGGCAAAGGTCGCGCGCAAGAGTGGGCGTAAGGCGCGCATCGGGTGGCTGATTCATGAGGCGAAGGGTCTGGCGCATGCGGTCACTGGAGATGATGCTAAGGAAAGGGGACTGTTCAAGCTGCACTTCGAGACCTTGCCGGAGCGTGTCGTCAAACACCGCATCGCCAGTCGTGTTGTTGAAACCAGCAAGAACGACCGTGTCGGTTGCACTCAGTGCCTGCACCTTTTGGGCGCGTACCAGCCACATAGCAATGCCCAAGCCGAGAATGAGTACTGCAACGACAGGCGCGACGATCCCCCACCGTGTCGTTGATTTCGGTGTCGTCGGGGCGCTGCCCGCGCCCGTGATCGCTTGATGCCCCGATTCACTGTCCCTCTTCAGTCGTTGAACGTCACTTCGTATCTCCGAGGCGTGCTGGTATCGCAGGTTCCGATCCTTCTCTAAACATTTCTTGATGATTTCTTCCAGTCGAGGAGACAACTGCGGGTTCAGCTGACGAGCTGAAATTGGCGCTTCATGCAAGATCGCGCCAAAGGTGGCTCCTGTGGTTTCGCGCTCAAAGGGCGAGCGGCCGGTTGCCATCTCGTAGAGGGTCGCGCCAAAGGAGAAGAGGTCCGTCCGCCCATCCAGCGGCTTGCCCACGACCTGCTCCGGCGACATATAGGTCACCGTACCTATGGTGCTGCCGATGTTAGTCAGGTCCTTGAAGTCGAGCGTGGGGTCGTCCGGACCAGACCCGGTCTGTATTTCTCGCGGATCCATCTTCGCCAGCCCGAAATCGAGCACCTTGGCATGGCCGCGTTTGTTGACTAGGATGTTTCCCGGTTTGATGTCCCGATGAACGATGCCGGCAGCGTGCGCCGCATCGAGCGCGTCCGCAATCTCAATCGCCAGCGAGAGAAGCGTCTCGTTCTCCAATGCACGGCCCGCGATCATGTGCTTCAGCGTTCGCCCATCCAGATACTCCATCGCAATGAACGCACGGCCGTCTTGCTCGCCGATGTCGTGGATTGTGCAAATGTTGTGGTGATTCAATGCGGATGCGGCTTGGGCTTCGCGTTGAAAACGGGCGAGGGCCTGAGGATCGCGGGCCACGTCATCCGGCAGGAACTTTAGAGCGACAAAACGATGGAGCCGTGTGTCTTCGGCCTTGTAGACCACTCCCATGCCACCGCCACCCAGCTTCTCGACAATGCGATAGTGCGAAATGGTTTGGCCGATCACTGGCGCAGAATCTTACGTGGGTGGAATAGGCAAGTCAATGAAACGCGAGAAGTGGGTGATGTCAAGCTGCTTGTGTAAATACGGAGAGGGTGCGGGTTTTTCATTCCAGGTTAGATCTCTGGAAAATGGAGTAGAGGATGCGGTCCACACTTTCTACGTTCACAAAGCACACCATGGGACGAGTCCGTCGGCGGACTTCCACGAAGCAGCGTCGATCACGTCGGTGGTGCGCAGTTTCCGCCAGAGATGCTGGGGGAACGCAAAAAACGACAGCAACTCCGGCAAGTCGCGTTCCAAGCTTCGCACCATCGGCCCGTACTCTCGCAGCCAACGCGCCCGGAACCTGCGAAACGCCTGTTCCGCCTGGGCGCGGCGAGCTGGGCGTTCGGCGCCAGCAGTATGAGGAGCTTGCTATCAAAGGCCGTCCCAGATACGTCAAATGTACAATATCGATATCCATAGATTATGCGGATGGTTTTGGACATTTTCGCGCAAATCTTCCGCACCCTCTGGGCGCACAAGCTGCGCTCGTTCCTCACCATGTTCGGCATCGCTTGGGGCGTGGGCTCTTTGCTGCTGCTGGTAGGTCTAGGCGAAGGTTTCCGCTCGGGAAACAAGCGTGAACTGGCACAGTACGGCAAGGACATCATGTTCATTTATCCGGGCCGCGCTCCGGTGGTGCAGGGCAGCATGAATTCCGCGCGCAACTACTTGCTTACCTACCAGGACTACGCAGACATCCGCAAAGAGGCCCCTCACGTGCGCAATGCTTCTCCAGTGCTCATTCGCACCGATGTACGAGCGGTGAGCGAGTTCGCCAGCGCGAATGGAGAGATTGCCGGCGTGGAGCCGCAGTTCAGCGAGATCCGATATCTTCCTCTCAATCAGGGACGCTGGCTCAATAGCCTGGACGAAACTCAGAGACGCAACGTCATCGTTCTGGGCGATGAACTGGTCAAGAACCTGTTCCCCGGACGTCCCGCCGTGGGCGCAACCATCATTCTGAACGACATCAGCTTCGAAGTCATCGGCACCGTGCAGCGCGTGGGCCGCGGTGACGATAACTCCACGAATATGCGTGGCTACTTGCCCTACCGGGTGATGGCGACTTTCTTCCCGCTCAAGGGCGAGAACCATGAGAACTCGATCTCCTTCATTAATTATCAGCCGCGCGTCACCGACGAGCACTTGATTGCGCAGGATGAAGTTCGAAAGCTGGTTGCCCGAAACCATGGTTTTGATTATCGCGACAAGAATGCCTTCGAGGGTTGGGACACGATCCAGAACTCTAAAGCGGTCGGTCTCATCTTCGATGCCATGAACATGTTTTTGGGCGCTGTGGGACTGGTTACGCTCGCGCTGGGCGCCATCGGCGTGATCAACATCATGCTGGTGACGGTTAGCGAACGCACCCGCGAGATCGGATTGCGCAAAGCGCTGGGCGCCACTAATCGCAGCATTTTGCTTCAATTTTTCCTGGAAGGAATACTGCTCACGCTGCTCAGCGGATTAATAGGCATGGGATTTGCCGCTGGTTTGATGGCGGTGCTGGGCACTCAGCAAGGGCCGGGAGGGTTTGATCCTCCCAAAATTGTGCCGATGTCAGCGATTTTGGCGATTGGCAGCTTGACCCTTGCCGGTGTAATTGCTGGGCTCTATCCCGCGCGCAAAGCCGCGATGCTGCAACCCGTGGACGCGCTGCGGCAGGAGTAAGAAATGTTCCGCGATCTGTTTCACGAGGCCTATGGCGCCATGCGGCACAATCGCCGCCGCACCGCCCTCACCATGCTTGGCATGGCGTGGGGCATCGCCACTGTGGTCATGCTGCTTGCTTATGGCAACGGCTTTGGCCAAGCGTGCGCTAACATCTTCGCCAACTTCGGCACCAAGCTGATGATCGTGGTTCCGGGCCGCACTTCCATGCAGGCTGGCGGCCAGAAAGCCGGCATGCAGGTCCGTTTCACCATGGACGATGTGGACACGCTCACCACTAATCTTCCGCAGATCACTCACATCACTCCCGAAGTAAGCAAGCAGGCCAACATCCAGTTCGACACGCGAACCTTCACCTTCGGAGTTACGGGAAATTATCCCAACGTCGATTCGGTCCGTGCACTCAAACTGGGCCAGGGACGCTTTTACAACATGGAAGATGAGATGCAGCGCGCCCGGGTGACGGTCATCGGCTCCGAGGCCAAGGAAAAACTTTTCTCCGGACGAAACGCCATTGGCGAGCGCATCCGCATTGATGGCCTCAGCTTTGAAGTCGTCGGTGTCCTGAGCGCCAAGATGCAGGAAGGCGACGACGACATCAACCGCGCCATCTACGTCCCTTTCACCACCATGAGTGACTTGAAAGACACTCATTACCTCGATTCCATCTGGTTCAACTACGAGACGCCGGAGTACGAGAGGTTGGAGCAGGCAGCGCGCGACGTCCTCGCCATCCAGCACAAGTTCAGCCACACCGACCGCCGTGCCGTGCGAGTGTTCAACTTGATGGAACAGGTTCACCAGTTCGAAGTCATCACCATCGGCCTGAAGATTCTGCTGGGATTTATTGGCACGCTGACGCTGGGCATTGGCGGCGTTGGTCTGATGAACATCATGCTGGTTTCAGTGACGCAGCGTACGCGTGAGATCGGAGTGGAGAAGGCACTGGGCGCGCGTCGAGGACACATCCTGCTTCAGTTCCTCGCCGAAGCCCTCACCATTACTTTCATTGGCGGAGCGCTGGGAGTCATGCTGGCCTACGTGGTCTCGCTCTCCGTCGGAAGGCTCACCCTGTACAGTGCGATGGCGAAGAATGCCGAGGGGGGCGACATCCGCCTGATCATCGCGCCCGGCACGCTGCTCGTCGCGATTCTTATCCTCACCGCGGTGGGAGTGATCAGCGGCATGGTTCCGGCCGTCCGCGCCTCCCGCCTGGATCCCATCGAGGCGCTGCGATACGAATAGGACGGGCCCGGAGCCCTCTAGCAACAATTCTTAAGTTGGCACTTACTGGGTTCCACTTCGGTAAGTCGGTTCCCCTCCCTTGTTTTGTTTCCAATTGTTGCGATACCGATCGGTAGTAGTCTGAAGGCAGACTACGATGCGTGCCCGTCATGCTGTCCGAAAAGGAATGAGCCGGTTGTTGTTGGCGATCCTGCTCGGTTCCGCCGCTTGGGCCACTCCGCCCGGCTTGGACAAGGCTGCAGCCACATCCACCTCGCGCTGGGAAGAAGGTCAGCTTGGTTGCACCTTCAGCCGGGACGACGACGGCAAATATCGTTATGGTTTCTGGATTGCTGATTTTGGAGTTGTCGTTGCCGTGGATTCCCAGGAATTGGAGAAAGCGCGCCGCCGCACACAGCCGATATTCGCCTTGCAGTTGACCGTACACTATCGCGGCAAAGATTCTCTTGACGTAACACCGGGCAAGGTCACCATGGAATTCGTGAAGCACTACCACGATGTACACAGCTCGCTCGACCCAGACCATCTCGCAACCAGGCAGCAGAACGATGCCTCCGCTCTGGCGGAGGAAGCTGAGCGTGAGATCCGCAAACATCCAGAGAAGAAAGAAGAGAAAAAAACCATGTTGGCCGCTCGTCAAAAGGATGCAGCGGAGATGATCGACTTCCTGAATACGCGCAGCCTGCGCGCCGCAAAGCTGGATCCCGGACATCCCGAGATCAGCGGCTGGGTGCTGTTTAGCACCAAAAGCAAATGGATCGGTGAATTGCAGAAGCAGGAAGAATTCGTCTTGCGGGTTCCCCTGGAAGGCCGGGTGGTTGAGTTCCCCTTCTCGCTACCGCCCAGTGAAGGCGATCTGATTCTGAGACGCCGGCCGGAGAACTAAGATGCTGCTGCAAACTCCGATTCGAGTTGCACCGTCATATTTCCCGGCAACCTCATTCAACTGGCGGCTCGCCGTGCCTCAGATTCCTTTTGAGAAACATAGGACAGCAGGATGTCGCGCAGCGAGACCAAGCCCTTTAACTGCTTGCCGTCCGTGATTGGCAAGTGACGGAAGCCGAACTCGCGCATCAGGAACAGGCAGTTTTCTACGGTCTCGTCCACGCTGATCGACTTGGGGTTTGCGGTCATGACTTCAGAAACCTTGGTGGTTCCCGGCATGCGTCCGGCCGCTACTACGCGGTTCATTACGTCGCGCTCGGAAAAGATGCCAACGACCTCGCCGTTGCGCAGCACCGGCAAGGCTCCGATGCTATGTTCCATCATGAAGCGGGCTGCTTCGAGTACCGTACTGTCGACGTCAATGGAGTAGACTCGGCGGTCCTTCACGATATCGTATACCTGCCCCATAAAATGGCTCCTTCGGGAGCGGCTTCTGGCAGTCGATTTTCGAGGGCCACCGGGCCCCCGCCAGCCGCGAGACTGAACACTTTATCACGGAGGGGGCTGTCAAGGAAAAATCGCTTCGGCGATAGGTACTGGGTCAGTCTGAAATACTACACGCCAGATTCCTCGCCCCGCTGGTGAAAGCGCGCTGCTTTGATTTCATGACAACGACGGCTCCCCGCTAGCCGAGTAGAATGAGGTTGCTCGAAAAGACCCAGAGAACTCGGGGACGAAAGGAGCCAGTCATGAAGATCATAGGCTGTGGTTCTCATCCGAGCTTTCAGCAAATTGCCATGGTGGATCGCGACACAGAGTTCTCACTTAGCTTCGGCTGAAGACAACTCCGCGTTGGCCTCCCTCTCGCTATCGGTCGGTGGTTTCACCTCCGCCTTGGGCGTCGTAGTAATCGTGATGACGCTTGCCAGAACAAGCAATGTTCCAAGGAATGTGCGCGCACCCACTGATTCATTCCCAAAGAAATACCCCACGGCAACAGCGACCACGGGGTTTACGTAGGCATAAGTCCCCACTTTCGTCGGTGATTCATGGTGCAGCAGCCAGACGTAGGCGGTGAAGCCGACAATGGAACCCGCGACGATCAGATACAGCAGCGCGATCCAAGCAGTCCAGGAAACCGCCTGCGCATGAAAACCAGCAAACTCACCCGAAACTGCGGCGAGCACAAACAATTGAGTTCCCCCCGGCGAGCATTTGGGCTGCTGCACTCATCGGTTTCGAGGCCGGAAGATCGAGCCGGCGAGTCAAGATAGTAGCGATAGACCAGGTAAACGCCGCAACCAGAAGAGCGAACGCACCCCTGCGATCGATAGGACCTTCGCCCAAGGAGAACGAACGATTCATCAGCACAGCTACGCCACACAGCCCCACGAGAAGGGCCAAGCCGAGGCGGGCGGTGAGCCGCTGCGTGCGCAGGAAAACGATCTCCAACAAAGTAATAAAAACCGGTATGGTTGCGAGCACAACGGCCGCAATTCCAGATGGCACGCGCTGCTCGGCCCAGAAAACGCACCCATAGTCGACCAGGAAGATCAGCGTACCCAGGAGAAAGGCTCCAGCCCATTGCCGCCGGTTCGGAGATGGCGTGCCCCGTACCCGCATCCAGGCGTACAGCGCCAGACCGGCCACGCTAAAGCGAAGGGCTGCCAGCAGAAATGGCGGCACCTGGTGCACGCCAACGCGGATGGCGAGAAAAGTCGAGCCCCAGACGAAGTAGATAATTGCGAACGCCAGTAAAATCTTCCATGAAGCTGGACGGAGCGCAGATTCCATCGGGATCTCCTCTCATTGGCCGACCGGGTTCCGCAACCTTGTCTTATACAGACGTTCTTATATAGACGACCGCGACCCGTCCGCGGAACCACCGTTTTCTTATGAAAGATTTCTATGACTTGGAAAAGTTCTTCTTATGCGCCACTACGTCCGGCTTTTCCCAAAAGTCAATCCGCACAATTCGGCGACCCTCACGGGGTCGACATTCTTACTCGCGACCAGCACATGAAAATTCTCACCCATACCCGAAGGAGTGACGAGGTGTTTCACTTGCAGAGCAACTTTTGCCCGCTCTTGCGGCAAGCGGCAATCCTCGAAGGCGTCGGCGAATTGATTGTGCTCGCCGATTCCCAACAGAAATTGAGACTGCGTGAGCAAGGGCTGGACTTGCATTCCGCTCTGCTCCGCTGCGGCGGCTAGCGCAGTGAAATTCACGTGGGCGGTGATGTCCTGTTCTCCCGGTGCTTCGTAAGGATTCGCACTCACCGAGTGTTGCCGATATGCAGTGATGGTGCCGCGATGCCGCCCCGCGAGTTGCTCTTGCCGCGTGTAGCCGTAGTCGATGGCGATGATGAATCCGCGCTGGACCGCAGCCGCGATCTGGGACATGTAGCGTTGCGCGATCACGGGAGCCTCGATTCGCTCTCCGGCTTCTGGATGCACGCTGTAGCGGTCGAGAAACTCCAGCGCTTCGGCTGATGCGGGGTTCCAGGTTTCAAGCAATCGTCCGCCCTGCTCTGCGATGCGCAACTCGCCTTGCGGGCTTAGAACTTCTACGGGCGACGCGTCGAAGAATTCGTTGGCGAAGACGAGGACAGGGACCTCAGGGGCTAAAGCCCTTCCGAAAATCGCGCTGTATGGCACGACTGAAGTCGTGCCCTTCCCGATACCTCCCGAGACTGCAGCGGAAATACCGGAAGCGCCGTGAAAGGGCACGGCTTCAGCCGTGCCGTAAAGCCTTTCCGATGATGTCGGCTTTAGCCGCTGGGGGTCTGGGGACGCATTGTCAGCTCCGTTGGATCTCATGCCTTCTGATGCGAGCGAAACTTTTCCGTTTTGAAAACCTCTGCTCAGGATCGCTTGCAGCCGCTGGCGTAAGGCGGGCGAGCTCTCCGCCAGCGAATAATGCAAGGCATGGAAGAACTCGGGGAACTTCTTCTCCGACCAGTCGAGCACATCCCGGGCAAACAATCCGCGGCCTGGGCCCAGTTCCAGAATTTCGATCTGCGCCGGCGATCCCACAACGCGCCACATCTCTTCGAACTGTCGCGCCAACAGCCGTCCGAACACGGCGTGCACGTCACTGGATGTGTAGAAGTCACCGGCCTTGCCGAACTGCTCAGCGTTGCGCGAGTAATAACCAAGCTCAGGATCGTACAGGCAAAGTTCCATATAGCGTGAAAAGGGGATAGGCCCGCGCTCGCGGATTTCCTTTTCAATTTTATGGCGCAGGGTCACAGGCCTTCCCGTTGACGCTCGACGCGGTCTTGCGGTGTGCGGATGAACATTTCGACCAGGTAGTCGTGCAGACAATCATAGAGCTGGCGCTGGAAGCTCCATTCGAACTGCGGATGGTCCAGATCGCGAGGGTGCAGATCGAAGTAATAGGTGTGTACTGGGACACGTGGATTCTTGAACTGGATGATCAGTTCAACGCCATCGCCCTTGGCGCGAGCATCGAAATCTAGCAGTGGATGCTCGTAGAGGCGGAGTTGAGCGAGAACGCGTTCCAGGCGAACGTTCGGCGACATAGGTACCGAAGTTGATTCTAAAGTAATAGTTGCTGGCGTACAGGAACCCTGTACAATGATTGAAAGAGGTCAACTTGACAGAGACAACTTATACCAATCTGCGTCAGAGTCTCGCCTCCGTGCTGGACCGCGTGGCCAATGATCGTGAGGTCGTGATTGTCCGCCGAAGAGGGGAGAAGACGGTGGCCATGGTTCCAGCCGACGAACTCATGGGCTTGATGGAAACCGCCCACCTGCTACGATCGCCCAAGAATGCCCAGCGGTTGCTCACCGCACTGCGGCGGGCTGTGGGACGAAAGGGCAAGCCGGAGCCTCTCGAAAAGCTGCGCCGGGAGATGGGCCTTGGCTCGAACCGGTGAGCGAGAGGCGGTATTCCATGCGGAGTTTCGCCAGGATCTGCGTCACTGGATAAACACGGACCGCAAGACAGCCTTGCGAGTTGTCGAACTGATCGAAGCGGTGCTGCGAGACCCCTTCACCGGCATTGGCAAACCAGAACCGCTAAAGTACGTGTTGGCGGGTTGCTGGTCGCGCAGAATTACCCAGGAACACCGACTCGTTTATCGCGTGAGCGAAGGCAGGATTGATTTTCTTCAGGGTCGTTACCACTACTAACTTTCCTTACTCGTACCGCAACGCTTCAATCGGATCCAGCCTCGCGGCCTTGATCGCAGGCAGCATTCCGCTCACGATCCCGACGAAGCTCAGGATCGCAGTGGACCAGACCAGCGTGGCCGTATCGATCACCAGGTGAATGTCTCCGTCGCTGGCGTCATCCATGAACGCGCTCCATAGCGTAAGCGAGCCCACAGACCAGGAAACCAGGTAGGCCAGCGCCACGCCCAGCAAGCCGCCCAGCATGGTAATGGCGAGCGCCTCGGCCAGGAACTGAAACAGAATGTGCCATCTGTGCGCGCCCAACGCTTTCTCCACGCCGATCTCGCGCGTGCGCTGGGTCACGGAGACCAGCATGATGTTCATCAATCCAACCCCGCCGATGCCCAGCGTCAGCAGACCAATGAAGCCCAGCAGAATCTTGATGCCGACCGTAATGACGGTGAGATCAGCCAAATCTTTGTTCGCGTCAAATACGAAGACCGCGCGCTCATCTTTCGGGTCGAAGCCGTGGTGAAAGGCCATGGAGCCGCGTACGGCCCGCACTACTTTTTCGTGGTCTCCCTCGTAGTCCATGAAGACGCCATCAAGATAATAGGTATTCTTGATGTCGCTCATCGCACTATACGGGAGGTAAACCAGTGAATTCATGTCTTCGTCGCTGTTGGAGATGGTGTGCTTGAGCACGCCGATGACCTTATAAGAGATGCCGTCAATGCGGACGCTTTCGCCCAACGCATTCTGACCGGAGAAAAGTTTCTTTTTTACCGTCGAACCTATGACGGCTACCCGGCTGTGGCTAAAGTCTTCCTGCTCTCCAAAAAACGCGCCCTCGCCCACTTCCAAAGCGCGGATTTTCTGGTAGCTGGAAAAGATTCCATGAACGCCGTAGCTTGCACTGCGAGTGCCGAACGCGACCTGACTCTGCTTATCCACCTCGGGAGAGATCCGCGTGAGCATGGGAACCTCAGCACGCAGATAGTCGAGATCGTCGCGAGTCAGGCGGACCTGTGTACCCGCCTTGCTGCCACCAGCTTGCAGCGAAGTGCGTCCGGGAAAAATGCCGACCAGGTTGCCCCCGAAGGTACGGAAGGCAATCATCAGCGCGTTCTCAAAACCTGAACCGTATGCCAGCAGCAGCACCACGGTAGCGATGCCCCACGCCATGCCAAGCATGGTGAGCAGCGAGCGGCGGCGATTGTGTTTCAATGCGGTATAAGCTTGAGTTCCCAGATCGCCAAACATCATTACTCCTGTCGCAGCGCTTCCACCGGAGGAAGCAACGCTGCCTTGCGCGCCGGATAAAGGCCGGCGATGATACCTGCTATCGAGAGCGACAAGATTGCGATGACGGCCGAGGCCGGCACAATGCGTGGGGTATCAAACCCTTCCGGTGAAGGCAGTTGGGCCAGCAATCCCACGAAACCACTGGAAATGGCCAGGCCAATTCCGCCACTCAATGCGGTGAGGAAAGCGCCTTCCACAAAAAACTGAGTCAGGATATTGCGATGGGTCGCGCCCAGCGCCTTGCGAAGTCCAATCTCCCTGGTTCGCTCCGTCACGGAGACCAGCATGATATTAATGATGCCGATTGCGCCCAGCCCCAGAGTCACCAGTCCCACCACGCCCAGGAACCAATCCATCGCGTCGAAGATCTTGCCCACGCGGATGGCACCATCGATCGTGTCCCAGTCCATGAAGGCGTCGTCGAGCTTGGGATTAAAGCCATGGCGGCGGCCAAGGATTCCGTGCAATTCGTTCATGGCCTCGACATGCATCTCTTTTTTCAGCGGCCGGTAATTGATGAAGGTGATCGCATTCTCTGAATTCTGGGTAGTAATTGGAAACAACGTGCGCATGGTTTCCAAAGGTACAAAAATGCGCTTGTTGGTGCCGTTCTCGCCTTCTTTCCCGATCTTTGGGATGACCCCGACAATCTTGAAGTCCAGGCTATTGAGCAAAATCGTACTGCCCACGGCAGGCTGCCCTGGGAACATGTTTTTGAGCATCTCCCATCCCACTACGGCCACGCGGCGATGCTGGCTGTTGTCCTCGTCATTGAACCAACGGCCCGGCCTGATAGGGACGGTGCGAATCTGGTTGTATTCGGGCGCGACTCCAAATACCTGCCCGTTGGTCGAGCCAAAGTCGCTCACGGCGCGAATGTCGTCGCGTTGCAGCACCGGTGAAACGGCACGCAGGAGCTTGGCCTCGCTGCGGATGGCGAGATAGTCCTCATACGTGAAGTGATACGGCTGCCCGGACTGGTAGCTGCCCTCAACCGCTGGGATTCGTCCTGGAAAGACGAACATAATGTCCTCCCCGAGATTCGCCATTTGTTTCGTCTGCCCGCTGCGAAAACCTTCTCCAAGACCGACCAGCAGGAGCAATGAGCCCACACCCCAGGCAATCCCGAACATGGTCAAAAACGAGCGCAGCTTATGCGCCCACAAGGTGGCGAGCGACTGGCGAACAATGTCAAGAAGCGTTCTCATAATGTAGGCGCGAGCGTCCACGCTCGTGCTTTCTGGCCAAGTTTTCCTCGCGTCCAGCACGGGCGAGGACGCCCGCGCCTACATGTGATACGCATCCCGTTGCGTGCTGGTTCCCGCGATTTAGCTGGTCAATTTAACCGGTCAATCACTTAGACGGACTTCTCTGACGCGTGGCCGGTATTTTTGCAACTTGTTACAACTTGCTATCCGGCCCTCCGCCCTTCCGTCTAAACCCTCGTTTTCTTCAAGCCAGTTCCGGCGGGCGTTTCCCCGGAAAACAATTCAGAAGCGGAGGGTTATTCCATGCTCAAACATTTGGTCGTCTCTCTAGTTGCAATTGCAGGGCTGTCGTTGGGAAATCCGTTTTGCCGTGCGCAATCGGCGGTTTTGGACCTGCCGCGGGATAGCCAGCATTCCGTCGTGACGCAGCGCATCGGAATCACCGACATCACGATTAACTATCACCGGCCGCTGGTTAAAGGACGGACCATCTGGGGCAAGGTTGTGCCTTACGACGAAGTGTGGCGCGCGGGGGCGAACGAGAACACAACCATCACCTTCACCGACGCCGTCTCTATCGAGGGAAAGCCTTTGGCGAAGGGCGCGTACGGTCTCCACATGATTCCGGGCGAGAACCAGTGGACGATCATTTTCTCCAAGAGCCACGCCGCGTGGGGCAGCTTTACCTACAAGGACGCTGAAGACGCACTAAGAGTGACAGTGAAACCGCAAGCTTCGGAACCCCATGAAGCACTGACCTACGACTTCGATGACGTGAAGCCGGACTCCGCCGTGGCGACACTGCGCTGGGAGAAACTCGCCGTTCCCTTCAAGATCGACGTGAATGTCCATGACATCGTGCAGGCAAGCCTGCATAACCAGCTTCAAGGACTGGCGCAATACACCTGGGAAGGATGGGACGACGCGGCAACTTATCTGGTCACAAACAAATATGATCTCGACGAAGCTCTGCAATACGAAGAGACCTCAATTCGGACCGAACCGCGTTTCGACAACCTGCTGACCAAGTCCCAGATCCTAGAAGCCATGGGCCGAAAGGACGATGCCGAGGCGGCCAAAAACAAGGCACTCGAACGGGCTACCGCGGCTCAAATGTATTACTACGGCCGTCTACTTCAGACCCAGGGGAAACAGGATCAGGCCTTTGACCTCTTTCGTCAGGCGGCAAAGAAAGACCCCAACGATTGGGTGGTTCACGACGGCACGGCAAGAATCTATTCATCCAAGGGCGACTATGACAATGCCCTCAAGGAAATCAAAATCACCGTGGCGGGCGCTCCCGACAACCAGAAGATTTTCTTTCAACCGCTGGTCAAGAAGTTGGAGGCGAAGCAGGACATCAACAAGCAGTAGGAAATAGTGAGATGTCATGCTGAGCGGAGCGAAGCATCCCTATCGTCACCACGGTTCGTGGGACGAATAGGGATTCCTCGCTCCGCTCGGAATGACGAACATCAAAATTTAGGGGATGGCTAACTAGTCGCCGGCCTTGGCAATCGGCGCTTTCTCCTGCGCCGTTTTCTGCTCGGGATACTCGTAAACCCCGCGTCCTGCCTTGCGTCCCAAACGTCCGGCTTTCACGTATTGCACCAGCAGCGGCGCTGGCCGATACTTTTCCCCTAAGGTCTTGTGCATGTATTCGAGGATGTGCAGGCGAGTATCCAGTCCAACCAGATCCACCAGTTCGAATGGCCCCATCGGATGGTTTAATCCCAGCTTCAAGGCTTTATCGATATCTTGCGCGGAAGCGATCCCTTCTTGCAGCATATAAAACGCTTCGTTCCCGATCATGGCGTTGATGCGGCTGGTGATAAAGCCGGGCGACTCCTTAATCACGACGACTTCTTTGCCCATCCGCCTGCCTACCTCGGCTACGGCCGCAAGCGTGTCCTCATCGGTTTCGAGCCCACGGACAACTTCCAGCAGCTTCATCTTGTGTACCGGATTGAAGAAATGCATCCCCACACATTTCTTAGCCCGGTAACTGACGCTGGCAATCTCGGTAATGCTAAGCGAGGAGGTGTTGGAAGCAAGAATGGTTCCGGGCCGGCAGATTTTATCGAGCAGGGTGAAGATCTCAATCTTCGACTCCATCTCCTCGGGCACAGCCTCAATCACCAGATCCGCCTCGCGTGCGGCTTCTTCAACGCTTCCCGCGTATTGCAATCGGCCGAACGCGGCCTTGGCATCGTCGGCGGAGACTTTTCCAAGTTCAATGGCCTTGTCGAGGTTGCCGCGAATCTCACTCTCCGCCCGGCGCAGAGCGTTGGGTAGCAGGTCTTCCAGTACGGTGTGATAACCGCCTAGCGCCGCCACATGAGCGATGCCTCTGCCCATGGTGCCAGCCCCGATCACGGCAATGGTGTGGACCTGTGCCACTACTGCCCACCCTTTTCCAGCCGGATCACGAGGGCATCGAGGTTGGAGCCGGCGACCTTCAGGCTTTCAGCCAGACGCTTGCGCTCGTCGCTCTCCATGGCCGCGACGAAGGCGCTGATGCGGCGCAACGTGGTCGTAATGTCGTCCACATAGTTGATCAGGCGAATCAGTTCTCCGGAAGTTCCCATAATGATTTCTGCTCCAGTGGCCCGCACTCGGGCGATGATCCTTAGTATTATGCGCTCCTCACTCAGGAAAAACCGCACTTGAGGGCGAACCCAACTATTCTCAACGGTGCGAAGGATTTAGTAAAGGCGGGTTAAGAACGAAGGTAAGTGGGTCATCTGTGAAGGCGTCGGTTCCATGCCGCGGGCTTGGGCTCCATTGTTAACAGCGCATTAAATGTCAAAGCTTATAGCACCAATCAATGTTTTTTATTGGTCTTTCGCCTTCCTATCGAATCTAATACCAGGATGAGTGACAAGCCTGTAAAACGCTATATCTTTGCCAGTGATTTTGACCAGACGTTGACCTTCAACGACTCCGGCTACGTGCTCAGCGAACTGGTGGGCATTCCAACGGCGGAGTTCGAGCGCAAAGCCCAGGGGATGGCGAAACTCAACCTGGTGCAGCAAGGCGCCGAACTCGCCTACCTGCTGCTGCACGATCCCGAGTTTCAGACTCGCGTCCGCAAGGAACACCTTCATGAGGTTGGCAAAAGCGTTCGCCTGAAGGAAAACATCTCCCTCCTTTATCAGATTCTCGAGCGCGGAATTGAGGGTTATCATTTCGATTTTTATGTTCTTTCGGCGGCCCCGGTCGAGGTTATTCAGTCCGCGCTGGAGGGAATTGTCCCTCCCAATCACATCTATGGAACCGAGTTCCGCTACAATGACGCGGGCCAGATTGAATCCATCGCTCGCGCCACCGCCGGTTATGGCAAAGTGGCGGTGCTCGATCAGTTGCAAAGCGAGCGGCAAGTTGGGCCGGACCACATCATTTATGTTGGCGATGGCAGCTCCGACGTCCACGTCATGCTGCACGTCAACGTTCGCGATGGCTTCACCATCGCGGTCTCCGAGGCCAAGCATGTTTCGCAGGTGGCGAAAAGAACCATCCTCAGCCGCAATGCCCTGGCCGTGCTTGCGCCCATCTTGGAGGACGTCGTGGGCTGGGAGAGACCTCGCATCCGGCAGTTCTTCGAGTCCTACGGGATGCTCATTCAGGAGTGGGATAGAGTGCGCACCGATTGGCTCACGCTACGCTCGGATGGAAGCGACTGGTCGGCAGCAGGCGTGAGCTAGGGCAGTTCTCGCTTTACCGAAATGCGGCGAATAGGTCTTGGGAGGGCATGACTTCAGCATGCCGCATCGGCCACATTAATTTTCGGCTTCAGCCGCCGGATTCGTGCTTTACACATATTCTAGAACCGCCCTGGACGTAGCGCCCTAACCCGGCTCGCCGGTAGAATAGCCGCATGCTGCGTGACCAGAACCTCATCCCGCTTTCGCGCCAGCACCAACACGCGCTGGCGTTGTGCGTGCGCCTCGATCGCACAATTCAGGCGGGAGAAATTGATCTGGAGGCCTGGCAGGCGGAGATCCAACAGCAATTTGAGAGCGAGATCGGAATCCACTTCGCCGCGGAAGAGAAGGAACTGTTTCCGGCAGCTGCGCGGTTTCCCGAGATGCGGCCACTAGTAGCGGAACTCCTGGCCGAGCACGCTCTTCTCCGCGACTGTTTCGCACGTGCGGCCGCCCGCAGTCTCGACCGGCAAAGTCTGGGAAACCTGGGGGAGAAGCTGGCCCTTCACATCCGCAAAGAAGAGCGCCAGCTCTTCGAGGGAATGCAGAAAGTCATGAACGCGCAAGAGCTCGACGCATTAGGGGCGGCATTGGACAAAGCGTTGAAGAACGCGTCTGAGGCTTGCCTACTGCCCAATGAAGCTACGCGGTTGCGGCCCAAGCACGAGCCAAGGTAATTCCGTGTACAATGCCGCGTACGCGGATTCCAAAACGGAAATCCAGCTCACCGGCTTTCACAGCCACCAAGGGAGAGATCATGAAAAGATATCTTTTTGTCTCCGTCGTCGCGCTGTGCTGTCTCGCTGTAGCTCAGGATAACGCGAAGACCACATCTCATCACGCAGCAGCCAAACCCGCTTCAAAGGCGGCTCCAGCGGCTCACAAGAACGCCTTCACTCCAGACGAGATTCAGTACGGACCTGCGCCTGGCTTCCTGCCGCCTGGTGCAACGCTAGCGGTTCTCGAAGGTAATCCGATGGGAGCCACCGGCGATTACACCGTCCGTTTGAAGATGCCGGATGGCTACAAGATTGCCCCGCACTGGCACCCAAAGCGCGAGAACGTCACCGTCATTTCTGGCACGCTAAAGGTTGGTATGGGCGATAAGTTCGACGAAAGCAAAATGATGAGCTTCCCAGCTACCAGTTTTGCTTACCTTGATCCAAGCATGCACCACTACGCCATGGGCAGCGGAGAAACTGTCCTGCAGATACACGGCAGAGCCCCGCTCAAGATCAACTACATCGATCCAAACGACGACCCAAGCAAGAAGAAATAGCGTGGACCAAGGAACACTTGTCATCCCGAGCACAGCGAGGGATCTAGGGTATTGCCTGCACTACCGACAACGCCGTCGCGGGGCAACCTTCAGATCCCTCGCGTTGCTCGGGATTGTCCTGCCTCAGCTGGAAATGGAGAAAGCGTTCGTCCGTTAAGATAACGGAGCGAACGCATGATATGTGGATCACTACAACAACGTCCGGCTTCACAGCGCGATTGGGTACGTGACGCCGAACGACATGCTCATGGGTCGGCAGGCCGCGATCCACGCGGAGCGCGATCGGAAGCTGGAGGAGGCGAGGCAGCAACGGTCGAGTCGTCGCCAGCAAGCCGCGTGATTGTCCCTTGACCATGGCTCCTTCTTAAGCCTATCATAGGGGCGTTTTGGGCACCTCCGGCCTTCCTCTGTTGCCCAGAACCTTTTCCTTACCGGCTTATTGCGTAAGAATTCGGCCCCACTGCATGGGAGGGCCTTCGGAATCGGCATCTGAGTCACTGGCAAAAAGATTCCGTACATGGCGTGCGGCATTTTCCCCACATTCTCCCGCTATACAAGATAGGGCCGCGATATGGAGTTTGTCGGTTTCAAAGGCCAAAGCACGGTTCAATCGAGGAAGGAGTAAATCTCAATGAGGAATCCTCGCGTAGGTTGCGTGGTCGGTGGATTCTTGTCTCTGGTTCTCTCGCTGTCAGCGCAGACTTTCACCACACTGCACAGCTTCGACGACACGGACGGCTTCGAGCCCTACGCAGGGCTGGTCCAGGCCACCAATGGGAGCCTCTACGGGGCGACCGTGACCGGCGGGGGCGGCGGCCGTGGCACGGTCTTCAAAATCACCACAAGCGGCAAGCTGACGACGCTTTACACCTTTTGCCATTGCTACGACTACGGCCCCATTGCGGTGCTGGTTCAGGCCACCAACGGGAACCTCTACGGGACAATCCCCGGAGGGCTATATGACGATGGCTGGGTCTTCAAAATCACGCTAGGCGGCAAGTTGACCACGCTGCACAGCTTTGACGGCACGGACGGCGCCGCCCCCATCGCAGCGCTGATTCAAGCCACCAATGGGGATCTATACGGGACAACCTCTTCGGGCGGGGCCTCCGGCAAAGGATGCGGCGGTTTCGGCTGCGGCACCATCTTCAAAACCACCCCAAGCGGCAAGCTGACAACGCTCTACAGCTTCGGCGGCACAGACGGCGCCAACCCCGCTGCGGCGCTGGTCCAGGACACTAATGGGAACTTCTACGGGACGACACCCAATGGTGGGGCCTACGGCGCCGGCACGATCCTCCAGATCTCCCCAAGTGGCAAGCTGACCACGCTCTACAGCTTCGGCGGCACGGACGGCGCCAACCCCGCTGCGGCGCTGGTCCAGGACACTAATGGGAACTTCTACGGGACGACACCCAACGGTGGGGCCTACGGCGCCGGCACGATCTTCCAGATCACCCCAAGTGGCAAGCTGACCACGCTGCACAGCTTCGACGGCACGGACGGCGCCGCCCCCATCGCAGCGCTGATTCAAGCCACCAATGGGGATCTATACGGGACGACGAGCAATGGCGGTAGCGGATCATGTACATACGGCTGCGGTACGGTCTTCAAAATCACGCTAAGCGGCAAGTTGACCACGCTGCACGGCTTCGGTGGCACAGACGGCACCAACCCCGCTGCGGCGCTAGTCCAGGACACTAATGGGAACTTCTACGGGACAACACCCAGTGGTGGGGGCTACGGCGCCGGCACGGTCTTCAGCCTGTCTGTAGGTCTGGGCCCGTTTGTGGAAACCCAGCCGACCTCCGGCAAGGTGGGAGCGGCGGTCAAGATTCTGGGAACGGATCTGAAGGGCACGACCAGCGTTACGTTTAACGGCACGGCGGCGAAATTCACTGTAGTTTCCAAGTCCGAAATCAAGACCACCGTACCCAAGGGCGCGACCACCGGCAAGGTTAAGGTGAAGACACCCAAGGGCACGCTCAAGAGCAACGTGGTGTTCCGGGTGAAATCATAGATTTTGAGCTTCCCATCGAGCCGAGGTTTAGCAGTGCGGGAGCCTATCCTCTTGCGCTGTATACTTACACCGAGAAAAGGACATCGGTCGATAGACCGATGCCTTGAAAATCCCGTCCCGCTGGGGCGGAATCTACACTAACGGAGAACGCTGCTCCTCCATTTTCGGCTGAACCATCACACGCGTTGCTCGGGATGACATTTCGTTATGGGATACATCGGCGAGCCTATACCAGGTCTTCTACTTTGACTTCCCCACCCTTCCACGAATCGCGGAACTCGCTTTCGATAAAGCCTGCGTCATAGTTCCGGTCTTGCGCCTTCAGGGTTTGCTGCAATCCGAACAGAGAGCGCGGATTGCGCGGATTGCGGTCAAGGTCCGCTCGGAAGACTTTCTCCGCGCCCGCCGAATCGCCATTGATTAGGAGCACGCCGCCTAACGATTCGCGGACGGGAAAGAACCAGTCTGGAGGCTCTCCGTATTTCAACGTATCCTGAATCGCGACTGCCGCCGTCAGCAGGGAAATTGCCTGAACGTTATCCTTCCTCGCCATGGCGATCTTCGCACCCAACACATCCTCGGAAATTTTCATGATGTCTTTCGCCTTGTTGTTAATCGGCATGGCGAAGACAACATCCGGCGGCGTGTTCTGCTCAGCCTCGGAAACTATCTTGTACTCCGCTTCGGCTTCACTCAATTTTCCCGTTCCCGCCAGCGCCATACCGCGAGAGAAATGCCAGAATCCGGTCGTTATCTTCAGCGCGGGATCCGGCTGCGGCATGGCCAGAATGTCATTCCACTTATGAAAACGAACATCCACCGCCATCGGGATGGTCATGAAACCTTCGAGGGGTGGCATGTCTTTGACATGGGGACCGACATTCGCCACCAGCAAGTCCGCGTTCTTCTTGGCCTCCGCATAATTGCCAGTCATGCTGGCGCACATGGCGATGAAGTGAAGGTTGTGGCTGTAATACATCATCGGGTAAATGCCCTTCGCACCGCTGGCCTTGATGTAGGCTCGGTCCACCGCTGCGGCCTCTTCGTTCACCTTCACGGCCGCGTCATAATCGCCGGTGCGAATGTAAACGTGCGCTGGCATGTGTACGATGTGTCCCGCCGCAGGGGCGAGTGCCGCTAACCGGTTGGCGCCGGCCAGCGCGCGCTCCGGATTCGACGAAGCCTCGGTGGCATGGATGTAGTAGTGAAGGGCGCCGAGGTGGTTGGGATCACGGCGGATCACCGATTCCAGAGTCGCGACAATCTCCTCCGTCCCTGCCTCCGGTGTGCCGTCCACATGCCACAATCCCCAGGGATGCAGATTCATTCCCGACTCAGCAAACAGCGTGGCCGCATCCAGGTCGTCGGGGAATTTCTTCGACACTTCGCGCATGGCATCGTGGTAATCCTCGGCCGCCTTCCTGAGATCTGCCTTCGGGTCTGCTGGGAAGCGCTTGGCCATTGCTTGAATGTAGGCCTGCTCGCTGGGCGAGGCATTGGAGGAGAGATCGACCGCCTTCTGGATCGCTTCGTGAGCCTGCTTGAAGCGGTCATCGCTGGCCGGATCGTTGTAGTTCGGTCCCACTGCTTCCGCAACTCCCCAGTACGCGATCGCGAGTTTGGGATCGAGTTCAGCCGCGCGCTGGAACGAGCGCGCCGCCTCATCGTGGTTGAAGGCGTAAATCAGGCGCAGTCCCTGATCGAAGAACTTCTGCGCTTCGGGATTGCTGGCGGAAACCGGATGATGAACATTTCCCACTCCCGACATAAGCGTTGCGGGCTTGGCCTGAGTGTGGGCGGAATGCTCTTGAGCAAGAGACGGCAGGCACAACCACAGGGCGAGTAGAACGGAGATGCGAAATCGCATACGAATCATCCTCCTCTGAATTAGGGGAACAAGTAGCGCTGCTGCGTACGTTGCCCCAAACGCCGCAAGCTTAGTCCAAAGTCGAGCAAGACGCAATCGAACCGCGCGATACGAATCGCGCGATGCGAATTCTACCAACCCTCATGCAGACAGCGCCCTGCCAACCGCATTACTTCTCGCTTGAATCCGGAGTTCTGTTGACCTCATCTAGCAGCTATGACTCAGCAAGGCAGTGTCTTTCCCCTGGCGGATTATTCAGAGCCAATCGTCCAGCCCTCAGAAGTGAGCACGCTCAACGACGCAGCTTTGCTCGACGCCTACTCACAAGCCGTCGTCGGGGCCGCTGAAGCGATCAGCCCCTCGGTCGTCAAGATTGATGTTGCGCAGCCCGGACGAAGCCGTTCGGGGGAACCTCGCGAGCGTCAAGGCGGGGGCTCCGGATTTGTGTTCACGCCCGATGGGCTCGTACTGACCAACAGCCACGTCGTGCATGGGTCCACGCGCATTGATGTTTCGCTCCCGGATGGGCAGCGCTTCCCTGCTCACATCATCGGCGACGATCCCGCGACCGATCTCGCCGTGATCCGCATCGGTCTGCCCAGCAACGACGCTCCCCATCTCGTGGCCGCGCCTCTGGGAGACTCGCAGCGTCTTCGGGTTGGCCAGTTGGCAATTGCCATCGGCAATCCTTATGGCTTTCAGTACACCGTCACCGCCGGTGTCGTCAGCGCTTTGGGACGTTCGTTGCGTTCCTACTCCGGGCAGCTCATCGAAGATGTCATTCAAACCGACGCTTCGCTCAACCCGGGCAATTCCGGCGGCCCGCTCGTGACCTCCGACGGGCGCGTGGTGGGCGTAAACACGGCGACCATCATGGGCGCGCAGGGCCTCTGTTTCGCCGTCGGGATTAATACCGCGAAGTTCGTTGCGGGACGTCTGCTGCGCGATGGCAGAATCCGCCGCAGCTACATCGGCGTCGAAGCCCAGACCGTGCCGCTGCTTCGCCGCGTGGTGCGCTTCTACGATCTCCCCAGCGAAAGTGGCGTGATCGTAGCGTCAGTCGCGAACGGCAGCCCGGCACAGAAAGCGGGATTGCGAGAAGGCGATGTGATCATTGCTCTCGACGGCAAGCCGGTCGCGGGCGTGGACGACCTGCATCGTCTGCTGACCGATGCGCGAGTGGGAACGAGTAGTGTGCTGACTGTTCTGCGCTGGATGGAGCGGCTCGAGCTGCGAGTTGTGCCGGAAGAGATGCGAGATTAGAGCGCCTGCGAAGCCCTGTGGAAGAAAATTGCAAATCGCGCGAAGTGTTCCACGTGGAACATGGAGAAACTGGAAGTGGTTGATCCTGCGGGAGTTAGGGGAGGCGAGTGATGCGCGAAGGACTTTTCGATACCCACGAAAGTAGACTTGCGCGGGGCTCGGCGAATCTGGTTGGGCTCGGCGACAATTGGACGGGTCGTCAATAAGATTGACGGTCCATGCACCAGATAAGCAGCATGAGGGGGCAGACCCCATCAGCGGCATCGCCTCCCACCCTCGCAAAAGACGTAAGGATGGGGCACTCTAAGTTTGGTTAGGGAAAAGAAGAACAGCGGTCAGGGTGAGCCACCCGCCTGGCACCTTTATCACACTCTAGGCGCTCAGTCTTCTACGAACGACTTTAACCTGGACAATGCCCGATCCCACTGCTCGGAGACGAAATCGAGGTATTGCTTAATTCCTTCAATTGGCTGCGGATCGAATTCGAATCGGCTCTCGCGACCCGTACGGACGCTATGCACGATTCCTACACTCTCCAACACTCGAAGATGCTTGGTGACAGCCTGCCGGGTCAGCTTGGAACCCCGCGTGAGCTGAGAGATCGAATAAGGCCGCCGACCACAGAGCTTCGCAACCAGCGATAGCCGCGTCTCATCGCCCAGCGCGGCAAATACAGGCGCACGCGCCTGCCGTTTGGCGGGCATGCCGCTACGAGGTTTGCGTGACATAGTTCTCGATGTTCTTCATTTGCGCCGTCCAACCGCCGTCATTCATGCGGAATGCTTCGAGGCGGCGGCCGCTGGGGATCTTGTCGAAGCCGGACTCCGTGAGCATAAGCAGCGTGCCGCTGGTGGTCTTCTCAAGCCTGAATTCGACGAGCGTGGGCGTCTCCTTCGAATAGTCTATTTTAGGATCGACGGAATAAGGGTGCCAGGTGAAGGAAAAGAGGCGTTCGGGTTCCATTTTTTGCACGACGGCCTCCCATTGGACGTGCTCGTAGCCTGGATAGGTAACCTGGCCACGCGAGACCTGACCCGGTACGAATGGGCCATCCAGTTTCACCCGAAACCACTCGCCAAACTCACGGTAATCCGTCAGTGCACGCCAGACCCGTGAAACTGGCGCTTTGAGCTCAATGCGCTTCTCAATATGGTCATTCATATTAAGCAACCTCAAGGTTGCATATTAACTTAGGCGACACCAAAAAGCAACCCAACGGTTGCATTATCGGACGACATCATCAGACGACCGAGCGTTCGTTCCTCAAACATTGACGATTTTCGGACGGATGACGGGCAAAACGGAAGTTGTTGCGGGCCAGAAGTCGGCTTCTGGGACGCGCTGCGCCATCGAATGCCGACCCCGCCAGACTTCCGCGAAGCCCGTTTCTGGATAACTTCCGAGTAGCCGACCATCCGAGAGTTATCGCGTGGGGCTCGAATCGAAATGCTGCATTGCGGCCATTCTTACGGGTCTTCTGGCGATTGGTAGTTCTTTCCCTCCCTTTCGCTATAGTTCTGGAGTGTGTTGTATAACTTAGTAGCACGCGATCAGTTCTCGATCCAGTTCTCGGCGCGATAGGCTAGTTCTCCTGCTTCGTAACGAAACTATCCTCTTGGTGGTGATCCGAGAAAACGGATGCATGCGCGAATGCTCATTCGCATCGCACTCTTTAAAATCGGAAAACGCAAGATCAGGGCCGCAAGTTTCGGTCCTTGCCGATAATAGATTTTAACGACGGCTCGGCTCAACGCGTGCTGCGATAGCCACTCGTCGCGAAAAGCGCGAAGCGTAGCGACTTCCGGCGAAAGCGGGCCAAACAGAGCCGTTGCTACGAAACACCGCGTTGGTGGGGGCGGCGCGCCATACATCCAAGTATCACCTAGCGCCTGGCTGTGGACATCATCGTCGCCGCCGAATAGGACGACGCCGGGATTTAGTGGGTACTCTGCGAGAGCCGCTAGCCTCCTCGGGCTGGGGGTGCCCGGAAATTGCAACCAGGTTCCCTGATTTGGAACCGCGCTCCAGTTGTTGCCATCCCACGCCCACAGGTCGTCAAGCAGCGGAACGACAGCCGATTGCCCACCGCCAAAGACAAGGACACGCGTGCCATCGAACGCAGAGGCTGCCCCGACTCGGTAGCCCGGATCGGCAGCCGGATGTTGTTGCGTCCAACTCGTTCCGTCCCACTGCCAGGTGTCCGACAGCGTTTGGGTGTCGCTGCTCCCGCCCTGCAATACGACCCGCTGGATACACGGGAAATAGGTCATGACTGCGCTGACGCGGATGCCTGGGGCCGCTGAATCCGACAGTTTTGTCCAGTTTTGCCCGTCCCACGCCCACATGTCGGCGCGACGGACATTGTTCGTCTCACCGCCATAGAGGATGATGCGTTTGCCATCCCAGGCCATCATTCCGTTGCTTCGGCCGGCTGGACTCACCGACGGTGTCTGACGTGTCCAGGTGGACCCGTTCCACGTCCACGTCTCGGTGGGGTAGCTGCCGCCCGCAGCTACGCCGCCCCAAAGGACGACAACGCCTCGCGTCGGGTCGAAAGCCATGTGACCGTGTAGAACGCCGGGCGGGCTGGTGGCTGGCGCGAGTTGAGTCCAGTTGCTCCCGTCATAGGCCCACGTGTCTCCGAAGCCGGCCTGGTAGCTCTCGCCACCGAACAGAATGATTTGGCCGCTCGCCGCGTCGTAGGTCATGCACGCGCCAAACCGACCGGGCGGGATCGTGTCCCAGTTTTGGATCCAGGTTTGGCTCGGCGGCGTTACGGTCGCGAACAGGGCCACCTCGTCGTCCCAGTAGTCGGGGAGCATTCCGTACACGGATCCGAGTACCGGATCCTGCGCAGTTTCTGTGATCCACATTGTCCCTGCGCCGCGACTGACCGCCAAGTCCTTGACCCGAGTCAGCACCTGTGCGAACGTCTCGTGATTGGCGCTTGCCTCCGCATCGACGCCGTTGTTGATAATGTGAACTCGGGTAATTCGTTTCTCTAGGTCGCAAATGTTGGCCGTGTTCCACCAGCTCGGCGAAGGATTCGTCGGGTAGTTCGGACTGTTGCAGTAATCAGTCGCACCAAATTGGTTTTCGTAGGCCGGTGTGAGGGGCGCCTCCCAGACCCCCACGTAATCCCAGGGCAGCGCCTGAAACCACCCCGGACTTGCCGGGTCGTTATCTGGGTAGCCGGCAGCGAGTAGAAACACCTTGAAGCCTTTTTCCCGAATATAGGAGCAGTAGGCGGCGTAGTTAGTAGGGACACTAGCCGCAAACGGGTTGGACAGGCAGTCGGTCGGGCCTTCGTCGACATAGATTCCATCGATAAGCCCAGGATACGTTGTTTGCCACGTGTCGATTTGGCCCGAAAGGGACATGAGCGCGCCACTGGCCCCCGCCGCCGCGGGCGCCACCGGTCCGGTCAAAGGACTTGGCCACACAGCGGCTCTCGGTGCAAGCCACCACGGGGGACCGCCGGTCGGAGGTTGCAGTGGGATTGCGCCGCCGCTGCCCGCCGCGTAGCCAAAGACCAGTTGTCCGGCACTGTGGCAGGCAGTGAGCTTGGTCTTCATGTCCGCAGCATTGGGCGAATTCGGGCCTGCCGTCGCCGGCATACCGTATGCGAATGACCAGTCGACGACCACGAGCCGCACCGCCTGTTTCGCTGCGGCTACCCTGTCCCACTGGCTCATAGCCCAGTTCCAGTCGGTAACGACACCAAGCCTCGTCTTTCCGTCGAAGAAGAAATAACCGGCCACAGCCATCCGCGGTATCAAGTTAACCTCCCTGGCGTTTCATGGAGTTCACCTACCACTGTTTGCGACAAGTATACCCGTAATGAGTTGGAGCCTCTCGGGCCAAACGGGAGTTTGCTCTTCATCGCTGGTTCAAGACAAGATTTTTGTGCGTAGCGGCACCCGACATCGTGATAGAGCCAAACTCGTGCGCCACCAGCGATCCTTGGTTTCCGCTACACCGCATTTTTTTACACTCAGTACCGTAACGGACGTACTTTTGACGAACCGGTTGCGTTAGCCCATCTTGAGAGTCTCATCTCTGGGGACCGAAAGAGCGTCCAGATAATACTGAAGAGTAGTGCGACATTCTCACTGATCGTTTCAACCTTTACAGATCGGTTATTCGCCTACACGTAAAAGTGACCTTGTTCGCAGCCGATCATCGATGCTCCTCAGCATAGTGCCTGGATGACGGGCAAACCGGAAGTTATGCCTCGGAACAAACTTTCAACGACGCGGGCCAGAAGTCGGCTTCTGGGAAGTGGAAGGTCCAGTCAGGGCTTGCCGATTTCCGCCGGATGACGGATTGACGTGCAAGAGCATAAGATCTTCTGCGTTAAGTTAGCGCCTATGTGGACGGTTGCAGGAATCTCGCGGACCGGAGTGTCCGCGCCACACAGAGCTCTTTCGGGTCATTGCGCCCACCTTCCCTGCTGTGTTAGCTTCAACAAACAGCAGAGGTTAGCTTGCAAGCAACAATTCCCGCCGGGCTGGACCGCAAGGAAGCGGAAGTTTATGTGCGGCTGGACCCGAAGCGGCTCCCAAAACACATCGCCATTATCATGGACGGCAACGGCCGTTGGGCGCGGCGACGCCATCTGCCGCGCATCGCCGGACACCGCGCCGGAGTTTCGTCCGTGCGCTTCACGGTGGAAACCGCTTCCCGCATCGGTATTCCAGCGCTCACCCTCTACGCTTTCTCGGAGGAGAATTGGAAGAAACGTCCGGCGAGCGAAGTCAATTTCCTCATGGGCTTGCTCTGCCGCTATCTGAAGGCGGAAGTGCCTACGCTGAACAAGAACAATATCCGCCTGGAATATATTGGCCGCCAGCACGAACTGCCGCCCTCGGTGCAGGAAAAAATGCAGTGGGCGCGCGAGGCTACGGCACATAACACCGGCATGGTGTTGACTCTCGCGCTCAACTACAGCGCGCGCACGGAACTGGTGGATGCCTTCCGTTCGATTGTGGACGCGGCCGCGCGCAATGGCGGTCTGGACCACCTGGAAATCGACGAGGACGCTGTTTCCCGTCACCTCTACACGCGGCATTTACCCGATCCCGACCTGGTGGTTCGGACCAGCGGCGAGATGCGGCTGAGCAACTTTCTGCTGTGGCAACTGGCTTACGCTGAAATTTACGTAACCCCCACGCTGTGGCCCGAGTTCCGCGGTGTACATCTGCTCGAGGGCATTGCGGAATACCAGAAGCGTGAGCGGCGCTATGGCGGGTTGGCTGGCGACGCTTCCCAAGCTCATATCCATCAGCATGATCACGTGGAACATCCGCGGACAAGAGTGTCCGCGCCACACACTCCCGTGTCACACATTTCGAAGACGGGCCGGAGCTGAGGCTCTTGCATCTGCTCAAACGAATCCTCACCGCGGCGGTTTTGATTCCTATCGTCCTGCTGCTGGTGCTGCGTGCGCCCGTGCCCGTGCTGGCGTTAGTTGCGGCTTTGGTTGCGCTGCTTACCGTGCAGGAATTGCTCAAACTCGCCGAGGCGTACGGCATCCGGCCTCTGCGCTGGCCGACCTACATCTTTGTCGGACTATTCTTCCTGCTCCTGGCCATCAATCCGGGGAACGACAAGCCTCTGCTCTCGACCGCGATCTTCGTTTACAGCGCGGGATTCGCCGCCGCCATTGCTCCATTTGTTTTTCTCACGATTGCAATGCAGCGGATTAACCTGAGCAGCGCGTTTCCGGCTGCGATGGTTTCTGCGTTTGCGTTCGGGTACATCGCTTTGCCGCTCGGATTTCTGGTGCAATTGCGGGAGCAGTGGTCGGGGGCGTTCTTGCTTCTGTATTTGCTGCTGCTGGTGTGGGCAGGGGACATCTTTGCCTACTTCGTGGGACGTTCCCTGGGCCGTCATCTCATGTCACCGCGCATCAGCCCCAAGAAAACCTGGGAGGGAGCGCTGGCATCTCTGCTGGCGAGTTTGGTGGTGGGAATGTTGCTGTACAACTATGCCCTGCCCATCAGCACGGCTCTGCTGCATGCGCATCTCATCGAACGGCGCGATGGTTTCTTCGCCTTGCAGAAGCCGCCACTAGGACCCACTCTGCTGCTTTCGGCGGCCATCAACATCGCCGCGCAGTTAGGCGATCTGGTGGAGTCGCTGATCAAGCGCGGCGCCGGAGTCAAGGATTCAGGAACGATTCTGCCGGGCCATGGAGGCATGCTGGATCGCATCGATGCCCTGCTCTTTGCCGCTCCGGTGCTGTGGTATTATGCGGCTTGGCGCGTGATGCAATAGGAAACTTTAACCTCTGTGGTTGATCAGCCGACTCTAAGGATAGAGTAAGGTAGTTGGAGTCAGTCGGACATGCCGAGGCCCCACCCGTATCCACCGCTGTAGCCACTCCACCCGGATACCTCGCTCAGCCCTGCCAAACTTGCCAAAATGGAGTCTCTTGACACTGAAGTCCTCAAACATTCACTGATGCCTGGGCAGAGGGACTGCCTGAAAACGAGGCTCGATGGGACTATACTCGACGGACATCACCGAATTTATATTCTGCGCCAGCGCGGGGTGGACGTTGATGCGCTGCCGCGCGAAATCGTTTTGAAAAGGAACGATTAAAGAATGTCGACGAAACTCTATTGGGCCGAGGGACCGTGGCCGGGAAAACTGGCATTGGCGGCACGTCCTCGCGGCGGCGACTGGCTTGAGGATGAGATCGCAAGCTGGCGGCGTGAAGGAGTCGATACGGTGCTCTCCTTGCTCACGCCTGAAGAGGAGGACGATCTCGGGCTCAGCAACGAGGCACACCACGTGAAAGCACGAGGGATGCAATTCGTCTCGTTTCCCATTCCGGATCGCGAGGTGCCGGACTCGGACGCCAAAGTGGCGGCGGCTCTGGAAAAACTAGATGCCGATCTCTCGTCGGGGAGAAATGTAGTAGTGCATTGTCGTCAGGGAATTGGCCGAACCGGACTGATGGCCGCATGCCTGCTTGTCATGAAAGGGTTGAACCCGGAAGCAGCGGTGAAAAGCCTCAGTGCCGCGCGTGGTACCTCCGTTCCGGAAACCGCGGCACAACGTCGCTGGATCGATCACTATGCCACAATTTTGGCAGGTACCAAATGAGGCGCCGCCGCATACCGTACCCTGAGAGCCGTTTGTGAGACGCATTTCCATCCTAGGCTCGACTGGCTCCATCGGCCGCAGCACGCTCAGCGTGATTGAATCCTACCCCGAGCGCTTCCAGGTTATTGCTCTGGCTGCAGGCCGGAATGTGGATGCCGCCTTCGAGCAGGCTGAGCGATGGAAGCCCCGGCTGATCTCGGTCGCAGCCGAGGCGGACGCCGAAATCCTTCGCACTCGCCTAAAGGCCTCTGGGCTGGATGAAGTCGAAGTAGCCCACGGCTCGGCTGGGGCGGTGCAAGTCGCCACCCACCCGGAAGTAGACTTCGTGGTCAGTGCCATCGTGGGCGTAGCCGGACTCGAAGCCACCTACGAAGCCGTGCGCGCGGGCAAGACGGTGGGGCTTGCGAACAAAGAATGTTTAGTTGCTGCGGGAGAACTGATCACTGCCGAGGCCCGCCGTCAGGGCAAGCCA
>DATNNO010000022.1:0-11742 GCA_035601775.1 Terriglobales bacterium | reverse complement strand
CGGCTTCACAGTTTGCTGAAAAATACCAAGTTCGGCAACAGAACGATCTTCGGCAACAGGTGGGAAACCCGCAACCGGGGCCGAATCTGGAAAACTCGTTACTGGCAACAGAGAGTCCGAAAATGAGTTTTTCAGCAAACTGTTCAGCCGCACCGCAACGGCCCCAGCAAACAAGGGCTTTAGCACCTGAGGTTAAGAAGGCCGAACTCGCATTCGCGTCCCGCACTTCTTCCGCGTATTTCTAGGACGCCATACTACGGAGTAACTTCAAATGCCGCACCACCGCCAGTAGCGCCGCCCGTAATAGTTGTACCGTATAAATTACCAGCCGCATTAGAAATCACTCCCACCAAGGGGAGCTGCCCGTCACTGTCGGCGAAGTTGTGGAGTACGGTCTCTTGCCATCCGCCCGATTGCGGAGTCAGCTCGAAGACAGTCCCGAAGCCACTTGAACCGCCGATGTAGGTCGTCCCGAAAAGATTCCCTGCATGGTCGAAAATAAGCCCACTGAAGGGTTCACCCCCATCAATTGCGGATCCGGCAAACGAGTAGACCAAGGTTTCTGTCCAGGTGCCATCCAAATTCGGCGACAGCTCAAAAACGATGCCACAACCGTCGCTGTTGGAGTCGCACCCGGTGTTGCCACCCAAGGCCGTCGTGCCGTAAAGATTCCCTGCGGCGTCCGAGACTACGCCGGCATAGGGGCGATCTCCATTGGCTCCGCCCGCGAAACTGTAAATCCGACTATAGCGCCAAGCACCTCCAGAAGCAGGCGTGAGCTTGAAGACAGTGCCACAGCCCATTTCCCCAAGACCGCACTTCGGAACGCCACCTACATAGGTCGTGCCGTAGAGATTGCCGGCTGGGTCAAAAGCCAGTGCCGCTAACGGACCAATTCCATCGCGTCTCGTCTTGCCGAATTTGTGGAGTATGCGGATCTTCCACGGTCCGCTAGAAGTGGGCGACAGCTCGAACACAGCGCCGGGACTGCCGAATGCCGTGCCGTAGAGGTTGCCTGCGGCATCGAAGACCAGCCCACTCTCGGGATAATGTGCTGGCGCGTTCTTGAAGTAGTGGATCACGCTCTCCGTCCAACCCCCGCCGCCGTTCGGTGCGAGTTTGAACACGGTGCCGCTCCCCGACCCACCCCTTACTGTCGTGCCATATAGATTGCCCGCCGTGTCGAAAACCAGGCTTTCGGACTCGCTGGGACTGCGGCCATCCCTTCCGCCCGTGAAGCTGTACAGCACGCTCCTTGTCCAGCCGCTTGTGGACGGCGAGAGCTCGAAGACGCTGCCCTGACTATAAGCGCCGCCGGCGTACGTCGTGCCATACAAATTCCCGGCGCCGTCAGATACTAGGCCTGCGGGAACTCCGTCCGCGCCGCTAAACGAGTACAGCACTTGCTCGCTCGCTGCTCCCCAAGCCAGGTTCACAAACAGCAGGATCAAAACCGCTAACACGCTTTTCAAAACCTTAGGAGTTTCCACAGAGGCACCTCGAAATCTGGCCGTAATTATACGCCAACGTTCGCTACAAATTCTGCTTCGTCCACTGATCCACCCGCCCCAGCGCCTTGTTCAGGTTCTCCAGCGAATTGGCTACACTGAAACGCAGATAGCCTTCTCCATAATCGCCAAATGCCGTTCCCGAAAGGCACGCCACGCCGGCGTCTTCGAGCAAAGCATCGGCCAGCTTCTTCGATTTCCACCCCGTCTTGCTGATATTGGGGAAGACGTAGAACGCGCCTTTGGGCACACGGCAGGAGAAGCCTTTGATCCGGTTCAGTCCCACCACAAACACGTCGCGACGCTTTTGAAATTCCGCCCGCATCCGGTCGACCGGCGCCTGATGGCCGCGAAGAGCCTCGATGCCGGCAATCTGTGTAAAGCTGGCCGTGCACGAATTCGAATTCGTCATTAGCCGCGCGATGTGCGTGGCCAGATCCGGTCTCATCACGCCGTATCCCATGCGCCAGCCGGTCATGGCATACGTTTTGGAGAAGCCATCGAGCAGGATTGTGCGCTCTTTAAAACCGGGCTCGGACATGATTGAGTGGTGCCGCGCTCCATCGAACATCAGGCGGCTGTAGATTTCATCCGATAGCACCATGATGTTTCGATCACCGATGGCTTTGACGATGCCTCCGATATCCCGCTTGCTGAGCGTGCCGCCGGTCGGATTGTGCGGTGAATTTAAGATGATGAGCTTGGTGCGATCCGTAATCAGATGGGCCAGTTCTTCCACATCCAAGCTGAAATCCTTCTCCTCCCACAGCCGGATGGGCACCGCCTTGGCCCCAACGTAATGGATCATCGACTCATAAATCGGGAAGCCAGGGTTGGGGTAAATGACCTCATCTCCAACATCCGCTAACGCCAGCATCGTAAAGAAAATAATTGGCTTGCCGCCTGGTACGACCACGACCCAATCGCTAGTGACTTTAACTCCGCGGCTCTTCTCCACGTCGTCCGCAATGGCCTGGCGCAACTCCGGCAATCCCGCCGCCGGGCCATAATGCGTATAGCCGGCTCTGAGGGCCTCGATGCCGGCCTCGACGATGTCCTTCGGCGTATCAAAGTCGGGCTCGCCAATTTCCAGGTGGATAACATCTTTGCCCTGACGCTCCAGAGCGCGCGCCTTGTTCAACACTTCAAAGGCAGTCTCGGTGCCCAGCCGCGACATGCGCTCGGCCAAGCGGAGTTCGTACTGCGTAGCTTTTTCCATAGCGGCGAAACTCGTCATTATATCTCCTCGGTTGCTGAAATCGCCTGCCTGCTAATCGTGGGTCAATTTGAAGATCCTCGGGAACTCGCGCCGCCGCGGGATTCGTGGCAGCATATCGGTTATGACCACCGTCGTGCTGCTGACAATCTCAAACATCTTCATGACCTTTGCCTGGTATGGCCATCTGAAGTACCGTCAATCGCCGCTGTTTAAGGTCATCCTGGCTAGCTGGTTCATTGCATTCGCCGAGTATTGCTTTCAGGTTCCCGCCAACCGCATCGGCTCTTACCAGTTCACTGCGGTTCAACTCAAAACCATCCAGGAAGTCATAACCCTCACGGTGTTTTCAGTCTTCTCAGTTTTGTATTTAGGAGAAGAGATGAGATGGAATTACCTTGTCGGCTTCGCATTGATGGTGATCGCTGTTTTCGTGATTTTCAAGAAATGGTAATTCCAACTAATAGTATGCCACTTTCAGCCTGTATTCATTGTCTCGCGGCAATCGAACGCGGAGGAAAGGATCCGACACGGTTATCTCACCAGCCGGGTAGGACCATCTACACTGCAAAGCCTTGCATCTTGACGCCGGTCGTATCCGAGAGGACAATGGGGCCTCTCCTGGACCATCCGGATCCATGGAAGAGAGAAGAGGCAAGGAGGTTTACGACGAGGATTAAGCGATCGATAGCGGTTATTGTGGGCGCAGCGCTCCTGGCACCAAGCATGGCGCTGGCAGCGCCCCAATTCCAATGCTTCCAGGTATTCACTGGCGTTTACATTAGGTTCAACCAACGCGTCAAATTCAACACGACGGCGGCGCTGAACGGCCGCACCTGGGGAGCGCTCTCTGGATGCGACGGACTCTCCTCCTGGCCCATCGTCGGCAGTTCGCACCACAGCAAGACAGATGGCTTAGTACTCGCGTACCGCGCGATGACTGTCGATGCCAACACCTGTGGCGCGGTGGATTTTATCGGCACCCTGAAGGGCAACCCGCTTTCCGGTCCGTTCCAGCTATTCAACCAGAGGACCAACTTCGGAAGCTCAGGTACGTGGACCCAGATTAAGTGCCCGACCCCGCCGGAGAATGGAGCGCAGCCACCTGCCGGGGTTGACGCCCTAGGGAACGTCGCGAAGTAAGAAGAGAATTGGCCACGAAGTCCTGGGTAAGGGTAGAAAAAAGATCAGCCCCGCATGGGCGCCCATGCGGGGCGTGACCTTGACGTCAGGCCTTCATGCGTGTGCCCCATTGTTCGCGTCCTTTGCGAAAAGTGAGAGCGTCTCCATCCATCCCCTCCGCGTATCATGGTCGCGTATTTTTCGCACCGCACCGGCTGGAGCTTCACGCCCAACCGCTTCACCCAAGTGGGAGGGTCATCAAGTAAGTTCAGATTGGTGAGCTATCAAGGGCGTCGAATGCGTCGGACTCTTTCTCTTCATGAAAGCCAGGATGGCTTTGCAGCAGCCGTGCGCAGCGGTTCCAGCGAAGAATCGCATCGTCGTTGCCCGTGGGGCGAATCTTTTCGGCTTCCGCGAAGCAGCGCATCGCTTCCTCGAAGAGCGGTGCGAGGGTGTGCGGAGGGCGCCCCACGTGCATTTGTGCCTTGGCTCGCCGTTCATGCAGGAGACCCGTGTAATAGAGGCGTTCATAGCTCTCGACGAGTCCGTGGAAAAGTGTTTCTACTTCTCCACAGCGATCCGATGTGTCTCCACGGAACTGGTCGGTGATGGCGAGGCCCAGCAGGCGGAGCGCCAGTTGGTGTTCGGGCTCGACTGCCAGGATGTCGCGGCAGATCGATTCTGCCTCTTCCGGTTCATTGAGTGAACGGTAGAGCTCGACTTTCGAGATGGCTTCCGGAATACCGGCCTGCGAGATGATCTTCAGCTTGAACTCCATGGGACCTCCTTTTACCGTCAGCCCGATTCTTGCTTGGCCCATACTTATTTTGCCCCGCGAATCTTCCGCACCAGCATGAGCACGGGATCATAAAATTCGTCGACCACACGTTCCTTTAACGGAATGATCGCATTATCCGTGATGTGGATCTCCTCGGGGCACACTTCCGTGCAGCACTTGGTGATGTTGCACAGACCGATGCCGAGCTCATCCTTGAGCATACGCGTGCGAGACTTCGAGTCGAGAGGATGCATTTCAAGCCCAGCAACCCGGACGAAAAACCGCGGTCCCCCGAACTGCTCCATTTGCTCGTGCTCACGGAGAACGTGGCACACATTCTGGCACAAGAAGCATTCAATGCACTTACGAAACTCCTGCACCCGATCCACATCCTCCTGGTACATTTTCCAGTCAGTGCCGGGGCGGGGTTCGAACGGCGGAATTTTCTTGTTCACGCGGTAATTCCAGGAGACATCAGTGACCAGGTCTTTGATCACTGGAAACGCTTTCATTGGGTAAACCGTGATGGGCTTGTCCAGGGGAAGCGCATCCATACGGGTTTTGCATGTGAGCCGCGGCCGTCCATTGACCTCCGCCGAGCAGGAGCCGCACTTGCCGGCTTTGCAATTCCAGCGCACCGCCAAATCGGGCGCCTGGTGCGCCTGGATATGGTGGAGCGCGTCCAGCACGACCATCCCCGGGACAACCGGGACGCGGTAAGTGGCGGGCTGCCCACCTTCGCGGTCTCCCCGGAACACCTCAAAGATTGCTTCTGCCATCGCGCCTCCTCTATTTTCCTTTCATGTAGTCCGGGTAGCGCCGGCATCTTGCCGGCTGTCCCGAGGGCGTCTCGCCCTCGGTTCGGCGGGCGGGACGCCCGGACAGCTGCCGCGGACGGCGGCGCTCCTAAGCCCAGCTATTTCTCATCGACAAGCAGTTGCTTCAAGTCGTCGGGCAATTCGGGCACCGGTGATTGGCGCAGCGTCATTGCGCTTCCCTCGCGCACGATCACATTATTACTTGCTCCCCAGGTTGCGTCGAGGCCAGGATGATCAATCCGGCTGTGAGCTCCGCGGCTCTCCTGGCGCGCAAGTGCGCTGCGCGTCACGGCCTCGGAAACCGTCAGCATCGCCTTTAGATCCTGGGCGAGGTGCCAGCCGGGATTGAACAATCGCGAACCTTCGACACTCACGTGTTCAACCCGCTCCTTCAGTTTCTCAAGCTCCGCCAACGCACGCATGAGATCTTCCTGATTACGAAAGATGCCAACGAGATTCTGCATGGTTTCTTGCAAATCCCGATGAATCGTATAAGGACTGTCACCATTCTTGCGCTCGAAGGCAGCCAGCATGTCGTGTGCGGCCTCTTCAACTTGCCCAGAGTCGATGGACGTAGTTTGTATCTTTTTCGCGTGCTCGGCGGCGGCCAACCCCGCACGGCGGCCGAAGACGAGCAGGTCGGAAAGAGAATTGCCGCCCAACCGGTTTGCCCCGTGGAGCCCGGCTGCCGCCTCACCCGCGGCGAACAGTCCCGGCACGGACGATTTCGCGGTTTCCGCATCGACCCGAATGCCTCCCATCATGTAATGGCAAGTTGGTCCGACCTCCATCGGCCCCTTGGTGATATCTACGTCAGCGAGTTCCTTGAATTGGTGGTACATGCTGGGCAGTTTTTTCTTCACATAGTCGGCGGGCTTGTGCGAGATATCGAGATAAGCGCCGCCGTGTTCCGTGCCCCGGCCCTCGCGTACTTCCGTATAGATCGCGCGCGCCACCACGTCGCGGGTAGAAAGCTCCATCTTTTTCGGATCGTACTGCTCCATGAAGCGCTTGCCCAATTTGTTGCGGAGAATTCCTCCTTCGCCGCGGACCGCCTCGGTGACCAGAATTCCCTGCACTCCCGGCGGCCACACCATGCCGGTGGGATGAAACTGCACAAATTCCATGTCCATCAGCTCGGCGCCGGCACCGTAGGCGAGCGCCATACCGTCGCCGGTGTACTCCCAGGAATTAGAGGTAATTTCCCACGCCTTGCCAATGCCGCCCGTGGCCATGACAATCGACTTGGCTCGAAACACTACGAATCTTCCCTGTTCGCGCCAATAACCGAATGCCCCAGCGACGCGATCCCCATCCATCAGCAAGCAGGTGATGGTGCATTCCATGTATACGTCGATCCCCAATTGCACGCCGCGGTCCTGCAGAGTGCGGATCATTTCCAGGCCCGTACGGTCGCCCACGTGACACAGCCGGCGGAAGGTATGACCGCCGAAGGCGCGCTGCAGGATCTGTCCGTCTGCGGTGCGATCAAAAAGCGCTCCCCATTGCTCCAGTTCTCGCACGCGTTCCGGAGCTTCCTGGGCGTGGATTTGTGCCATGCGCCAGTTGTTAAGCAGCTTGCCGCCGCGCATGGTGTCGCGAAAATGAGTGCGCCAGTCGTCCGCGGCGTCCACATTGGCCATCGCCGCCGCGATTCCACCCTCCGCCATAACGGTATGCGCTTTGCCGAGGAGCGATTTGCATACCACTGCCACCTTCGCGCCTTGCGCCAGGGCTCCGAGGGCCGCTCGCAGACCCGCCCCGCCAGCGCCGATGATCAAGACGTCGTGGTCGTGGGTTTCGTATTCTGTCGTCACAAGAGTCTCAGGTCCCTAACTGCGCCGCTCGCAACCAGCCGGATGTAAAGGTCCGTAAGACCCACCGTAGTCAGGCTGATCCAGGCATACAGCATGTGACGCTCGTTCAGAACGCTCAACCAATGCCAAGCCGTATGGCGCGGACCCGCGAACGCAACGCAAGAAAAGCAGTCGAGCTTCCCTCCCACCATGTGGCGGAGCGAGTGGCAGGAGAGGGCATACACAGTAAGTAGGATTACGTTGAACAACAGGACGAGCGTGCCGACCCCCACTCCAATTCGTCCGTCAAAAAAGAAAGCGCGGAACGCGTCGTGCCAAAGAAAGATGAGGAAGATGCAGGCCCCATACAGAAAGTAGCGATGGAGATTTTGCAGAATAAAAGGAAACGCAGTCTCGCCCCGATAGCGGTGCCTCCTGTGCTCGCCGACGGCGCAGGCGGGTGGATCCATAAAAAAAGCCCGGTAATAAGCCTTTCGGTAGTAGTAGCACGTGACCCGGAATCCCAAAGGCCAAACCAGGATCAATAGCGCCGGAGAGAACGGCCACCAGCGATGATGAGGGTCAATGAGAGGCGAATAAAACGGAGAAAGGTAGGGCCCCCATTCGTAATATGTCCCTTCGAAGGCTCGCAGGGTGGCATAAATTCCGAATGCACTGAGCAGAGCAATGACGGGCAACAACTCAAGCCACCACGCATCCCGCCGCATGGTGTCGCCGAGATGGCGTTGTCCACCTGTGGTTGAACCTGTCGGCATAGAAGCACCGCCTAATGGTACATAGAGTAAACAGAAAAATAGCTTTCAAGTCAAAGATGTCCAATCAACAGGTCCAGACTGCGGGTAATGCGTCGAATTTGAAGCGGAATTCGAGCAGCGGCAGGCGGGGATTCATGCTCGATGAGACCATACCCATAGACGACTGAAGATGGCGCATGTCCGCTCTTCATCCGGTTCTGGGCGGATGGCGCCAATCCGGAAGTTGGGAACTTCTTCCGCGTATCATGGTCCCGTATGTTTTCTCACCGCACCGACTGGAAGCTCATGCCCAACCGCTTCACCCAAGTGCAGCAGGAGTTGCAGGCTGCGGGCAGGGAAGTGCTCGACCTGACGATCTCGAATCCCACCCGCGCCGAGTTGCACTACGACGCGGAAACCATCCTGCAAGCGCTCAGCGATCCCAAGGCCATGGATTACGATCCGCAGCCCAAGGGCTTGCGCAGCGCGCGCGAGGCCGTTGCTGGCTATTACCGCAAGCAACATGACGACATCGATCCGGAGTCCATAGTCCTCACCACCAGCACCAGCGAGGGTTATTCCTACGTCTTCCGTCTGCTGTGCAATGCGGAAGATGAAATCCTGGTGCCTAAGCCCAGCTATCCCCTGTTCGAGTTCCTCGCCGACTTGCAGGATGTCAAGCTGGTGCCGTATCCGCTGCTCTACGATCACGGCTGGCAGATGGACTTTCCATCCTTATATAAGGCGGTGAACCATCGCACCCGGGCCGTGGTCGTCGTCCATCCCAATAATCCCACGGGATCGTTCGTCGCTGACCGGGAACGAAGCGCTCTCAACCATTTCTGCCGCGAATATAATCTGGCGCTCATTGTCGATGAGGTCTTCCTCGACTACGCCCACGATGGCGCGTCGCGTGGGACATTTGCCACGGACCACGACGTCCTGACGTTCACGCTGAGTGGCCTGTCAAAAATCTCGGGGCTCCCGCAGATGAAGCTGGCATGGATCGTGACCAGCGGTTCCGGCGAAGCAGTGTCCGCGGCGCTGGCGCGTCTGGAGATGATCGCCGACACCTATCTCTCCATGAATGCGCCCATCCAATTGGCCGCGCCCGTGCTGCTGGAGCAGCGTCAGTCTATACAGGCGTTGCTGCTGGATCGGGTGCGGGCGAATTTGAGCGAACTGGATCGCGGATTGGCCAAACAGAAAACCTGCCGTCGCCTGGATGTCGAAGGGGGATGGTACGCGGTGCTGCGGGTTCCGGTGACGCAGTCCGACGAAGACCTGGCGATTGAAATCCTGCGCAAGTGTTCCGTGCTCGTCCACCCGGGACATTTTTACGATTTCCCGAGCGATGGATACCTGATCGTAAGCCTGATCACTCCGCCTCAGAATTTTCGCCAGGGAATTGCGCAGCTGCTCGAGCTTCTGAATCGGTAAGACGCACATCACTAGACAGCGCGCCGGTGTGTGGACAATTGAAGTGGGGAAAAATTCGATTCCACTTCACGTCCGATCAACTTATACTTTCGCTCATGCTCCGCATCGACAAGCACAAACGCGGATTCCTTCTAACGCCATGATCCTCACCATCGATCACGGAGCCGTCCGCGAGTTGCGGCTCAACCGCCCGCCCGCGAATGCGCTCTCGCCGGAGTTGATCGTCGCGCTGAAGCAGGCCGTCGAATCGGCCATGCCCGACGGCGCCCGTGCGCTGGTCCTCTCCGGTGCGCCCGGCAGATTCTCCGCCGGCCTCGACGTTCCGCTGCTGTTGACGCTTGATCGTCCAGCAATTGCTGCTCTGTGGCGCGAGCTTTACGCGCTGCTTCGCGCGCTTGCGCTCTCTCCCATTCCCATCGCGGCCGCGATCACTGGCCACGCTACCGCTGGCGGCACCGTGCTCCCGATCTTTTGTGACTGCAGGGTCGCGGCACAGGGTGATTGGAAGCTGGGACTCAACGAAGTGCAGGTTGGACTCCCGCTGCCGCCGGTGATTTTTGCCGGACTGCGACGCTTGATCGGAGCGCATCAAGCCGAGCGGCTCGCCGTCGGCGGCCTTTTGATCTCTCCTAATGAAGCGGCCAGAATCGGTCTGGTCGACGAACTTGTTCCCCTCGATCAAGTGGTGAGCCGGGCAATCGAGTGGGGCCGCGCGCTGCTGGCATTGCCCGTCGATGCGATGGCCGCAACCCGGCGTCGCGCTCGCGCCGACTTGTCCGAACTTTTCGCGGCGTCCTTCGATGTCGAGCTTGACCAGGTCAACGCCACCTGGTGGAGTCCCGAAGCCCAGACCACGCTTAGGGTCTTGGTCGATCGCCTCGCCAAGAAGAAGAGTTAGCCGGCTGCGGCGGTCGCGCAAAAGCTCGGCGGAGATCTCGCCGCTTTCCCACAATGGGACGGAGTTTACTGTTTAGTACCCGGGGGGGGACCCCCCTCCCCCCTATCGTGTGCAAAATCTAGAAAACAAAGGATCTAATTTGCGACTATGTGCTAGATCTTTGAGTTTACGGGAGTTACACGCAAAATCTAGAGAACATAGGAGTTACGGCTGGCAGGTCGAGGCCCGCAGTTCCGTTTTGGAACTGCGGTTGGGACAGGACAACCAGCAAGTCGGCTGCTTCCGCCTCAGGGATACCTGGGCAAGCCGGGCATTGGAGTGCGGCCGAGAAGTCGCGCGAGGGTCAGATTGTCAAAGACCTATCATTATCTTGTGGATAATGTACTCTACAACAGGTTATCTGATTTGAAGTATGCCGTCAAGGAGAAAGGGGAGTGGGATTGCGGGTTGAGTTCTGGGCTGGGAGTCGGGCACCCGCCCTCCTGCTTTCTCGCCTCCCACCCTTCCGCAAAGAACGCGGAAGGATGGCGCACCCTAACTTATTTCATACGACGGAAGGCCGGGCCAGCCGCCGACTACAGCTCAGCGTTCGCGTAGGAATTGATTTCGCAGTTCAAGCTGATTTCTTCGAACTGGGGTGTGGTCCATTCCATGATTTCCTCCTTGCATACATTGCCGTCCACGGCTCATGCGGACAGGTTGGCGATGCGTGACCGATCAGTGCAGGCGGATGCCGCCGACTACCTCCTGCATGTCAACCCCGTTGCTGCTGTCCATCCACGCGGCCAGGAAGTCCGCTCCCGCAAAGGTGTTGCCGGTGTAATCGCCCATCCAGTTGTTGAGGGTCCCGTTCGTGTCTGGGTTGGAGAATGCCGTGGTGAGTTGTGTGTTGGGGAAACTGCGCCCGCCATCAGTGGAGATGGCGGCGAAGGCCTGGTAGTCAACATTGGCAGGGTCGTTGCGCCGGTCCAGCCAACTCACCCCGACCCGCCCCGTGGGGCTCACCGATAGCGAGGGGAGGAATTGGTCGTGGGTGTCGCTCGCCGGGGCTACGGGCACAGGCTTCGACCAGCTATTGCCGCCATCCGTGGAGCGGATCACCTGGACGCGCATGTAGATCCCCGTCCAGTTGTACATCACCACGTACGGATTCCCGGCGTGCGGCCCGTTGCTGTTGTCCACTCCAATCACGGGATAGTTGGTGACACCTACATGCGTGTTCGGCAGAAGAGTCGAAAGGAGAGTAACGGTAATCATCCGTTTCGGACTCGACCACGTGTTGCCGCCGTCGGTCGATTTTGAGAACATCATGTACGCCTTGTGGTTGTTGCAGAAGTAAGGGCCAGTGTTGCAATACATCCAAGTCAGGTATACGGTTCCGTCCTTGCCAATAGTCATGTTGGTGTATGCG
>DATNNO010000021.1:0-11831 GCA_035601775.1 Terriglobales bacterium | reverse complement strand
CCATTTCTCCTGCGCATTGAATTCCTCGCCGCCATCATCGTCACCATCATTTTGATGATCTGGTCCATCACGCTAAGCGCGCCGCTTGAGGAGCCCTCCAATCCCAACCTGACGATGAATCCTGCGAAAGCGCCCTGGTACCTCCTCGGCTTGCAGGAAATGCTGGTGTACTTCGATCCGTGGATCGCAGGCGTGGTGATGCCGACGCTAATCATCGTCGGGCTCATGGTAATTCCGTACATCGACACCAATCCACTGGGCAGCGGCTATTACACCTGGAAGCAGCGCAAGTTTGCCATTGGCACGTTCTTGTTCGGCTTCGTGATTCTGTGGGTCGCGATGATTATTATCGGCACATTCATCCGTGGACCTGGCTGGCAGTGGTTCTGGCCGGGACAGACATGGGATCACAATCGGCTCATTTATGAGGTGAACCGCGATCTGCCCGATCTTTTCGGGCTGACCTCGAACCTTGCCAAAGCAATCTTCGGGGCGGTTGTGGTTGGAGGATATTACCTGGCTGGCGGATTTCTGGTGCACGCGCTGTTCCGGCGTTACAACCCGAAGGACTATCAGCGCATGAGCCTGCTGCAGTATTCCATCATGATGTTCTTCTGGCTCACCATGGTGGGGCTGCCGCTCAAGATGCTGCTGCGGCTTGCGTTCAATATCAAGTACGTGTGGATAACGCCGTGGTTCAACGTGTGAATGGTCGATAGTCATTGGTCATTGGTCGTTGGCCTCGAAGTCTCAGGCACACCGTCCGACGCTAACGACCAACGACCGACGACCGACGACCAACGACTAGAGGGAGAATCTGGTGCCCGAACAACCAATCCCGGAGCAAGATCCAGTAGTAACCAAGTCGTACGCGCTGTATTACGTCGTCTCGATGGTGCTGCTCATGGCGACGCTGTTCTGGGCTCTGTGGGACGAAGCTTACGGGCAACGGCCCTGGAAGGCTTTCCAGAATGAATGGAAGCAGCGCTACGGCGCTTTCCTGGATAAGACCAGACCGACGTCCGACAAGTCTGTAAAGGACGTCGAGAACAATCCCGAGTACCAGCAACTGGAACAGGCATACAAGCAGGCTGACGCCGCTGCCAGGCCTCGCCGGGACGAGCTTCAGAAACAGATCACCGATCTCAGCGCGAAAATTTTGGCGGTCCAGAACATCTTTACCGACAAGCGTGCCTACGCCAATTCGCTGACCTACCAGATCGAGACCGAGACCAGTTCGTCGGGCAAGGAAAGCAAGAGGAAAGAACTAGAGGAATATAAGAAAAAACTCTGGTCCGTCGAGTATCCCGACGGCCACAAGGAGAAATACGACTTCCGTCAACTGGAAGAGAAATACAACGAACTCAAAGACGAGCGCACCAAATTAAACGCGGAACTGGGCGACGTGCTCAAGCCGGTGACCGCGGCCAGCACCAAGATGTCAACTTATGTTTCCGAGCACATGGTGGATCTCACGCCCGCTCAAATCGACGGGCTGAAAAAGAAGACAGCCGAATGGGATCCCAAGATCGTCCAGACCAACGTGGCGGAGGCCAACATCGTCGACCGCTGCGAGTCTTGCCATATGGGAATTCGCGAACCGCTGAAGCTCACCACCGCTTCCATGACCCCGAAGGGTGAGAAGAAACCTGACGAATATGCGCAGGCATTCGTCAGCCATCCTGAACCCGGGCTGTTGAAGACTCACGACCCTGACAAATTCGGCTGCTCGCCCTGCCATCAAGGCAATGGCCGCGCCACCACGAGTATCGAGAAGGCCCACGGAAACTATGAGCACTGGCTGTGGCCTCTCTTCCCCAAGCAGAATGTCGAAGCCGGATGCCAGACCTGTCACTCGGCCGATATGGTTCTAGTCAGCGGCGACGCGGGATGGACGATCAGCGAAGGCAAGGATCTGTTCCGCCAAAAAGGCTGCATGGGCTGCCATCGCTATGAGGGATACGACAAAGAGCCCGAAGATCTGAACTCCGTCAGCCAGCAGATCAAGCAACTGGAGGGGCAGAAAAAAGACAACATCAAGCAATCTGCGGATTTGATGAAGCAGGCCGACGCCGCCGAGAGCAACGATGAAGCCAACCGGTTGAACGACAAGGCCATCGCGCTCAAGGTCGCCAACAGCAAGGCGGACGGCCACATTCAGCAACTCGATTTCCAGTCGCACAGCCTGATGCAGGACATGAAGAAAGTTGGGCCGAACCTGAAGGACATCCAGCTCAAGCTGAACAAGAATTGGATTCCGGTCTGGTTGAAAAAGCCGACTGACTTTCGTCCCACCACCAAGATGCCGAACTTCCGCCTGACCGATCATCAGATCCAGGCGATTTCAGCCTACTTGTGGCAATCGGCATTTACCGATCCGCTGCCGAAACAAAAACCCGGAAACGCCGAACACGGCAAAGAGCTTTTCGAAACGCGCGGCTGCATGGCTTGCCATTCCATGGGCGAGGGCGATCAAATGCAGGGCGGCACGTTCGCCGCGAATCTGACGCGCGAGGGCGAAAAAGCGAATTACGATTACCTGGTGCGCTGGATTCACAATGCCCGCCAACGTACCCGCCCGTACTGCCCGTACGAAAAGAAAGATATTGGTCCGGAGGATTACGCCAGGAAGGGCTTGCCTTATCAGTTCGACTTGCAGCACAGCCAATGCCCCAACGACGGTCACGAGTTGCAGGTGCAGAACATGACTGTGATGCCGAGCCTACGCCTCCCTCCCGAAGATGCGCAGGATATTGCCTCCTATCTGATGACGCAAAAGAAGCAGGAGCCGTCGTCCTACGCCGATGCCTCTTTCATGGATGACCCCAACCTGAAGGCCGAAGGCAAGAAGTGGGTTCGACAATTCGGCTGCTCCGGCTGCCATGAAATCTCCGGCATGGAGGATGAAGGCCGTATCGGCACCGAGCTAACCTTCGAGGGCAGCAAGCCCATCGAGCGCCTGGATTTCGCTCTCTTCACCGAAGTAGCGCAGCGCGGCGGCAAGAATGCGGAGCCCATCAAGAATCCAGAAGATTTGGCACGGCTCCCCGAGGGCCCGGCAAAAAGTTCGTGGTACGACCACAAAGGTTTCTTTGAGCACAAACTCGCGGAGCCCAATATCTACGATCAGGGCAAGATAAAGTCCGAGACCGAAGCCCTCCGCATGCCCAATCTGCACCTGAACGCCGAGCAGATTCGTGCGTTGACGACCTTCCTGCTGGGAAGCGAGGAGAATTCCCTGCCCTCCGACTACCAATATCGCCCCGGCGATGCGCGCCGTGACATTCAGGAAGGGTGGTGGGTGGTTAAGAAATACAACTGCATGGGATGTCATCAGTTCATCCCTGGACAGCAGACCGTGTTGATGGGAATGAAGAAGTATCAGGATCCCGACTGGAAAGAACAATTGCCGCCGAAACTTCTGACCGAAGGCGCGCGCGTCGATCCCGAATGGCTGCGCCGCTTCCTGTCCAATCCTTCCTTGAGCGCAACTGATACGAACCGAAATGGCGTGCGTCCGTACCTGAAAGTGCGCATGCCTACGTTCTCGTTCTCCGACAATGAACTGCGCAAGCTGGTGCGCTTCTTCCAGGCCATGTCGCAGCAGCCCATGCCGTACATTCCTGAGCAGGTTCCGGTATTGACCGCAAAGGAAACAGACATGGCGCGCAGCCTGTTCTCGAGCACAGCCGCGCCCTGCCTGAAGTGCCACGCTACGGGCGATCCGGCGCATGACAAGATTGCCACCGCGCCAAACTTCCTGCTCGCCAAGGAGCGGCTGAAGCCGGACTGGGCGGAGCGTTGGGTGCTTGATCCACAAGCCATCAGCCCAGGCACATCGATGCCGTCAGGACTGTTCCGACGCGAGAATAATCAGTGGGTATTCGCCGGCCCAACCCCGCCGTCGTTCCAGGGCTACGACAAGGATCATTCCAAGCTGCTGGTGGATTACATTTTCCAACTAACAGCGGAAGAACAGCGGCGCGTGGCTGCGTCCATGGGACGAACGCGCGCCTCAACCCAGACCCCGGCGAAATCTAAGCAGGCTGCCACGCCCTCTCAACGGGCAAGCAGCGGCGGTTCGCGGTAGAATGTTAGGTTTCGTAGCGCCGCCGTCCCGGCGGCTGTCGTGTGGGCGTCCCGCCCACACATTCCAGGGACGAGGACCCTCGGGATAGCAAGTAACCTGAATTCAGACTTTAAAAACGCTTTCAACACTTCACGAAAGGGCGACATCATGAATAAGAAAACATCGGTAGCAATGTTTGGCTTGCTCTGCCTGCTCAGCCTGTGGATACTCGCAGGCTGCAGCAAGAAAGAAGAGCCAACCGAAGCACAACCTTCCGCACCGGCGACCACGGCGGCACCCACGGCAGCGGCCACTCCAATTGATCCCAGCACGGCAGCCTCAGTCAGCGGCGCCGTGAAATTCGACGGCGCAGCTCCCAAGGCGTCCAAGATTGATATGAGCCAGGATGCCGCTTGCAAGGGCACCAACACGGCTGAGACCATCGTCGTCGACGGCGGCAAACTGGCCAATGTTTTCGTATATGTAAAAGAGGGCTTGGGCGACCGCACCTTTGACCTTCCCAAAGAAGCCGTCACCATCGACCAGAAGGGTTGCCAATATCACCCTCACGTGTTGGGCGCGATGGCCGGTCAGAACATTGAAATCAAGAATGACGATCCGACCACACACAACATTCACCCCACGCCGCAAGCCAATCGTGAATGGAACGAGTCTCAACCGCCGGCAGCCGCTCCGCTTCAGAAGAGCTTTGCTCGCGAAGAAATCATGCTGCCGGTAAAGTGCAACCAGCACCCGTGGATGCGGATGTACATCAACGTGGTAAAGAGCCCGTTCTATGCGGTCACCGGCCCGGATGGCAAATACGAGATCAAAGGCCTGCCGCCCGGCGATTACACCATCGCATTCGTGCAGGAGAAACTAGGCGAGCAGACCCAAAAGGTCACGCTGGCCGCCAAGGACAGCAAAACCGCAGACGCGACTTTCAAGGCGCAATAGCTTCTGCCAATGGAGGACGGGCGTCTCGCCCGTCCTTGCCTTGGATCATGTGGGGACGGGTCGAAGACCCGCAGGAATCACGTGGGGACAGCCGCCCTCGGCTGTCCAGCCGAGCGAAGCTCGGCAGTTGTCAATCAACCAGGGAGTAAACCGCTGAAATCTCTCGCCACACCGTACAATCGCGCGCACCACCGTTTCGCTGTCTTCACGGCGTGCGCGACTTTTGTTCTCATCATTGCCGGAGCCCTGGTCACCAGCAACGACGCCGGGCTTTCCATCCCCGACTGGCCCACTTCCTTCGGATCATTCAGCGTTCCGCCACTGCACGGGGGAATCAAATACGAATGGAGCCATCGCGCGATCGCCGGGTCCATTGTGTTGCTAACCATTTCCATCGCCGCATGGACTTGGCGGACCGACCGTCGCCGTTGGATGAAGTGGCTGGGCATCGCCGCCCTGGGCACCGTCATCACGCAAGCAATCCTCGGCGGGCTCACGGTCCTGTTATTCCAGCCGCCGTGGGTCTCCTCGGCCCACGCCGCGGTGGGGCAGACGTTCTTCTGCATCGCCGTTGCCATCGCCATGTTCACCGGTCGCAGATGGGTCGAAGAAGTCCCGCAGATTGAATTCGACAGCCGCCGTCCCAGCCTAATCACGCTCACGCTGCTGTCAATCTTCGTGCTCTACGTTCAACTGATACTGGGCGCCATGTTCCGCCATCACGGCATGAGTTGGTGGCCGCACATCGCGAACTCCGCTATTGTTGCCTTCGTGCTGACTTGGACGGCGGTCCGCGCGTTGTCGCAATTCTCGAAGATTGAAGCGGTGCGGCGGCCGGCGATCATTCTGGTGTCGCTGTTGATCGCGCAACTTTGCCTTGGGTTCGTCGCGTTTCTAACGCGCGTGGCCTGGGGCCGCGACGCGGTTCAACCCGAGCTGCCTATGGTGATCTCGACGGTGGCACACGTCGCCGTCGGAGCATTGCTTTTGGCGACCGCCGTCATTCTCGCCATTCAGGTGTGGCGGCAGGTGCCCGTGTCGTTTGAAGAGCCAGTCCCAAGCCGAACTCGAAAACCGGTAGCTGCATGAGCACGCCCCCGCTGGACAGCGTCTCATCGTAGAATAGTCTGTGGCCTCCAAAACACCATACGCCGTGGCCGTCCCTGAGACCGACGTTGCTGTCGAGCCTGCTGTTATTTCGGTGCAAGATGTAGTGCATCGTTATGGCGACCGCGCCGCTCTGAACGGCGTGTCCTTCGATGTTCGACACGCCGAACTGTTCGGACTGCTGGGGCCGAACGGCAGCGGAAAAACGACGCTGTTTCGCATCCTCTCCACTCTAATGATTCCGGTTGGCGGGCACGCCGAGATCATGGGATTCGACGTTGCCCGTGATCCCAACAATCTGCGCCGCCAGATTGGTGTGGTCTTCCAGGCCCAAAGCATCGATGTGAAGCTAACGGCGTCGGAGAACCTCTGGCACCAGGGACATCTCTACGGCTTGCACGGAGCGTCATTGAAATCGCGCATCGTAGAAATGCTGGGTCGAGTTGGCCTTGCAGATCGCGCCAACGAAAAAGCGGAGACTTTCTCCGGAGGGATGCAGCGTCGGCTGGAATTAGCCAAGGGGTTGCTCCATCACCCCTCCGTCCTCTTGCTGGACGAGCCCACCACCGGACTCGATCCCGGCGCCCGGCGCGATCTCTGGCAGTATCTTGCGATCCTGCGGGACGAAGAAAGAGTGACCGTGATCGTCACCACTCATCTCATGGAGGAGGCCGAGCGCTGCGATCGCCTCGCCATCCTGAACGAAGGAAAAGTAGTGGCGCTGGGCACGCCGGATGATCTCAAACATGAAATCGGGGGGGACGTGATCCTGCTGGATGCGAAGGACCCCGACTCGCTCGCAGAAGGAATCCGTGCTCGCTTTCACCTGGACGCACAGGTGCTTCACGGACAGGTCCGAATCGAACGCGAGAACGGCCATCGCTTCATTACCGATGTGGTCGAAGCTTTTCCGGGTGAGATTGAGGCAATCTCCGTGAGCAAGCCAACTTTGGAAGACGTTTTCATTCACCGCACCGGCCACCGATTCTGGACGTACGGCGGAGAAGAAGAGAAATAAGAAGTGAAGGAGCTCGCAAGCCGATGATGCTGGTGCTTTCCGTTTTACTCGCAATCGTCCCTCTGATGGGAGTGGCCTGGATAGTTCTGAAAGCAAGTATCACCACGGTCGACGGTCTTTTCATGAGCCTGATTCTGCTCTCGCTTTCCGGCATTCTCTTCCTGAATGCATTCCTAGAGGTCCGCGGAAAGCTCAAGAAATCCGCAGCGCCGTCGGCGCAGAAAACGAGTTGACGTGGTTACACAAAGCAGAACTCTGCCAGCGCAAGCCGCCGCGGTCTCCAGCGGAGTGCTGCTTCCCGCTTTCACGCTGTGGTGGCGGGAAATCGTCCGGTTCTACCGCCAGCGTTCGCGCGTGATCGGGGTGATCGCCTCGCCGCTGCTGTTCTGGCTGGTCATTGGCTCCGGCTTCGGCACGTCATTTCGCGCGGGCAATGCCCCCGGACAGCAGCACTATCTGGATTACTTCTATCCCGGCGCATTGATCATGATCGTGCTGTTCACCTCGATTTTTGCCATGATGTCGTTAATCGAAGATCGCAAGGAAGGCTTCCTTCTGTCGGTGATGGTCGCACCCGTGCCCCGCTCGGCAATCGTGCTCGGCAAAGTGCTGGGCGGAACAACCTTGTCCGCCATTCAAGGCCTGATCTTTTTGGCCTTCGCCCCATTTGTGGGCGTACACATGGGGCTCATCGATTTTCTGCTGGTGGTATTTGTGGTTTTCCTGGTTTCTTTTGCGCTTACCTCGCTGGGATTCGCTATCGCCTGGCCCATGGATTCCACGCAGGCTTTCCATGCCATCATCAATCTTTTTCTGATTCCTCTTTGGCTGCTCTCGGGTGCGCTGTTCCCGCTCTCGGGAGCCTCGGGCTGGCTGCGGCTCCTGATGCGGTTGAATCCGCTGACCTACGGCGTCGAGGCCCTGCGCGTTCTTCTGTATCCGGAAAGCCCAACTGTGCTGCCGCTCCCGGCCTCAATTGCCGCGCTGGCCCTGTTTACGATTTTCATATTTGGACTGTGCTTCTTCAGAGTGAACCGCCGCACGACGAGGCCCGCCGCATGATGCAGGTTCCGCCACAGTACGCTATATTCCCCGTGATCGATGCCAGCTTGAACGGAACCAGCGCCGTGCTTCTGCTAGTCGGGCGGGGATTTATCAAACGCGGACGCATGGCCGCGCACCGCGCCGTCATGATCGCCGCGCTGGCTTCATCCAGCATCTTTCTCGCGTGCTATTTGTACTACCACTGGCACGTCGGCTCCGTCCATTTCCAGGGACAGGGCTGGTCGCGCCCGGTGTACTTCAGCATCCTGATTTCCCATACGATTCTGGCCGCGGCGATCGTGCCCATGATTATCATTACGCTCAGCCGCGCCTTACGAGAACGTTTCGACCGCCACCGCGCCATCGCGCGCTGGACGTATCCTCTGTGGATGTACGTTTCGGTCACCGGCGTGATTGTCTACTTCATGCTTTATCATTTGTTCGCTGCGTGAGAAGGCTTTACCACAGAGACACAGAGTCACAGAGACCTTCCGCTTTTCTTCTCTGTGTCTCTGTGACTCTGTGGTGAAAAAGGGTCTTCGTATGTCAGTCGTAAGGCTGAAAATCGACGTCTCAGGCACGGTGGGCGACGAAGCTTGGCGCGGGATCCAGCAGTTCGATCAGATCCAGAGTGCGGATTTCGGCCCTCAGTTCGGCAGTGGCGGGCGTTGCAATCATCCGCTCAACGGGCCCCACAACAAAGGAGAATGGATCGGCGCTGAGATCCGGCTGCAGACGCCGCTTCTAGCCCAGTACGCGGTCTCCCACTACCTGGAGCAGGACCGCGTGCTCGATGCGGATGTTGTGGAGTAGCCAGAGACCTGACCCCAGCTTTCTGCTATATTTCCGTCATCCCATGCCCGTTTCCCCCGACGCAACTCCGCAAACTTCATCTGATGCAAGCAAGCCCCCCAGCCCTCCACCCAAGCCGCGCATGTCCACCCGCAACCGGCTGCTCTTCTTCCTGACCGCGTGGCTGATCGTCCTAATGCCGTTCCTGTTCTGGTGGAACACCTGGTTCGGACGCCAGCTCTCCGACAGACAGCTGGCCGAATATCTCCAGGACGCGAAACATCCTCGGCACATTCAGCACGCGCTGGTGCAGATCGGCGAGCGCATGACTCGACACGACACGAGCGTGACGCAGTGGTATCCGCAGGTTGTCCGCCTAGCCTCAGATCCAGTCGAAGAGGTGCGCAACACCGACGCATGGGTCATGGGCCAGGATGTCCTCAGCAAAGACACATCCGGCGCCGGCTTCCATGCGGCTCTGCTTAAAATGCTCGCCGATCCTTCGCTCAGCGTGCGTGGCAATGCCGCTCTTTCGCTAGTCCGCTTCGGGGACGCAACCGGAAGGCCCCAGATCGTCGAACTTCTGCAGCCGGCCACAGTCACCGCGCCACAATCAGGAAAAGTGATCGACACCAGCGCGGTGGGCACAGCCATTCATCAAGGCGGAATCGTCGCCAAATTACGGGCAGGCGCGCAGACGATAGAAATCCGCTCCCCGATCAGCGGCCGCCTGCGGGTGTTGTCTGCACAACCTGGACAGACGGTAGCAGCCGGTGCACAAGTCGCAACCATCGATCCGGGAACGGAGCAGGTCTGGGAAGCGTTGCGCGCCCTTTATCTAGTCGGCCAGCCGAATGACATTGCCGCAGTTCTACCCTATGAGCGGGAACTGCCCGACGTCCCGGATCATGTGCGCAAGCAAGCTATCGAAACAGAAAAGGCGATTCGGGAGAGAACCATCCGCTAGCCGCTGGAATATGTTGTCGCGCAACTCGACAGCACAAATAATGGCGCAGACACTCGGATACGTCGCTTTAATCGTCCGGGATTACGACGAAGCACTGGCCTTCTTCACCCATTCGCTCGGCTTCACTGTGATCGAGGATACCGTCTCGAAAGATCGCCTGGGCAACGACAAGCGGTGGGTACTCGTCAGTCCACCGGGTTCCCGCGGCACCAGTCTGCTTCTCGCCCGAGCGTCAACACCCGAGGAGGCTAGCCGCGTTGGCAACCAGACAGGCGGCCGCGTCTTCTTATTTCTGCACACTGACAATTTCTGGCGCGACTACCGTGAAATGCTCGCGCGGGGCGTGAAGTTCAGAGAGGCACCGCGGCAGGAACCCTATGGCACAGTCGCAGTCTTCGAAGATCTATACGGCAACAAATGGGATCTACTCGATTTGAAGGACAAGAATTGAAGGACAAGAACTGAAAGCTGAGAGCTGACGGCTGAAAGCTAGATGGGCATCACGCCGACTTCCTTCTCCACTTCGACCGTGTCCACCATCACGATCGCGTCCCACGGACAGCCGTCGAGGAAACATCCGTCCGGGCCCTTGCTGAGGCACTTCTTGCAACCGATGCAAAGGATCGGGTCGATCTGAATCCGGCCAAATGGAGTGCTGTCTTCGTCCGGAACCCAGAACATGCAATCTTCCACCGGGCAATACTCCACGCAAGCCGGAGAGCCCGCGCATCCGGTGCAGCACTCGGTAATAACCGCCAACTCCTTTGGTTTCTTCTTCCGAGGAGTCAACAGCCCCTTGGATTTGGGTTCGAATTTGAACTCGTCGGGCACCAACCCGGCGGGTTTCAAGGAGTCCGCTTCAGCAGGCATGGCACAGATTATACCGTACCCCGCGGGGTTTCGATCCACCCCAAATGCCGTCATCCCGAAACTCGGCGCACTTCAGCCGAGTGAGGGATCTCGCGCGCAGTATTTGAAACTAACCACCGCCAGAAAAGCCAACCCCCGTCGGTTTCATTTTGGCCTGCCTCCGCCGACTCTTTCACTCCGCAGCGCTCAAAGCCTCGGCAATTCTGATATATTGACCTTCCAGCCCCTAATTTCGTCGTCTGTTCTCGCGTCTCGGCCAGGGGCGGAAGGAGCAGCACTCATGAAGAGCGTCAATAAAGTTATTCTTATTGGAAATCTGGGCAAGGACCCCGAGGTGAAATACACCCAGGCGGGCATGCCGGTCGCCAAGTTCACGCTGGCCACCAACGACCGATTCAAGGACAAAGAAGGCCAGTGGCAGGATCGCACCGAGTGGCACAACATCACGGCCTTTCAACGCCTGGCCGAGATCGTCGGCGAGTATCTGAAAAAAGGCGGCAAATGCTACATCGAAGGCAGCCTGCGCACCAGTTCCTGGGACGACAAGGAAACCGGCCAGAAGAAGTACAAAACCGAAATCATCGCCAATGACCTGGTGCTGCTCAGCGGACGCGGCGAAGGCGCCGGAGAAGATTCCGGCGGACGCTCCCGCGGCGCCGCCGCCGGCGGAAACAATTTCGATCAGCGCGCCCCCGAACCAGAACACGCGGCAGCCGCAACGCCGATTAGCGACGAGGATATTCCGTTCTAAGGCTAGAGGCCCAAGCTGATCTCAAGACACAGCCGCGGAGCGGCGCAAGAATGCAGCCCGCGGCGCAAGCCGTGGGTCCGATGTGGAATCCATGCAAGCCCCGGCAGGGGCGAAAGTGTCTTGGTTCAGCCTGAAATGGAGAAGCGACGTTCTCCGTTAGTGAGTATTCCGCCCTTCGGGCGGGGATTTTCAAGGCATGGGGTCTTTCGATCCGATGGAGGTTGGGCGGCGCAAGAACGAGCTCTCACGCCCCCGT
>DATNNO010000020.1:0-18572 GCA_035601775.1 Terriglobales bacterium | reverse complement strand
TTTGCTGAAAAACTCATTTTCGGACTCTCTGTTGCCAGTAACGAGTTTTCCAGATTCGGCCCCGGTTGCGGGTTTCCCACCTGTTGCCGAAGATCGTTCTGTTGCCGAACTTGGTATTTTTCAGCAAACTGTAAAGCCCGGTGTTTATGCGCTCGTAGCGGCACGGCTGGAAGCCGTGCCCTTCCCAAAACCATTTATGAGATAGCTTCTACAAACTGCCGCTCATTGCGGACATTGAAATCATAATAGCGTTTTTGCCAGAAATGCTCAGCCTCGGCAATCAATCGCCGCGATACGCCCTGCTTCAATGATTTCAGCGGTCGGCGAGAGTGTGTTGCCGCGGCTCGCTGAGCAGCAGGGGAACGTGCTCGGGCATGACGACATAGCCGTAGACGCAAAGCTCGAAATTGCCGCGCACACGCTCCAGCGCGGCTTCGAAAACTTGCCTGGGGATGGGTGTGGTGAACGAGGGCCGACGATGGTAGCAGCAGAACGTCACGAAGTGCGTCTGCCCGGACGCGTGGAATCGTTTCAGTCCCCAAGGCATTAGGCCAGCTTACGCCTGAGAACATCCCCACTCAAGCCAAAGGACGGCTTGAGTGGGCCACCAGTCCCGGTGTCATCGACCCATGCACCCGCCCCTTGCAAAAAACGCAAGGAGCGGGGCACCCCAACCCTTTCTTCATCTCTAAGGTCTGGGGCATCCGGCACGAGTCAAGGAGAAGTTTCGCTCTTTTCTGTGATGCTGGTCACATCTAATGTGGGTTGCGGGCTTTACGATTGTTGGATTGGGCCAATCATGTTTTCAGAGTTTTCGTTTTCAGGGTTTTCGGGGCGGGTCACGCAGGCTGCTATTCGGGTGCTGGACTGGGTGGCGGAGCGGACGCTTGCTCCCGACGATGCTCCCGTCCATCAGCGGACGGGGCGGCGAGGGGAAGAGGATGCGTACTTCTATCTGCGGCATCTGGGGTATGTGATGGTGGCGCGCAACTTTCGTTCGGCGCGGCGGCGGGGGGAAATCGACATCATTGGGTGGGACAAAGATGTGTTGTGTTTTATTGAAGTCAAGACACGCACCACGCGCGATGTGAAGCCCGCGGAAGCGGCGGTGGATCGCGACAAGCAGCGCGGACTGGCGGCGGTGGCCGAGGAGTACCTTCGTCATGTGGCACCTTCGTGCCGGTGGCGCTTCGATGTGGTGACCGTGTATTATGAACGTCAGTCCAGCCGACCGCTGATTGAGCTATTTCGGAATGCCTTCCCCGTAGCGTAAAATAAAGGTTTGGCTTTAAACCTTGATAAGCCCTTATTGAAAGGATTTAGTCTTTGCCTGAGCTTAGAAAAGATCCAATTGTAGGCCGGTGGGTGATTATTTCGACTGACCGCGCCAAGCGTCCAACGGACTTCGCCCGTGACGGAGTGAAACTGAAAGGGGGCTTTTGCCCGTTCTGCTATGGGAACGAAAGCAAGACGCCGCCGGAGATTCAGGCGTACCGCCCGAACCCGAATGGGGGGCCTCCACCGCAGCGCGATTCGCCGGGATGGACGGTGCGGGTGGTTCCCAACAAGTTCCCGGCACTCGGCATTGAGGGCAACCTGAACCGCCAGGCCGAGGGCTTGTTCGACCGGATGAATGGGGTCGGGGCGCACGAGGTCATCATTGAAACTCCCGATCATAATGCCAGCCTGGCAACATTGCCTCCCAAAAGAATCGAAGATGTGCTTTGGACCTTCCGCGACCGCATTCTTGATCTGAAGAAGGACCGGCGCTTTAAGTACATCCTGATTTTCAAGAATCACGGGGAGGCGGCCGGGGCTTCGCTGGAGCACGCGCATTCGCAGCTGATCGCATTGCCCATTCTTCCGATCTACGTGGTCGAGGAGTTGGAAGGGGCCAAGCAGTACTACATATATAAGGAGCGTTGCGTGTTCTGCGACGTTATCCGGCAGGAGACGGAGACGGGGCTTCGCGTTGTGGCCGAGAATGAGGACTTCCTCACCCTGGCTCCGTACGCGCCGCGGTTTCCGTTTGAGACTTGGATCTTGCCGAAGCAGCATGAATCGGCGTTTGAGAATTCTTCATCGCAGCTGTTTGAGAATCTGGCGAAAGCGATTAAGACGCTGCTGTTGAAGGCGGACCGGGTGCTGGACAATCCGCCGTACAACCTGGTGATTCATACTTCGCCGGTGCAGGACCCAACTAACGATCATTACCACTGGCATATCGAATTCATGCCGAAGCTGACTAAGACGGCAGGATTCGAGTGGGGGACGGGATTCTATATTAATCCGACGCCGCCGGAGGAAGCAGCGAAGTTCCTGCGCGAGGCCAGCATGGAAGAGCCGGTGCCGGCGACGGTAGGGTAGAACTTATCTTCAAACAGAAGAAGCTTATCCACGGGAACAAAAATTGGGCACGGCATGCGCCGTGCCCTTTTCACATGAGAAAGAAGATTGTTGCGTAACCTCCAACCCAGTGAAATCCAAAGGAGGAGACGGCAGAATAGGACGAGGTAGACCGAGGGTTGTCACAATGAAGTAAAAAGAATGTCACGGGCAGGTCTTTCGAGAGGGAATTGGATTACGCTTGAGTTCTGTCCAGAAACTCTTCGTGCCAGGCCATTTGGATGGCTTCGAGCTTACCCTCGGTGGATTTCTTTGCATCGTCTTTGAACTCAGGCAGTGCGGTTACATAGCCATGCAGATCGGTGAAACGGACAGACAGCGGCTCGAGTTCCGGGTGCGCCTCCGAAAGCAAAATACCGATGTCTTCCGCGTCGTCCCAGGTTAGATCTTTTGGCATCTTGGATCCTCAGTTAGGTCCAGGCTGTCATTCCAAAGAGTCGGCAAGTTCTCGTTGCGCGAACTGCAGATCCCTCGCTTCGCTCGGGATGACAGGACATAAGTACGACAGCACACGAGTATGACAGCACCGAAGTATTTCACAACACCCTAGTGTTCTTCCGACACGTAGTTGCGATTCCACGATGGGATCTCGACCACGACTTTGCCGGGCTTGGTGATCACGGCCTGGCAGCCGAGACGGGAGTTTAACTGTAAATCGGCGGCCATGTCCAGGCGATCGGCTTCGTCGTCGTCCATTTCGGAGAGATTCTCCGCGCCTTCCTTCACCCACACGTGACACGTAGTGCAAGCGCAGTTGCCGCCGCAGGCGTGGTCCAAGCGGATGCCGTAGTTCAATGCCACATCGAGGATCGACAGTTCTTTGCCGTGATCCTTGTAGGGAAGCTTGTCGCGGTCGAACTCGACGGTCTTACCTTCGGGCAGAAATGTCACTTGGACAGTGTTTTCAGCGGGAGCATCTGCCGTTGCGGTGCCCGCACTTTGTATCTTTTCCTCAGACATATTGCTCCACCCCTCCTTAGCTTGCTCCCACGCTCACATGCGCGCCTTCCGAATCCTCAAATTGCGCCAGCGTTCCGCCGAAGTCTTGTTTGGTCGGAGGCATGGGGAATTTCACACCTTTGGCTCGCAGGTCTTCGTAGAACTTCAGCAGGTCCACTACGTTGAAACCAAGCTCAACTTTTCCCGCGGGATTTTTTTGCGAAGCGGGATGCAGAGCGAGGGTCGTGTCGCCGGTAGCAAACTCACTCCAACCGGGGGATTCAAACTTCAGTGGAATCCCGATTACGTCACGGTAAAACTTTACGGCGCGATTCATGTCCGCAACGAACTCGATTGCGTAGTTGAGCTTAGTCTGCATGTTTTTCCCCTCTTCAGATGAATCGGTCATTGGAAATCGGCCTTGGCCACGGGATGGCCCGTTTCTGTTCCGTCGCCCGTATCCGCCTCGTACATGGTCTTGCCTTTCAACGCGGTGCTTACGGCGGTGTCCATCATCAGTTCTGCGAGCCTCATCGTGCCCTGGTTCAAGAGGTCAATCGCTTTTCGGATCGCTGGGTGGTCATCTTTTTCTTTGACTTGGACCAGTGCTTTTTCGAACTTGGCGATCTTTTTCTTCTCGTCGCTGGTGAGCTGGCCCCAAGCTGGACCGTTTTTGCCTTTCTCGAGCGCCGCCAGAATCGTGTCTGCTTCGTTGCGCGCCTCGATCACTTGCCGCTGGCGGAAGTCTTCTTCGGCGTAATCGAAGGAATCGAGAATCATGCTCTCGACTTGATCATCGGTCAGTCCGTAGCTGGGCTGCACTTCGATCTCGGATTCCTTGCCGCTGCGTTGCTCGCGTGCGGAGACGTGCAGGATGCCGTTAGCGTCGATCAGGAACTTGACCTCAATGCGTGGCATTCCCGCGGCCATGGGCGGAATTCCTTTCAGATCAAAGCGCGCGAGGGAGCGGCAGTCCTTTGCAAGTTCGCGCTCGCCCTGGAGGACGTGGATGGCAACATTGGCTTGACCGTCAATCTGCGTGGTGTAGTACTGCGTGGCCGAGGCCGGAATGGTCGAGTTTCGCAGAATGATCTTGTCGGTTACACCGCCCGCGACTTCAATGCCCAGCGATAGAGGTGTGACGTCGAGCAGCAGCATGTTCTCCGTGGCTTCGGAGCCGCCGCCGAGAATGTTGGCTTGCACCGCCGCGCCGAGAGCCACTACTTCGTCGGGATTGAGGCCGGTGTGCGGCTTGCGCTGGAATAGTTCCTCCACCAGAGCACGGACTTTGGGGATGCGAGTGGAACCGCCGACGAGGACGACTTCGTCAATCTGCTGCGGCTTTAGTCCGGCGTCTTTCAAGGCTTGCTTGCAAGGTCCGACGGTACGATCAATGATCGGCTGGATCAGTTGCTCGAACTGTGCCCGCGTGATCTCGCGCTGGTAGCGCTTGCCCTGTGGCAACTCCATATCCAACAAATCAATGTCCAGCTTGGTCGCGGGTTGCGAGGACAAGGCAATCTTGGCTTCGATGACCGCTTTGCGGATGGTGGCCACGGCTTCGCCATTTCGCGAAACATCCAGGCCGAAGTCGCCGCGAATGTCGTCAATGGCAATTTTGATCAGCAGATTATCGATGTCGTCGCCGCCCAGGTGGGTGTCTCCGTTGGTCGCGATGACCTCGAAGATCCCGTCGTGCAGCTTGAGAATGGAAATGTCGAAGGTCCCGCCGCCCAGGTCATACACGGCAACGATGCCGTTCTGCTTTTTGTCCAGGCCGTAGGCGAGGGAAGCGGCCGTGGGCTCGTTTACCAGCCGCAGAACTTCGAGGCCGGCGATGCGGCCTGCATCCTTGGTGGCCTGCCGCTGGGCGTCGTTGAAGTAGGCCGGCACGGTGATCACGGCCTTGGTGACCGGCGCATTGAAAAACCGTTCGGCGTTGCGTTTGAGCTGGCGCAGAATGAACGCGGAGATCTCGGGCGGAGTAAAGGTCTTCTCGCCCAGCGTGATACGAAGAACTTCTCCGGTTTGCAGATCTTCCGCCAGATGAAATGGAAACAGCTTGAGCTCTTCCCGAATATCCTCAAGACCGCGACCCATGAGGCGCTTGATGGAATAAACGGCACGTTCCGGGGTCTCGATCAGATATTTGTGCGCGGCATTGCCGACGATGATCTGATCGCGTTCGCCAAGTGCAACGACCGAGGGCACGAGGTTCAGCCCGTCCTCGCCCGGGATCACGACAGGGCTTTCCCCCTGCATGAAAGCCACCAGGGAGTTGGTGGTTCCTAGATCGATGCCGACGATGCGATCAGTGGCCATAAGCATTCAGCAATCAGCAATCAGCACTCAGCCAACCCAGTTGCCAGAACCAGCACAAAACCCACGGGGCTGAATGCTGATGGCTTAGTGCTGACTGCTATCCTTCCAGCACGTCACTTACGTCCCGAACCAAGTTCCTGATGTAGTTGCGGTGGTTCAGCAGGTCCACCATTTTGTCGCGGACCTTGCGACGGTTTTCCTCAGTAGCATTGTCGGGAAGAACGTCCCAATCGCCCCAATATGTCTTCAGTTCCTCCGACAGCGACTCGTGCTTCTGTTCCAGTTCCAGCTTTTGCTTGCCTATTTCTTCAATCAGGGCAGGATCGTCTTCGCCCAGCTTTTTCTGCATGCGAAGCTCTTCGAGTTGCATGTTGAGTTCAAAAACTTCCTCCAGCAGGTCTGGAGGTACAACCTGCTTTTTGATCTCACCCGTGGCCCGCGCCTTTTCTGTTGCTGTCTTCGACTGCTCCTCGAGTTCCACGCCTTCCAGTCGCAGCAAGTATTCCGTGCGCCTGATCGGATCCTTCAAGGTGCGGTAGGCGTCGTTAAGCAGCGAGCTCTGCTCCAGGCTCCATTCCTGCTCACGTTTATCAGCTCGGGCGCAGAGGTCGGGATGAAGCTTCCGGCTCAGGTCGTAAAACTCCCGCTCCAGCAGCGCAATGTCGAGGTTCAGCTTCCGGGGTAGACCGAAAAACGTGAAGTAGTCCACCGGCATCGGGGGCTGTACCTTGCCACAGGCGCTGCAGAAGTGGACGGCGCGCATGGTGCCACATGACCAGCAACTGGACGTAGCAGCGCCTGGCGTCATCAGAGAAGAAGTCGTGTTGGATTCCATCGCCATAAATGCGTTTACCGCGAACGCTCACCTTTTTACGTGGGCTTGCGATGCCAGAACAGCGGCGTCGTGGAAAGAGACCTCGCGGGCGAGGGCGCCCGCGCCACACCATCAGCCCGAGAACGAAGTACCGCAACCGCATGACTTCGATGAATTCGGGTTCACGAACACGAAGCCTTGCTGGATGAGCGTCTCCTGGTAATCCAGGGTCATGCCGTGCAGGTAGATGAACGACTTCGGATCGACGAAGACCCGCACGTCGCCGAATTCGAAGATGCGGTCGCGCTCACGCGGCTGGGTGTCGAAGCGAATGTTGTAACTCAACCCGGAGCATCCCCCACCCTGCACGCCGAGGCGCAATCCGCCCTGCTCGGGCGAGATGCCTTCTTTCACAATGGCAGTGCGGATCCTGGCCAAAGCTTTGTCCGTCACCTGGACGCCTTTGGCCGGAGCTTTCGGCGCCGCCGTTTTGACTTCTGTTTCGATCATGGTCTGCCCAACTCGCTGGAGCGACGGCGTTCTCTCCCGTCGTAACGGGCGAGACGCCCGTTCTCCAACAAAAACTACTGCGCCGCGACCGCCGCGGGCTTCGCTACATCCTGCTTCTTCTTCCAGTCGTGGATAGCCGCGCGGATCGCGTCTTCCGCGAGCACCGAGCAGTGAATCTTCACTGGAGGCAGCGAGAGTTCCTTCACGATTTCGGTGTTCTTGATTTGCAGGGCTTCGTCCACGGTCTTGCCCTTCACCCACTCGGTGGCCAGGGACGAGGACGCAATGGCCGAGCCGCATCCGAACGTCTTGAATTTCGCGTCTTCAATGATATTGGTTTGCGGGTTGACCTTGATCTGCAGCTTCATTACGTCGCCGCACTCGGGTGCGCCGACAAGACCAGTCCCAACTTCAGGACTGCTCTTGTCCAACGATCCTACGTTGCGCGGGTTGGAATAATGGTCTAGAACCTTATCGCTATACGCCATGATTTGCTTTCTCCTTAAACTTGTCAGCCGAGCGACGTTGCAAGCAACGTTTCTACAGCCTTAGCTTCTGTAGAGACGTAGCTTGCTACGTCTCGGGAGCAACCTACTCAGCTGCCCATTTCACGCTCTTCAAATCGACGCCTTCTTTCGCCATCTCATAGAGCGGCGAGAGTTCGCGCAGTCGTGTTACGGTTTCCACCACGCGATCAGCCACGTAGTCGACTTCGGCTTCGGTGTTGAAACGTCCAATGCCGAAGCGGATGGAACTGTGCGCCAAATCATCCCCCGTGCCCAGAGCCTTCAATACATAAGATGGCTCCAGCGTCGCCGAGGTGCAGGCGGAACCGCTCGAAACCGCGATATCGTTGATGCCCATCAACAACGATTCGCCTTCCACGTACGCAAAGCTGATGTTGAGGTTGCCCGGCAGGCGATGCTCCCACGAGCCGTTAATGTACACCTCGTCAAGGCGGCCCATGATCTTGTCGCGGAGCCGGTTGCGGAGTCCAGCCAGGTGGCAGGCTTCCTTCGGCATTTCTTCCGACGCTATGGCGCATGCCTTGCCCAGACCCACAATTCCGGGCACGTTGAGGGTTCCCGATCGCATGCCGCGTTCGTGGCCACCGCCGTCAATAATGGCGGAAATCTGCACTCGAGGATTCTTGCGCCGGACATACAACGCGCCGACACCCTTCGGCCCGTACATCTTATGAGCCGAAATCGACATTACATCGATGTTCTGTTTGTTCACATCGACCGGGATCTTGCCCACGGCCTGGGTCGCGTCGGTGTGGAAAATGATTCCACGCTCACGGCAAAGCTTGCCGATTTCCGCAATGGGCTGAAGCACTCCAATCTCATTGTTGGCGGCCATGATCGTCACCAGGATCGTCTTGTCGTCCATTGCGCGCTTTAGGGCGTCGAGATCGACCAGGCCGTCCTTTTGAACCGGCATATATGTGACGCGATAGCCGTACTTCTCCAGGCGTTTGCAGGTGTCCAGCACGGCTTTGTGCTCGGTCACAGCTGTGATGATGTGATTGCCCTTTTCCTTGTACATCTCGGCGACGCCCTTGATGGCCAGGTTGTCGCTCTCGGTCGCACCCGAGGTGAAGATGATCTCCTTGGTGGTCGCGCCGACCAGTTTGGCAATCCGCTCACGCGCGGTTTCCACGCCCTCTTCGCCCGCCCAGCCAAACGAGTGATTGCGGCTGGCGGAGTTGCCGAACTTCTCCATGAAATAAGGCAGCATCTCCTCCAGCACCCGGGGGTCGACGGGCGTGGTGGCGTGGTTGTCCATGTAGACGGGCAACTTGATTCCGTTCGGGGCTACGTGCTCTTCTTCTCTCGTGTGAACCTGGTTCGTGTGAACCTGGGGGATGGTCTTTACGTCGGTGCTCATGATTGCTCTCCTACCTAATCTTTTATGTAATCGTTACCAGCTCAGCCGGTTTCTTTGTTTCAGTCTCTTCGTGCGAAAGAGTCTCTTCTTTCATCTCCAAGATACTGATGCGCCGCAATACCTGTTCGATGCTCTCGTTGACCCGGCGCAGTGGTTCGCGAATCGTGCAGCGATCCGTTTGATCGCATTCGCCTCGCACGGTTATGCAGGAAGTGATGAACAACGGACCGTCAATGGCCCGAATCACCTCGAACGCGCTAATTGTCGCCGGATCGCGGGCCAGCGTGTAGCCGCCGTTCATCCCGTGCCGCGAGTGCAACAACCCGGCCTTGACCAGCCGCTGCAGAATCTTCGCTAGAGCTTCTTGCGGAATGCCGTAGGCGTCGGCAACATCCTTGGCACTGCAAGCACTGTGAGGCGCATGCTCGGCCAGGTGCTTCATGGCCATCAAGCCGTAGTCCGCTTTCTTGGTTAGCTTCAACATCGAGTCCGCAGTGGTAAATCCGACCTTTTGAGTCGGATATGCTTATTGTATGGGGCGTTAGGTTGGATTGCAACTCTATACAGGGAATGGCTGAATTCGTAATTTAACGGTAACTATATTGTACTGAGCGGTTTATGGGATGGCGATCTTTTCGGTCGTATTTTCATCTCTTGGGGATTCAGGCGGCGAGATTCGGGAGGCCTCATTCCCCAAGTCCCGCCTGTTTTCATAGAATCTCGAAATTCAGCCGAAATAGCCACTGCTGTTATCTAGTAGATAATACAGTTGTTATTATGTTAGCCGGTTGGGGGCACCCGGGTCAAGGGAGAAATGGTGGCGTGAGATGCACGATGAGAATACGACTCAATTCGAAGACGGCCATCAACACAGTGCTATAGACTGCTTCTGATTTCCTTGACCCCATGCCCAAGGCAACGCCGCAGAAGAGTCCTGAGAGTTACGCCATCGGCGTATCCGACTCGCGCAGCGATCTCTTCAACGCTTTCATGAGTCGTTTTCAGGAGATGTACCGCGCGCTCCACACGCAACTCCTGGAAATAAGATAATGGTGACTTCCCCAGCACGGCTTGCATGCGGCGAGCCAGTGTCCTTTTGCTCGACCCCGCAGCTGCCGCGGCATCGTCGAGCGAAAACCCATGCGTAAGCCGACCTCGAGCCCAGCGCTCGAACCGCTCGACCAGCGCATCAGAGTGGGCAAGATGATCGGCAAGGATATAGGCAGACTGTGACGGCCGTGAATCCACAACCAGATACTTCGCTGTCAACGCGGCAAGCCTCGGGCTTCTCTGCCGGATGAGCCATAAGGCTAAGTCCATGTGGCTCAGGGCCGCTCCAGCGGTTACGAACTTCCCGGATTTTACGATCATCCGCGATTCATCCAGGCGCACTTTCGGATATCTCTGGCGAAACAATGGAGCGAGCCACCAGGTTGTGGTCGAGTCTTGGTTATCGAGTAGCCCTGCTTCAGCCACGACAAATGTCCCGATACAGGCCGCCGCCGTGGACGCGCCTCGCTCCGCCCACGAGCGCAGTGTCTTGCCAGCGTCGCTCACATCGGATCTCGCAAGGGCTGCCTGCAGCGGGCCTGGCATCTTGAATCCGATCGCTGGAACCACGACCCAATCGGGAACGATCCGCATGGGGGCAGCAGCAACTGGAACGATCAGCCCTTGCGATGTTTTGACCGCCTTGCGCACTCCGACGATAGCGATGTCGAAGCGCGGCGAAGCCAGGCCAGACATTTCCGCGAGCTCGTTCGCGGTCGCAAATGCATCCAGCACGGTCGCCAAACCCGTGTCAAAAACCCCATCCAGTGCGAGCACGTAAATCCTCATGGCAAATATGATATCAAATTTGGCGATCTTGCCAATGGCCAATTGGCAATGTAAAGAGCTATCTTGACTACTCTGGAATGTTATTCAGCTAAGGAGAAACCCGATGTACACAGTCGCATTGTTCGCACGTTTGGAAGCCAAAGCCGGCAAAGAAAACGAGGTCGCGAAGTTCTTGGAAACAGGACTTGCCCTAGCCAATCAAGAAGTGACAACGCCTATATGGTTCGCGCTACGATTGGGGCCGACGACCTTTGGAGTGTTCGACGCGTTCACGGACGAAAGCGGACGCCAAGCTCATCTAAATGGTCCCATAGCCAAAGCGCTCATGGCGCAAGCGCGCGAACTGTTCTCCAAACCACCTGTAATCGAACGGATTGAAGTTCTAGGTGCAAAGCTTCCCAAAATGGCAAGAAAGACTTGGAAATCGTGACCCGTTTGATCGGGCCACATCAGAAAAGGGAACAGGCATCATGAACGAATTGCGGCGGGACATCCTGGACTGCATCGGCAACACATCCTTGTTGGCCTTGCGCAAGGTCGTACCCAAGAACGGCTCCCGCATCCTGCTGAAACTGGAAAACGAGAACCCCACGGGCAGCATGAAGGACCGGATGGCGCTGGCCATGATCGAAGCGGCAGAGGCGGACGGGCGTCTCACCGCGGACGGTTCTGTCGTCGAATATACCGCCGGCAGCACCGGCGTGTCCCTGTCTCTAATCTGCGCGGTGAAGGGATATCCCCTGCATATCGTGACTTCGGATGCCTTCGCCCGAGAAAAACTCGATCATATGAAAATTCTGGGGGCCAGGCTTCAAATCGTGCGAAGCGAGAGCGGGCGCATGACGGAGAAACTAACCCGGGACATGATCGAAGCCGCCCGCATCATCGCGGCAAAAACTGGAGCCTTCTGGACCGATCAGCTGAACAATAAAGACCAGATTGCGGCCTATCACAAAATGGCGGAGGAAATCTGGATTCAGATCGACGGACAGATCGATGGCTTTGTCCAGAGCGTGGGTACTGCGGCGTCCCTTCGGGGTACCTCGGAAGGCTTACGCCGCCATAATGAACAGATCAGAATCGTTGCCGTGGAGCCTTCTGAATCCCCGGTTCTGTCGGGCGGCCAGCCGGGTGCTCATAAAATTGATGGGGTCGGAGCGGGTTTTATAGTACCGCTCTGGCAGGAGGACATCGCCGATCAGATTGAACAGGTTTCCACGGAAGAGGCTGTGGCCATGGTCATTCGACTGGCCCGGGAGGAAGGCCTTTTTGCGGGGACTTCCACTGGCGGCAATGTCATCGCCGGTTTGCGATTAGCCGAACAGTTGGGACCTGACGCGACCATTGTCACCGTCTTGTGCGATACCGGGATGAAATATCTCAGCAAGGTATTGTCAACTTGAATTGGTAACTGTGAGACTGAGGGGCTGGCCCATGCAGGCGGCAACCCGTTTCAGTACAAATCCAAATTACATCCAGAAGTAGGTTGCCCCATCCCTGACGCGTTCGCGGAACGGTGGGAGGCGAGAAAGCAGGCGCTAAAAGTAATCAGCTCAACCCTCGAAATCAAAGTCGGCAAACGTGCCGGACATGTGTCGGCGACGCGTTGAGTCTTCTCCGCATGCGGCTGGGCCGCTAGGAGAGACTTACGCCAGATTGGAAGTTGATTTTCGAGATGTGAGAAAGGAAAGAAAGCCGCCGGAGCCTAGGCTTCGGACTCGCGCATCTCGAGACGCGATTGGCGGAGGTTCGTAGCCTCGACGGGATCCATCCCCACCTTCAAGTCGGTCTTCTCCAGAAAGTAGCGCCACCCAATGTGCCGGTCATCGGAGGTCTGGCTCTGTTCAAACTGTTTCAGGATTGCCTCGGCGTTTTCGCGGCCCTTGATGACGGCCATAACGCCGCCGGATTCATAGGTCCGCAAGTTGTAACGGATCACTGCAAACGAGCCCTTTGCTTCAACCGGCATTCGGAACACTCCACTCTGGAGTACGGATAGGAACTTTGTAGAACGTGCCCGCCCCTTGTTGCGGTTGGCGGGCACGAATCTCAGTTGAACGTCGCCGACTTACAGAGGGCGAACGTTCTCAGCCTGCCAGCCCTTCGGTCCTTTGGTGACATCGAACTCCACACTCTGACCCTCCTGCAGGCTGCGGAAACCACCAGCCTGGATGGCCGAGAAATGCACAAATACATCTTCGCCAGTCTGCCGGCTGATAAAGCCGTAGCCTTTGGCGTCGTTAAACCACTTTACTGTTCCTTGTTCTGCCATTTTGTTGCTTGTATCCTTTTCAGATTATTTACGCTGGTGCGAGTCGGAGGTACTAAGGGCAGGACTAGCTGGTACGCAAGAAGCTGCTCAACAACCGATTTCGATCAAACGCAACTACAGTATAGCAGATGAGTCAACATAGCCGGCAGGAGAATTGGTATCCAAGGTAACAGGGCGTTTCCGGGATGTTGAGGCTGCACCGAAACGGATCGTGCCCCCGAATCTATCTTACGTGGGAATTTCATATTTCTCCTTGCAGTTAAGGGCAAGCAGGTATAATTGTCCGGACCTCAGGCGCGAAGAAACATCGCTGAAGCTATCCTGCCTGTGCCTTCGCAACTGAGAGGACCGGCTTGCTCATTAAGCAGCGAGGAAACAGTTTTTCCATTGAACCGCGTGCATGCACTGCATCCTCACGCACCGCACTCTACAAAACTCGCCGACGAAATCTGATGTCTTGCGTTGGCTCACAGGAAAAGGAAATCCATGAAGAAGCTTTTTGTTGGCAACCTCCCTCACAGCACCACGGAAGCGGAGCTGCGAACCTTGTTTGAACCCCACGGCAAAGTCGATCAAGTCAGCATGGTCACCGACCGTGACACCGGACGCTCTCGAGGATTTGCATTTGTCGAAATGTCCGACTCCGCCGAAGCCGAAAAAGCCATCGCTGCTCTGAATGGCAAAGAACTCGGCGGACGTGCATTGAATATCAACGAAGCGCGTCCCAAGACCGAGCGCGGTCCCGGCGGACCCCGCGGCGGTGGTGGACGTCCCGGAGGCGGCGGTGGTGGACGTTCCGGCGGTGGCGGTGGCGGCCGTGACGACTACCAGGGCCATGCCCGCCAGCCTCGCGAACCACGCTGGTAGCAACACCGGCGGCTGATTTCTGAGAACGCGGCTTGCGCGATAAGGACTGAGCCTACTCGCTTGGCTACTTCCAAACCCCGCCGCTTGCTGGGCGTGTTCGATGCCACCATGATCGTCATGGGCGGCATCGTCGGCTCCGGCGTCTTCATAAATCCCTACGTAGTTGCGCTTCGAGTCCACACTCCTTTCCTGATTCTGGGAGTCTGGCTGGTGGGCGGTGCGGTCGCCATGCTCGGCGCATTCATCTGGGCGGAGTTGGCTACGCGCCTGCCCGGCGCAGGAGGTCAATACCTCTACCTGCGCGAAGCCTATCATCCCTCGGTTGCCTTCCTCTACGGATGGGTTCTGCTGCTCGTGATCCAGACCGGCGGAATGGCGGCAGTAGCCATCACATTTGCCCGCTACTATCGCGAGATCACCGGCTTCTCGGCGGCTGATGGACCGATCGCGGTCACCGCACTCCTCGGTCTAACCGCTATCAACTGTTTCGGGGTTCGTGCCGGCAGCAACGTCCAGAGCGTGCTTATGCTGCTCAAGGCCGCCGCCATCGCGGCCATGGTTGTGGTGGGACTCTGCTTTGGGGGCGGCTCGGTTCATTCTTTGCCGCTGTTGGATCAGCCGGTTTCCTTTGGGCTTGCACGCGCCGTTGGAGCAGCGATGGTCCCCGTAGCCTTCGCCTACGGTGGCTGGCAAACCGCGAGCTTCGTTGCTGGCGAAATGCAAAATCCGGCTCGCAACCTTTCTCGAGGATTGATTGCGGGCGTGCTGGGCGTAGTGCTGCTCTATCTTGCCGTGAATTTCGTGTGCGTGCGTGTGCTCGGACCCGCGGGGCTGGCGGCGACTCGCACGCCGGCTTCGTCGGTCATGCGCGTGGCACTCGGTGATCGGGGCGCGCAATGGATCGCATTCGGCATTGCCATTTCCACCCTCGGGTTTCTCAGCCAGGGAATTCTGACCGCGCCTCGAGTTTATTATACGATGGCTCGCGACGGTCTTTTCTTCAAGAGCGTCGGCTGGCTCTCTCCCAGCTCTGGAGTGCCGGTCGTTGCCATCGTTCTGCAAGGTCTGACCGCGGCTGTGATCGCCGTTGTCGGAGGTTACGAACACATCCTGAGCTACGTCGTCTCTATCGATTTCATCTTTTTTGGCTTGACTGCGGCATCGCTTTTCGTGTTCCGCCGCCGTTCTGAATTGCCGACATTGGCTGGCATCTACCTCACGCCCGCCCATCCTTACAGCACTGCTCTGTTCGTGCTGGCCTCTGCGTGCATTGTGATCAGCACGGTTGCCAGCTCTCCGGGGAACAGTGCAATCGGATTCGGTATTCTGCTGGCGGGCATCCCCGTATATTTGTATTGGAGCCGGCGAACCCGTCGCTCGCCGTCCCCACAAGAACTATGAGACAAAGACATTCCGAATACATGCCTTGGGCAAAGTTGCACAGCAGCGCGCGGTTCAATCTCGCGTCCAGCGGCGTTGCCGGCTTTCCCTTGGGCGAACTTCCCGTGAGCATCGAGCAACTGCAGATCAACGGCGACAGCGCATACGGCTACGACCCTTTGCAGCGCGCCATCGCAAACAAGTGCGGAGTCGATCCAGACTTCGTGGTTGCAGCCGCCGGAACCTCCATGGCGAATCACTTGGCGATGGCTGCGTTAGTTGATCCGGGCGACGAAGTGCTGATCGAGCATCCCACGTACGAACTGCTGACCGCGGCGGCTTCGTACTTAGGCGCAGACGTTAAGAGCTTCGCGCGAAGGGAAGAGAGCGGTTACGCGCTTGACCCAGCCGAGATTCTCCGCGTTCTGAGCCCGAAGACCAAGTTGATCGTCCTCACCAATCTCCACAACCCGACGAGTGTTCGGACTCCAGACTATGTGTTGCTGGAAGTGGGTGATTTGGCCAAGAGCGTGGGAGCTCACGTGCTCGTCGACGAAGTCTATCTCGATGCGGTTTACGAAAACACGCCGCGGACTTCGTATCATCTCGGCCCCGAGTTCGTCGTCACCAACAGTCTGACCAAGGTCTACGGCCTGAGTGGACTGCGTTGTGGATGGATTCTTGCCCAGCCGGACCTGGCGCGCGCCATGTGGCGATTGAACGATCTCTACGGATCCATCCCGGCGCATCCCGCCGAGTTGCTCAGTGTGGTGGCATTCCAGCATCTCCCGGCAATTCGAGAGCGAGGGCGCAAGATCGTTGAAGCCGATCGCGTCTTGCTGAATGCGTTTCTGTCGCAGCAGACGGGAGTTTCCGCAGCACGCACTGCATTTGGAACGACTTCATTTCTGCGGCTGAAAAACGGCGACGCCGAGCAATTTCTGCAACGGCTCCGCACGCAATATGAGACTTCAGCGGTACCCGGACGATTCTTCGGGATGCCCAACCATTTCCGCATCGGCATGGGCGTGAACACGGAAATGTTTGGCGAAGGGCTGCGCCGGATTGCGCTAGCCCTCGAAACTTGACCGGCCACTAGCCCCGCCTCTTTTCCGTACTGCGCCCACATTGGGACGGGGTTTACTGTTTAGTACCGGGTACCCCCCTCCCCCTTCGTGTGCAAAATCCAGAAAACAAAGGATCAATTTTGCGACTATGTGCTAGATCTTTGAGTTTACAGGAGTTACACGCAAAATCTAGAGAACATGGGAGTTAGGGCGGGTACGTCGAGCTCCGCGTTCTGTTTTGGGGCTAGGCCGGAGTTGGTCGGCATCGGCGCGGCTCTGCCTTGCGAGCCTGTCTTTCGCCCCGCTGGGGCTTCTCAGTTTGCCGGTTTTTCCCATGGCTTGCGCCATGGGCTGCATTCTTTCGCCGCTTTGCGGCTGCAACCGCAGTGCAGACTCCGCGAAGCGCACGCTGCGCACTTGCCCGGGTCAGATTGTCAAAGATCAGACATTATCCGATGGATAATACCCTATAGCATAGCTTATCTGATTGGAAAAGTATGGTCAAGCCCAAAAACCAGCGGGACCGGTGTTGCCCCGGACCTGACATTGGTGGCGCCGCATACGGGTTGGCGAAGTGGAGATGAGTGGGCCTGCTTTCTCGCCTCCCACCCTTCCGCAAAGAGCGCGGAAGGATGGGGCACCCTGCTTTTGTGCGTGATTTAGATTTGCACCCGAGACGGGTTGCCGCCGGCTTAGGCCAGCCCCCTATTTGAAAGGCTCGGCCACCCGCCGTGAACTTCGTCCATTTGGGACTTGACGCATAGAACGACCGTACTATATAGTACGGTCGTTCTATGAAACCTGCTGTTCTCTACCGCACCGATCAGGCCACCAAGACCCGTCGCGAGATTTTAAGTGTCGCGGTCGACGTTGCATCGGCGGAAGGGCTGGAGGGCCTTTCCATTGGGCGTCTTGCCTCAGAATTGCAGATGAGCAAGACCGGAATTTTTGCCCACTTTGGTTCTAAAGAACAGCTACAGTTGGCGACGGTCGAGACCGCCAAGCAAATCTTCCTGGAGCAGGTGGTGCAACCTGCCGTCAGCAGCCCGCGCGGTCTGGCCCGCCTTAAGGCGATGCTGGAGAGTTGGCTGGGGTATGTGGAAAGAATCGTGTTTCGTGGTGGCTGCTTCTTTGCGGCGGCGTCTGCCGAGTTCGACAGCCGGCCAGGCCCGGTCCGCGATCAGATTGCCGCGCTCACCAAGGCTTGGATGGTCGGACTCCAAGAAGAAATCGCGTTTGCGCAATCAAGAAAAGAAATACGCGCGTCCACAGAACCCGCGCAACTCGCCTTTGAACTCCACGCCTACGTGCAGGAGGCCAACTGGGCCTTCAAGCTCTTCAACGACAAATCTGCATTCTTGCGTGCCCGCCAGGCGATTGCAGACCGACTCACCGTGGCGTCGAGCCAGCGGGCACTAAGAGATTCCAAACGGAAAGGAGTAAGTCTATGAATCAATCCAACGAGGAACCTCAGCGCCTCTTGAAAAAGGCACTGATGGGCAATGCACTGTTCTCAATTCTTTCGGGTGTGGCAATTCTATTTGCCAATCGCTGGCTGGTTCAGTTCCTGGGCCTTCCCGAGAAAATCAGTCTTGCGATCTTAGGATTCGGACTGATCGGGTACGCCGCCACTCTACTGCTCAACGCCCGCAGGCCGAAAATAAAGATCACGGACGCTTGGGTTGCCGTCGTCATGGACCTTATCTGGGTCGTGGGCAGCTACGTTCTGATCCTGTTTGTGCCTTTCAGCGTTGGCGGAAAGTGGATTGTAGCATTGGTGGCTGAGTTGGTGCTGGCTTTTGCTATCTTGCAATGGTTTGGCATCCGCCGGATCAGAAGGAGCGAGCACTACGCCTAGTGTAGTGTCCCAGTGATAACAATCACATTTCGAATCGCCTAAACAAATGCCGCTGGCACCCGCCCGCACAGAACGCGAAAGGACGGGGCACCCCAAACCTAAGTTATGGGACTATCGTAAAAGGTGGGCCACCCGCAATCGCGAGGTCAGGAACAGCAGGCGGGGGCGCCCGCTCTACATTATCTCAGGTCAAGAGGAGCGGACAGGAGTGTCCGCTCTACATCATCCGCATTCCTCTTGAGTGCCGAGACTTCGAGTGTGCTTATTGCTGAGCCGGAGCCTTCGCCTTCTTTCGTGCTGCTGCGCGCGGGTGATCCGGGACCGCCTTGACCTTGGACTCATTCACCGGCTGCGTGCCTTCGCCCGAGAAGGTAGCGCCGGCGGGAACCACCCAGAACTCAACCGTCT
>DATNNO010000019.1:0-8729 GCA_035601775.1 Terriglobales bacterium | reverse complement strand
TAAGATGCCGCTGATCAGCTACCGCACGGGTGAGTCGTATCGGCGTGAAATAAGTGTCGTCTTTTCCGTGTGGTGCATTACTCTGAAACCGATGCCAGAAGAAGTTTCGACCCTGTACCGACCTGTTGGACAAGCGGAATTCGAGCTTATTCGGGCATCTGGATTTTGTGGATTCCCGCCCCGATTGCCACAACAACCGTTTTTCTACCCTGTGCTCAATGAACAGTACGCAACGCGAATTGCTCGCGACTGGAATCCAAAGGACGAAATTTCAGGCTTCGTGGGGTATGTGCTGCGCTTCATGGTGCGAACCGAGTTTTTGAACCAGTACGAGATTCACATCGTCGGCAGTGCGGAGCATCGGGAATACTGGATACCTGCGGGAGATCTGCACAGATTGAACGAAAACATTGTTGGAGCTATCGAAGTTATTTCGGAGTTTCGGCGCGAGGAATGAGCGAACTTGACACCGATTCTGGCGAAGTAAAAGCTCAAGCATGGCTTCGAAGTTTGACCCCAAGTTCTTCGGAGGTTGAAAATGACGCAACGAACCTTTTCTCTGGTCACTGCAGTACTCTTCTCTCTGGTAGCTCTCCTTCATGCTGTCCGCCTCCTTCGTGGGTGGCGGGTCACCATTGAAGGCGCAGTCATGCCAGTTTGGATTAGCTGGATAGGGCTAGCCATCGCGGCGTACTTAGCCTATCAAGGTTTTCTATTGAGCAAGACGCCGACGAAATAGATTCCGTTCATCGGACTGGGGGATTCAACTGGCGAAATATCGCCATAGCACTCATTGACCCGGATCGGTCAATTCTCAACGAGTGCACTGGTGGTTACGTCAACGAGCGGTTTTGGAACAAAGCTTTCTAAAGCATCACACCGTCGTTGGTGCCACCCCTGCCCGTTGGGGCGGGCTGGGTGGAGCTAAGGTGTAACCTCGAACACCGTACCGCCGCCATAGGTACCGCCCGCGTACGTTGTGCCGTAGATATTGCCCGAGGCATCGAAGATCAAGCCGGCCTGGGGAGAGACCCCGTCATGGCCGTTGCCGAAGCTATGCAGCACCTGCTCCGTCCAGCTCCCGCCCGCCTTGGGCGTCACCTCGAACACGGTCCCGTAGTTATAAGCGCCGCCAGTGAACGTCGTGCCGTAGAGATTGCCCTTCGCGTCCATAACCACACCGGCTAGGGGACCTGCTCCGTCCGACGCGTTTCCGGTGAAGTTGTGCAGCACAATCTCGGCGCCCTTGTTGCTCACCCTCCACACGATTCCATCGCTGGAGGAACCGCACCCAGTGGTAGTTCCATAGAGATTGCCCTGCTTGTCCATCGCCAGAGTCCCGTAAGGAATACATCCGTCCCGCGTTCCCCCAGCGAAGCTATGCAGCACCGTTAGCTTACCGCCCGTACTTAGCTTGTACACCACTCCTTCATTAGAAGAGCCACCCTGCTTGGTGACGCCGTATAGGTTGCCGTTCTTGTCCATGAGTAAACTTGTGGAGAAGGGGTATTCCCCGTCCGACGATCCCCCGGCGAAGCTGTGCAGCACAGTCTCTTTGCCACTCTTACTCAGCTTGAACACTGTTCCATATCCGGAGGTGCCGCAGTTGAGGGTGGTGCCGTACAGATTATCTGCTTTGTCCACGAGCAAAGCTCCAAAGGGATAACATCCGTCGGTCCCCCCGGCAAAGCTGTACCGCAAGGATTCCTTCCTGGTCTTACTCAACTCGAACACCGTACCGACGCCATGGGCACCGCCCGCGTAGGTCGGGCCGTAGAGATTGCCAGCGACATCGACGGTCAGGCCAGCGGAGGGATATGCCCCCTCCGCGCCGTCGCTGAAGTCAAACAGATTCTTCTCGGTCCAGCCCCCGCTCGCTTTGTGCATCACCTCGAACACCGTACCGGCGTTAAAAGCTCCCCCAAAGTAAGTCGTGCCATAGAAATTGCCAGAAGCATCGAAGATCACGCTGTATAACCCGTCCCCGCCCTGCCTCCCGAAGCTGTACAGCACCTTCTCCCGGGGAGCCGCCCAGGTGCTCGCCTCGATCAGGGTCACAGCCAAGATCGCCAAGGCCGATCTCAATCCGATGGAAGATCTCTTGCTTGTCATGACTAAATCCTCCTTGCTCGGAGTCTTCGTGGGCAGGGCCAATGCCTTGGGCGACGAGGTGAGTTTCCGGTACGAGGGTCTGGCGGCATTGTCCAGCCGGGTCTCCTTGACTCAAAAACAGCGATCAGTGTACATCCTTCTGTCCGTTCCCCACAAAGCCATGGGATAGTTATTGTAAAATCGCCATTGCACTCATTGACGGTGAGCCAATATACCCAGGGCGGTCACTTCAAGAGCAAAGGCTGATAACCAGAGAATGGTGCGGATGGTGTGTATCTTTTCCCAGCGATTCCAGATTTCTCTCATATTTTCCGGCGGGGCCGCGACGTTCCACGTCATGAGTTGATTGTTAATAGGAATGTTCACTCGGAAGGTGAGGACGGCTGCCAGAACCATTGCTCCCGTCGCCACGGCCACGAGTGAAAACTGGGAACTGTTCCACTGTGCGCGCACCATGATCAGCCAACCAAGGGCACCTGCGATGGCGGCTAACGTCAACGGTGGCATCATCCGTGCGAAGTGAACGTGCTGGATCCGTTGAAACTGAAGAAAACTGGATGGGCTCAAAGAGGGCCGGGCAAAGGTAGCTCCCATGCGATCACCGAAAAGAATGCCTGCGAATATTCCAGACGAGAAAATCGCGATCATTCTAACCATTGCTAGAACACTCATCTCCATCCTCCTGGACATTGATATAAGAGTCGCCTACATGTCATTAGAGCTGAACTAGGTTGAAGTTAAGATAGCCGTCAGAGTAGCACCGATCAGAGAACTCGGCGAAATTCTGCGCTCGGGTCTAGTTGCCGGCTGAAGTCGGCCAGTCGTGGAGGGGACACGGCGACAATCAGAGTTGATGGAAGAGACCGAGACTGTCGTGCGTGGATGGTCGGCAACTCGGAAACGATCCGGCTGTTGGCGAAAATCGTGGTTTCACCAGCGATCCGTCGTGATGGTTGGCGAAATATCGCCATATCGCTCATTGACCAGTAGTCAAAACGTGTAATGGCCTGATAACAACACTTGAGAAATCGCTTGCCCATCAATCCGAGGCGACGGATAATAGGCCGCTGTCGGAGAAGCTATGAAGCGCGCATCAAGGCATCCCTATAAACTTTCCGAATCACAGCATCGCCAACTTAATGCATACGCTCTCGCGGCAAGTGCGGCGGGAGTCAGCATGCTTGCTCTGGCGCAGCCGTGTGAAGCGAAAATCGTCTATACGCCGGCTCACGAGAAGATCACGAATTTCCATCTCGATCTTAATCACGATGGCGTCACCGATTTTCTCTTGCAGGCTACTTCGAGGTTTTCGATGGCAACCGCTATCTTCGCTCTGTATGTGTCTCCCCTTTACCGGCAGAACGAGGTATGGCGCGAGGGTAATTATGCTACCGCTCTGCCCGCAGGCGCACGTATCGAAGCAGGGTTTCCTCGCGGTGGGAGAGTGATGATCCACAACACTTACACCATCAACAACGCTTCCACGAAATTTAACGGACCCTGGGCGAATAGTGGGAAGGGCATCAGGAATCATTATCTTGGGTTGAAGTTTTTGATCAACGGCAAGACGCATTTTGGCTGGGCCAGATTCAACGTCGTGCCGGGTCACAGTGGATACATGACCTGCACTCTGACCGGCTACGCCTACGAGACCATCCCCAGCAAGCCAATCATCACGGGAAAGACCAAGGGGCCGGGTGTGGTCACGCTTCAGCCAGCCACCCTTGGACACCTTGCGACCGGGGCCTCGGCAATTCCAGCTTGGCGCGTGAAACAAACGGCAGCGACCCCTCACTAAGTCTAGCGACTTTTCTGCAAGGCCGGGCTAAAGGTTCGGCCTTTTCGTTTTCAGTTTGGTTCCTTCCCGTTGTTGACGAAAAATCCCTATAACACTCATTGAGGGGTTTTGAGCGCTATGGCCTGTTAACGTCAACTGCCGAGCAATGATTCGGAATTGGAAGTTGTTTCCGCGCTCTATGCGGCGACCGCTCCCTTGTGGCGTTGCAAGAACCGTAAGGTCTTCTGATTGAACTCCTCGACCTTCTCATAGATCGGCGCGTGCGCACACCCCTCAAAGATCAGCAGCTCGGAATCGCGAATATTACCGATCATCCGATCAGCAAACCGCGTGGATGTCGCCAGGTCGTAACGTCCGAATGTTATCAGCGTCGGCGCCGTAATCCTGCCAAGCTGCGCCTCCACGTCATGGGCTATTACGGCATTCGACTGCTGGATGAAAGCCGCGAGAGGCTGCGCTGGCCGGCTCAGAACAAAGTCTGCCAGGGCCTGGATGTACTCTGGCTTGGCGGCATAGAGTTCGGGCGTAAGGCACCAGGGGAAAATTGCGCGAATGACCATTTAAGGAACGCTCTCAAGCGCTTTTGCCACTACCTGAAAACCTTCGGCTACGGTCTTCAGGAAGGGGTCCGTCTTCGGCCAGCCACTATGCAGCGACAACGACTGAACCTTGTCGGGATGCTTAGCCGCCAGCCACATGCCGGTCGCCGCGCCGAGGGATAAACCGGAGATATGCGCCTTGCGGATCCCCAAGGCTTGCATAAAAGCGTCGACATCGTCGGCGAAAAGCTCGGTGGAATAGACGCCTTCGGGTTTGTCTGTTTCGCCAGTCCCTCGGAGGTCGAGCGAGATGCAGGTAAAGTGCTTGGCGTACTCTGCCACCTGGAAGACGTAGCAGGCGTAATCAGCGGCCAAAAAAGGAATGAGAATGAGGGGCTCTCCGCTTCCTTGTTGGTCATAGTTCATCGTGATGTTGTTAGCTTTGACCTTAGGCATAAGAGTCAATCCCTTTCGCATGTGGTCCGTGTTACCCATACGTCCCACTGGGGCGAAATCTTATGTCTCTCGAACTGGCAAGTCAATGAAGGCCGTGGAGTTGGCGGAATCTTCGGAAGGTTGTCGTCGAAACATCGCATAGCGCTCATTGACCCGCGAGGGTTCGGCCAATTCTCAATGAGTGCTATGGCCTGTTAACGTCAGTGGACTGGCTTTTAGCGGCTTAACGATTTTGACCAACAACGTGTGACCCTCGTCCCGGAAGGGCTTGCTGCCGGGGTTACAATAGTGGCGTCCGGCGGGAGGGATTTGTGAAACCGTCGTCGCAGCAGCCTAGAGCGTCCCCCACTCTTTCCAAGTTCTGTGTCTTTCGGTTCGCCACATGTCTGTTGCTCTGTGGCATCTCCAGTGCCGCGCCTTCCATCACTCTCTCCAAGAAGAGTGGACCACCGACGACTAGGATTCTCGTGTCGGGACGCGGCTTCGAGCCGAACGTGGGAGTGGATATCTATTTCGGCACGAAGGATGAAGCGCTCATCGTCACCAATGGACGCGGCGAATTCAAGAATGCTGGAATTCGCGCACCACGCACTTCGCCTCCGGGCAGACATTGGATCACGGCGCTGGAGCGGAACAACGATAAAGGCGCTCAAGAGGCGTTCCTGGTACAGACTGATTGGCCGCAGTTCCACTTTGATGCCGATGGCACTCGCCTGAATCCGTATGAGAATGTGCTGAACCCCAACACGGCTCCGGGCCTCGACTTGAAGTGGAGCTACGCTACCAACCTCTGGGTGAGATCCTCGCCCGCAGTCGTGAACGGGACGGTTTATGTCGGATCGGATGGCGGCAACCTGTACGCGCTGAACGCCCGAACAGGAACCGTGGTGTGGACATTTCCCACGGGCGGCTATGTCTTTTCCTCGCCCGCCGTGGTGGATGGTGTGGTTTATTTCGGCTCACAGGACGACAACGTGTACGCGGTGAGTGCCCGCACCGGCGCCGAGGTGTGGAAATACAACACCGGCGAGGCCGTGTTCTCGGGCCCGGCGGTCGCACATGGCGTGGTCTACATTGGATCGGTCGACTCTAACGTCTATGCGCTAAGCGCACGTAAGGGTGTCAAGCTGTGGAGCTACCTCACCCAGGGCCCCGTCGATGATCCGCCGGCGGTAGCAGAAGGAGTGGTCTATGCCGGCTCGGGCTACCCCGACAACACTCTCTACGCGCTGGATGCCCGGACCGGTGCCAAGTTGTGGAGTTATGCCGGCGGTGTCAACTATAGCGTGAATGGGCCTTCTGTGGCAGATGGAGTCGTGTACGTCGGCTCGGACGACCACCACTTGTACGCACTTAACGCACGCACCGGCCAGCTGCTGTGGAGTTACACCACCGGCGACTTCGTGTATTCCTCGCCCGCCGTGGCAAACGGGGCGGTCTATTTCGGCTCTTTAGACGGCAACGTATACGCTGTGGATGCCCGCACTGGCGCCAAGCTGTGGAGTTACACCACCGGCGGCAGTGTATTGTCCTCCCCCGCCGTGGCCAATGGAGTGGTTTATATCGGCTCCGACGACGGCAACGTGTACGCTCTGAATGCCCGGACCGGCGTGAGGCTGTGGAGCTATCTCACAGGCTCCGGGGCAAATTCCCCAACCGCAGTCGTGAATGGGACGGTCTATATCGGTTCGAGCGACTACAACGTCTACGCCTTCAGCCTGAAGCATGGTTTGGAGAAGGCAGGAGCTTCTTCCAAACGCCCCGACCTGAAAACGCTTCGCCCCGATTTCAAACTCAAGACTGTCCAAGTTGGTCGCTACAGCGTCCCGTCACTGAAAAGGCCAGACTTCCTCAGTGGGAAAGGGTCGTTCCTCCTTGCCCCACTTGCTTACTGTTGATAAATCGCCATAGCACTCATTGACCGGGGTTTTGAGCGCTATGGCCTGTTAACGACAGTTGAAGCGTCGAGGGCTTAATGGGAATGCGTCGCACACAGCTCAAGTGCGTGCCGCGTCTCAATGGCCCACGGGACAAGCGAGTTCTCGTCGTCGTACAAAGCCACTTCCATATCCCCACCACCCGCTCGAATGCGAAACTCGTGTATCAACGGGTGAAGAATGACAACATCAAATTGCGGCAGAGCGAGGCGCAGTTGCTGAAACTTCGAGAATTGTGCCTTGATAGCTGGGCAATTCATTTCAGTCAGTTTCCACTTCTTTACGCGCACGTCGTTCTGAATGTCGTCCGCTGAGCGATTTGGAAATTCCCGATGCAGCGCCATCATTTGGGCGTAAACGGATGCTGACTCGGCTTCTCGCACGTGCGCGGCAAGGTAGCGCGGCAATCCAGAAATCGTATCGGAGTTTTCAGGCCCAATGACGAAAGAATACTCAGGGACATCTGTGTGCAGGTCGCGGTGGGAGCGGTAGGCAACGCAGACGATATCAGTTAACTGGGTATCCTGCTTTCCCCGTTCGATCGTCCAGCTCGAAGCTCGCTGAGACTGGGCGGCGTCTTATGCGTGGCTCAGGCTTGCGACGAGTGACAGTATGAGGTGCAGTTCGCTCAAAGGCTATGTTGTGTAATATCGAGCAAGGGAACCTCCTAAAGTACTCCTGAATCTTCCCCCCAACGAATAGCAGAATCGTGCAGAAACAGCAATATCATGGTGAGAATAATGAACTTGTAGAATTGTCGGTTCTCCGTTACAAAGAGCAGGAAGTTTTGGAAACCCTGATGCCTCATGCGATTCAAATTCGGCAGACTGGCGGTCCCGAGGTTCTGAACTGGACACCGATCGAGGTCGGTGAGCCCGGGTCGGGTCAGGTGCGCCTGCGCCAGGCGGCGGTGGGCCTCAACTACATCGATGTTTATCACCGCACGGGATACTACTCGCAGCCGCTTCCCTTTATTCCGGGGCTCGAAGGTGCCGGGACCGTCGAGGCGATCGGGCAGGATGTGCGTGGTCTGAAAGTCCGCGATCGGGTGGCCTATGCCGGTCCCGCCGGTGGCTATTCCGAGATGCGGCTCATCGAGGCCGATCGACTGGTGCGCTTGCCCGATGCGATCTCCTTCGATCAAGCAGCCGCGATGATGCTCCATGGTATGACTGCTCAGGTGCTGATCCGGCAGGTTTATCCCGTCAAGGCGGGTGACTTGATCCTCGTGCACGCCGCAGCCGGCGGGACCGGGCTCATTCTCTGTCAGTGGGCGGCCGCCCTCGGCGCGACGGTCATTGGCACCGTTTCGACAGAAGCCAAGGCCGAGCTGGCCCACGCCCACGGCTGCAAACATACCATCCTCTATTCCAAACAGGATTTCGTCGCGGAGGTTTCTCGTATCTCAGGCGGCGAGAAACTGCCGGTGGTCTTCGATTCCGTCGGCAAGGACACGTTCTTACGCTCGGTCGATTGTCTAAGATCGCGTGGCTTGATGGTGACGTTCGGACAATCTTCCGGTCCAATCGACCCTATTGCACCCGTTCTACTGTCGCAGAAGGATTCGCTCTTTCTGACACGGCCTATCCTCTTCCACTACATCGCGCGACGAGAAGAGCTTGAAGCTTCCGCTAACGAGTTGTTCAATGTGGTGGCTTCGGGAAAGGTGCGCATTAACGTCAACCAGCGCTTTGCACTCAAGGATGCTGCTGACGCCCACAGGGCATTGGAAGCGCGCGCAACCTCGGGCTCCACCATCCTGACCATCTAACCCAGTATCCAAAGGAGTTTGCCATGAGCAAGACCGCAATTACCTCGCCCGAACTTGCGCCGCCGGTCGGCCCGTTTTCCCAGGCCGTCGAAGTCGGCGGTTTCCTCTACTTCAGC
>DATNNO010000018.1:0-2054 GCA_035601775.1 Terriglobales bacterium | reverse complement strand
AATCAGGCGGTTCAGACCGGGCAGGATGGCACGTATGTCTACGTCGTGAAAGACGACCGCAGCGTAGAGCTGCGTCCGGTAACGACGGGGCTGCGCTTGGACCAGGATATGGTGATCGATAAAGGCGTTCAGGCCGGCGAGACGGTGGTTACGGAAGGCCAATTGCGCTTGGCTCCGGGCAGCCGTGTCCAGATGGGCGGCGCCGACGGCCGTGGTGGGGGAGTAGGTCGCGGCGGTGGCGATGGCAAAGGCGGCTCCCAGGGAAGTGATAAAAGATAAAGGACGGCCCCAAACTTAGAGAGGCTGCTGCGGTCGAGCCCATGTTCGCCAGCCAGCAAGTAATCTACCTGCTGCACATCTTCCGCCCGATAAGGCTCATTGATCGGCATAGGGGCGGGGGCGCGTCAAGTTTTTTGTGTAAACGGCCAGACTTTTGTAGCGCGTCCCTGGTAGACTGAACGGACCTGAGCGGAGGGTAGGGCTCTGCGGAGACGCAACCCGAGCGCCGACTCAGGGGCCGGGATTCCGAGGTGGCGAGCGCAGCTCGCCTCTCGGTCCAGGAATCCTGGCGCGAAAGCGATAAATCTCGGGGGTTTGGGGGCAGAGCCCCCATCCCAGAAATGTTCTTCTTCCGATTCTTCATATTGTGACGATTTACGCCAGTTCCGCTTTCGGAACACGGTCGCCGAGCAGAATCGCGAAACGCTGCAAAGCGGCTTTCCAGTTCTGCACCGGCATGGTCCACTTCTTGGCGATGTGCTCCAGAGCCAGGTACAGCAGTTTCATGGCGGCTTCCGGGTTAGGAAACGAGCCGCGGGTCTTGATCACTTTTCGCAGCGACATATTCAGCGACTCCACCGCGTTGGTGGTGTAGATCACTTTGCGAATGTCGGCCGGATAGGCGAAGAACGGTGTTAGATGCTCCCACTTCCGGCGCCACATCTGACTGATCGTGGGATACACTCCATCCCATTTCGCGGCGAATTCATCGAGCCGGTGCCCAGCCTCTTCGACCGTGCGGGCGCGGTAAATCGTCTGTAAATCCGCAGCCACCGCTTTGCGCTGTTTCCACGATACGTAATTCAGCGAAGCGCGCACCTGGTGCACGATGCACAACTGCACCTGCGCCTCCGGAAACACCGTGGCAATCGATTCGGGGAATCCTTTCAGCCCATCTACGCAGGCGATGAACATGTCAGCCACGCCCCGGTTCTTCAGCTCGGTCAGCACCTGCAGCCAGAACTTCGCTCCCTCGGCCTGACCCGCCCATAGCCCCAGCACCTCCTTGTTGCCTTGCATGTTGACGCCAATCACCACGTAGATCGCCTTGTTGCGGACGTGGCCCGTCTCGCGAATCTTCACCACTAGGGCGTCCAAGTACACGATCGGATATACCGAATCCAGCGGGCGGCTCTGCCAACTCTTGACCTCCTCCATCACTGCCTCGGTGACGTTGGAAATCAGCGTTGGACTCACCTCGACTTTGTAGATCTCTTCCAGGTGTCCCTGGATCTCGCGCGTGCTCATGCCCCGCGCGTACATGGAGATGATCTTGTCGTCGAAACCAGTGAACCGCGTTTGGCCCTTGCCTACGATCTTCGGCTCGTAGCTGCCGTTGCGATCGCGCGGCGTTTCCAGCGGCACCTCTCCGAAATCGCCTTTCAGCGTCTTGGTCGTCGCGCCATTGCGCGAGTTGCCGCTGTTGTGGCCGGCCGGGTCGTGCTTCTCATAGCCGAGATGCTCGGTCAGCTCAGCCTGCATGGCCCGCTCCAGCAGAGCTTTGGTCAGCTGCTTCAGCAGACCGTTCTCGCCTATGATGTCTTCTGGGTTCTTGTAATCCGCCAGCAACTTGTCGATGAGTTTGAGGTCGATAGCCATCGGGTCTCCTTAGTGTGATCCCTTCGATGGCCGTTTACACAGTTCAATTTATACCCTCGGCCAAAGCGTTGCCCGAACCATCCACGGCGGAAGAGCCCTCGATTCTTTCCACGGAAGCCATGGGGTTGACGCAAGCGGGAGTGGTGGTTGGCACTCCCGCCTACATGGCTCAGCCC
>DATNNO010000017.1:0-3049 GCA_035601775.1 Terriglobales bacterium | reverse complement strand
ATGATCGCGGTCGGCAACGCCCACAAAGATAAGGTGAAGGTTACCTTTTCCCACGGGGCGAGGCTCCCAGATCCTGACAAGCTCTTCAACGCGGGCCTCGGAGGCAACGCGTGGCGAGCGATCGATTTTTTCGAGGGCGATGAGATTAATGAGCGTGCTCTAAAAAATCTCGTCCGTGCCGCTATGCATTACAATCAGATCAAATTGAAGAGGAAAGCGCCTGCGGGTACTCGAGCGAAAGTACATAAGAGTAAAAAGTGATGAAACTACAGCTTTTTCTCACTAATTCTCTTTGCGGGACTGCCTGGGTACAGAACGCGCCCGCTAGAGGGCAACGAATCCAAGCCATAACAAGACATTGCAATAACAAGACACTTCCAAAAAACCACTGAAACTGTCGATTTCGCCACCGCTCATTCGACAAATAAGTAGAGCCCGGCTTGGCTGTGGCTGCCCCTTTTGGGGAGATGCAGACCATGATACTGCACTTGCTAAAGCTCTGAATCCTTTTCCTGAACAGGGAAATCTGATGTGGGAAAGCGCATCTGTGTCAAGGATTTCGGGGGCGATGGATAACTCCTGGGATAGGATTGAAGCGGCTACGCCGCGACTTTCCGTGTCTGCTCTCTACCCGTGTATGCAGAACTTTTTCTTGTAAGGAGAACCAATGGCAAAGAGATTGATCCTCGTGCTGGGCGTGATGGCAGTGGTCATCATGGCCCTGGGCTTCGCTAAATTCCGGCAAATTGAATCGGCCGTGCACGCTGGCGCGTTTCAGCCACCTCCGGAAGCGGTTACCAGCATTGTGACGCAGCGGGAGCAGTGGCCGGCGAGCATGACCGCAATCGGCACCATCGAGGCTGTTCACGGCGTCATGGTCAGTGCCGACCTTCCTGGCACCGTCGCGCGAATCAACTTCGATTCCGGTAAGGCGGTGAGGGAAGGGGAAATTCTGGTCGAGTTGGATACCCGGCAGGAACGGGCCCAACTGGCCTCGCTGGAAGCGCAGCGCGACTTGGCGAAGGTGAATTTTGGCCGGATGCAGGAATTGGTAAATGCCGGCGTCATTTCACGGATGGATTACGACCAGGCCACGGCCCAGCAAAAGGCCACAGAAGCAAATGTGGCGGAGATCCGTGCCACGATTGACCGAAAGACAATTCGGGCGCCGTTTTCAGGAATCCTGGGCATCCGCAAGGTCAACCTGGGGCAGTACCTGCCCGCCGGCAGTCCGGTGGTTTCCAACCAGTCTTTGAACCCGATCTATGTGAACGTCGGCGTGCCGCAGCAGGCGGCCGCCCAGGTGCATGTCGGCCGGAATCTGCGCGTCACCACGGAAGACGTCGCGGGGAAGGTGTTCGCCGGCAGCGTTACAGCAATTGACTCGGAAGTCGACCCAACTACCCGCAATATCCAGGTCCAGGCGACGCTCTCTAATCCCGAAGGTAAGCTAAGGCCGGGAATGTTCGTTCAAGTGGAGATGCCGCTGGGTGCAAGCCGTTCTGTCATTGCGCTGCCAGCATCCGCCATCAATTACGCTCCGTACGGCGACTCGGTCTTTGTCATCACGGATCTCAAGGATCCCACGGGCAAAACCTATCGCGGCGTGCGTCAGCAATTCGTCAAGGTCGAGGGCGCGCGCGGAGATCAGGTCGCGGTCATCTCGGGATTAAACCCTGGCGAAGCAGTGGTGACATCGGGCGTATTTAAGTTGCGCAACGGCGCCGCGGTCCAAGTTAACAACAAAGTCCAGCCGGGAAATAGTCCCGCTCCTAAACCCCAGGACAGCTAAGAATGAAGTTCACCGATCTCTTTATAAAGCGGCCGGTTCTCTCGGTCGTCGTTAGCCTGGTAATTCTGATTGCCGGGCTGCAGTCCATCCGATCGCTGAGTGTGCGTCAGTATCCGCGCAGCGACATCGCGGTGGTGCAGGTCACGACGGTTTATGTCGGCGCTAACGCGGACCTGGTTCGCGGATTTATCACCACGCCGATCGAGCGCGTCATTGCCAGCGCGGACGGTATCGACTATATGGAGTCGTCTAGCGCCCAGGGAGTGAGCACAATCACCGTCCACCTGAAGCTTAACTACGACACCAACGCTGCGCTCACGCAGATTCAGGCAAAGCTGGCCCAGGTTCGCAATGATCTGCCGCCCGAATCGCAGGCGCCGGTTATTGACCTGCAAACGGCGGACACCCAGTTTGCTGCGATGTACCTGGGTTTTTCATCCGCCAGTCTTGATCAAAACCAGATCACCGATTATCTGACGCGAGTGGTGCAGCCGAAGCTAAGCGCCATCAGCGGTGTGCAGCGCGCTGACATCCTCGGCGACCGCACGTTTGCGATGCGAATCTGGCTCAAGCCGGACAAAATGGCGGCGCTGGGCATTTCGGCTTCCGCGGTGCGAGACGCGTTATCGAAGAACAACCACCTTTCGGCGCTCGGGCAAACCAAGGGTTCTATGGTATCGGTGAACCTGATCGCCAACACCGATCTGCGCACTGCTGACGAATTTCGTCAACTTGTGGTCCTCCAGGACAAGGGAGTCGTAGTCCGCTTGGGCGAGATTGCGGATGTCGTATTGGGCGCGCAGAACTACGAGCAGGACGTTCGCTTCAACGGAGAGACGGCGACGTTCATGGGGATATGGGTTCTCCCCACCGCTAACTCCCTCGAGGTGATCAAGAAGGTCCGTGCGGCAATACCGGAAATTCAGGCGCAGTTGCCGCCTGGGATGAAGGCCGGCATTCCTTATGATTCAACCGCCTACATTCAGGACGCGATTAACGAAGTGCTGACGACGCTCACCGAGACGCTGCTCATCGTGATCGTGGTCATCTTCCTCTTTTTAGGTTCGTTCCGCTCGGTGCTCATACCCGTGGTTGCCATTCCGATTTCCCTGATCGGTGCCGTCTTTCTCATGCTGTTGTTCGGCTTCACCATCAACCTTCTGACGCTGTTGGCGATCGTGCTCTCGGTCGGGCTAGTGGTGGATGATGCAATTGTGATCGTGGAGAACGTCGAGCGCCATCTTCATCTGGGCAAGA
>DATNNO010000016.1:0-4874 GCA_035601775.1 Terriglobales bacterium | reverse complement strand
CAACGCCAGCCGTGAAAATGCCGCTCTTCAATCCATATCAGCTTGCGGTGCGTTGCCACCATGGGACGCCTCGCGAGGTGTGAGTAGTTCGCAGTCTCGGGCATTTGTTGTCCTTGCCGGCTTGGTTGCCTTAGGTTTGGTTCGAATGGACCAGCGGAAAAAACGATAGTCGCATTCTTCGCATCGATACGGTCGAATCCGTAGGAAGGCCAGGAGAGACTCAACACTTCCTCTCGTTTTTGATCTGCGGATCTGGTCACTCTGACAGTCGGGGCAGCAAATCGATGCCCCAGCCCTCTCCAGGATGGGGGAAAAAGAAAACCCAGCCGGAAGTCCAGACCTGTGGAGGTACCTCATCCCATCCCTCACTTCCCAACTTCACATTCACAGAACGAAGCTGGCCTTTCCATCGGGTAAATCCTGTAAATTCGCAGGTGGGGGCACTTACCTTTGTAGGGAGCGTGGGTGGCCAGCGGCTTCGTTCAAACGCGCCCATCGGACATCTTCCAGACAATGGAGCGAACGCAGTTTATCACCCATCCGCGGTTCCGAACTCCGCTGCCCGAAGCATGTCTGTAAATCTCTGATTTTATGTCGCTCCGGAGGCGGGCTCTCGCCATTCCGAAGACAACTGTTTTGGTGACTTAGCTGTTGGAGGTACCAAGCTCGACTAACAGAAACGCCTCTGCGATTCAGCGTGCTTCCGAGGTTCTCCGGAGACTCTCCATGGTCGCCACTAAATCTGAACCAAGGCGACTCTTGTCCACGCAGGCGTGAGCCCCGGCCTCGATCGCGCGCGGCAATAACTGAATCGGATCATGTTGGCTAATCACTAGGATCTTGGTTTCAGGCACTTCTTGCCGGAGAAGACGAGCTACCTCCAACCCGTTTATTCCCGGCATACTTATGTCAAGGAGAATCAGGTCGGGCAGGAGTTCTCGTGCCTTCCGAAGTGCTTCTGAGCCATCCCTGGCTTCCCCACAGACTTCCCAGTTCGTCACAGATGCTAAAATTCTCACCACGCCACGGCGAACCATGTCGTTATCATCTGCAATCAGAATGCGCATGGTCGCCACGCACGTTTCCAATCCAGATCGCCCTATCCAGTGGCAGCCGTACTCTGTTGGAGTATCTCCTTTGGTTCTGAAGTAGCACTCATCAGGATGGGGAACGTGACTGAGATTTTCGTACCCCTGCCACTCGATTGAATATCCATGACGCCTCTAAAATGGCGGACACGCTCTCGAATTCCCGTGATTCCTACACCTGAACGCTGCGCTTGAATCCGGGCCAGCATTTCGGCGGATATACCCTTTCCCTCATCCTGAATCTGTAAGGAAACACTCTCGGCTGTGCGCGAAAGCCGGATCGTCGCAGTTTTGCTGGCAGAATGGCGATGAATGTTCGTCAGGCATTCCTGGACGATGCGAAACACCGCCAATTCAATCTCGCCGGCAAGCCTGCCGAAGTTTTCAGAAATGGTAAGCTCGATGTTTAGACCGCTACGTTCCGTTAGACCCTGCATATACCAACGAATCGCTTCTAATAAACCATTTTCATCCAATAGCGGGGGATGCAGAAGGTAAGACATCGTCCGTATCTCTTTGCTTAGCTGCTGAATCAACTCCCGGCTTTCTTCTACCGCTTTGCCAATCAGTGGGTCTTGCCCTAGGTGATGAGTGATACTGGCAAGATTCAAGCCTAGTGCCGTTACGATTTGACCAGCGCTGTCGTGCAGTTCGCGCGCAATACGCCGTCGTTCATCGTCCTGGGTTTGCAGCAAACGGTTCGACAGTTCTCGAAGCTGTTCCGACTGCTGGAGGACTTCTGTGTTTCGCTGCTCAAGTTCTTGGGTCCGAACGCGCACTTGGGTTTCGAGCCCATCGGCTAACGTGCGGAGTCGCTCCTCGCTTTCGTTCAACGCTCGCTCGGTCCGCTTACGTTCCGTGATATCCCGCGCCACTTTCGACGCCCCCACGACACTACCCGCGGCATCCTTCACCGGTGAAATAGTAAGGGAAACATCGAGCATCTTTCCATCTTTGTGCATGCGAACAGTTTCGAAATGATCGACCCGCTTGCCTCGCTTGAGTTGCTCAAGAATCGTCGACTCCTCGTGACGGCGGTCGGCCGGAACGATAAGGGTAATGTGCTGGCCAACCGCCTCCTCAGCGGTGTAACCGAACAACCGTTCTGCGCTCTTATTCCAACTAGTGACAAAGCCATCCAGACTCTTGCTGACGATCGCATCGTCCGAGGAATCTACGATAGCAGCCAACAAGCCGGTCACTCGTTCGGCGCTTTTGCGTTCCGCCTCTTGGAGTTCGAGGGATTCAAGAGCCCCGTGAATTTGATATGCCGAGGAGGCGAACTTCCCCAGGGAACTCAAGAGACGCTCATCTTCCGCGTCGAACTTCCGGCGATCATCGTGCGCGATCGCCCAGATTGTGCCGACCGCCTTGCCTTCCACGTAAAAAGGCACCAGCAGGCACTCTTCGGCCGGAGGCGTGATCGGCTGGAAATAGGTGTAACGCCGTTCGAAGTGCCGGAACAGCAGCGGGATGTTGCGATCGAGCACGTCTCCGCAGGGGCCAAAATTGCGCGGCGTTCCGCCGCCGATGTGCGGATTCCACCTGCCGGCGATCGCCGGCCAGTAGAACCGCTTTCCGCCATCGTGCGTCGTCAACAGGCTGAGGCCGGCTGAGTCGGCTTGGAAGACCTCCAAGATGGTGTCGGCAAGTGTCTGAAGAATCGTACCCGGCGAGTCGGCCAGCGCCTGGGCCAGCGCCACGAGTGCGCGGTTCTCCTTCTCGTGATCCGGCGGACGCGACGGGCGACGATGCAATTCCTCCGTGCAGAGGATCGATTCCAGCGAGACTTCGCCATCAGGAAGGGGGGTATCGGCGGCAGAGCCCATCTGAAATACGGCAGAGTCGATTATGTTCTCTCCACCTTTCCGAAGAGGCGCACTTTTAGTGAATCCCAGGCCATGGGACACCGAGGATAGTTTGTTCCCATCCGGGTTTGAGCTTTCCACGCCCCGACGGCCAACTAGCCTGTCAATCGCAGGCAGCAAATCTCGCGAGAGATCGGCCTTGACAACATAGCCGCGAACGTCCATTTTCGCCGCTTGCTGATCGACTATCGTAGGATCATTCTGACTGATGAGGATGACTTGGGATTCAGGAACTTCTTGCCGGATGATTCGCGTCGCCTCGAGTCCGTTCATCCGCGGCATCGAGATGTCCATGAGCACTACATTCGGTCGAAGGGTCTTCGCTTTCTCAACAGCTTCGAGCCCGTCCACAGCTTCACCACATACGAGCCAGTCAGTGCGTGATGAGAGCAAGGAGCGAAGACCCCGCCTGACAGGTTCCTGGTCATCGACGAGTAGGATACGCAACGGACTCAAGTGTCCCAATCGCCTCCCAAAGAGGATGCAAACCTCGAAAGCCTCGGTGCGACATGGTTCAATAAGACATGTCGTTAAGCTGTTCAATATTGTACACTTTTGGAAATCGCCTCCGCACCAGCTGTCTCAGAATGCGCCGCTTCCCGGGATTGCAGGTGAGAGTGGTGGTGTCATTCGGCGCTGTGAGCCATTGAGGGTAAGCAAAGATTCAAAGGTGACGCGAATGGCCGTTCTTTACTAGATGATTCGGTGGAGGTACCTCACGACTTGCACAAAGAACTTCGTCGTGCCGGTATAGGCCGTGCGGAGATCATTCAGCAAGAGTCCATGACATTTTGACCGTATTTCAAACTGGTTCAGGATCTCGGGCATATCTTGTTGAAATCTCATAACCATTTTATTTGTTGAGGCCGGGGCGGGGCGATCCTCCCCCCTGGCGAAATTTAGGCTTGTACCACACCTCAAATTTCCCAAAGCTAGCCAACCGTTTTTTGAAAAGGGCCTCCTTTGGTCGGGCCATGGGCATGCAATTCCCTCCGGTGGTGACGATACAGTTGAGCACCCAGCTATCACACACAGCTAGCCGACGGGAATTGCGGGCGCATGGTTACAGCGGGTAGTACCCTCGAATCCTGAAGCCGCACACGATGAACACTTGGCCCAATCATGTCACCGATGGCGCGCTGGTTCGTTCCAATGCAGCTCTGCCCGTTTAGCCATTGCGACGGCAGTTCTGGTTGGGTATTTCAACGGCGCTGAATCTCAGCGAGCAGCGTTCACATGAGCTTCGGAGAGGTAAAGTGGAATCCGCTGAGCGATTGCCAGGCGAGCCGTGACAGGACGGCAGCATACAGCATTCTACCGATAGCTTTGTCCAAATGAACGTGGCATCTTTTCGCTTATGCCGAGCTGGAATCTCACTTGCCAGAATTGCTCGAAGAGCTTTACGCACTCGAAGCTCGAAGAGGCCAATCTGCTTAACTATAATCTTCCACGCAAGCCTGAGTTTCCAGCGGAGGGACAAGAACTGGAATGTCCGAGCTGCAAAACCAAGGCACGGTATCAGCAGTCCGATTTGCGGTATGACTCGAAATGACTGGCCTTGCCGTCCGTTGAAACGCCGCTGAACGGCTTTTCAATGGCGAGGATTGATGGATTGCCCGCGATAGTGTTGCCTAGGCCTAGCGGTCAGAACGCGTGGCGCTTCCGCTCTCCGCAGACAAAGGCTCCGTTCTGGAAAATGTTTGTCGTCGTTACAGGCACAGGTACCGCGCGTGATTTTATCCGGCTTCTCACCGTCGAACTGCACTGAAAAGACAAAGAGAAAGCCGGTTTGCCAGGTTTGCCAATTAAGGGCCCCGTGAAAACAGCTAAGTGATTGTGGCGCCTTGCCTTAGCTTATTTTCCCCACTGTTCGCAACGAGGAAGTCGGGGGTTCGAATCCCCTCTCGTCCACCAGATT
>DATNNO010000015.1:0-81643 GCA_035601775.1 Terriglobales bacterium | reverse complement strand
GCGACGCTTGACGCGATCGCCGCCAGCGGGGGCGAGATCGCACAGCCCATCGGCGCGGACGCCCCCGAGATCACTGCCAGGTTCCGCGACCCCGCAGGAAACCTGGTCGGCCTCTACCAGCAACCCTCCTGACGGAGCAGTTGTTGACCGGGCGGAGGACTGGGAGTGGAGCAGTTATCGCCAGTACGCAACGGGCTAGTGGAGGTTGAATGCGAGTGGGCAGCGCGAAAGCGGGAACGGGCGGCAGGGAGACTCTGTCCAGCAGTGGAACTGCCCCACTCAAGCCAAAAGACGGCTTGAGTGGGCCACCCGCCGCTCTGGCCCCGTGCCCGCTACTTGCCAAACACCCCGAACGCTCCCAGCACTTGATAGCTGCTATTCCAACCCGATCCGATATTGTTCGCCCACGTTCCCTGCGTCTCCCCAAAATTGTCGTTCCACACATCGTACGTGTCTTGAAACTGCTTCTGGGGACTCAGAACCACCCAATATAGTCTGCCCTTCTTGACCGCAATCCCTTTGACGTACTTTGCCGTCTGCAACGTGCAGCAATCCCCAAACGTCGGCAGGTTGGAAAAATGCCAGGTGTGAAGCGCCTTCCCCGGGATCCCCTTGTTGTCTTGATTCAAACTGACCACCAGAGTATTAGTGCCTTGTACATAAGTCGCACCCACCTGGATCTCGGTCACGATGCGATCGGCCTTTGGCCGGAATCCGGACCCCACCGATTCCGGCCAGGGCTGCCCCGCGTCCGTCCCTAGAATGCCCACACCGGCAGCCGAGTTATAAACGTTGCTGCCTTTTCCCAGGTTGCTGTAAATCTTGACCAGCTTCGAAGACGCGGGCACCGCAGGCGTAATAATCTGCGATGGAGTCCTCATCAAAACCGTGTTCCTTCCACCATTGATCGTGATCACGCCATCGCGGCTCGCCTGAGCCGAAGCTGCCGCGTTGGCCACAACTAATATGCACAAACAAACCAGTACCCTCGATAGCATTTCCCTCATCATCTTTCCCCAGGTCCCGTGATTTAAAAGCCCGCAAATCTTCATCGGCAGTTTAGATCTTACACTCTGCAGCAACTCTTTTTGCCTTTCGCTATGGATTCCAATTTGTCCAGCCCAACCCCGCGCACCACGCGATAGCGGCCGCGTAGGGCATACTTCCGCCCTGCGATCAAGATCGTGGGGCGGGTCAAATGAATGACCCGCCCCACGCAGCCCGGCACACGGAGGAGGTCCGGCCCGGCTGTTTAAGCGCCTTGGCTCACAATCGAAATGGACTCCTCGAGCGCATCCATGGCGACATCGGCTTCCTCTTTGGTCACGATGAGTGGCGGCGCGATGCGGATGGTGCTCGGGCCGCAGCCCAGGAAGAGAATGCCGCGCTCGAAGGCCAGTTGGATGATGCGGTCGCGCTCGGCCGCGCCATACTCTTTGGTCTTCTTGTCTTTGACAATCTCGACTCCAATCATCAGCCCGCGCCCGCGAACGTCCCCGACCAGTTTGTGCTTGCTGGGCCAGTCCGCCATGCCCTTCAGCATGTGGTTGCCGACTTCGGTTGCGTTCTGCAGCAAGCCATCGCGCTCGATCACATCCAACGTGGCCATTGCTGCCGCGTTGCACACGGGATTGCCTCCAAACGTGGAAGCGTGCGAGCCGGGAACCCAGTCCATGATTTCGGCTTTGCTGATGGTGACGCCCAGCGGCATGCCCGAGGCAATACCTTTCGCCGAGCAAACAATGTCGGGCTGCACGCCGGTGTGCTGGATGGCCCACCATTTGCCGGTGCGTCCGATGCCGCTTTGGACTTCGTCAGCCACCAGCAGGATGCCGTGACGATCACAGATGCGGCGGAGTTCCTGCATGAACACGGTGGGAGCGATTACGTATCCGCCTTCGCCTTGCACCGGCTCGACGAAGATCGCGGCCACTTCCTCGGGCGCGAGCGTGGTCTTGAAGAGTTTATCTTCGATGAAGCGAGCGCAGCCCAACGCGAAGGCTTCGGCATCCTGTGGCCCGCCTTCGCATCCGCGATACACGTCCGGGTAGCGAATGTGAGTTACGCCTGGAACCATGGGACCGAAGCGCCGCTTCTGCTGCGGCTTGGAGGCAGTCAACGAAAGCGCTCCCATGGTGCGTCCATGGAACGCGCCATAGAATGCGATCACATTTTGCCGCTTAGTGTGATAGCGGGCGAGCTTGAGAGCGCACTCGATTGCTTCCGCCCCCGAGTTGCCGTAGTAGATTTTGTGCGGCCCGGGCATGGGCGCAATCTTCGACAGGCGCTCCGCCAGCGTGACCATGCTCTCGTAATAGAAGTCGGTGCCGGACATGTGGATCAGTTCAGCTGCTTGCTTCTGAATAGCGGCGACCACGTGGGGATGGCAATGACCGGTCGAGGTGACGGCGATGCCGGCGGAGAAGTCGAAGAATTCATTTCCGTCCACGTCCGTGACTACGATGCCGCGTCCCTGCTTGGCGGCAAGCGGGTATGAGCGGGTGTAAGACGGCGAAATGTATTTGCTATCGCCTTCCAGAACGCGCTTCGCATTCGGACCGGGCAGAGCCGTTTTAATCTTGGGACCGATAAGAGTTTGAGTTGACATAGGATCCTCCAAAAAGTCAGTTGTCAGTTGCCGGTTGTCAGTTGCCAGTAAGGACTGGCGCGGGCACAGCTTCAGCCCCTGAAAGCATGCGGGAGGATGGGAGAGTTAGTCGCTACCGAATAGGCTGGGACGCGCCTGCGACGGCAACACTGCCAGATAGCGGCGCGGGCACACCAGAAAGTGAAGCCAGCACGGGGGCAGGTGCGAATTGGGATTTTGGCTGCGCATCGGGAATCATTCCAACATTATTATAGCGCGCCGCGAGCGATGGCGTAACCCCCATTCGGCGATGGCCATTAGTCATCACACTCATACACAGTACGCTTGTGAACACTACAGTACAGTTTGAAATATCCCGCATCTCTGCGCGCTCTTGGTGTGTCTGATACTTATCAGATTGCTGACAAGGTCTGATCAAAAGCAGCGGCTGAAGCCGAGCTGATTTGGACACCTACGATATGGCTGAAGCCATATCCTGATACGAATCGCAGGTTTGTCAGTATTCTGACTTATCAGTTTCAGGAACGATTTCATGACCCAGGCCCAGCGCCAGAGCCGATTTGCCGTGATACTTGCCTTCGGGCTGGTGTATTTCTTTTGGGGATCGACTTATCTGGCGATTGACATCGCGGTGGAACGCATTCCTCCCGCGCTCATGTGCGGGACGCGTTTTCTGACTGCCGGTGTTTTTATGCTGGCGTTTTGCGGACTGCGCGGGCGCAACATCCGCTACAACCCGCGGCAGTTGGGACAAATGGCGGTGGTTGGCGTGCTCTTGCTCATGGGCGGCAATCTTACGCTCTCTTATTCGGAGCAACACATAGGGTCGGGGCTGGCTGCGTTGATCGTTGCGAGCATTCCTCTGTGGTTTCTGGTGCTGGACACCCTGCTGCTCGGCGACCATCATGTCTCGCCGCGCGGCAAAGCCGGACTTGCCTTGGGCGCGGCCGGGCTGGCGGTGTTGTTGTGGCCGCAGTTGACCACCAGCACTTCCTTCGGCAGGGTGCAAATGTGGGCCTCGATCAGCCTGTTAGGCGGGTCGTTCAGCTGGGCGCTGGGCTCGGTGCTGGCCAAGCGCTGGAAGTCCGCGGACGTGGATCCGTTCTCGGCTACCGCCTGGCAGATGATCGCCGCAGGGTTGGCGAATTTGCTGTTCGCCATTGCTGCGGGCGACTTTTCGCGAGTCGTGTGGACGCCACGCGGCATAGACGCCACTGTGTATCTGGTGGTGTGCGGATCGTGGATTGGTTATACCGCGTATATCTGGCTGCTGAACCATGTGCCCATCGCAAAGGTTTCCACCTACGCCTACGTGAACCCGGTAGTGGCGGTTTTTCTGGGATGGCTGGTGCTGCATGAGCGGGTGGACGGTTACATCCTGGCGGGCAGTGCGATCGTGGTGGCCTCGGTGATCCTGGTGACCAGCGCGCAGGTGACGAAGAAGCTGGCGGTGGAAGCAATGGCGATGGTGGAAACAACGGGAGATTAGGTTCGATGGTGGCGCATGATTCAGGGCAATCAGACGAACACAACCAGGCAGCTATCAACCTGACGTAATGGCAACTTCCGGAATGAGCATATAAGAGCTGCCGTCGCCCGCCCTGAAGCAAAGAACGCGAAAAGCACGGGGGGCACCCTAAGTACGATTCATCGAAAGGCTGGCCCACCCAGCCCCGCCCTCGTCACCGGCCCGGTTTCGGGCGCTCTGCGGATTGGTACGGATCGCGTCCCGACTCGTTGTGCTCCAGATTGAAAAACACTTCACCGTGTCGCGAGCAGGCGAAATGGACGTAGAATCGCTGTTTTGGAGTCCAAAAAGGAAATTCGGGGTCAAGCTAAGGAGTATTACTTATGCGAGGCAAGAGACTTTCCATCGCACTGAGAGTGACTCTGGCGATCTTTACGGTGACCCTGTTCGTGACGAGCACGCACGCGGCCACGGAAAAGGTTTTGTATAGCTTCAACAACAACGGCAAGAACGGATTCGATCCCCAAGCCAGCTTGATCTTCGATCAATCCGGCAATCTATACGGCACGACGAGTGTCGGCGGCCTTTATAAGCAGGGCACGGTGTTCGAGTTGATGCCCAAAGCGGGCGGGGGGTGGACGGAGAAGGTGCTGCATAACTTCGGCAAGGGCGGCGACGGAACGAACCCCTACGCTGGCTGATCTTCGATGCCGCCGGCAATCTCTACGGCACGGCAACTGGCGGCGGCTTTTACAAGGCGGGCACGGCGTTCGAGTTGACGCCCAAAGCGGGTGGAGGGTGGACGGAGAAGGTGCTGTATAACTTCGGCAAGGGCAGCGACGGAACGCTTCCCTCTGGCCTGATCTTCGATTCCGCCGGTAATCTCTACGGCACGACCGTCGGCGGCGGCGACCTTTCTTGCAATGTCGGATTTGGCTGCGGGATGGTGTTCGAGTTGACGCCCAAAGCGGGTGGCGGCTGGAAGGAGAAGATTCTCCATAACTTCAACGGTAAGAACGGGAGTCAACCGTCAGGCAGCCTGATCTTCGATGCCGCCGGCACCAACCTCTACGGCGCGACCGTGTTTGGCGGCCCTTCTAACAGCGGTATAGTGTTCGAGTTGACGCCCAAGGCGGGCGGAGGCTGGACCGAAAAGGTGCTGCATAAGTTCCCCCCCACTTCGGCAGGGACGGGTACAATCCCACCGGCAGCCTGATCTTCGATGCCGCCGGCAACCTCTACGGCATGACCTTCGTTGGCGGCCATGGCGGCCGTGCTAACAGCGGCACGGTGTTCCAGATGACGCCTCAAGCGGACGGGAGCTGGACGGAGACGGTTCTGCATAACTTGTTAACACCACTCATCTGGACGGTCTATTGGCCGCGGCGTAGACTTTTGTCGTTAAGATTCTGTGAGATACAACCTTGTCCCCAGAGCGTTGGCTAGAATTACGGCAAAGAGCAGCGCGTATCGGACGGCCTCTCCAGTGCCCATTGTGCTCATTCAAATTTGCGTTTCGTCATCGTCTACGGAATGGAGGGGAGTGCCCTCGATGCAAGGTGCCACTCGGGTTTCCGACGTACTACCGAGTGATTCTCTTCATCGCTTCCGAAGGCGTGTTGTTCGGAACGAATCGCCTTCGGCTACACGAAACAAGGCCCCGGTTGGCTTTTGATCGGATGGCCATTCGGTTTGGCAGCGGCTTTCATCACGCAAGGATTCATTCTTCGGGCGTTTCCTCCCAAGCTGGAACCCCACTCCGAAGGCAACATTTGGTTGAAGTTGACGTGAGTTGCGTGGTGATTTAGCAGATCGTTGTCGATAAATCCCTAGCGCTCATTGACCTTTGAAGGGGGTTTTGAGCGCTATGGCCTGGTCACGTCAGTTATCCCCGTAAGCCTCAGAGTTCCGCTCTCGACGGTGTTGCGTCTGGCTTGGACATCTTCAGATTAAAGTCGGGGCGAAGCGTCCTCAGGTCTGGGCGAACGGAGCCTTGCCGGTTTCGCCGATCGCTATGGCCCAGGCTGAAGGCGTAAAGATTGGAGTCGTCTGAGCCGACATAAACCATGCCGTTTGCCACGGAGGGCGAAGAGTCCACCCAATCGCCAGTTACGTAGTCCCATAAGAAAGCCCCGTTGCGGGCATCCAGGGCGTATACCTTGTCGTCATACGAACCGATATAGACCACTCCGTTCGCCACTGCAGGTGATGAGAAGTAGACGGATGCGCCCGTCTTGTAGCTCCACAACTTCGCCCCAGTGTAGGCGTTCAGCGCATACACATTGAAGTCGGTTGCGCCAAAATAAACAACCCCATTCACCACCGAGGTCGCTGAAAACACTGGGTTGGGAGTAAAGTAGCTCCACAATAACGCACCCGTTTCGGCGTTCAGTGCAATGGGGCCGAGCGAAGCACCGACGTAAACGATGCCATTGGCTACGGTGGGGCCGAAACTAACACCGTAATAGGTAGCAAAGTAACTCCATAGCTGGCTCCCGGTTTGCGCATCCAGTGCGTACACGTAGCCGTTGTTCGAGCCGAGGTAAACCACTCCGTCCGCAACTGCTGGCGCGTCGATTACAGGGAAGCTGGTGTCGAAGCCCCACCGCTTCGCGCCGGTTTTGGCATTCAGCGCGTACAATTTGCCGTCGTAGGAGCCAATATAGACCGTACCGTTTACCACGGTTGCGTCGGCCTGCACCTGGCGGCCAGTAGCAAATTCCCAAACCTTCTTACCAGTACGTGCGTCCAGCGCGTACACATTGTTGTCGAATGAACCGAAATACACCATTCCATCAGCGACCGCAGGGGCGGAGAATATCCCGCTTTGAGTGCTGTAACTCCACAGCAACTCACCGCTAGCGGCTTTCAACGCGTACACGCTGCCATTGCCCGAACCGACATAAACCACTCCATCCACCACTACGGGTGAGGAGGCGCTGCCCCCAACCGTTGTATAGCTCCACTTCAACTGAAGGTTATGAACCGTTTTAGGACTCAAAACATTCTCATAAGGATTCACCCCAAGGCGCTGGGGATCAAAGTGGAATTGATCCCAGTCGGTCTGCACCAGAAACGGCTCCTGCGCTCCCTTGTCGTTATTCCGCTCCAGAGCCGTAACCCAATGTTTGCCGGGATGCGCACCGCGGGGCGCGTAAGCTCCGGCGTCATGGAACTCTCCCTTGTCATTGGTAACGACCAGCACCTCGTCCTTGGTGTCGAAAAAGATGTCCACACCCACATTCGGCGCAAAGCCCCGCCCCGACACCCGAATCCCGCTCGTCGGCGGCCCCGATTTCCTGGAAAGAGTGATGGAAGGCGCGGCACTGGCTATGCCGCAAAGCAGCAAACACACAATGAACAGAGAACCAAACAAAGAAAGCAGCTGAGATCGTTCCCGAGGGCCGAACATATTCCCTCCTCGTTCAAGCCGCAAATAGGTTTCCCACCGGAGACAGCGCACTTGAAACGCGCGGACAATCTTGTCCCCTTTCCGCTGGTTTGTCAATTGCAGCAAGGAGTTGCAGTTCTGGCGGGCTGTCTCTTAATGATTGTTGTTGTAATATCGCGATCGCACTCATTGACCTGGATCGGCCCATTCTTAATGAGTGAAGCCTCCGCGGGGAGGATCATAGCATTCCCGTCAGCGTCTTAAAGCCTCCTACCAGGGGCGAATTACTCCTGGTGCCGAGTAAAAAAGCATCAACCCGGCAAAGCCCGAATCCTTATGGTTGAAAGGTTTTCTAACTCGGGAGGTCGATCATGGCCGCACTAATTGCTAACGAGAAGCGCGCGTCGGTGCGTGGCCTTGGGGAGATCGCACTGGGCGTCAACAATCTGGATGCCATGCAGAAGTTCTACGAGGAGGTCGTCCGCTTGCCGCTAATGGCCCGAGACACAACCTGCGCGTTCTTCAAGATTGCGGAGGGCTACCGGGCAACAGCTGGTTTGCATTGTGGGAGGCATTCTTCGGCACGCTGGGATTGGCGCTGTTGATGATGATTCGACGCCGTCGTGAATGGCGTCCTCAGTTGCTTTACGGACTAACGTTGGTTTGCTTGCTTTCCATCAGCGTCGCGATGCCGGGGTGCGGCGGCGGGGGAAGCAGCAGTGGCAGTGGAGGGACGCCGACGGGCACCTACAACCTGACGGTGACCGGTACTTTCACCTCCAACTCGGCCAAGTTGATCCACAGTATCAAGGTCACCCTCGTCGTGCAGTGAGGTTCAGGGCCAGACCCAGTGGGTCATGGTTTATTCTCCGGTTCCAAATCCTCCTGATTTCAGGAAGCGGCGTCCCAAAATGGGAAACGCCTCTCGATTTATCTCATCCCCCCCACTTCTGCCCTTGACTTCCATGCGCACCTTGAGTTAATCCTGTAACTGTACAATCAGCCTAGAGATAATACAAAGAGCCGCTAACTCCTTTGTCCGGAAGATTTTGCATATAAGTCCTTCCAACTCAAAGATCTTGGTGGTAGTGTGGCCCTAACCCCATGATTCCAAAAGATCAGGGGGAGGGGGGTACCCGCTAACGGAAAGGTAAACCGCCGTTCCCAAGCCGGCAGGTGCAAAAATAAAGTCGTGCAAAATAAGGCCGTGCAAGCTAAATCGGCGGAAGCACGAGGCTGATTCACGGCACGGCTGCACGCTAGATAGCGACAAAACCTCCATCGACTGTGCAACTTGGCAACAACCCGTACGCACCGCCGCCCGTCAGTAATGATTCCGCAACTCATTGGTCAAGTTAGGGTTCATAATCATAGAGGCAGAGGTAATCAGTCACCTGCGCCTCGCTGCAGATAGCGTCGGCGTAAGTGGCTCGAGGAACACGGCAGTGACTGGCGGTGTTCCAGGGAGAATGGTCATGAAGACTTTCCGGCGCGTGCTTCAAATCAGCTTTTTCGTCGCACTATTGGCCGCAACCACGGCAACCGTTTCCGCAGCAGCTCAGGACGCAACTGCGCCTCCGGACCAGCAATCAGCTTATCCCACGGATCAGGCACCTCCTCCTCCCGCAGACCAGCCAATAACCCCATCGACAGGACAGCAAGTCGATCCTCCGGGCCGGGTGGCTCGTTTGGAATACATGACCGGATCGGTTTCTGTTCAACCGCAAGGCACTGGCGATTGGGCTGAAGGCTCGGTGAACCGTCCGCTCACCAACGCGGACAATGTCTGGGCCGACAAAGATTCCCGCGCCGAGCTGAATCTCGGCACCGGTGTGATGCGAATCAGTTCCGAAACCAGTTTGACTCTGACCAATGTCACTAATGATGCCGTGCAGGTACAGTTGCACCAGGGCACTTTGAACGTACACCTCCGCAAACTCTACGGAGGCGAAGTCTATGAGATCGACACCCCGAACCAGGCATTCACCATAACGAAATCGGGCGAGTACCGCTTCGATGTCGATCCCGCCGGAGACACAACTCTGGTGACGGTTTGGAAGGGCGAGGGCGAAGCCACCGGCCAGGGCCCTGCAGTTCGTGTGCATGAGGGTCAGCAGGCGCGCTTCACCAGTGGATCTTCCCTGGCGCATCAGATCAACGACACACCGGCGCCGGACGGCTTCGACGATTGGTGCAAGGTCCGCGACAAGCGTGACGACAACTCAGTCTCCGCGCGCTACGTTGCCCCGGGCGTAGTCGGGACCCGAGATCTCGATGAGTACGGAACTTGGCGCGACGTCCCTGAATATGGACATGTCTGGACTCCCACTGCGGTCGAGCCGGGTTGGGCGCCATATCACAACGGACACTGGGCCTGGGTCGATCCCTGGGGATGGACTTGGGTGGACGATGCTCCGTGGGGATTCGCTCCTTTCCACTATGGCCGCTGGGTAGATTTTGGCGGCTCTTGGGGCTGGGCTCCGGGACCCTACTGGGAGCGGCCTTACTACGCCCCCGCGCTGGTGGCCTGGTTTGGAGGCCCTGGCTTTGGCTTCGGCTTCGGCGGTGGATTTGGCTGGTGCCCGTTAGGTTTTGGTGAGCCATTCTTCCCGTGGTATGGCGCGAGCCGCGGTTATTTCCGGAACGTCAACATCAGCAACACGCGCATCACCAATATCACGAACATCACTAATAACTATTACAACAACAGGACTCCGAGCAGGACTCCAGGCACGACTCCAGGCAGGACTCCGGGCAGGACTCCGGGCCCAACTCCAAGCGGGCTCTACGGAAGGAACGGCATTAGGATGCCGCGTTACGCCAGCAGGCCCGGAGCACTGACGGCAGTTTCACGAAATACTCTGGAGCGCGGGTTGCCCGTTGCCCCGAACTCCTCTAGGATTTCACCGGGCGCCTTGCGAAATATTTCCACGATTGGCAGGCCCGATGTATCTCCGACGCGCGAAAGCAGGCTTGGACCGAAAGCTGGTGCGCCTGCCGCACGTCCATCGCTGTCAACCGCTTCGCGGCCGACGGTCAGTCGAATGACTCCGCCGGCAGCTTCCTCGAGACCGACTGCAATCCAGCCTGCCTCGCGCAACACGCAGACTCCAACGGCAACTCGTACGCCTGAGGGACGGCAAACGAGTGCACTGTCCTCGCCCGCGCCGGCCGGCCGCTTCGTACCCCGGCCTCCGCAGAGCCTCGGCAACTCCAACACCGCGCCCACGTCGAATCACGCCGTGAGCAGTCCGACAATGGCGAACCGCAATGCGCCACAAATGGCCATGAACCACAACATACCTCGTCCGCCGAAGGGTGGAGTGAGGTCGTTGTCAGGACCTTCGATCGGCGCAACCGCGAGATCTGGAGATACAAGATCAGGAGGAGTGACGCCTTCAACTTCGCCCACGTCACGGTCCGTGCCTCGTCCGCCAACGGGCAGCTTCAGCCGGTCGACATTCAGCCGACCAACCTTCAGTCGGCCAACAACGACCGCACGCAACACGGTCCCGAGTACGTCTTCGGCCCCGCGTTCGTACGGAAGCCCGAGTTTCGGACGGAGCATGCCCAGCAGCGTGCCGCGCCCCACCGGACGAATCATGCCGGCGCCGCGCGATTATCCGTCAGCCCAGAGCCGCGGAAGCTACTCGGCCCGTTCGTCAAGCGGCAGCGGATATGGCGGCAACGGCGGGTATCGTGGCTACAGCGGATCGCCATCCAGCGGTTCGTACGGTGGCCGCGGCTATTCGGCGCCGTCATCGCATAGCTCAGGATCCTACGGCGGGTCTCGCGGCTACAGCGGTTCGCCATCCGGCGGTTTGTACGGTGGCCGCAGCTATTCCGCGCCCTCATCGCATAGCTCGGGCTCCTACGGCGGTTCGCACGGGAGCTCTGGATCGCACGGCAGTTCGGGTGGAGGCTCAAGTTCGCACGGAGGCCGACGCTGAACCTAATCTAATCTCTATCGAACGCCGCCTGCCACTCCAGGCGGCGTTCCTTTTTGCCACGAGCATACTTGTGTCGGCCGCGGAGGCCGTAGAGACGTAGGTAGCTACGTCTCTACAGTCGAAAATAATTCCGAGCGTCCTGAAATCTGCTCGACTGTGTATACTGCGAGTTCCAGTTCAAGGAGGACCATTGAAGAATTTCATAGTCGGCCTGATCCTCGGTTTGATCGCGGTACCGATCTGCGTCTTCGCCTACTTCGTCACGGGGAGCGCTCCGGTTGCTACCTCGGCGTCACCCATGCCATTTGAGAAAACGCTGGCGCACGGCGCACTCAACGCGCGTGTCGCCAAGGAGATGCCCAAGTCCGTTCCAGTTGCCGCCGACGAACCCAACTACCTGGCAGGGGCGGAGGTCTATCGGGAAAATTGCGCGGTGTGCCACGGTCGTCCTGGCGAAACCCCCACCGCAATCACCCGGGGGATGTATCCCAAGCCGCCGAAGCTGCTCGAAGGCAAGGGCGTGACCGACGACCAGCCGGGCGAGACCTATTGGAAAGTGGCGAACGGCATCCGCCTCACCGGAATGCCGGGCTTCACTGAATCGCTATCGCAAACCCAAATGTGGCAGGTCAGTCTTCTCGTGGCAAACGCGAATAAATTGCCCGATTCCGTGAAGACCGCCCTCTACCGGCCAACGCCGCTGCCTCCCGGACAAACCGCGCCACCGGCACCGAGTGCACCGGCGACAAAGCCCTAGAGGACGACCCTCTGATTAAGTTGCCGATGTAGGCGCGGGCGTCCCGCCCGTGCGGTGCGCCAGTTGAAATTCATCCGGCATACGCGAAGAAGCCAGCTTCAGAAAACTGCGTAACCAGCTGCGTGCCTTTGACGAGTTCCACTCGACGGCGCCGACTACGAAGAAGCCGCTCGCATGAACAACCAATGCCGGACAGGAGGCACAGCCGGATCGGCGATCGACTTCCTCATTTGCGCCACCGCGTTTCGCGGTGGCTGACAGATTTTCACCACCGACCGGGACTTCCCCCGCTACGCCGCAGTACTGCCCTTGAAGCTCTACAACCTGGGCTAATCCGGTTCCCCCGGGGACACTGTTTTCATAAGGTCCTCCTCTGAACGTCAGCGATTGTAGCCGGGATTCCCATGCTCAGCCGCAAAACCCTGACGTCCCTCGTCTTGCAGTTCGCAAAAATAAGGTTGTGCTGCGTGCTGGTGGCGGCAAGTAGATCGTCGTTATCTTATGGCGTGAGCTTGAACACTACTCCGCAACCATACCCTTTGGAGCAGGAATAATCCCCGCCTTCTGACGTTGTGCCGTAGAGGTTCCCGGCTCCGTCCATAATCAGGGCGTTAGGTGATTTGCCATCGCTTCCCCTGAAACTGTGGAGCACCGTGTGACTGCCGCTCGCATCCAGCTTAAACACCGAGCCGCTGCCCTCGGTGCCCCCGCTCAGTGTCGTGCCGTAGAAATTCCCCGCCCGGTCCGAGATCAATGTAGTAGGATACGTGCCGTCGTTGAATCCCGCGAAGCTATACAGGACCGTCTCCGTTCCGGTCTTGTCCATCTTGAATACCGTTCCGCAGCCATACGGGGCCTGGCAGTTGAGGTCGCCGCCGTAGCCCGTGGTGCCATAGAGGTCGCCGGCCCCGTCCCGAACCAAACCTCCGGATGGGCCCCCGCCGTCCGTTTTACCAGCAAAGCCGTACAGCACGGTAAACTTGCCACTAGTCTTATCCAGCTCGAACACCGTTCCCTGACCGGAAGTACCGCCGCTGTAGGTTGTGCCGTAGAGGTTGCCCGCTCCGTCCCGGATCAAACCGTTAGGAAACGCGCCGTCCGAGCCGCCAGTGAAAGTATGCAGGACGGTCTCCTTGCCGGCCTTATCCAGCTTGAAAACTACTCCACACGATTGGTACTGGCAGTTGCCGGCGGAACTTCCGCCCCCCAAGGTGGTGCCGTAGAAATTGCCTGCCGCATCCCGGATCAAAGTTGCGTTGGGTTGTCCTCCGTCGGCCCCGCCAGTGAAGGCATAGAGGACGGTCTCCTTGCCGGTCTTATCTGCCGCAAACACGGCTCCGCAACCATGTTTGCATTTTCCTCCCTCGGAACTGCCGCCCTCGAGTGTTGTTCCGTAGAGGGTGCCATGCGCACCCCAGATCAAGGGTTCGGCGGGCGATACCCCGTCCCCGCCAAGAAAGCTATGCAGCACAGTCTCTCTGCCGTTGGGGTCGAGCTTGAATACGGTTCCGAAGTTGAAGGAGCCTCCGAATTCCGTGACGCCGTATAGGTTACCGCGGGCGTCCACGACCACGCCGGCTGGGGGCTGTGTTCCGCCCGCGTGGCCAGTGAATTTGTGCAGCACAGTGAACGTTTGCGCCCGCGCCGATGGGGCTGCAATGAGCGGTAGCGCAAGCAGGATCGCCAATACCTGCGCCGCCCACACCGAACGCCCGCATACCTCCGAAATGAAAACGCGAGCCTGCACTTTGATCGTCACCATGGCTACCTCCCGTGTACGACGCTTCCAGCACCGAGGGCGAGCCTGCGGAGGCTCACGGTGCCGTCGTCGGCTTGGTCCGCAGTCTGGCCCGCTAGGATTTCCTTGCCGGGGACGGTTTCATAAGCGTAGCCCGTCAGCGTGGCATTAATGAGGAAATTACCCGGCAGCTGAACCGTCAAACGCGCCCAACCGTAGTGGATTTTTCCACCAACTTTAAACTTCAATCCAAGGTAGCGGCTGTTGACGTTCACCCATTGACCAGTCGTCGGCCCTCCGGACCCATCGCTCGCCCAAGTAGCGGCCATTGTTTCCCCTCTGCTACCGCCTCTGATGAAGTGCTCGCCGGGACCGATCCGTGCGCCCCGCTTCAGCGCTGCGGCGAACTGTCGCCCGTTGCCAATCCTACCTTCGACGGCGTTACCCAACGCCTCCTTCGCAAGAAGCGTGTTATTTCCCCTCGTCCCGTTAAAAGTTGCGTATCCCGACTCCAGAACAAGGAAGTCGATGATTCCATCGTGGTTAAGGTCGAGGTTGTAGACGCCGTTGGTTCCAATGACTTGGTGGGCCTTGGTGTAGACGACCTTGGCCTCCGACGGTTGCGCCGAGGCCAGCAAGCTCACTCCCGCCGCGCTCGCCGCAAGCGCATACATGTTGAGCCGTCGTTGCAATGACTGGGAAAGGATGAAAGGTGTCTTAGAGGCCCGGGGATACTGCTTCATGGAGTCCTCCCGTGAACGCGAAACATTGTAACCCGGATTTCGGCCTTCAGCCACCACGAAAGCAGCGCTAATGCACCCACACGGTTGCATTCTCTCGGGCCGATCTGGCGCGGCCTTCCCATTCCGGCCGTCCCTGGTTGAGCATCTCGCAACCTCCCTTTTCGCAAAGGACGCGAAAGAGGGTCCGGGCACTCGGCGCGGCGCAGTGTTCTGAATTCGTAACGGTGGCGGCTTAGTTCTTGACATCCATTGAATCGGCGATATAACCCGCTCAATTTTAATCTTCTAGTCAGCCTCGGCCCCAGGCGCTGATCAGGACCCCGCAGTTTTAGCTTTTGGGCTTTGGATTTTGAGAGCCCGTCTCCGAATTTTGGTTTACGTCTTCATTTCGCATCACCGGGCCGAACCCTTGGGAGGTAAAGAATCATGAAGGCACGTGTAACGGTTGCCCTGTCGCTGCACGTCGTCGTGGTTGCGATGGCGAGCTTCATTCCTGGCCGGGCGCAGGAAGTCAGCGCGCCGGGACAACAGCCACCTGGCAATGGCGCTCCGCCCGCGAATCCGCTGAAGGTGGCGCTGCTGAAGTGGTATCAGGTTAATACGACCACCAGCTTCACCGTGGGGAAGACCAAGAACAGCAACCCCTACGGTATCGCCTTCGACGGGGCCAACATCTGGACCGCGAACAGCGAAGGGACAGTCACGAAGCTGCGCGCCAGTGATGGCAAGACCCTGGGCACGTTTCCCGCCGGGAACGGACCGACCGGCATTGCCTTCGACGGTGCGAACATGTGGGTCACTAACTACTGGGACGGTACCGTGAGCAAACTGCGGGCCAGCGACGGTAAGACCCTGGGCACATACTCATTGGGAAAAGGGACCTACCCATTCTGGCTGGCCTTTGATGGGGCAAACATGTGGGTGGCGAACGGGCCCGGCGTGACGAAGCTGCGGGCCAGCGATGGCAAGAACCTGGGCACGTTCAACGTCGGGAGCGGCGGCTTCGCGGCGGCCTTTGACGGGACTTATATCTGGGTGACTGGCGGACCCAACATTGTAACGCGGTTAAAGCAGGACGGCTCCAGCGCCGGGCAATTCCAAGTGGGCGCGGCACCGTACGGACTGGCGTTTGACGGCCAGAACATCTGGGTAGCGAACGACGGCGAAGGGACGGTAAGTAAGCTAAGGGCCAGCGACGGCAAGACGCTCGGCACGTTCCAGGCGGGCGCGTCTCCCTACGGCGTGGCATTTGACGGAATAAACATATGGGTAACCAACGGGGTAGCGCTGGCTGAACTGCAGGCTAGTGATGGCAAGCTCTTAGGCTATTTCAACGCCAATGGTGGGTCAACGGGAGTGGCCTTCGACGGCGCCAACATCTGGGTGGCCATCGGCTTGGGCAACTACGTGATCAAGTTCTAGGCAGACCCAATGGAGTTCGGCGAGGGATTATGTCGGCAGTCTGCGCAAAGGCGGCGCGGAAAAAGACAACACCGGCACGGGACGTTTTACCACCGCGGTCTTCGTCTATGACCCCGAGACAGGACCACTAGGTTTGCCCGGGAGGCAAACACCTGCGCTACGAAGGACGGCACACGCACAAAACAGGAAACTTTCTCTACCGCTACGAAGCCCGGGCGCAGGATTGTCATAGCTGTCCGCTGAAGCCGCAATGCTGTCCCGGCAATCAGCATCGGGGCCGCGGCTTGCTGCGCACCAAAGAAACCGAGGCCATGATCGCCTTCCGCCGCAAGATGGCCACGCCCGAGGCGCAGCAACAGTATCGCCGCCGCCGGGTCGTCGAGTTCTGCCACGCCTGGATCAAAAGCAAACTAGGGCTGCGCCAGTTCCATCTCCGCGGCCTGGCCAAGGTGCAGCCCGAGATGCTCTGGGCCTGCCTCACCTACAACTTGCAACAATGGATTCGCTTACGCAAACTTCAGGCCGCACCCGCCACCGTCTAGCTAGCGAATCGAGGGAATCTCCGACGTTTACAGTATCCACCATCCACTTGATCCCCGATGCCTCTCGCTCCCCCCCACCACACCTCCTCCGCACCACCGCCGGAACAAGGTTTTTTCACAGCTTCGTCCTTTGCGAGAGGTGGGGATTTACTGCGGCGTTCTCACGACCTTATTGCCGTAGGCCCGTCGGTGCTTTATGCTTATACCTTTCCGCATGAAAGCAATCATGGGTTTGGTTGGACTTTGCCTCTGGATTGCAGCCGCGTGCCTTCCAACCAGCGCTGCTGCCGACACTTCCGCCACTACCGATCAGAGCGAGGTCGCGTCTGTTGGAGACGCGCAGCCACGCTATCAAGAACGCAGCGCGACGGCGGAACTGCGAGACAACTGCGGTCTTCGTACTCCTGAGGACAAGTTCAGTTTAGACGTCCCGGCGATGTCGACAACCGCGCCACCCTGCCAGCGGTCACTAGTAACGCTAGGGAACAAGCCTGAAGAAGAGGCAAAAGTCCAACCGTCGATTGAAAGATTACCGGTCTCCAAACCGGCTGACTTCAACCGGGACATCTATTGCAGAAACAAGCTCGAATTCTCCTTGGACGGGGGATGGCATCCCATCAATATCCCCTTTCCTCTCGACATTTTCGTAGGCGATGCCTACAACACCTACCCCCTTAAATACACGCTGGTACCCATCTTTGCTTCTCTCCGATGGCATATGGGCGGCCTATGGGGTCCTGGCATTCTACGCGGAAATTTCGATCTTACGTTCACCGGGTCCGTTACCGCGATTCCGAGGGGACCTGAGACCCGCTATTTCTCTTACATCATGGGGATTCGACGTAATTTTGTCCCGCGTAACCGCAGGATCGCGCCCTACTTTGATGTACGCCTCGGCGTCGGGCACATCGACGCTAAGGGACCCCAAGGGGTGAAATATGCGCAAGGACAGGACATCACTTTTACTATAAACATGGGCAGTGGAGTGCGATATAACTTCAATCCTCGCTACGCAATTTCGGCCGGCATGAATTTCATGCATATATCAAATCTTGATTTATCCGAAAGCAACGGCAAGCCGAACTGGGGCGTCCGGAACTATGGCATTAATGTTTACGGGCCGATGGTCGGGATCGATATCCAGTTGCGCAGGCATCCACGACATTCTGAGTAGCAATATCTGCATTCGCATCAGCCCGTGCAGCACAGACCCATGTTTCCGCGTTCTCGTGCCGAGATTGAAAATCCTGACTGTTGTTAGCAGGCATTACACTCAGAACCCGGTCAATGAGTGCAACGGCGACGTTACAACAGTTACCCATTCGTTAAGTTTTCTAGGGGGAAGACAAAGCCGCAAGCTGCCGGGATTACTTCCGAGTTGCCGAGCACTCAGGAGTTACGGCAGGGCGGCTCGAACTGAAATGCCGATTAGTAGTAAAGATCGGGCGGGCCTTTGTATTCCTGGATGGAGTTGCCGCCGTCGATAACGATGAGCTGGCCGGTGATGTAGGAGGCCGCTTCCGATGCGAGAAACGCGACAGCAGCAGCGACTTCGTCAGGACGGCCCGGGCGACCCACGGGAGTATTTCTGCCCGCGATGATTTCGTGATCTGTGGAAGAAGCGGTTTCAATCCAGCCGGGAGCGATCGCATTGACCGTGATTTGCCGGCGCGCGACCTCGAGAGCAAGGCTACGTGTAAGTCCGACCATGGCGGCTTTGGCGGCGCTGTACGCGGTTTCGCGCGGATTGCTCACGACCGGACCGGTGGTAGAGGAAATGTTGACAACGCGCCCGTAGTTCGCTTCCAGCATGCTGGGCAGGACCGCCCGAGTGATGTTGAAAGTGGTTTTCAAATTGATAGCGATAGCGTAGTCCCAGTCTTGTTCGGGGAGTTCGGCGAGGGGCAACGAGGCGGTCGCTTCGGCACGGCCGATCTGGGTCATGCCCGCGTTGTTCACGAGGATGTCGATACGGCCGAAGCGAGCGAGAACGTCCTGAACCAGCGCGTGAGTGCGGCCATACTGGCACAGATCGGCGGCGAGAGCAAGGACATCGGGACTTTGTGCCGAGAGTTCGTGACCACGGTCCTCGATTCGTTGCGTAGTGGAAGTGATTGCAACTTTTGCTCCTTGCTGTGCCAGCAAACGAGCAGTGGCGAAGCCGATGCCGCGCGGACTGCCCGCGCCTGTGACGAGTGCAACTTTTCCAGAAAGGTTCGTCTTCGATTTGCTCCGGTTGGGTGTCGCTTGCAAGTTCTCAATTGGCGATGATAGACCTTATACGGGTGAATCCTTTTTGGCAGCCGACATTCTTCTCAAACAAGAGAGTCCTAGCCGCTCGTCACAACGTTCGTGTTCATCAGCAGGTAGCTGTGCGCTACCGTCCTGATGACCCCAGTGTCAGTAAGCTGGATCGGCGCCTCTGGCAGAATTTGTAACGCCAAAACTGGTGCAACCAAGGTTTACCCTCGGAAGCCAGATTCATGAGTGTAATTGATTCCATAAGTCGGCTCCCGTACCCGAGTAAACTTTGGTAGTGCCAACCAACCAAAACAGGCTCGGGAGAAAGGAGCCGGACAATGATCATTATAGGAGCAGACTACCACCCGGGCTTTCAGCAAATTGCGTTTGTGAAGCCGCCTTAACCCTGGACAAGCAAGGCCGACTATACGGAACCACCTGGGGGGGCAAGTACTTGTACGGCGTGGTGTACGAAATCACGCCGTGAGAAGAACTGGCAGACTGAAAAATGTGCTCAAGTGGAACAGGGCTCAGTGCTATAGTAGCCTTTCAACGAGAGCGCTGACTCCGGCCTCTCTAGGTGCGCGCCTGTGGTGGTGCCGCATGAGAAGCAAGCAAGTGCCTTCTGCATTCCTCAGAATTGCGGTGATTCTGGCCGTGGCTTTAGTCTTGATGCCTCCAGCCTTAGCACAAACCAAGTTCAAAGTCCTATACACCTTCAAGGGGCCGCCGGACGCGGCCGCACCGTACGCAGGCGTTATCTTTGACGGAAACGGAAACTTGTACGGGACGACGGCTGGCGGAGGTACGGGCAAGTGCGGCCTGGGATGCGGAACGGTATACGAGCTGAAACGGCAATCGAGCGGCAGGTGGACTGAAGAGGTGCTGCACAGCTTCCAGAACAGCGATGGCGGTGTCTTCGGCGGGCTGGTGGCCGACCCGCTGGGGAACATGTACGGTATCGCCGACGGGGCTAACGGTCCCTTGTTTGAGCTCACCCCGTCCGGACAGGTGAAACTATACGCCTTGCCGGACGGCGGTTCTCGCTGGAGCTTATTCAGGGACCGAGCGGGGAATCTGTTTGGTCTTGGAGCGGGTGGCGTTTTCGAGTTGACACGGAGCTCGCAAGGCTGGAAGCAAAAAGTACTCTACTTCTTCCAGTGCGGTGGTGACGGCTGTGATCCGGTCGGCTCGTTGATTCCGGATGCGAAAGGCAACCTTTATGGTGCTACCGAATTTGGCGGGAATTTCCGTCCCGCGTGCACATCCAGCTCGGGCGGTTGCGGCACGGTCTACGAGGTGACACAGGAGGCCGATGGAAAATGGAGGGAAAACGTCTTGCACCGCTTTGCCCAGTTCAAGGACGACGGACAGATTCCCATGGCGGGGCCCGTCATGGACAGCCAAGGGAATCTCTACGGAACCACGATTCAGGGAGGGAGCGTCAGAAACAATGGCCTGTGTTTGGAGGGTTGCGGGATCGTCTACAAGCTCACCCCGGGCCTCCACGGAACCTGGAAGGAGAGCATCCTTTACAACTTCTGCCACGCCAAGGACTGCACGGATGGAGCAGGTGGTGGAGCGCTGGTGTTTGACCGGGCGGGGAATCTCTATGGCATCTCCGCCGGTGGGATCGGCCCGTGCAACGGCGGTTGTGGAGTGGTTTTCAAGCTGAGTCCGGGCGCTAATGGGAAATGGACCCACCATGTGCTGCACCGCTTCAGCGGACCAGACGGAGGAGATCCCTTACCCCTAACCATGGATAATGAAGGCCATCTGTACGGGACCACCTTTTGGGGGGGCAAATACTTGTACGGCGTGGTGTACGAAATCACGCCGTGAGAAGAACAGGTGCTGGACCGCAACTCGGTCCAGCACCGTCATCCCTGCGCTCTAACTACGGAGTCTCATTGTCGGGGTCCTCTGGTTGTCCGCCTACCAAGTTGATGAAGTCTTGCGCAGTGTGGTAGGTCAGCGCTTGGACGGGCGTGAATGCGACCGGAGCCGCGCCGAAGTTGAAGAAGTCGGACAGGCCGTAGGGACAGAGCTGCTGCGTGCAGCCCGGCGTGCCGCTCTTGTAGTAGTCCTGCGCCCAGTAGTCGTCGAAGAACCAGGCGGGTCCGGTCTTGCTGATCCCTCCCTGCGGCAGGCCCATAACGTATTCGGTGAAATTCAGAATGCTGCCGAAGTCGTGCCAGTAGGGCGGCTTGTTGTTCAGGCAAACCTCGGCGTTGTTCTGTCCGTTGGTGGACGGTGTGCAATGGCCCGAAATATAGCCCGCCGGCGTGTAGGCTGAGACCACGATCAGCGGGACGCGGAATCCGGCCACATAGCCGCAGCCGAATGTGGGGTTGACGCAACCTATCAGCTGTTCATACGGCGGTACGTGGTCGTAGAAGCCGCCCCAATCGTCCCAGGTGATCAGGATGGCGGTGTCGTTCCAGTAGCCCTTGCCATTGTCACAGGCGCCATTGCTGTTGCCGACCAAGCTAACGATGCTGGCCACCCAGTCGGGTCCGCCTTCTCGCAGGCCTCCAGGATGATCGGAATAGCTCCCGTCCGGAATCACCCAGCTCACATTCGCCAGCTTGCAATTGGGTATATCAGCGAAGATATCGGTGTCCTTTAGGTCCACATTCTTCCAATCGGACCTCGTACAATTCCCGTTGCTCGGCACGCAGACGTGGCTGATGGCATTGGGTGCATTCCAGATGGACCCCGGTTTCGAAAATCCGTACCAACGCCAGCTCAGGTGATTGGCCGTGACCAGATCGGTCAGGGTACCATGGTCGTAGCAGGGATAGCCCAACATGCCATTGTAGGAGTAGTCGAAGTCTTCCTCGCCGTTAGCGTCGATGTCTTTCGTCTGCTGGCCCGACGGGGCGATACAGCCCGCTTCGTTGCTGTTAGCTGGGTTCAGCATGTTTTCCGAGGCGAAGTGATTATAGAGAAGCGTGGGGTAGGCGACCGGCGCTGAGCTTCCCCCGAAGAGAAATTGGTGTGCGAGAAAGCTCGGCCCCTCGTTCGTCTGAAACATGTAGTTGGCGAAGCCGTTGGTCTCGGCTAGTTTCCAGTAGGGCTGAATGGCTGGATCAGACACGTACGTGTCCGGGGAACACGCAAGAGGGTCGCACCCCGCGGGGCCGCCGACGTTGTCGTCACAAAAGCCACGCCCGTTTTGCTGATCTAGAAGCTCCGTGTTCCAGGAGCCGTGGCCGTGGCCGATGTCCCAACAGCTTCCCAGCGCAATGCCCGCTGCATTCGAGGGGGCTTTCTGAATGTCGGCGCCATTGCTCAGGAGGGTCGGATCTTGAAATAGGTTGTCGGGCGTGCGATTTTCCTGCACGACGATGATCACATGCTGAATGGGCGTTTTGAACGTTTGTGCGTGGACGACTCCTCCTATTGCAAGGAGCAGCAGACAGATTCTTACGCTGCCTTTCATATCGGGTTCCTCCTCATTTTTTACCGTAAGGTTGGTTAATTCGTTGACGTGAGACGGAGGTATTTGCGAAAGAGACCCAGCTGCGGCTAAGCGAGAGTTAATCAGGCCAACCGCAGCGAGGCTGATTGTGCGTCCGAAATTTGCAGTTGTCAAGAAATCTAGTTTTTGGGTAGTGGTGCAGTTTGAACAAACTGCACCACTACCAGTTTTTGTCTGAAATCGAGACAACGGCTGGGGACCCAGCTTAAGGCCGCCTTTTGGAAGAACTGGTTTTAAGAGCTAATTGCACTGGCCTTCGCGCTGATCATTGGGAGGACGGAGCGGTTTCACTGCGGCAAGCAGATCGCGAGCTATCTGGGGCTGGTGCCGTCCGAGGAATCGAGCGGGGAGCGGCGTCGCTACGCTCATTGCGGCTAAGCGTGTCCATTGGTCACGAGTGGAATCATAACCCAAATTGAGTCTTCCGCCTTCGCAAAGTTGAGCCCGGTGCCCCAGGTTCGCGTCCGTTCTTTGGATGTTCAGTCTCATGACGTCCTTTACAAAGTGTCTCGACACATCCTTTACACTCCTGCGCGAGCTTAAGCTCGCGCAGGAGTGTAAATCGAGATGCCCTGGAACACCATGAATCCGTTCTTTGGACGCTAACCTGGGTTGAGGAAATCCCGGGACTGTTTTTCAAAGGGCCTCAGCTCCGAACGCTTTATCCTTGACTGCACGACCTGAATCCGATAATCTACTACAACAAACATTATCTACAAGATAATCTAGATCTTTGACAATCTGAGATCCAGGCGATGGCGTGGCTTCTAGACCGCGTCCGCCCTAGTTCCAGAATGGGACGCAGGACCGTAGCCCGCCCACCCTAACTCCCATGTTCTCTAGATTTTGCCTGTAACTCCTGTAACCTCAAAGATCTAGCGCATAGTCGTAAATTAGATCGTTCGTTTTCTAGATTTTGCAGCCGAAAGGGGGAGGGGGGGTACCCGGTACTAAACAGTAAACTCCATCCCAAAGTGGGAATGCGGCGGGGCGGCCCGATAGTCATTTATGCGAGTTCTTCCGGTCCTACCGATGAGTTCTTTATTCATGACGTAGCTCTTGGCCGTTGGCTGTTAGCTCAACTCCCTCGGTTCAAGCTAAAAGCCAAAAGCTGAGAGCTAAAAGCAGCGGTCAGCTCAATTGCCAGATGGTGTCGAGCACGGTGCCGTCCACCCACTTCACCACCGCCACGGGACGATCCCCCAACTTCGGGCGTGCAGGCTTGCCGCCGCAGATGCGCTCGACTTCGGCCTTGATGTCCTGAATGGGACGGATCGGTAGGCTCGAACCTTTCACCGCATCCAGCAGATCCTGGCGGCGGGGATTGATTGCGATGCCGCGCTCGGTGACGACGACGTCGATCAGTTCGCCCGGCCCCGTGAGAGTGGTTACTTGGTCGATGATCACGGGAATGCGGTCGCGGAATGACGGTACGGCAAGGATGGTGCACCCCGCAGCCAGACAGTTTTGCCATCCACCAATTCCATGCAGCAGCCGTCCATCGGAGTGCGTGACCACGTTCGCGTTGAAATGCACATCCACTTCGGTCGCGCCCAGCACAACCGCGTCCACCAGGGAAGCAAAGTTTCCCTTGCCGTGATAGTTGTAGGAGGTGAAGGGCGACGTGGCCAAGTGGCGGGGATCGCTGCCAATGGACTTCACCCCGTCAAGATCAAACGTCTGCCCGTCCAGAATGTAATCGGTCAAACCTTCCTGCAACAATTCGACCAGAAACTTCGTCGATCCGCCGCGGACGAAGCGCGCCTTCACGCCATCTTCTTTCATCATGCGGCGCAGGTAGTCCACAAAGGCGAGCGCGATTCCGCCCGCTCCCGCCTGGAACGAGAATCCGTTGCGCATAATTCCGGCCTCGCGCAGAAAACGAGCCACAAACTCCGCGATGCGCAAGCGATCAGGCGAGCGCGTGATTTGCGTCGTACCCGAGACGATCTTGGCGGGATCGCCGATGGAGTCGACTTCGACCACGTAGTCCACATTGTTGCCCTGAATCTGCCAGGGAATGCAGGGAAACGGAACCAGATTGTCGGTAACAACGATGACGTGGTCGGCATAAGTTGAATCCGCCAAGGCAAAGCCGAGAGATCCGCATGCTGATTTTCCATGCGAACCATCGGCGTTGCCAAAGGCGTCGGCTGTCGGCGCGGCAATCACCGCGACATCGACGTGTACTTCTCCATCTTGAATGGCCTGCCAGCGCCCGCCATGGGAGCGCAGTACGCCCACGCCCCGCATCTTGCCCTGGGTACAATAATCGCCCAGCGGGCCGTTCATGCTGCCTTCGATGTGATGAATGACGCCGGATTGCATGAGCTCGATCGCGGCTTTTTGCGAGGGGAAGGAGGCGCTCGGAAACCACATTAGATCCTTGACGCCGAGTTTTGCTGCCGCTTCGAGTGCCATGAGCGCGACCTGATCGCCGTCGCGGAGATGATGATGATTCGAGATCACCATGCCGTTGCGCAGACCGCAATTGCGAAGAGCGGTTTCGAGGTTGGCTACGCGCTTGTCGCCGTTTTCGGGATAGTCCTTGCTGGAGCAAATAGGTGGGGCAGCTTTTCGTCCGCGCGGTTGGTATTGCGCTACGCCAAGAAATGGGATCTGCGGCCTGCCGTTGACCATGGTCGGCACGCTGCGTCCGGCGGCATTCTGGGCGAGTTCGATGCGTTCCGTCATTCCGTTCGTTCGACTCTTATTTGACTGCCGGGTTTTTGCCCGGCTTGGACGGGCGAGTCGCCCGTCCCCACACGATCTTGGTTCCTAGGCTCTGCCCATCGCCTTCGCTCTCGCTACCAGCTTGCGCGCTCGCTCGACCACGGGTGGATCAATCATCTTCGAGCCCAGGCTCACCACGCCGAGCCGGCGCTTCTGCGCTTCCTCGAAAGCGGCGACAATCTTCAGCGCTTTTTCGATCTCTATCTGCGACGGCGCAAAGGCTTCATGGATGACGGGAATCTGCGAAGGATGAATGCATCCCATGCCTTCAAATCCAAGGGCGCGGGAATTTTCTCCCCAGTGGCGCAGGCCTTCCATATCTCCAACATCGCTAAAAACAGAATCGATGGCCTGAATGCCGACCGCTTTCGCGGCGTTTACCAGCCGCGTACGCGCGTACTGCGATTCGCGGCCTTCTGAAGTTTTCACCACGCCGACGTCGGCGGTGTAGTCTTCGAGTCCGATGGTCAGCGCGGCAATATTCGGAGTCACGGTCCCGATGGCAAACGCGTTTTCGATTCCTAGGGCGGATTCGAGTATAGGCATCAGCCAGATCGGGCGATCGATGCCGTCTCGGGCTTTCAGTTCGCCGATGGTACGATCCACTTCGGCTACTTGCTCCGGCGTTTCTACCTTGGGAATCAACACAAGGTCGGGTGCTTCGGGAATCACTTCCGCCAGATCCTGCAGCCCCAGCGGCAACTGGTTGATGCGAACCATGCGCTCGCAACTGCCGAAATCGACGGCGCGTAGCGTGTTGCGCACCAGGATTCGCGCCGCATCTTTTTCGGCGTGGTGAACGGAATCTTCCAGATCGAGGATGATGGCGTCGGGCCCGTGCAATCCGGCGTTGATGAAATACTTCGGCTCCGAGCCGGGCAGATAGAGCCGCGATCGTCGCAGCCGGTCGCGAGGCGTGGGCTCTGGGAGCGCGACTTTCTCCGGCAACGCCTTTTGACCGCTGCCCAGACCGGCGCGTTTGACCGCGGTTTCGATTCGCGCCGAGATCACAAGCGGCAACGCACCCTCATCGTGGATCGAAATGCGCGCGTGCTTTACGCCGAGAGATCCACACACCTGCCGGGTTTGGCTCAGAATCGAACTGCCGTAGTAGAGCCCGACACGAGACTCAAGCGTGATCTCAAGACCACCGCTGTCGCGTGGTTCAATGGACACGTGCAAGTCGGAGCGCACGTCTTTGCCGTAATGACCCGCTTCTGCGGCGCGAGCTGTTTTCAATTCCGTGTCATTCATGCGGCATCTCGATGCAGCCGAGCTTTCCTTAGTCCGACAGCCGACGGCGGCTGCCACCACGTGAGTTTTATCTACTTTAATGTTGCCAGGATCGCATCTGTCATCTTTATGGTCGACGCGGCGCCCTGGCTGAGCGACTTCGCGCCACCGGAGATGCGCATCATGTCGTAGGTCCGCACCTTGCCCTCTTTCACGACGGTGGAGATGGCATCCTTAACTCGCTTAGCCTTGTCGTTCTCGCCCACGTGCTCCAGCATCATGACGGCGGAGAGGATCATGGCGATTGGATTCACGATTGGCGGATTCAACTCGGCGTATTTGGGCGCCGATCCGTGCGTGGGTTCGAACACGGCGACTTCGTCTCCGATATTGCCGGAGGCGGCGAATCCCAGACCGCCGACCAGCCCGGCGAAAGCGTCGGACAGGATATCGCCGAACAGGTTTGAGGCTACGATCACGTTGTAGTCTTCGGGATTCTTGTTCAGCCACATCAGCTGCGCGTCGACGTTAGTAGACCAGAGTGCGATCCCCGGATAGTTCTTGGCCACTTCCTTGGCGGTCTCTTCCATCATGCCCGAGGTCTCGCGAACCACGTTAGGCTTTTCGCAGATGGTCACACCTTTGAAGCCGCGCTTCTTCGCGTAGTCGAAGGCAGCGGCGACGATGCGCCGGGCGGCGGGGCGAGTGATGATGCGCACGCTGACGGCGATGTCCGGGCCGGGCACGCTGGCGAAAGCCTTGAACTTGGGATGCGAGTTCAGTGCGGCTCGCACATTTTCGGGCGGGTTGGTCCACTCGATGCCAGCGTACATGCCTTCTGTGTTTTGACGAAACACGGTGGTGTCGATCTGCGGCTCGTCGAAGTCGTCGTCCACTCGCTTGCGAATGTAGTTCAGCGGATTTCCGGTGAAGCCGATACAGGGGCGCATGCAGATATCGAGGCTGAACGTCTGCCGCATGGTCACAATCGGGCTGTAATAAACCAGTCCCTTGCCTTGCAACTCGGGCTTCAGTTCGGCTTGCGCTTCTTTGTTTGGTTTTGACGTGATGGCGCCGAACAATCCCAGCTTGTGCTTGGCGAGTAGATCAATGGTGCGCTGGGGCAGTGCGTTGCCTTCGTTTCTCCAGCACTCCCAGCCGATGTCGGCGGGGATATATTCGGCGTCGAAGCTGACGGCTTTCAAAACACGCAATGCTTCAGGCAGGACCTGGTTTCCGATTCCATCGCCCGGCATTGTTACAACCGAATGCTTTGCCATGAATGCGTTTCTCCTAAGAACTTTGCCTTAGCCTCGAAGACGTTGCAAGCAACGTCTCTACAGAGCTACAGAGCCGTCTCGACTGAGGCCAGGCCCAAGCGCTTTGCTACTAAGTTTTCCACTCCCTCGGCGATGACTAGCGATTGCGGCACGCTTCCCAGCGGCGGGAAGGCAAACTTCTCGCTGCGCCAGTGGATCACTCCGGAAGTAAAGTCGATGTCGATTTCTTCGCCGGGAATGATCGTTTTTTCTTTTGCAGCGATCTCTTTCGCGAACTGCTCGCGCAAGCGCTTCGCCAGCTCTGGCACTTCCACGCACAGGAAGCCATTGTTATATGCATTGCGCAGATAAGTCTGCGAGAAACTTGCCGCAATCACGATGGGGATGCCCTTGGCCTTGAGGCAAGTCACGGCCTGCTCGCGACTTGATCCGGTTCCGAAGTTGAATCCGCTGACGACCACATCGCCTTTTCGCGTGCGAGAAGCGAACTGCGGATCGTAGTTTTCCATTACGACCTTCGCCATCAGTTCTTTTGTGACGTCATCGCGGTAAGTGTAGTCCTTTCCGTAAATCGCGTCGGTGTTCACGTTGTCTTGTGGTAGAAAGACTAGCCGGCCATGGACTCTCTCGGGAAAACCGGGAAGAATGTCTACCTTCTCTGCCGCGGCACTTGCCGCAAATTCGGTGTAACTGCGGGCCGGCTCACGGCCGCTCATCTCATGAGGTCCACGAATATAGCCTGCTGCGGCGGAGGCGGCGACAACCTCCGGACTGGCCAGGTAGCACTTGGCATCGCGCGATCCCATGCGGCCTTTGAAATTGCGATTGGTGGCGGAGATTCCGACCTCGCCGGGCTCGAGCAATCCGACTCCCAGGCCGATGCATGGGCCACAACCCGCGGGCAGGGGATTTGCTCCGGCATCGAGCAGCGTCTGCCAGATGCCGCGCTTCTCGGCTTCGTCCTGCACCCACTTGCTGGCCGCACCCAAATAGAACTTCACGCCCGGCGCGACTTTCTTCCCTTTCAGCACCTTTGCCGCAGCCTCCAGATCTTCGAGGCGCGAGTTCATGCACGACAACAGGTACGCCTTTTGGATGGCGACCTTTTTCTTTTCCATCTCGGCCAGCGAACTCATGACCTGAACTGTGTCGGGGCCCGATACGTGCGGAGTAACTTGGCTCAAGTCAAGCACGATGCGCGCGGCATAGACCGCACTGGCATCGGGCCGCGGCGGATTCTTCGTCCAATTTTCGATGTCTTTCTCCGAAAACCGCTCGACGCCAGTGGCCTTCAGCCGCTGATGTACACCTTTCAAGTAATTGATCGTGACCGCATCCACCGGGAACCAACCCACCAGCGGTCCCCATTCGGTGGTCATGTTGGAGATGGAAAAGCGCGCGTCCATGGAGAGGCTGGCCACTCCGGGGCCGCTGAATTCGATGGCGGCGTTCAGAACCTCATCGTGGTTGTAGAGACCGCATAAGGTGATAATCACGTCCTTGCCCGTTGCGCCCGCGGGCAACTTGCCTTCCAGCACGACCTCGACCGAGCGCGGAATCTGCCACCAGAACTCTCCCGTGGCCCACACTGCGGCGGCGTCGGTGCGCACGATGGGCGTGCCGATCGCTCCCAGCGCGCCGTACATATTGGAATGCGAGTCGGAGGCGACGACGAATGATCCGGGCACGACGTATCCGCGCTCCACCATGATCTGGTGGCCGATGCCTGAGCCCGCGGGGTAGAAGTCGACGCCGTGTTCCTGGGCGAATGCCTCAATGGCCCGGTATTTTTTCTGGTTGGCTTCGTCTTTGTTCTGAATGTCGTGGTCGAGGGCGAAGACGAGTTGCTTGGGATCGTGGATTTTTTTCGCGCCGATGCCCTTGAACTTGCTCATGACAGCCGAGGTGTTGTCGTGGGTCATGACGTGATGCGGGCGAATGGAGAGGAAGTCGCCGGTGCGTAGCGGGCGCTTGGGACCTTCCGCGACGTAGGTTTGCGCGATTTTTTCAACGATGGTCTGGGGCATGAGTTACTCCCGGTTCAAACAACTGCAGATTCCTCGCTTGCTCGGAATGACAAAAGAAAGAAAACGTTGCAAGCAACGTTTCTACGGCTGCTTTTTCTTGCTCATCGGCTTGTGCGGGGCTGGCTTTTTCGCTCGCACATCCGCTTTCATCAATGCCATCAGCTGGCTTACCGATCCGATCTTCTCCAGGTTCCAGACGGCGTCTTTCAGCTTCTTCTGGGCGCTCTGCGACAATACGCCCTCTGCCAGAGCGGCGAATTTTTCTTCGACATCCTGATCCGTGAGGGGGTTGCGCGGATCGCCCTTGGGATAGTCTAGTTGCTTGGTGAACGTGCGACCATCCGTGGTTGTGATGTTCACGATCACTCGCTGCAATGCCGGAAAAACCTTTTCGATCTCCGGATCGGCGACCACTTCGACTTTCTGCAGTTGAGCACGGATCGTCGGATCCATGATCTTTTCCATGGTGAACTGCGCCGGAGTTACTTGCCGCTCCGCCAAGGCTGCCGCGATCACGTAGGGCAACGAATGATCGGCTGTCTCTTTGCTGCGGGGATCGTACTTGCTGGGATCGGAGAGAATGTCCGCGGCGCGGGCCAGCGAACGAATCTGAATCTTGGTCACTTGATCCGGCTTCAAGTCATTCGTCTTCACAATGTCGAGCACTGCCGAGATCGGAGTGTGCGTGAGCGCCTCGGTTGGAAAGGCCTTCATACCGCACTGCGTGATGCGCCATGAATCGCCCAGCCCGTCGGTCAGGACGTTCAACTTCCACTCCGGTCCAAACACGTGTGTCAATCCTTCTTTTCCATCGACTACGTGCTCGGGTCCGGTGTAACCCTTCTCGGCCATGAGCGCTGCGAGCATTCCGCTCTGCGTCGCCATGGGGTCAACCGTGTTCTTCATCATGGTGAGCTTGCCGGCAGTTACGGCGCCCAGCGTGGCGTGGCGGCTGGCCGAAATGCCCACCGCGTGTTGAATCTGCTCCCAGGGGAGATGCAGCGCGCGTCCGGCGACGAAGGGTGAGACGAAGGCGGTCAAGGTGGCGTGATGCCAGCCGCGTTCGCGGATGCCGGGGAATGCGGCTTCGCAGAAGCGCATTTCAAATTCGTGTCCGAGCACGAGCCCGACGATCAACTCTTTTCCGTCGCTCTTCGTGCGCTCGCAAGCGGCCAACGCCGCCGGAAAAATGTCGGAGGGATGCGATGGATCCTGCTTCCAGTAAATGTCGTTGTAATCCATGCAGCGGATCATGAGGCCGTTGGCGAGCGAGGCCGAGACGGGATCGATCCGCTTGCCGGTGCCGATCACGGTGGCCGGGCCTTTTCCCGCGATCTCGTCGAGTACTTCGAGGGCAATCTTCACGTCGTGTTGCTGGTAGCCACCGAGGGCGCAGCCGACGGAATCCAGCAGGAAGCGCTTGGCCTGATACACGGCATCCTGCGAGAGGTGCTTGTAATCTAGGTCGGCAGCCCAGCGCGCCATCTTCGCGGTAATGGTTTCTTTGGTGGCAACAGCTTCTTTAGCGGCGGACAAGATATCTCCTTGGTTGGCGTTGCTTTACTTCACCTTCACGTTTTTCGGATTCTTGAACGGTAGAAACGCCATGAAGTCGGCGTGGTGCACGATGTAGGCTTCGGTGGTGCGTTTTACCAGATCACCCTCGGCCGCATGAGCCGCGATGATGTGGCAGACTTCGTCGGGCACGCCGCATTCGAGCGCCAGCGCCACACCGGTGAAGGGATGCCGCAGGGCTTCGCCACGCTCACTTTGACGGCTCTTGCCATCGGGGCCGAGTTCATATTCGAGCAGCTTGCCAACGTCGGCGAGAATTGCGCCCGCGATCACTATGTCCAGGTTAATCGGCAGCGCACGGCCCATGAACTCGTGCATGGATTCGGCGCTCTGGCGCGCGATGTGGACCACGCAACGCTTGTGCTCCATGAAAGTGATGGGGCAGTTGGGCACGAGCAAGGTGAATGGAATCCGATTCAGGTCATCGGGCTTCAGCGGGCTGCGTTCCAGTGCCTTGATCCAGGTCTGGGTGACCTGCTCACGCAGCTTGGGCTTCTCAATCCACTGAATCTCCGGCCACAGCCGTGCGACTGCATCACGCATGCACTCGGACCTCCCCTCGGAAACCATCTAGCTTATCGTGCGGGCGGCGGCGGCGTCGAGGGGGAGGGGCAAAACGGGAAATGTTCCACGTGGAACATTCGACCGGGGCGCACTGCCTCTGCCATAATCGAATTGCGGTGGTCGCGCCTAAACAGTTTGCTGACCTTTGTGGATGATCCTGGGATGTTTATCAAGACGGTCGATGAGGTCTTGCATGAATCGAAGTAAAACAATCTTGTTGCTGCTTTTGGGGCTACTTGCGACTCGATCGACATCCTTCGCCCAACAAGGCGCTGCGACTGGCGAACCCCTGGTAGTTCGCACCACCAGCTTGCCGAAGGCATATCTAAGGCAGCAATACGAAACTCATTTGGAAGCGCGCGGGGGAATCACTCCCTTGCGCTGGGAGATCACGGAGGGGGCGGCACCCGCAGGCATTGTTCTCGGGCGAGATGGGGTTCTGAGCGGAGCTCCGACAGAAACCGGTGAGTTCAAGTTTACTGTGACGGTGACTGACGGGGGTAGGCCCGCGGTGCAACGCAACCAGCAACTGGTGCTGACCGTCGTGGCGCCGCTCCTCGCTCAATGGGGCCGCTATCCCAAGATCACCGGCCGGCGGTTGGAGGGTTCAATTACCGTGTCCAACCAGACCGAGCAGGATTTTGATTTGACCGTAATTGTGATGGCTGTGAATGAGACCGGACGCGCTACCGCGATCGGCTACCAGCGCATTGCGTTGAAGAAGGACGCCACGAGTTTGGAGATTCCTTTTGGAGAGAACCTGCCCCAGGGTTCGTATGAGCTGAACGTGGATGCGGTAGCTGAAGTCGCCGCGACCAACTCGATTTATCGGGCAAGGCTGGTGCCGAAAGAACGGTTCCAGATGCTGCAGGGGCCATGAAAACAGTGGACAGTGGGTTGCCGTCGCTACTTATTCGCAATTAACTTGGGGGAGAGCTGCAGCCCAAGCTAACCACTGGCCACTAACTGCCGCAGACAAAATATAAGGGTCCCGAGGTGGTGTTGGGATCATTCATCTCGGCCAGTAGCTCGCTTTAGACCCTTGCAGACCTGCCATAGTTGCGATCCTTGCGGATGGCGACTCGCGATCTTTGCTCGGGCTCCGGGCTTACCGCCAACCGGATAAACCACCCCAACGCCTCGGGACTCTATCCTGCCTTCAACAAATCTTCTTGTTCGCCTCGACCAGCACTTTGCTATAGACCCTTGCTAACCCTCCCTCAGTCATTTTGCAATGTAGAGGGTGACTTCGCTTGAGCCCCGGACGCCGCGCCAACCGGGAAAACTTCAGAAGCTGTCAAAGAACGATTACGTTTTTACTCTTTTCATTTCTAGAGTCAATGAAAAAGCCGAAACTGTATCTTCCGATTTTTCAATGGGGTGCAGGTGGTTCACAGGCGGGTGCAGCAGATTTGGTGCAGTCCTTGCGTCATCGGGTTTGGAGATGTGCGTCGTGGCGCAATTTTCGCGGAATCCTTTTGTCCGGCGCAGTTGAGCTTGTGAAAAGAGGCTGATTGTATTTGTGAAAATCATAGGCAAAACCGCCCTGGACGCGGAGTTCCGCAGCTTTCAGTCACGTGGGTTGGCGGAATCTCGATCTAGTCAGTCTTTCAGCGCGTGTAGCGAGACGTAGCAAGCTACGTTTCTACAGTCGCGGTGTTTCCATGTTTTCTCTGGGTCGAGGTAGAATGCCCGTTTGCAGTGACATTTTTAAGGAGGTATTGTGGCGCGAACGGCTCGGTCCCTTGTTCTTTTAGTCGTCGCCTGGTTCGCCAGTGCGGCGTTGGCGCAGTCCGGCGCAAACGCTGAGCAGCGCACTGCGCGCTATCTGGATTCGGTCCGCCGACAACCGTCTCTTCAGCTGGCGTTTCTGCGCGGGATGCCCAAAGGTGGCGACCTGCATGTCCATCTGAGCGGCGCTCTCTATGCGGAGAGTCTGATCGATTATGCCGTGAGCGACAATTTGTGCGTCGACCGGACTACTTCGATTCTCATCGCTCCTCCGTGTGATGATTCCTGCGAAAAGTACACGAGCAAGCCGGCCATCCGTTGCGTGTATGGTGATCATGTGCTCTACAACTCGATTGTGGACGCATGGTCGATGCGTAACTGGGAGCCGGGCGAGGAATCGGGGCACGATCATTTCTTTGCGACGTTCGACAAGTTCTCGTTGGCGACTCACAACCATACCGGAGACGCTCTTGCCGAAGCGGCATCGCGGGCGGCTGAGGATCATTTGCAGTATCTCGAATTGATGCATACGGCGGATGCCGTACAGTCCGGGCAGCTCGGCGCGAAACTGGGGTGGGACGATGACTTCGCACGCATGCGTGAGAAGCTGCTGACCAGTGGCCTGAAGGACATTGTTACCGCTACCAGCAAGCGTCTCGATGACGACGAGAGCAAAATGCGGTCCGTGCTCAAGTGCGGGATTCCGGAAGCGAATCCGGGATGTGCTGTCAAGATTCGTTACCTGTACCAGGTGCTGCGCGGGCTGCCTCGCGAGATGGTCTTCGCCCAGATACTGCTGGGCTTCGAGCTGGCGCAGGCGGATCCGCGATTTGTAGGCCTGAACCTCGTCATGCCGGAAGACTGGTACGTCCCCATGCACGATTTCGAATTGCACATGAAGATGCTCGACTACCTGCACGGCGTGTATCCCAAGGTGCACATCAGCCTACATGCCGGGGAACTGGCTATGGGTCTGGTGCCGCCGGAGGGGTTGCGCTTCCACATCCGCGAATCGGTTGAGCGTGGACACGCCGAGCGCATCGGGCACGGGGTATCCGTGATGAACGAGCGTGATCCCCTTGAGCTGCTGCGAGAGATGGCTCAGCGGAATGTTCTGGTCGAAATTTGCCTGACCTCCAATGATGTGATTCTGGGAGTAAAGGGCGATGCGCATCCTTTGCCGGTCTACTTACGGTATAACGTACCGGTGACCCTGGCCACGGATGACGAAGGCGTGTCGCGCTCCGACATGACACACGAGTATTTGCGGGCGGTTCAAACCTACGATTTTCTCGGCTACAAGGATTTGAAGCGCATGGCGCGCATGAGCCTGGAGCATAGTTTTCTGCCGGGATCCAGCCTTTGGGCATCCGACTTCCGCCCGCTGGCGGTGTGTGCGAATGATCGTGCGGCTGCGGGGAAAGTCTCCGACGCGTGCCGGACGTTTCTGGACGCCAACGAGCGTGCACAGATGCAGTGGAAGCTGGAAGAGGAGTTCGCTGGATTCGAGAAGAAGTTCTAGAAGCAGTTCTTAGTTGTTGGTTCTCAGTAAGAGGAGCTTTCAGGCAGCCAGGAGATGGCCCCTTATGGACGACTTCACCCGCGCCGACTCTGCCGCACAATTCCTGCTTTCGCAGACTCCACTTCGTCCGGCAATCGGACTGGTTTTGGGCTCGGGTCTGGGCGGCTTTGCCGACGAACTCTCCGAAGCAACGCGGATTCCCTACGCAAATATTCCTTCGTTCCCTCGCTCCACTGCGATCGGCCACGCCGGGCAGATGGTAATCGGAAAGGTTGGCGACGTCGCCGTGGCGGCCATGCAGGGGCGCGTGCATCTGTACGAAGGGTATTCTCCGAACGAGGTTGCGTTTCCAACCCGCGTGTTTGGGAGAATGGGCATTCGCGCGCTGATCCTGACCAATGCTGCCGGCGGCATCAATCTCGAATACAAACAGGGTGTGCTGGTGGTGATTACCGACCACATCAATCTGCAGGGACACAATCCGCTGGTCGGTCCGAACGACGATCGCTTCGGGCCGCGATTCCCCGACATGACCCAGGCGTACTGGAAGCTGTATCGCGAGATCGCGCTGCGAGCCGCTCGCCGCCTGGGCAAGACGGTGTATCAAGGTGTCTACGCCGGCCTTCTGGGGCCCAGTTACGAGACTCCGGCGGAGATTCGATATCTGCGTACGATTGGGGCGGATCTGGTGGGGATGTCAACGATCCCCGAGGTCATCGCCGCATGCCAGATGGGATTAAAGGTCCTGGCTATTTCTTGCGTGACCAACATGGCCGCGGGGATATCCGATGAGGTTCTCAAGCATGAAGATGTGCTCGCGACTGGCGAGCGGGTCAAGGGTGACTTCGTGGCGCTGCTGCGGGCGGTCTTGCCGGAGATTGCCGTGGACGTGAAGCCGTAGCGGGAGCCCGCAAACGCGGGCGGGGGCGCCCGCGCCACACGATCCCCACTGAAATATCTAGAACGTGAACTTCGCTGCCAACTGAACTACCCGCGGGCCTCCACCGCCTAGGCCCGGATTGGTCTGGGCAACGTCGGGAGTCTGGGTGATTAGGCCCATCGGCAGCAGTGGCTGCGTGATGTCCCCATTCACGTGGGCGGCGGCATTTGGCACAACCTGCGGACTGCCCGGACTTCCGTTGTCTACGTATCCGGGAATGATCGTGTGCGCCGGCAGAGCGAAATTCGGATGGTTGAAAATATTGAAGAATTCAGCGCGCAGCTGCACGTTCAGTCGTTCCGTCAGCCGGGTGTTCTTGGTGATGGAGAAATCCGCATTGCTAAATCCAGGGCCATAGATCGAGTCGCGATCCAGGTCACCGAAGGTTCCGAAAGCTGGTTGCACGAAGGCCAGTGGATTGAGATAGCCGGTGCTCGGCGTCCAATGGGAAAGGATGGGATTCACTCCCGGCACGAGGTTAGGCCGTTGATTGAAATAAAAACGGCCGCTGGTATCTGTAGAATTCGCGATTGGGATCGGACGACCGCTCTGAACACTAATGATCGTGTTCAACTGCCAGCCCGAGCCAAACCTCCCTAGGGCGTTCCAGGAGGGAAGTTCGTAGTTGATCGCTGATGTGAAGCGATGCCGTGTGTCGAAGAGGGAGGGCCCGCGCTCGGCGCCGAGGTTGCCCGGGTCCTGGGGAAAAGCCGCGCCTGGAACGAAGTCGATTCCATCGGAGGCGTCATCGATCGACTTCGACCACACATACGCGGCAAAGCCCGAAATATGGTGAGCGTTCTGGATACGGGCGATTGCCTGCAAGGCGTGGTAAGTGGATGAACTCGAGGGTGTGAGCTCGTCGATCGCGCTGTAGTTGGGATTAATGGTGCGGTTGCCATTGGCGTCGGGTTCGTTCAGGTCGGTCAGGCGCACCAGCTTGGTACCCTTGCTGCCCACGTAGCGGGCTTCGAACGAGGCATTCTGCGCAAGTTTCTGCTGGACATTGAGATTCCAGTTCTGCGTGTAGGGAGAATGGAAGTTCCGAGGAGTGATGAAGATCGAGTACGGGGGCGATGCAACTGCATTCATGACGGGCGCATTCGGGGTCGGGTTCGTGCCGTTAAACGCGGTGGCGTCAAAGGCCAGAGGCAAGACCGCCTTGGGTCCGATGGGATTGGTCGCGACTCCAGCGGAGGTGGTGAAATTCGCGATCAGCAGGTCCTGAGGCACATAGTCATAGTAGATGCCGTAGCCGGCGCGGACCACGGTGTTCTTTACGACCTGCCAGGCGAATCCCAGGCGCGGGGCGAAATCGTGCAGATCGCGGTTGTACAAGCCGTTGAGGCCGTCGGTGCCCACCATGGCCAAGTTGCCGTCCCGGCCGAGGTTTGAGAGCAGGTTGTTCTTCTCGCTCAACGGTCCGAAATACTCCCAGCGCAGGCCCAAGTTCACGGTGATGTTGGAACCCAGGCGATAATCATCCTGCGCGAAGAAACTGAACCCATTGTTGTAGGTGGTACGTTGCGTGTTGCCGGTGTCGACGGAGACGAACGCGCAGCAAAAAGTGGTATCCTGCGTGCCGCCGGTGTAGAAGTTCGCCAACGCGTCCACGACGGGATCGGTACTCAGTCCGATTCCAGCCGTGAACTGGTAGATGCCGCGCTCCAGGTTGTCATTGAAATTGCTGATGGAGGCACGGCGAAACTCTCCTCCGAATTTGAAGGTATGCCGGCCTTTCAGCCAGGTGAAGTTGTCGAGAATCTGAAATGTCTGGCTGGTACGCCCGCGCGGAACGCTGAAACCGGTGGCCCCCAAATTCTCAATGTTGGTGAAGTCAAACTCCGGCAACCCGAGCCTGCCGGTACCGAGGTTCAGCCCGATGGTGTTGGGATCGAAGTTGGCGTTCAGCGAACTGAACGAAGTCCGGTAGCGGCTGTAGCCGAAGCGTACGTCGTTGATCTTAGAGTTGCTCAAGCTGGAAAGCAGACTGACCGAAACGACCTGCACCCGGGCTGGCGAGGTTTGCGCGAACTGGGGCAGGCGTGATCCCGCACCAAAGCCGCCCGGCGATCCGAAGGGGAAAATCTGGTTGCTCTGGCCAAAAGCATAGCGGCCGGTCAGCAGTTCTGTATTGGTGAGGTTGTGGTCGATTTTTGCGATGAAGTTGTCCCCGTCATTCCTGTCGCGCACCACGCCAGGAATTTGGCTGGTATCACTCTTCGGATAAAACGCCAGAATGGCGTCCAGGCCAGGGTTGATTACGGGATTGCTGGGGGTGCCATTGATTGCTCCTGCTATGCTGCGGGCTTGTTGGATCTGGGCCTGAGTTGGAACCAGGAGTAGAAAGTCGGACCCGACTTGCTCGCGCTGACCTTCGTACGCTCCGAAGAAGAAGGTTTTGTCCTTCACGATCGGGCCGCCCAAAGAGGCCCCGAAGTTGCTGTTCTGGAAGACGGACTTGTGGGGGTCGCTGTTGAAGTAGTTTCGAGCGTCCAATGCGCTGTTGCGCAGGAATTCGAAAGCGGAGCCGTGAAGCTTGTTGGTGCCGGACCTGGTCACGATATTGACCACGGAACCGCTGTTACGGCCGTATTCGGCGCCAAACTGCGACTGCAGGTTGAACTCTTGAATAGCATCAATCGGCAGGAGCGAGGCTGGGGCACCCCCGATACCGGTTTGGTTAAGAGCCGAGTTATTGAAGAAAGGATCGTTGTTGTCGGTACCGTCGAGAGTGTAGTTGTTGGAACGGTCACGATTGCCGTTAATGTTGAATTGTCCGAAACCACCTTGCGTGCCGGCCACGCCGGAAGGATCAACCGTGGCTCCGGGCGAGAGTGCGACCAGCTTTCCGAAATCTCGGCCATTGAGTGGAAGCTGGTCGACCAGCTTCCGATCTACGACCTCGCCCAGCACGTCGCGCGTGGTGTCCACGATGGGCGCTTCTTCCGTAACCGTCAACTGTTCTAGTTTCTTCTCCAGTCTGGTTAGGTCGAAGTCAGCGGTTGTATCCGAGCCGATGTTGACGATTACATTTTGCGCCACCGGTGACAATCCAGTTGATTCCGCCACGACGACATACTCCCCGGCAGGAAGCTCAGCCAACACATAGGCGCCGTCTTCGCCGGTTGAAGCCTCACGCAGCTGGCTGGTCGCACTGTTCTTGGCGGTGACCTTCGCTCCGGCAATCAGGCTGCCGCTCGGATCCACCACCTTTCCGCGAATTGAGCCGCGGAAGCTTTGCGCCAAAAGGAGACTGGGCAGCAACAGCACAAAGGTCAGAAGAATCAGACGTTGGAGTTTACGGTTGATATCACCTGCGGTCGGTTGTTGGCTGCTCATGTATGTCTTCTCCTCGAAACTCGAGTGAAACCCTGCACAAAGGCTTCGCACTGGAATCACGATCGCATTAGTTGTTCGCGCGCGGAATGAAGATTGCGACCGGAGGCTTTACCCCGTACGTGGCCGCGAAGCTTCCCTGATTTATGGCCAAGCCAAGATGCCCGCGAGAATCGATGTACAGCAGCGGCTTCTTGAGCGGCACGTCGCTGAAGGTGCGCACGAACGGAATATCCATCTCGTTCTTGCCGATGGTGATGTGCGCGCTCTGGCCCCGCACATAGCCCAGTTTGAGGAAATCGTCGCCGCTGATATTGGTGACGAGGTTGCCGAACGGCCCGTCGGTCGCGATGACTTCTCCGCTCAACCCGCGTTCATCGAGCATCGCCGGTATTATGTCTAAGCGGACGAGCTTGCTCACTTCGAGCTCGGGTCCCGCCCCGATCCAATCCTCACCTCGCGCGAGATGGGCACCGACGGGTGAAAATATGTCGCGTCCATGAAAAGTGGACGACAGAGCCGTCCCAATCATCCAGGAGCGATTAGCGATCTCGCGCGCACTTTCGATTCCGTCGCGATCCTGCACCAGCGTCATCAACCCGTTGTCTGGCAGCACAAAATACTGCCCGCGTTTCGACTTCACCACCACCGCTTTCCGCGCGCTGCCCACACCCGGATCCACCACGACCACGAATACCGTCCCCGCCGGATAGTATGGAGTCGCGCCGTACAGAAAGCGAGCCCCGTCGAGAATCGAGAACGGCGTGACCTGATGGGTGAGGTCCACAATGCGCGCCTCCGGGGTGATCGAATACATCACACCTCGGCAGATGGCAACCGAATCGTCTACCGTACCGAAGTCGGTCATGAAGACGATGGTGGGAATAACTTTCGCCGTTGTGCTGTCGGCGGCGGCAGCGCGGCTTCCCGTGCAAAGAATCAGCAAGAGGACTGCGATGAAATACCGCGATGGCTTGGGGCTGCGGAAATTTGCTCTCAGCATGGTTCGCTCTCGATAAGGCCTGCCAGTTTACTAGAGTTTGTAAAATTTGGGCACAATTTCGCAACCTCTCGAGGCGCTCGCGACTCTTTGAATTGTATTAAGTCGCAAATTGTAAATGCTGCTGGTTCAAACTAGAAGTCGAGGCCGCAACACGAAACCCACCGCGCCGTCTATAATTCTGTCGAGTCTGCTTGGCAATACTACCGCAAGGAGAATGTGATGGCTGAAGCTATTCCGGAGAAATATCGTGATCTGTTCAGCAAGCGCGCCTTCGCCAGTTTGGGTACATTGATGCCCGATGGCCGTCCGCAGGTGACCCCGGTGTGGTGTGATTTGGAAGGGGACCATGTGATTTTCAACTCGGCCAAGGGCCGTCAGAAAGACCGCAACGTCCGTCGCGATCCGCGCGTAGCTATTGCCATCGTCGATCCCGACAATCCCTACCGCTATCTCGAGATCCGTGGCCGGGTGGTCGAGATCACCGAGCAGGGCGCCGACGCGCACATCGACAAGATGGCTAAGAAGTATCTGGGCGTCGACAAGTATCCCTATCGGCAAGCGTCGGAAGTGCGGGTAATTTACAAGATTCAGCCTGAGCACACGACGACGATGGGCTGACGAATGTAGCGCCAGTGTAGCGCCGGCGTCTTGCCGTTGAATGATGGAGGACGGGCGTCTCGCCCGTCCAGCCGGGCGGGGACGCCCGGCCTCCATTGTCGTCTGCTGTCCAGGAGATAGGCCATTCGTACTTACAATCTCTGTCTGCTCGGCTTTGGCAACGTCAACCGGACGCTGTTTCGCCTGCTCCAGAAAAAGGATCGCGAATTGCGAGAGCGCGGCATCGCGTGGCGGGTCACGGGTGTGGCAACACGGCGAATGGGCTGGATCGCCAATGCCAATGGGGTGGATGTGGAGGCTCTGCTGGTTGACGATTTTTCGGCGCAATCGCGGGCAGGAGTGCCCGCGCCACACGAGCAGTCCGCACCACACGATGTCCGCGAGTGGCTGCGTTTAGCGAAGGCTGATGTGTTGTTCGAAGCCACATCGCTGAGCCCGCGCGACGGCCAGCCCGCGATTGATCATATTCGCGCAGCCCTCGAAATGGGCGCACACGCCATCACGGCCAACAAAGGCCCTATCGTGCACGCATACGAGGAACTGAGGTCTCTCGCCGTTGCCAAGGGGCGAAGATTTCTATTTGAGTCCACCGTGATGGATGGCGTGCCCATCTTCGCTTTGTTCCGCGACAATTTGCCGGTCATTCACCTGCACGGATTTCGCGGCATTCTAAACTCGACCACGAATGTCATTCTCAGTGGGATGGAAGAGGGCCTCAGCTTTGATGAGTCGCTCGTCAGGGCGCAGAAGATCGGGATTGCCGAAACCGATCCCAGCAATGACATTGACGGATGGGATGCAGCGGTGAAGGTCGCTGCGCTGATTCGAGTGCTCATGGGGGTGCCGATACGCCTGGAGGAGATTCAGCGTGAAGGCATTGGCAAACTGAGTGGAGAGTCCGTGCTTGCCGCGCGGGCCGACGGTCGACCGTACAAGCTGGTATGCCGCGCCCAGCGCACCGATCAGGGCGTGACGGCAACCGTCCGGCCGGAGCAGGTACCGTTGAGTGATCCGCTGGCCTGGGTCGCGGGAACGTCCTCTATCGTGTATTTTGAGACAGACATCTTTCCCGGGTTAGCCATCACGGAGAACAATCCGGGATTGGAAACGACTGCGTACGGGATGCTGGCTGATTTCGTCCGCGCAGTGACGAAGACGTAGCAAGCTACGTCTGTACAGAACAATCGAAGATCATCTGGAATCCCATGTTAACGACTCAGAACGAAATAACAAATGCGCTCGACCTTGCCTGGGTTCGCTCCCAGTTCCCGTCTCTCTCCCAAACCGTCAACGGCCAGCCCGCGACTTTTCTCGACGGTCCGGGGGGAACTCAAGTTCCGCGGCGCGTCATCGACGCCATCTCGGATTATCTGAAGCGCGACAATGCCAACACCGGCGGTGCCTACGCGACTAGCCGCCACACCGACGCGACGATTGCGGGCGCACGTTCCGCCATGGCGGACTTCCTCGGCTGCGATGCGGATGAAGTCATCTTCGGGCAGAACATGACTTCGCTGACTTTCGCTATCAGCCGCTCCATCGGGCGCGAGCTTGGTCCGGGGGACGAAATCGTGCTCACCCATCTCGATCACGATGCCAACGTTTCTCCCTGGCGCGCCCTCGAAGAGTGCGGCGTGACGATTCGTATGGCGGAGATCCATGAAGACGACTGCACCCTCGACATGAACGATTTGGCGCGCAAGATTACTGACCGCACCAAGCTGGTTGCCGTCGGCTACGCTTCAAATGCCGTGGGCACGATCAACGACGTGACGGAGATCGTCCGTCTCGCCCATCAACGGGGCGCGATGGCTTACATTGACGCGGTCCACTACGCGCCGCACGGTCCCATAGACGTCCGCGCGCTCGACTGCGATTTCCTGGTGTGCTCGACTTACAAGTTCTTTGGGCCGCACATGGGCGTGCTCTACGGCAAGCGTGACCACTTGAAGCGGCTGCAGCCCTACAAAGTTCGCGCCAACACTAACGCGATTCCCAACCGTTGGGAGTGGGGCACGCTGAATCATGAATGCATCGCCGGTATCACTGCCTGCGTTGACTATCTGGCTGATCTTGGACGACACGTAAATTCGTCAGCATCCACTCGCCGTGCGGCAGTGCTAGCCGCCTACGACGCGATCGAGAAACACGAGCGCGGATTGATGGAAAGTCTGATCCGGGGAGTGCTCGTCATCCCCGGACTGAAGCTCTACGGCATCAGCGATCCGAAGCGCTTCGATCAGCGCTGCCCGACCATCGCCGTGCGGGTCAAGGGCCACACGCCGCTTGAGCTTGCAACTCAGCTCGGCGAGCGTGGTTTCTTCACTTGGGACGGCAATTACTATGCGCTGAACCTCACCGAGCGCCTCGATGTGGAAAAAGACGGCGGGTTCCTGCGCATCGGGCTGGCTCATTACAATACGGCCGAAGAAGTGGAACGCTTCCTGGCAGCGTTACAGGAAATTCTCGGTTAGTGTGCTGCTTCACATTATGTGTTGCGGCGGAATTCCGTAACGTTCTCGCCTTTCGCCATCAGTACCACGGTGGCTAGAGCAATAAACAAACCATGTTCGACCACACCGGGCATGGCGTTGAGCTCGCGGGCCAGAGCCGGCGGATCGGGGATCTGGCCGAAGCTGCAATCCAGAATATGGTGGCCTTCGTCGCTTACAAAGGGATTCCCCTTCGCGTCCTGGCGCAATTTTATCGCGGCTCCGAGGGCGGCAATTCTCTTTGCAACTAGGGGCTGGGCGAAGGGGATCACTTCGACGGGGAGCGAAAACTTTCCCAGCACTGCGACCTGCTTGCTCGAATCGGCGATGATAACAAGTTGCCGCGATGCGGAGGCAATGATCTTCTCGCGCAGGAGCGCGCCGCCGCCGCCCTTGATCAAGTTTAGTTGCGGATCGAATTCGTCAGCTCCGTCGATGGTGACATCGATCTGCTGAAATTCATCGAGCGTGGTCAACGGAATTCCCAGACTCGCGGCCAGTTCTTTGGTATGCACGGAAGTTGGAATGCCGCTAATCTTCAACCCTGCATGAACTCGCTCACCTAAGAACCGCACGGCATAGGCCGCGGTCGAGCCCGTTCCCAGCCCTACGATGTTGCCGTCGCGCACGAAACGCAAGCTGGCGCGGGCGGCGGCTTCTTTTTCCAGGTCGCCGGTTTTTAGATCGTTCTTTGTCAGATCATTCGCCATGTCGAGTCGCGGTTCCTGCGACCGACTACTCTACCGCTTTCTCGACCAGCGCACCAACTCCCGCGATATTCTTCACCAGATCGGCGGGAATGCCGTGCCGCTGCTGAAGATAATCCGGGCTGTTGTAAGAGATCCAGACTTTTCCATCGGCATCTTCCCAAACCAACGCTTTCAGTGGCAGGTCAATAGCCAGACTAGGCGCGGCGACCATCAAGGGCGTACCCGCTTTGGGGCTGCCGAAGATCAGAAGTTGAGTTGGTCTCATCTTCAGTCCGGCTTTTTCCGCTTCGCCGCTATGGTCAACCAGGGCGAACACTTTCAACCCACGGGCTGCGAGGATAGCCTCCAGCTTCTTCAGAGTTTCTGGAACGGAACGCGGACTGGACACGTGGATGAGACCATTTTCGTTTGAGGGCATCTCTCTCCTCCCCGGAGATTCAGGCATCGCTGCTTAGACGCGCAACGGCCCGACAGGATGCACATTTTGATTACGCAGGAGGTTTCCTTCGCGGTCCTTAGTGTCCGTTGCGGTTGAGGTTCTGATAATCTGCCGCGAGCATGCGCGCCGCCGTCATCTTCGGGCCGGGATGTTCGGCCAAAGACCTGAAGCCGTTCCAGGAGAACTCAGAAGCGACCTGGCTTATCGATCTGCCTGCGACATCGAGCGAGGCCGACGCGATTCTTATCTTTGGCGGAGACGGTACGGTGCACCGTCATTTGGCGCAATTGGTCAAACTGCGGCTTCCCGTCCTGGTCGTTCCTTGTGGCAGTGGAAACGATTTTGCGCGCGCGCTGAACCTGCGAGGCGTTCAGGATTCGTTAGCGGCGTGGCGCAGGTTTTCCTCCGGCGGCGGCAATGTGCGGACCATTGATTTAGGCGTAATCACGCCACTGATCACGGATCGGCAAGCCGCGGGCGAGTCGGCCGCGCCACGCTATTTTTGCTGTGTGGGTGGCGTGGGTTTGGATGGGGAAATCGCCCGGCGCGCGAATCAGCTTCCTCGCTGGCTCCGAGCCCACGGTGGATACGGTCTCAGCCTCCTGCCCGCGCTCTTGAGATTCGTGCCCGTCTCGATGAAGATTTCAGTGCCTGGTGCAGAGCTCCTCGATACCTTCGTCGCTCGGAGTACGAAACCGATCATCGTCGCTGCGTTCGCCAATGCGCCGGCGTATGGCGGCGGGATGAAGATCGCGCCCCAGGCCAAGCTCGACGACGGGGCTCTCGACGTTTGCGTCATCCATAACATGAACAAACTCAAACTGTGTTGTCTTTTTCCCACCATCTATTTCGGACGTCACTTGCGCATCCCGCAGGTAGAGTACTTCCAGACGGAACGCCTGCGGCTGGAAACGGAAGATCCACTCGATGTTTATGCGGATGGAGAGTACGTGTCCCGCACACCAATCGAGGTGAGCATTGCGCGCGAGGCGCTGCGGGTTGTCATACCCTGAACCCATGCTCTGAACCCATTCGCTGACTCATGCCCTGAGTCCCCAACTGAGGTGCAATCCCCGGCCGTGTGTCACAGGCCTGCCGCCATCACAAACGGTCGGCGATCTTGGCGGCAATCTTTTCCGCAGCATCCACACGCACGCCGGAGGCACGCAGGTCTATGTTCACCATGACATCGCCCTTGCGCATCACGAACGCCGAGCCTCCCGGCGCGATGTAAGCTTCATCCCCGATATCCGGCACCGCCGTGAAAGTTTCCATGCCAGAAATGTGGGTCATGGCTGCGTGGGCAATTTTCATGGCCATGGCCCCACCTTTCCAGGTGAAATCGACATCCAGACGCCGGTTGCCACCGCGGCCGTACCGGTATTCGCACGCCATGGTGCTACGTGACTCGCCAGCCTCGACCGGTTCGCCGAGAATGGCGCCGACTTCGGTGGAGGAGAGCAGGCAGGGCTCTCTTCGGCCAGTGTACGGAGCGGCGTCCGCGCCCATCTGCTGCGAGATTTCGTGGGCCTTCTGTTTCACCCGATAGGCGACGTAGAAGCAGCTTCCGGCAGCCAACAGCATCAGGACCATGAACACAGCCACCACGATCATGATGACCTTCACTGCAGCGTTGCTACCCTGAGCGGTCGTCGGCGTGGGACTGATTGGCACGCCCGCCGAAACGGGAGGCGCGTACGCTGGACTGGCTGGAATGCCTGGTTCAACAGCGGGGCTGGGCATTGCCGCACCGCATTTTGAACAGAATTTCACACCTGCTGCGACTGGAGATCCACAATTCCCGCAAAATCCGGCCACGTATCACCTCCGCAAGGTGCTCGGCTGCTGCCTCAAGACTCGAGCACAACATCACAGAAAATCCGGGCACGTACGATGGACACGAGAAACAGGACGGTTGAGTAAGCAGGCCGAATATACGTAGCTTTCGACCGCAGGTCAAGACGGAAGCCCGAAACTCCGAGCCTCTTTTCCCCTCCGGTGCTAAACTACCCTCACTGTATGGCTGAGAATGGTCGTTCCCGCACTCTGCTCTGGATCGTGATTGGTGGAGGAGTTTTCTTCCTCTTCGTGCTGGCGGTGTTTACGCTGGTGTATTTGACCCTGCACGCGGGTGGAGAGCAAGCGTCGCTGCACGGCTTCGGCGACAAAATTGGCGTGGTGGAACTCGAAGGCGTCATCCTTGATTCCAGCATTATCGTGCCTCAGCTCAAGAAATTCGGGGACGACGATTCCATCAAGGCCATCATTCTGCGGGTGAATTCTCCCGGTGGAGGAGTGGCGGCGTCGGAGGAGATTTATCGCGCGGTCAAGCGCGTACGCGACGAGAAGCACAAGCGCATCGTTGCCTCGATTAGCACCGTAGGCGCGAGCGGCGCATACTACATCTCTTCCGCGACCAATAAGATTTATGCGGACAATGGCAGCGTGGTCGGGTCAATTGGAGTGATTGCCGAGTGGGTGAATTACGGCGAACTCATGCGCTGGGCTAAGCTCAAGCCAGAAGTTTTGAAGGTCGGAGAACTCAAGGACACGGGCGATCCCAGCCGCGATATGACCCCGGCAGAGCGTGCATACATGCAGTCTCTGATCGACAACATGTACGGTCAGTTCGTGCAGGCGGTGGCCGAAGGTCGTCACGCGAAAGCCGATGATATTAAGGCCATCGCGGATGGCAGGGTGTGGACCGGCCAGGAAGCGCTCTCCATGCACCTGATCGATCAGGTCGGCGATTTCCAGGCGGCGGTGGACGATACCGCGAAGTCAGTCGGAATTAAAGGTGAGCCGGTGCTGGTGCATCCGGACAAAGAACGCAAGACATTGGCTGACCTGCTGTTTGGGGACATCTCCCAATGGCTGCCAACCCGGGAGAAGCTGCTGGACAACCAGATGGGATTCTATTATCTGTGGAAGTGATGGGAGAGGCTTCAGGCTTCAGGCAACAAGGCTTCAGTATCCGAGCCGCTGGGCCTCGACAAGCGCTCAAAAGGTGGAAATCCTAAGCTTATGCCTGTCGCCTGAAGGTTGAACCCCAGAGCCTGATCTAAAAAAGCCACTTGCGCACAACCCCTGAAATTTGAGAAGGTTATGCAGGCCCTGATGTGGCTCGGGAGCCCCGACCCAGGCACAAGCCACTTTCATTACGACACTTACGGAGCGAAGAGGCGTATGACAAAAGCTGACTTGATCGATGAAGTGTCCCAGTTGGCAGAGCTAACACGCAAGGACAGTGAAGTTATCGTCGAAACCATTTTCGACAGCATCGTGCGCTCGCTGCGCGTGGGCGACAAGATTGAGATTCGCGGCTTTGGCAGCTTCCGCACTCGGCAAAGGAAGCCCCGCGTGGGCCGCAACCCCAAGACTGGCGATCGTGTGGAAGTCCCCGCCAAGAAGATTCCATTCTTCAAGCCGAGCAAGGAGCTGAAGGATTTGGTGAATACGGGAGCGGGTGAAGCAGCCGCGTCAGTTCCAGCAACACCTGCATCTCCAACGCACTAGAGCGAGCAGTCGCCCTCGCCCACGATTGGGCGCTATTGCGGCGAAAATACTCTTCGCGTCTAGATGTGCCTTTATGTCCTCTGTGGTTAAATCAGATTCATGTTTGCCCGCAAGATTCGCGTGGAGTACGAGCAGAATGGCCGCCGTCTTCCTTGCCAACTGAAGTGGCTGGACAGCTTCTCCATGCGCAACTTTACCAACGCCAGCGCCTTTGACAATACACTGCCCGTGGCCGACGGCCTGATGGAAATCGGTACACACGTCCCGCTCGCTGAATTGAAAGACGCAATGGAAGACTGGTTCCGACGGAAAGGCTATATCCCGAAAGACGGGTTGTTGGTATTTAGCGAGACCACTCCAAAAGCTTGAACCACAAAGGATACAAAGGAAAGCCGGCGTCCAAACCGCAGATCCGCTTTTTCGGGCGTTCCTTTGTGTTCGTTGTGGTTCAAAGCTCCTTCCAGTACGGCTCCCAAAGATTTCGCTTGACCCTGGAACTGGTTCCAGGGTGTAACCTCAATTTTTGCAGGTGGAACCGGTGCAATCAGGAGAATTGGCCCGTCTTACCGGCATAAGCACTGACGCTCTGAGGCACTATGAGCGTTTAGGTCTTCTGCCCAGGCCGCCACGCACGCGCGGCGGCTATCGAGACTACCCGGCGCAGGCGTTGGAACGGGTTCGCCTGATTCGGCGGGCCTTGAGCGCGGGCTTTTCGCTGGCCGAACTCACGACCATCCTGAAAATGCGTGACCGGGGAGAGGTTCCGTGTCAAAAAGCCAGGGCAATGGGACAAGTGAGGCTCCAGCAGATCAAGCAGCAAATCAAAGAGTTGCTGGTGATGCGAAAGCAACTCCAGGGCATTCTCAAAGACTGGGACTCAAGGTTAGCTCGCACCCGAAAAGGGGCGCCAGCGCTATTACTGGAGGCCCTGCCAAATGGCTTGAGAAGGGTTGACCTACCGCGTCGATTCACTGCAAAAAATACGAAAGAAGGCAAACTATGAAAACGCACACTATGAGAACCCGCACCATCAGGACCATGACCGTTTTAGTTCTGGCGATGGCAATAGCATTGGCCGTGCACGCTCAACAAAAACCCACGCCCACTGCGCCCACTGAGGATCACTCCGCAATGATGAAGCGGGGAGATCAGGCCATGGGCTTCTCGCAGGAGAGGACTACCCATCACTTTCGACTGCTTAAGGACGGCGGCGCAATCGAGGTAGCGGCCAATGACCTTAAGGACACTGCAAGCCGGGACGAGATTCGGCAACATCTGTCGCATATCACCCAAATGTTTGCTGCCGGCAATTTCAACGTTCCCATGTTGATTCATGACACAACTCCGCCCGGAGTGCCCACCATGAAGAAACTGCGTGACCAGATCCACTATGTATTTCAAGAAACAGATTCCGGAGCCAGGGTCCGAATCAACACAACGAACCCGCAGGCACTTGAGGCAGTTCACGCCTTCCTGCGCTTTCAAATTACGGAACACGAGACGGGTGACACAACCGAAGTGACGGACGGCAATCCTAAGGAATGATTCGGGTTCGCACGGACTGGCCTACTTGTTCCGGGTCGTGGAACCGTTGCCATGTGCGGTATCGGGCCGCTCACGGTTTCACGACACGTCGCTGACGTTCACGAAGGGATCCCATCCTGCCGCGGCGCGGACCCGCCTGCCCTGGTGAGCTCTTCCTCGGTCTATTTCTGCCCGCGTTTGCTTCTGCCCGCGTTTGCGCGACATGGCCGTCCCAATTCAGGAAACGAATCGCCAATTCAAGCGACTAATAAATCGCAACCTTCCTGGTTTGACGCTTCCAGTGCGCTGGAAAAAGATCGAATGACCAGATAAGCAACGCCTGAAAGGATGGAAGGGGCAATGCCAGGACGGGAAATTGTCACCTAATTCTTTACCAAAACGTTACAACTCAGGTGTATCCATCCAGAAAATTCAGACATCTCTAAGAGTATGAGCATGGGTATGAACCGTGAACTCGCGCAACTGGTAGGCGGTCGAAGAAATCGGTGGTACGGGGACGGCGTTTCCGTATGCCTCGCCCGGCTCAAAACCGGCCCGGCGCCGCGGAAACAGGCACTCAATTGGGACAAGGTGCTGGGCCTGGCCACGGTGCTCGTGGTCGTAGCCCTGGGATGGACCGCCGTAGGATTCGCGGTCTCCCATTTTCTAAGATAGGGTGCCCGTTGCCGACCCAGCCCGCCGTCCTAGGGGATCACTATTTGTCGTAGTGCAGCAGGGAGAATACGTCGTACTCTGGCAGCTTCGCGCGACCCTTCAGGAAATCGAGTTCCACGACAAATCCCAAGCCCACGACCTTCGCACCCAGCGAGGCGGCAAGTTTTGTCGTGGCTTCGGCGGTTCCACCCGTGGCTAAAAGGTCGTCCACAATGATGACGCGCTGGCCTTTCTGGATGGCGTCCTGGTGAATCTCAAGCGTGTTTGTGCCGTATTCCAAAGCGTAGTCGTACTTGACTGTGGCCGCGGGAAGTTTGCCGGGTTTGCGGACCGGAACGAAGCCGGCATTCAGCCGGTAGGCCAGCGCCGGGGCGAAGATGAATCCGCGGGCCTCCATGCCCAGGACCAAGTCGATATTCTTGTCCAGATAGTGCTCGGACAGAGCGTCAATCAGTGTCGCAAATCCCAGCTTGTCCTTCAGCAGGGTTGTGATGTCGTAAAAGAGAATCCCTTTCTTGGGAAAATCAGGGACTTCGCGAATCATCTTCTTCAGCGGCTCGCAGTTGATGCACGTCTGAGTGGGCGCTACTTTGATCGGCATTTACCAGGCTCCTTCGATCCGAAAGGTTGCAAGACCAGAAACCGGCGTGGCTTCAGATTCTTCGACATCATCCACGCGCGCGGCGCGCGGCCCTTCCCGCAGACGCGACCGCAATCCCGCAAGTTGCGCGCTTGTACCCATGGCTAACACTTCGACGCTGCTGTCGGAATTATTGCGCACCCATCCGGCGATGCCTAGGATGTGCGCCTCGCGCTCCACAAACCAGCGAAAACCTACGCCTTGAACGCGTCCGCGAACCAGGTAGCGGCGAGCTTGTTTTTCAGTAGATGTCATGTAGCGTGAAGCGCTGCGCGACCCAAAGGCGCGCTCGAATTCTACGCTCTCGACAAATAAACGCCCTCGGCAGTATCCACGCGGATTTTTTCGCCCTCATTGATAAAGGGCGGCACCTGCACGACGAGTCCAGTCTCCGTTTTGGCGGCCTTGGTCACGCTGGAAGCAGTGGCGCTCTTGAGCCCCGGCTCGGTCTCGATGACAGTCAATTCCACCGTCTGCGGCAGTTCGATTCCCACCGCCTTGCCATCAAAGAATTCTACTTTGATTTGCAAGTTGGGGATGAGGTAGTCCACGGCGTCGCCCAGGACTTCCCGGGTCAGATGGGTCTGCTCGTAATTAGTTGTGTCCATGAAGTAGTAGCTGTCGCCGTCGGCGTACAAGTACTCCATCTCCTGCTCATCCACCGTGATTTTCTCGATGGGATCGGGCGAGCGAAAGCGGTGCTCGAACATGGCGCCGGTGCGCAGGTTACGCAGTTTCGCTTGAATGAAGGCGCGGAGATTGCCCGGGGTGCGGTGTTCGACGCTGAAAACAGAATGCAGATCGTTATTGTGTTTAATGATCATGCCGGGACGAAGCTGGGTGGCAGGAATAGACATTACTGAATGAATCTCCTTTGATTGCGGGTAGCCCGGCGGACGCGGGTAGTCCACATTTTCCGTCAGACACGAGGCTCAAAGTGCTAATTTTACAGGACTTGAGCCAATATGGGAAATCCTGAGCAGGTTAAAAGTTACGAATCCACGTCGCTCGCTGCGTCAGGCAGTTAGAATGATGTTTGGCGAATCCAAGCTGCAAGTTTGTTATGACGAAAGAGGAGCTTTTATGCGTATAGGGAAATATGAATCTTCAGAAGGCGGCCAGGCGGCAACAGCGATCACTTTCCTGCTGATCGGGTTGGGAGCGGGGACATTGATCGGACTTCTGTTTGCGCCAAAACCGGGCAAGCAAATGCGAAAAGAACTACGGCGCAAGTACGACGACGCGCGCGAAACCTTGGACGATTGGAAAGACGACGCCAAAGAAGTTGCCGAGGAGGCCATGGAACGCGGCGCGGAATTCGCCGACGAATTGCGTGACCGAGTGGCGCCGCTGGCCGCAGCCATAAAGCGGCGGTAAGCAGGCTCAGTGATCTAGTGGTAGCGAGCAGCGGTCTTTGAGGATTTCCGTCGAGCTTGCCACGCTCTTCCTCCGACTGCTTAGGGCTGACCTAGTCTCTCGTCGAGGCGCTCTTAAGCGTAGGTGCGGGACGCGAAAACACGGTCCCGTGCGGATACGCATCGCCATGAAAGCCGTGCGGCCACGACTTGCCATCCATGCTGACGCCCGCTCGCTCGCTGCCTGCATCGCGGAAACTCCGGTCAAGAGTCAGGGCACCCGTTTTGCGGATCGAAGTTCACTATGAACAGGCGGTGATCTCCGTATTCGCCCGAGTTCAAAACAATTCGTCGACCGTCCTCGTCAGCGGAAATCCAGTGCGGCTTTTGCGTGTCGTCGAAGGTGAGCCGCGATACCTCGCGCAAATGGGCTAGATCGGAAATGTCGTAGGTCGCAAGCGCGTGCACCGAGGACAGCGTTTGAATCCAGTAATGACTGATTTGCAAAGGCACATCAGCTTGGGTGCCATCAAAAGTCTTCAAGTGTCGAACCGAGGGGTGATCGGTCGCAATGCCGTCCAACTCATACAATCCGCCCCCAAACGTGTGGACGAGCACAGTCTTGCCATCGGCCAGCAGACGCGGTTCGCCAGGGGCTTGCTGCTCCGTTCCGCGCGGACCCGGCGGCAACACCAGCGTTCGTAGCAGCTTTAGGTCAGAGAGCCTCCATACCTGCACTGTCCGGGTCTCTCCGTCGCTTTTGAAGTGCATGGAAGTGTTGGTGCTGACAATGCGATCAAGCGCCGGAACAACTACAAGACTGTACGGGCGGATGAGTTCGCCCTTGGCCGCCGGGTCCATGGCGCTGCTGCTGCGCATGAAATGCCCGCGTTCATCAAACTCGACCAACCCACCGCCATCCGACTTGGGTTCGTGCCCGCCGTGATACTGGAACGTCGCGAGGATATGGTCGTCAGATAGCCGCACGTAGGTGTGCGGATGCATGTAACCGTCCAGATCGCCGAACGATGCTACCAGCGACGGGTGCAGCGGCTGGCGCAAGTCGAAGAGCATGGTGCGCCCGCTCTCAAACGCATTTGCCAGCAGAAAGCCGTCCTCCGGCATTTCCATTTCCGTGTGATGAGGCGTTCCAGTAGGGCCGGGGACTGCAACCGACGCCACTACTTGGCCGTAGTGAGGAGACTTTGAATCGGCGTCCAGCACTGCGAGGAAGTCGCTGCTCTTCTTAGCGTCGTCGCCCGCCCACACGAACAGGTACGAATTGCTCTGGGCGTATCCGCAAATAGCGTAGAACAGCGAAAGAACGAAGCAACAGAAATTACGCATAGGCACAGATTGTTGCCGTATAAGGGAAGCTGTGTCAAATCTAACTGAAGATGCCTGCGAAGAAACCCTTGATTTTAGCGAAAACGCCGTGGTGTTGCGGTCTAGCTTGAGTGTGAGGCGGGGGCAGAACCTCCGTCTGGAAAGTCGCCGGACGCGGTACGTCACGCACCTGCAGAAGTTCGGCTTCGAGAATCGGAGCGGGCTTCGCAACGGGCCGATCGTCCGCCCGCAGATCGTCCGCACGAAAGACGAATGGCGCCTCCACCTGCACATGAATGTCATTAGGCTTTGAAGGCGGCAGGGCGGCCGTCTCCGGCGGAACGACAGACACTTTAACCGGCGAAGGCGATGAACTGCTTAACTCTGCGCCAGTGGCCGATGCAGCAAACGCCACCGGCTTCAATTCGTCTCCTGGTTGCGCCAAGTGCATGGATAGGGATGATGACGAGGATGAGGGCAGCTCAGCATCCGAGACCGCCGCGGCGGGCACGGCGGACGCGCGCAGCACAGGGATGGCGGGTGGCGGGCAGCCGCAACTGGCCGGCGCGGCGGTGTCCACCAGATTCAGGCGGCCGGAACGAAACACAAGCTGCTCCGTGGGCTTGACCTGATAATTTCCCTCTCCCAGAAGCTCGGAAACGATGACGGAAGCGGTGTTTCCGGGCAGGGCGCGGACGCAGGTGTTGCCCCGCGAGTCGGCACTGACAGCGTAGTGGAACTCGCCCGGACCGGCCAGCAAGATGCGGAAATCGGGCGTCAGAATCGAATCGGCCGAAGCGTCCAGATTGTAGTGCGCTTCGAGCGCTCCCGTGCTCATCCCGAGCATCAGGGCATGCCCCGTTTGCGAGGACGTAACCGACACCGTCGTTCCCGGGCAGACCAGCACTTCGCCTCCTCGTTCCAAACGCAAGATAGACGTGTCGGAGCCCGCAGTCACCGAAGACCCCGGGGCTGCGCGGCCACCCACCAGAACGAGCGCGCCCGACGAACCGGGGCCGAGCGGAACGGCGACCGGCTGGATGCCTTGCGTGAAAGCGGGGACAGAAGGCGGCTTGACCGCCACTTCGTGTGCGGGATGCAGGCGAATCATCAGGCGATTGCCAGCCGCATCCCAGGTGTGTCCGACTGGCTTGAGCAGATCTATGACCACGCGGGTGACCGGTGGAGTGTTCTGATATTGGTTGACTCGAACTCGGCGGATCTCCTGGCTTGAGGATTCGATCCGCGTGCCATTTCCCGACAGAACGGCATTTGGCAAGTCCGCATTGGGTAAATCAATGACCAGCCTCGGCGGATTGTCCAGCTTGCTTATGACGGGAACCAGCGGGCGGCTAGACAGGATTTCCACCGCCGGTCCCGCCGGCCCAGGCAACACCCGCACGCTGCGGACGACCACCGGAGCGTCCGTGGTGGCCAGCAACTTTGGCGTCGACCGGGCCGTGCCTGAGGCAATCAGCAGGCCCGCGAGCAGTGAAAGCGCAAAAAACTGGCTTCGAACACGAGGCAAGGACTTCATCTCAAAGAAGGTGCTTAAAACCACGATACCACTGGCCCGCAATAGAGAGAAGTGTCCGAGAAAGCACGAAGGTCACCAAGACGAATTGCCGGAGAGGTTCCTTATGGTGACAGCGTGGAAATAGTTGGAGCACCGGAGTTCACGGTTCGGAAAGAAATTCGTATTCGTCGATGACGGCAGCGACTGCCACTCTGCCCTCGGCGTCGCCCTCGTCCACGCGCACGACTTTGCCTTTGCATCGTACTTTGATGCTTTCGGTCAAAGTGATTTCCGGCGGGAGAGTAAGGGTAAATTCAATGGCCGCCCCAGCGGCAATCGCCGAATCTACGAAGAAGCAGATACCGCGAGCGCTTACGTCTCGCGTTTGCGCGGTTTTTTCCTGTACGCCATCCTCGGTGTAGCTCACCGAAACAGGCAACCGCAATGCAAACCGGCGGGTTGCCCGCTTATCCTGCTCGGTCTCAGCCATGAGTCCTCCGCTCAAGCCGTAAGCATGGCGTGTTGTGTTCACCGTGTCAAGACTGTAGTTAGGACTGGCCTGCGCCAGCCTTACTCTGCGCCCTCAGCCGGCCTTCTCGGCGCTCTCTGCGTTAAGGATTTTGGGGTAAGCTGATAGCTGGGCATCGCAGTTATGGTCTTTGTCCTGGACAACTACGATTCATTCACCTACAACCTGGTCCAGTATCTGGGCGAACTGGGCGCTGAGGTTGTAGTGCGCCGAAATGACCAGATCACCGTGGAAGGGGTCGAGGCTATGCGCCCGGAGCGCATCGTGCTCTCGCCGGGGCCGTGCACGCCGCAGGAAGCCGGAATCAGCATTGAACTTGTCCGCCATTTTGCGGGCAAGGTTCCGGTCCTGGGAGTCTGCCTCGGCCACCAGGCCGTCGGCGCTGCCTTCGGCGCTGAGATCGTGCGCGCCCCCAAGCTGATGCATGGCAAAACCAGCGAAGTGCAACATGACGGCAAAACCATTTTCAGCGGTCTGCCGTCACCGATGACCGCTACCCGTTACCACTCGCTAATCGTGCAAGAGAAAGGCCTGCCGAAGGATCTCGAAATCAGCGCCTACGCCACCGCGAGTGATGGCTCACGCGTGATTATGGGCTTTCGCCATAAACGGTTTCCGGTGGAGGGTGTGCAATTCCATCCCGAGAGCGTGTTAACGAGTGAGGGGAAAAAACTGATAGAGAATTTTCTGCGGCTCTAATTCCTCTCGCTTGCCGAGATGCGCCCACGGCAGACCCGGGGAAAGCCGGGAACGCGTTCCACATTTCCCCTGTCATCCTGAGGAGCGGAGTCCTCGGCAAAGCCGAGGACTCCCGACGAAGGATCTCTGCACTCCAAAGTACCGCCAATCATGCCGCGCAGCCCATCCTGCCGGGGACGTTCTTCCTATCCTGAACCAAACTGCGGGGTGCCCCATCTTTGCGTTCTTTTCTTTTCATAGATTTGATGCAAAAGAGGGTTTTTTTCGCGCCCGCAAAAACAGGGGGGACGCATTCGATAGAGAGTTGCAGGCTGGCGCACCTTCCCCTAGGCGCTAGCAAACAAAGTGCATGGATCCTTCGCTGCGTTCAGGATGACAGCTCTCGGGGATGCGGCATTCGCACGCTATCCACCGATGCGCGCCGTCTCCACCGCCCTGAGCACCGCCTGGGCTTTATTCATACACTCTTGGAATTCCTTTGCGGGATCGGAATCGGCCACGATGCCGGCTCCTGCTTGTAAATAAGCCCGCTTGCCTTTCATCAGCATGGTGCGGATGGCAATGCAGGAATCGAGATTGCCCGCGAAATCGGCGTTGAGCACGGAGCCTCCATAGATTCCGCGCCGCACTGGTTCCAGTTCCTCGATGATCTGCATGGCGCGCACTTTGGGTGCTCCGCTGAGTGTGCCGGCCGGAAAGCAGGCGGCGAAAGCATCGAGAGCGTCCACGCCTGCGCGCAATTTGCCTTCGAGCGCGGAGACGATGTGCATGACGTGAGAGTAGCGCTCCACATACATGAGGTCGCGCACTTTCACCGAACCGTACTCACTCACGCGTCCCAGATCGTTGCGGCCGAGGTCCACCAGCATGACGTGTTCGGCGCGTTCTTTCTCGTCGGCGAGCATTTCTTTTTCGAGGCGCGAGTCTTCGGCTTCATCGCGCCCGCGGGGATGAGTCCCGGCAATGGGCCGGTATTCCAGCTTGCTTCCGGTTACGCGCACCAGCATCTCGGGCGATGACCCCAGTACGTGAGTGTCGCCCATCCGAAGGAAATACATGTAGGGCGAAGGATTTACCGTGCGCAAGGCGCGATAAATATCGAAAGGCTCAACCTCGGGAGAAAAATCCAGGCGCTGCGACAACACGACCTGAAAGATGTCGCCCGCCGCGATGTACTCTTTGGCGCGCTCCACGGATTTTAGAAAACGGCTGCGGCTGGTGCCGGCGTGAACCTTCATCTTGGACTTGATCTGCTTGCCGGACTTCTCCCAGCGAAGACCGCGCGCCAGCTTCTTCTCAAGAATGGCGATGTCGGCAAGTGCGCGATCGTAGGCCCGGCGGGGGCTCTCGCGCGAAACATCGGCGGTTGCGATAATGTGAATCTGATGACGCAGGTGATCGAAGGCGAGCAGGCGATCGAAGAACATCAGCACACAATCGGGCAGGGAAAGATCGTCCTTGGCGTGCTCACCGATTTTCTCCAGTTGGCGAACCGCGTCGTACGCAAAATAACCCACCGCGCCCGCCGTGAACCGTGGCAAGCCGGCGAAGGTAGCGGGACGATGCTGCCGGAGCAACTCCTTCACAATTGGCAGGACGCTGCCCTTGCGCTGCTCACGAGCCCGTCCGCGTTGCAGTAGGACATGTTCGCCGCGGGCTCGCACCCTCATGTAAGGGCGCGCTCCCAGAAACGTGTAGCGCCCGATCTGCTCTCCGCGCTCCACCGATTCCAGCAAGAAAGCCTCGGGCTCGTTGGCCGCTATAGCGAGAAAGGCAGACACGGGCGTCAACAGATCGGCCGTGACCGACTTGACCACCGGGACCAGCGTGAACTCGCGGGCCAGGCGTGAGAACTCCTTGTAATCGGGACGTAGCAAGGTGCTGTCGGTTAGACCCTTTCAGATGGAATCGCGGCTCCCTCATTATAAGGGGAGGAGCAGGCCTCGCCGAGTAGCCGCCTGTAACCACCGAATGAATTGACGGATTCGACCGCGCGGCGGAAGATGGAAGTTTAGTCAGCATCCTCTGATTGAGGGCGTATGCGAATTAAGTTCTGGGGAGTTAGGGGTTCGACACCGGCTCCCCAGCCGGAAAATATGCGCTACGGGGGCAACACTTCCTGCGTGGAGGTGCGCCTCGGGGACGACCTCTACATCTTCGATTGTGGCACGGGCTTCCGCGTTCTGGGACAAGCCCTGCGCCGCGAATTCGATGGCCGCCCGGTTTCCGCCCACATTTTCGTCTCTCATTTCCATTGGGACCACATTCAGGGAATTCCGTTCTTCGGTCCTCTGTATGACAGCCGGGAGAACCGTTTCCAATTTCATTGTTCGAGCCGGACCCGCAACTTGAAACGGGTGCTCGAAGAGCAGATGGCTGCACCGTACTTTCCCGTAGGCTTGACGGAAATGCAGTCACAACAGAACTTCTACGATCTGGGGGAAGGCCGCATCCAGTTGGGTGAGGTAACCCTTCAGACCATGTGGCTAAACCATCCCCAGGGCTGTATGGGCTTTCGCCTGGAAACGAAACAAGGCGTGATGGTGTATGCCACGGATAACGAGCCTGGGGATGCTCTCTTCGACAAGAACGTTCGCAAACTCGCAGCTGGCGCGGACGTCCTGATATACGACGCTCAGTATCTTCCCGAAGAATACGAAGTCAAACGGGGCTGGGGACACAGCCACTGGCGCGAAGCCATCAATGTGGTAACCGAGAGCGGCGCGAAGGAATTGGTTCTATTCCATCACGATCCCGATCATGACGACGCGTGCATCGACCAGGTGGTGAAGGAAGCGCGCGACTACTATCCCCGGCTGCGGGCCGCTGCCGAGGGAATGCAGATCGAAGTATCGGCCCAGCCGTCATCCTAGCCCCTCTCTTCTCCTGCTCTTGTATCTTTGAATCCTGGATTACAATGAACCTAAGTCTTGGGGCCAGGCGGATCCTACGTGAAAGGGGCCGTGAGTGACGCAGTTCTCAGCACCGTGGCCACATGTGTCGGTGATTTCAATCATCGATATTCTGCTGGTCGCAGTCATCATTTATGAGTTTCTTGCCCTGATCAAGGGCACTCGCGCCTCCCTGATGCTTGTGGGTGCGGCGGGGCTGGGGCTCGCCTTCTATTTGTCCCGGCGGGGCAATTTGGCCACGCTGAATTGGCTGATCAGTACTTTGCTTCCTTACACGGTGTTCGCCTTGATCGTGGTTTTCGCCGCCGAGATCCGGCAAGCCTTGGCGCGGCTGGGGCGGCGACTAACACTCAGTCGCACGGCGGGTTCGGAGGCGGACGCTTACGACGACATTGTGCTGGCCGCTAACCTATTTTGCCAGAACCAGACGGGCGCTCTGATCGTCATCGAGCGTGAGATTGGTTTGCGTACCTATATCGAAAGCGGTGTTCCGCTCGACGCACGGCTTTCCTACGATCTGCTGGCAACAATATTTCGTCCGAGCGCTCCTCTGCACGACGGTGCCGTGATCGTACAGAACGACCGCATTGCCGCTGCCGCCTGCTTCCTGCCGCTCTCCATGAACCCTGTGCTTTCCACGCAACTGGGGACGCGGCATCGCGCGGGCATTGGCGTAACCGAGGAAACCGACGCCATCGCCGTCGTTGTTTCCGAGGAGACCGGCAGCATCAGCCTGGCAGTTGCCGGCAAGATCGAGCGTGACCTGAGTGTCGACCAGTTGCGTGATCGTCTGGGAGAATTGCTACGCCGCTACGTGCCTCCGTCCACTCTGCCCACGCCGATTTCGAACGGTAGCGAAGTATTGGAGGGTTCCGAGCCGGAGAATGCGCGAGGTTCCCCGCCTCGCCCCGCCGATTCGCGTTTGAGCGAATCGCGCTTGAACGAATCACGCTTGAGCGACTCGCGCTTGAATCAGGGGACGGATCGCTAGCCCATGCGAGACTTCCTGCATCGCTACGTGCTTCACAACCTGGGACTGAAACTCATCTCGCTTGTTCTAGCCGTGGGCTTATGGCTGGCGGTGGCGCGTGATCCCGTGGCCGAGGTTGCGGTGGATGTGGCCATCGAGTTCCACAATATCCCGCAAAATCTGGAGATCAGCTCGGAGAATATCCCCAAGGCGCAAATCCGGCTCCGCGGCCCAGAGCGCGTTGTTCACCGCCTGCGGCCTTCCGACGTTTATGCGGAAATCGAACTGAGCGGGGTGAAGCCCGGCGAGCGCACCTTCGATCTGGCGGCGCAACAGATTCACCAGCCTTCCGAGCTTGAGGTGGTGCAAGTAGTTCCCAGTCAATTCCATCTCACGTTCGACACGCGTCTCACACGTCAAGTTCCAGTGCAACCACGGATCGCGAGGACCTTTGCCTCCGGTTATGCCCTGGAGCGAGTCGAGGTGGATCCACCGGCCATCACAATCACTGGACCGAAGAAGCATGTGGAGGCCGTCGAGTCGGCGATCACGGACCCGCTCGACGTGAGCGGGGCCATCAATCGTGCAACCTTCGTGAGACACGCCTACGTGTCCGACCCCCTGGTCCAGGTTGCGAGCCCCGACCCAGTGCGGGTCACGGTCATCATGCAGAAAGTTCCCATCACCGGCGGCGGCGCTCAGTCCGCAAAACCAGAATGACATCCCAGACACGACAGCTCTTCGGAACCGACGGCATTCGCGGTGTAGCTGGCGAGTTCCCTTTGACAGTGGAAAGCACGTGCCTCATAGGCCGGGCGCTTGGTCACGACCTGATTCGAAGCGATCCACACGCCAGCGTTGTGATCGGACAAGATACGCGAGAATCGAGCGCCTGGATCGCGGACCGCGTGCTACTGGGACTCATTTCCAGCGGCTGTGAAGTCCACAGCGCGGGTGTGATTACGACTCCGGGGGTGGCCTACCTCGCGCGTTCCCGGAGTTATGCTGCCGGCGTCGTCATCTCAGCCTCGCACAATCCCTGGACCGACAATGGCATCAAAGTTTTCTCCCGCGATGGGTACAAGCTGCCCGACTCGCATGAACTTGCCATCGAGCAGGAAATCTTCTCTCTCCTGCAGAATCCTGAACGCCACGCGCCTGCGTCCGTGAAACCTGCTCCCAGCTTGCCCGGGGAACCGAGCCTTCGGCATGCGTACATAGAATGGCTGGCGCAAAGCGTGAAGACGGACCTGAGCCGGCTAAGAGTTCTGGTGGATTGCGCCAACGGCGCGGCCACGGCTGAAGCCCCTGGACTGTTTCGAGCTCGCGACATTCAGGCAACTTATCTCAGCGCATCTCCTGACGGGAAGAACATCAACCACAGTTGTGGAGCCCTCCATCCCGATGCGGTCGCCAGGGCGGTTGCCGAGAAGAAAGGACAATTCGATTTAGGCGTTACCTTCGATGGCGATGCGGATCGCGTACTGTTCAGTGACGCGAACGGCCGAGTGGTCAATGGTGACGCTGTCCTTCTGCTCGTCGCCCGTGACATGCAATCCCGAGGCGCCCTTACTGGTTCTACGATTGTCGCCACCACGATGTCCAACATGGGTCTGGAAATCGCATTGCGGAAAGCAGGCATCGGCATGCTGCGCGCTAATGTTGGCGACAAGTACGTGCTCGAGGAGATGCTCAAGACCGGCGCGATTCTGGGCGGCGAGCAGTCCGGCCACATCATCTTCCGCGACGGGGAAGCGACCACGGGCGATGGTCTCCTCACCGCTTTGCGAGTGATGGAGATCGTGGCGCGAAGCGGCAAGTCGCTCGCGGACCTGATCGGCGATCTCAAAGTCCTTCCGCAGACGATTCAGAACATTCGTGTGCGCGAAAAGATACCGTTCAGCGAGGTGCCTGAAATCCAGCGTACGATTGAAGCCGCCGAACGCGAACTCGATGGCAATGGGCGCGTGGTCGTCCGCTACTCGGGTACGGAAGCGCTCGCCCGAGTCATGGTGGAAGCGGAGTCGGAAGAAAAGATGCGGGCGCTGGCGGGAAGTATTGCCAGCGTAATCAAGAATACCCTGGGAGCCTGACGATTGTGTGGGGACGGGTCTTTGACCCGTCCAGGCCGAGCAAAGCTCGGCAGCGCTTTTGATGTCTATGAAAACCCTATTGTCCAATGTCGCTGCGATATGGAATCTAATCCTGCTCCTAGCGGTGATTGGGACGCTTGCCGGCTTCTTCTACTGGTTTGGTTTGCGAAGGCTTATCCGAGCTAGAAGAATTGCCAGCTCGCGCGATCGAAGAATGCTCCGGGAAGCCGCGGAACGGGAAGTAAACCGGGAAAGCCCCTGACTCCAAATTCTATTCTGGCTTCTTTCCGCGCGTCCGTGGCGACCTTACTGCAGGTCTCGCCAGTTCGTCCCAACTCCAATTTCAACCAGCAGCGGCACCGTTAGCGGATGAACTTTCTCCATCTGCTCCCGCACCAGGGTTCGCATCACTTCGATCTCAGCTTCTGGAACCTCGAACACCAGTTCGTCGTGTACTTGCAGAGTCATTCTCGACTTCAGTCCGCGCCCGCGTAGTGCCGCGTCGATTCGAATCATGGCAATCTTTATCAAGTCCGCCGCTGTGCCCTGCAACGGTGTATTGACCGCCGTCCGCTCGGCGAATCCCCGTAGGTTGGCGTTCTTGCTGTTGATGTCCGGGATGGGACGCACGCGCCCAAACAGCGTTCTTACTTTCTGCTCACGCCGGGCTTCTTCCAGGGTTCGGTCAATGAACACTCGTACGCCCTTGTACCTCTCGAAGTAAGCGTTGATGAACTGCTTGGCCTCGGCGGGCTCAATCCCTAAATTCTGCGACAGCCCGAATGCAGACAGTCCGTAAACAATGCCAAAATTCACGACTTTGGCTTGCCTGCGGTGATCGGCCGTGACCATCAGCGGCGGCACGCCGAACACCTGCGAAGCCGTTAACGTGTGAATGTCATCGCCGCGACGATATGCTTCGACCAGCAGCGGGTCCTTTGAAAAATGTGCCAGCAACCGCAGCTCGATCTGTGAATAATCCGCCGCCAGCAGCACGTGGCCTGGCTCAGCAGTGAATGCAGCCCGAATTTCGCGGCCCAGTTCGGTGCGAACCGGAATGTTCTGCAGATTGGGATTCGCCGACGATAACCTTCCAGTCGCCGTACCGGTCTGACCGAAGGTAGTGTGCAACCGGCCGCTCGCGGGATTCAGCAGGGCGGGCAACGCATCGACGTAGGTTGATTTCAGCTTGGTCAATTGCCGGTATTCGAGCACCAGCCGTGGTACATCATGTTCGTCGGCCAATCCTTCCAGCACGTCCACCGCGGTGGAGATCGTCTTCCCCTTGCCATACTTCACCGGCTTAGGCAGGTTCAACTTGTTGAAGAGAACGTCGCCCAGTTGCTTTGGCGAACTGATATTGAACTCGCTCCCTGAGCGCTGGTAAATATCTTTGGCCTTCGCGTCGATCTCGCGTTCCAGGCGCGACGACATCTCCGCCAGAGCTACACGATCGATCTTGACCCCGGCGTGCTCCATGCGCGCCAGCACCGGAACAAGCGGCAGATCAATTTCTTCGTACAACTTGAGCAGCCCCGCGTCTTCCACTTCGCTGCGGAGCGTTGTCGCCAGCCGGCCTGTAATGTCAGCCGCTTCGGGCAGCGTCCCGCTGAGCTTGAGGTTGAAGCGCCGCAGGGCCACATCCGCCAAACGATGCGATGAGTAGGTCGGATCGAGCAGGTAGGAATACAGCATCGGATCATGTTGCACACCTTGCAGCGCGATTCCTTGCCGTTCCAAAACGTGAGTCGCTGCTTTGTAATCGTGAAGGGCTTTAGGCAGACTTTCGTCCACCAGGGCAGCCTTCAGCTTCGACGTTGCTTCTTCTCCTTCAGCGCTGACGGTGAGCGCTACGCCATGTGTGGACGAGATTGCGATATCCCGCGGCCGTTCGGCTAACAGAGGCTCCGACGTGAGCGGCAACATGCGGTTTTCGGATTCTTCCTCTTCTGTTTCTTCCCCGTCGGCAACATCCGATTCCGCCTCCACGGCCACAGCAAGCGCGCCTCCGGCTGCAACCGCCTTCAGCACCGCTTCTACATCCCCGGCCGTTTTCGCCTCGGTGTAATGCGCCTCACTTACCTCGACAATCGGCAGAAGTTCCTTCAACAGTGAAGTGAACTCCAGTTCAGTAAAAAGAGCGCGCAGCCCTTCGACGTCCGGTTCGCCCATCTTCATCGCATTCACGTCCAGCTCGATGGGCACGTCGCAATCTATCGTCACCAGCTTCTTGCTCATCAGGATGTTATCGCGGTTGTTCTGGAGCGACTCGCGATATGTCTTCTTCTCGACTTCCGCCGCGCGATCCAGCGCCTGCTCGACCGAGCCAAAGCGCTTGATAAGCTCAACCGAACCCTTGTCGCCGATTCCCGGCGCTCCGGGAATATTGTCGATCGCGTCACCGCGCAGGGCCATAACATCCACGACGCGCTCGGGAGGCACTCCCAGGATCTCCTCGACCTTGGCGGCGTCGCAGATCAGGTTGTCCTTGGGCGGGTTCAGAACCAGAACCCGGTCGTTCACCAATTGCAGCATGTCCTTGTCGCTAGAAACCACGTACACCGAATACGCTTGTGCAACCGCTTTGCGCGCCAGCGTGCCGATCACGTCGTCTGCTTCGTAGCCTCCGAGCTCGAGAATCGGAATACGGTAGGCTTCCAGCGCTCTTCGGATATAGGGCAATTGCTGCGCCAAGTCTCCCGGCATTTCCGCACGGTTGGCTTTGTACCCGTGGTATTCGATTTCCTGGAAGGATTGGGTCTTCAGATCAAACCGGCGCACGCTAGTGATGGCTTCGGCCTGCTGATCACGGAAAGTAGGAGCGGCCACATCAAAAACTGCTGCCAGATATTCCGGGGAGAAATCGTCGCGCAATTTGCGCAACATGTTGACAAAGACATAGGTCGCCGCCGTCGGCAAGCCCGTCTTTGTGGACATCCCGCGCTGCCGCGCCATAGCGTGATAGGCGCGGAAGATGAAGGACATGGTATCGATCAGGAAAATGCATCCCGCTTCGCCCGCGATAATCTTCGGCGTCCGCGCGTAAGCGGACGTGTCGGGCGCAGCGATTGCAGCGCTTCCAGCAGAACCAGACGAGGATTTCTTCCTGGGAGACAACCGAGTTAGTTTAGCAGCAGGTTCGCAGGGGCGTTCGCTCTTCCCCGCGGCACCGTCTATTTAAAGCTGACGGTGAAGTCAGCCTTGACGAACTTTATCCCTGTGCCGCCTGCAGAGTTGCTAAAAACCAGATGGTACTGCTGCGGCTGCTCAAAGGAGGCGGGGACGCCCCAATCCACTGTCTGATTGTGACCAGGGTCCAGTTCGTAGGTAGCACTTTCCAGCCGGCCATGCCGAAATTCATTGAATTCCTGTTCGTTCAATAGCATCAAGTCAACGTCAGCGGTTTTGTCACTCGTGGAATCGGGGTCGTCGCGCTTCGTAAATGATCGGAAATCGCCGCGCAATGTGGGATGCCCCTGGTGCGGGGGGACTACGAATGCAAACTGGGCATATTTGTTTACTGAAAACACCGTGTGCAAGAAATTCCTGGGTTCCTTCGAGAGCAGGTAGACGGGGTGATCGACCGATAGCGGTTCTCGCGTCAACTCCGCTTCCAGTTTTGTTGGCAGTGGTTTTGCTTGTCCTTTTAAGTTCGCCAGCGGTAAGACTACGGTGGCTACCGGTCCCGGGTCTTCCGGCGTCGCTGCCTTTATCTCTGGCTCTTCGGGCTTTGCTTCTTGGATCGGGTCGGCTTTTGGCCCGTGAGCTTCGGTGCTTTCTTTTCTCGAGCAACCGCAGAGCAATAACAAGAGAACGATCATTAGCAGCCACGTGGACGACCTTTTCATTCCTGCCTCCCGGAAAGCCTTCCGCACCTGCTAATTCTCTTACGGCCTCCCCTCCGGTGCACAGGTGACTGAAGTCACTTACTCGCTCTCCCGTATTCGGTGTTGTAGCGCAGTTTGATTTCTCCGCATGTGCGCTGCTCCGGCGAATAGACCACACAGGTATCGAACGGCCGGGAATACACGTGCAGACTGACCGCTCTCTGGTTGAACTCGCGCGGATTGTACACACGGTGAACCGGCTCCAGGGGATCGACGGCGCAAGGATGGGTTGGGTTCATCTCCAGAGTTTTCGCTGTCTCCAGGTCGCAAGTGCCTTCCTCCAGCTTCTGGGAAATCACACGATAGTTTTCGACCAGCAATCTGCCAATGGGCACGGCCATCCAGCAGTTCTGGTCCCGGTGATTATGCACCGAACTCCCCTGGCCGACCTCCCAACAGATCGCAATCAGTTCGTAGAGCGGCGTCTTGTCAATCAGATTTCGTGTGTAGTGCTGTCGATCCCAAGTCAAGTAGGGCGCCAAAGTATCCGGCGCGACCAGCGCACTCTCAAGAAACTTGACGATCTGGTCCGTGCGGTTGAACGCAGGCTCCGGAAACTTCCGCAACCCCGACACAAAATCCTGTATCGGAACTTGTTTAGACAGCGCTTGTGTTTCCATGTTTCACCCCCGGTGCGATGCCCAGTATATCGCCTAAGGAAACTCCGACTAAATATGAATTCAGTCCGGGCGACCCGCAAGGGCGGGGACGCCCGCGCCTGCATTGACCCAGTTCACTCCACAAACATGCAGTCCCCATAGGAATAGAACCTGTATTTCTGCTCGACCGCATGCCTGTAGGCTTCCATGATCGGTTTCTTTCCTCCAAAGGCACACACAAGCATAAGGAGGGTGGATTGCGGCAGATGGAAATTTGTCAGCAGAGCCCCCACTACGCGGAATTCACAGCCGGGACGGATGAAGATATCGGCCTCGCCGCTGCCAGGCCGCACTCTGCCATTTTCAGACTGACCAGCCACATACTCCAGAGTGCGTACAGTCGTCGTTCCGACAGCGACCACACGCCGCCCTGCGTCCACGGCGCGGTTGATCTTTGCGGCTGCCTCGGTGGGAATTTCGTAAGGCTCACGGTGTAATCGATGATCTTCGGCCCGATCCACGCGCACCGGTTGAAAGGTTCCAAGCCCCACGTGCAGGGTGATCTCTGCCGTCTCGATGCCACGATCTCGTATGCGCGCAAGAATTTCTGGAGTAAAGTGCAGCCCTGCGGTTGGCGCCGCTACCGAACCACGCTCGTGGGCGTAGACGGTCTGATAGCGGTCCCGATCGCCGGGGCAGTCCGGCCGGTCAATGTAAGGTGGCAGCGGCACATGCCCCAGCCGCTCGACCAAACCAAAGAAATCTGCTGCCGGAGGAAAGCGTATGCGGCGTTCCCCGAAACTGCCCCTGGCCATGACCTCTGCTTGCAGTTCGTCTTTGTTTCCTTGGTCCTTTCCTTCATTCCAGTTTCCAAAGAACAGCCGCTCTCCCACTCCAATTTTGCGCCCTGGGCGGACCAAGCACTCCCATTCGTTTGGTTCCTGCGATACTTGCCGGGTGAGCAGTACCTCGACCCGACCCTGGAGAAAGTCGTGGGCCGCCGGATTCTGCGAACTCACGGGCTGGGCCTGCGCGCCGCTTCTCCTGCCGTAAAGGCGTGCCGGAAAGACCCGCGTGTTATTAAACACAATCAAGTCATCCGGATGGAGCAGGTCGGGGAAGTTGCGAAACCAGCGGTCTCGAAGCCTTCCCGAGGAGCGGCTTACTTGCAATAGGCGGGAACCTGCCCGGTCGGGAAGGGGCTCCTGGGCGATCAGTTCCGCGGGCAGCTGATAATTGAATTCTGAAACTAGCACGCCGGCTGATTATAAATTCGAAGGCGCCGGAACCTCATAAGTACATTCCGCAACAAACGGATTGTGTTGCACCAAGCGACTGCGATACCATACGCGAACTGGCTCGGGTCCGGTTCCCTCCAGCAGCCTGAATTGAATGTCTAGCGAACGCCCACACCGACGCGAAATGGCGCTCTTCGGCCAGATGCTGCACCAACGTGGCTACGTTGCCGCCACCGACGGCAATCTCTCGGTACGTCTCGATGACGAGCGGATTATGGTCACTCCCACGGGCATGAGCAAGAGCATGCTACGGCCGTCGGACATGGTCGTGGTCGACCTGGAAGGCCGTCGTCTTGCCGGTAACCGCAATGTGTCCAGCGAACTCGCCATGCACCTGCTGATCTACAGGCTCCGCGCGGACGTGAAGGGAATCGTGCATGCGCATCCGCCCACAGCCACTGGCTTTGCCGCCGCCGGACTTGCGCTCAACCAACCCTTGGTCTGCGAGGTCGTCATCGGGCTAGGCTCCATCCCGCTGGCGAAGTACGGTACTCCGGGGACACCGGAACTTTCCGATGCCCTCGAGCCGCTGGTCCCACAGTACGATGCCATCCTCATGTCGAACCATGGCGTGGTCGCCTACGCGGACACCCTTCATCACGCCTACATGAAGATGGAGACGGTCGAGCATTTTGCCCAGATCGCTCTCGTAACCCACCTTCTGGGGCGCCAGCAGCCCTTGGGCGAGGAGGACCTCGAAAAGCTGAAGCTGGCACGGACCAAGTATCAAAGCGCGAATTCCGTGCTCCCCCTGCCTTGCAGCACGGTCCCCGGCAACCACCAGGGACGTCCGCAGTCGAACCTGAATGTATCCCAGTTGGAGAACGGTACACGACCCAGAAACAAGGATTTCCGCAGTCCGCTAAAAGCGAAGACCTAAAAGCTATCGGCTATCAGCTGTCAGCCATTGTCCTCTGCAGTCTTCCGCTGAGAGCCGACGGCTGAAAGCTGATAGCTGGCAAAGTCTTCTTTTCACTCCCCTCCGATTCTGAACCGCATTCCCGCCCGGAAATTTGTTCCCAGCGCTGGATATCCGACTACTTCTTCGTAGTGTTTGTCGAAAGCGTTTTGGAGATTTACATAGGCTGTGATCCGGGAAGTGAACGTGTACCAGCCGCCCATATCCACCCGCACGTACCCCGCCGCGTGAGTGATGCCGAATCCAAAGAAATCCGAGTCCGGCCGTCTCCCCACAAAGCTTCCGCCCAGATTTCCTCCCCAGCGCTTTCCGAGATAAGTGAGCAGCGTTGTGGCCGAGTGCTTGGGTCGACGTATGAACGGCTGGCCGGTCGCGAGCAGCGGATCACAAAAGTTCTCCGCTGTGCATAGGGGAGCCTGCAAAATCTGCGTCGAAGTGTAGGTGTACGCGGTGTTCAAAGATAATCTCGACGCGATTTTGCCCTGAAGCTCGATTTCGGCGCCGTGGGCGAGAGATTGATTTACGTTCACGTATTGGCCAATGAATGTCGTAGGACTAGAGGCGAACTCAATCTGATCTCGGAACAGGTTGTTAAAGTAGGTGGCAGTCAGCGCATATCGACCGCCGAATAGACCCTGCTGAATCCCTGCTTCGAAAGCGCGGTTCGTCTCCGGCCTCAAATTAGGATTCGGGACCGTAAACGGCCCGCTGGCGAAGGACTCTTCGAGCAGCGGCTCTTTGATTCCGGTTGCGTAGGAGAAGCGTAAGCGTGTACCCGAGAATACCTGCCTTCCGCGCAATGCTTGCAGAGTCAAGGCCACGCGCGGCACTCCCTTGTTTCCGAAGCTGCCGTTGTGTACGAAGCGCGCACCCGCGACCACTGACAACCGTCCGAGCGTGAGCTGTTGCTGGCCGTAGAGCTCATGATTCAAGCGCAAACCGTGATCCATAGGCGGCGACAGCAGATCACCCACGAATCCATTCTCGTCTTCGAAGCGGTATCCGATCGTTGTCTGCGCCCAACTCCGCTCCACATATTCGCCCTGATATTCGAACCCGGTGCGATTGATGTCCGCGATGCTGTGAAAAGGAAAATCAATGTTGCCGAAGAGCGGCGAAATCCGTCCCGGATCGATCACATTGTCCACGTTCGTGCGTTGCTGGTGGTACTCGAATCCGGTCAAACGATGCTGCCATTGCGAGGGCCCGCTAACGCTGAGGTCGACGCTGCCCAACGAGTCGTTCAGCCGCGCGAACTGGTCCAGATCCGGCTGCATCAGCGGATTCCCATTGAAATTCCACTCCCCTTGCGCTCCGGTGCGGCTGTTTGAATGGCGTCCGCGGATACGCAGAGAGACGCGATCGTTAATTGCAACCCCGAGATTTGCGCCCTGCAGCGAGTTTGAGTAGTCGTCATTCGGGCCGTGCCCGTTGGTGTTGAACTGGTCTCCGAAGATGTCGTAGTCGAAGGGGCCGCGCGCGCCCGCGAATGTAAGATAGCCATTCGCGGTTGCTAAGTTTCCGCCATCGGCGCCGAAGCGCAATTCTGGAACGGTTGTGTTGCCGGTGCGTGTCCAAACTTGCACCACGCTGGTCATGGCGTCGGAGCCATACAACGCGCTCTGGGCGCCACGCACAAATTCCAGTCGATCCGCCTGCGTCAGGGGAAGGGTTCCGAAGTCAAATCTTCCGCCGGGCTCGTTGACGGTAACACCGTCCACGATCACCTTGTTGTAGCGAGAGTCGCCGCCGCGCACAAACAGCGACGACAGACCGCCCCGCTGGCCCTGCGTGTCCACGACTGCACCCGGCAAGAATCGCAGTGCGTCATCGGCTGCGATGGGCTGCATGGTTTCCAGTTGTGCGCCACTCAAGGTTTCGACGTCCGCACCCGCCTCCTCGATTGCGACCGGAGTACGGGTCGCAGTCACCACCACGGTTTCCGCCGCGGCTGCGAGCCGCAGCTTTACCGTAACCATTTCAGCGGAAGGCGAAAGATCGGCTGCCTCCGTGGCAAATCCGAGGGCCAGCACTTGCACACGATAGCGACTCGCTCCAACCTCGCGAAACACCACCAGCCCTTCGGCGGACGTGCTCGCCACCGCCACGGGAGTCGTACGGCCCTGTGGGATCAGCATCACCTGCGCCCCGGCAACTACAGCCGATCGCGGATCGACAACTTTGATTTTGATTTCGGCGGCAGAAGCTGCCGCCAGCAGGCAAATGACACTCGTCAGAATACGAAAGAACCGCATGCACTCCTCCTTTGTCTCGCGAAAGGGGTTGGTGTGGACGGTTCGCGCCAGTCTCCTGGCTTTGCGAGTTAGGACAGTTTTCACTGTCCGTCGAACACAACCGGCCTTCCCAGGGTTCCCAATCCAGGATTACCCAGTGACCGATTGCGAATTTCCTCGCTTACAGTTGCGCGGCAGCGCGGGATTCTCACCCGCTTCCCTCCTCACCTCTGGCGATGAGGACGCGCGAACCAAAGAAGTTGAGAAAGAACAAACCCACTCTTCCTCTGTCCGAAGAGAAAGAGGAAGAGTGGATTGAAGTGTAACCGAAACTGCTTCGATACTGCTACTGCACCATAACCGCAACCGATGTCGAGGCAATCCCGTTCGCGACAACGACCAGGCTGCTCGCGCCTGTCTCGATGCCGGACGGCACATCGAAATGAGTCGAGACCGGCTTGCTCCCGGTCGCTACGCCCATGGTGCTATGGTCGTGCGTCCGGGCGTAGAAAACGTGCCCGCTTGCATTGTTGGTAATGCGAACCAGCGGGTAGCTGCTGCCCATTTGGGCATCGTCCCCATAAGCCGCGGCTGCCGAGAGACCGTTAAACTGCGTACCCGAGATGCTATAGCTTTGCCCCCGAGTCACTGTGGCTGGGAAGGTGGTGATGGTGGGCGCCCAAGCGCTTTTGGCCTTTCCCTTGGCCGTGTAGATCTCGGCATCGATGCTGGCGCCGTCGGCCAAGGTGTAGAGCACTTGCCCCGTGGGAAGCACCAGCAGGCGGCCCACGTAGGAAGTGTTGATATTCCCAGTATTGCTGGGTGAAGGGACCAGAAGGAACTTGCTTCCATCGAACTCATAGAAGGTGACGGGGGAGTTGAAGACGCCTGGGCTGGTCTCGCAGAGCACATTGCCGTTCGGCAGTACAGCCCCAGGAGCATCAGCCATATCGTTCCCGTTGGGGAAATCCGGACCGGCCGCCCACTTGCGGTTGGCCGTGTGATAGAGCGCTGTATGCCCCGCACCCGAGCTACTGCCTCCCGTCGCGAAGACGTTGCCTTGCGGCCGCAATAACGCCGGCCCGATCTCCAACCCAGCGTTGATTGACAGATCCACGATCGTGCTGCCGGCGGTAACCCACTTGTTTGACTTGGGCAGGAACCTTTCGGAGTTGGTCGTATTCTGAGTGTCTACCGTAAGCACCGTCCCATCCGGCAGCAACTCCCATCCTTCCTCGGAAAACGTGTCCGCCTTGCCGGAGCCCTTGAGGGTCCAGCCTAAGGTCTTCGCATTGAAGAAAGCGGTGGCCGTGGTGAAGTTCTGGCCCAGCATGAAAGTTCCGTTAGGCAGAACAATCCCTGGGGAATCGCCGATTTCGCTCCACCCGCTGGGAGGATTTACGTTCGTCCACTTATCGGCAACCGGGTCGTAGATGGCCCCCAAGGCGACCTCGCCCCCACCGCAACAGTTGTATTCTCCGCCCTCGACGATCACCCGGCCATCGGCCAGCACTGCGGAAGCGAAATACAGCGGTCCATAATTCGATGGCATCGAGCCCAGCTTCGACCATGTCCCGTTGAGATAGCTGCCCTTGTTATTGGGGGTTAGTCGCCACCAATTCGGGCTCATGTACTCGTGCACCATGGCCGTCCCGTCAGTGAGTAGTAAAGCCGTATCCGTTTGAAACGTGGGTGGATGCTTCAATGAATGCCACTTTTGTGCGCTGGCAATACCAGCCAGAGCCACCCAGGCGGCGAGTGCGACTCCTAGCGTTCTCAACCCATTCATATTTTGTCCTCTCGCGGTTATTTCCACTAAGGCGGATAGGGATGCGGGAGATGCCGCACATCGCCGCCACAGATGGGACTTACAAATCGACCAAACAATTCGCCGCAAAACGTTAGCCCGAAGGACGGCCAAAGTCAACGCCTGAATTGTAAAATTCCTACTCCACTACCGGTCGCTTGTGCGGTCAGAATGCGTAAACCGCGCAGTTTCGGTAATAGCAAAATCCACTCGCCTTTTCTCCCGGCACCGTGCCGGGACAAGACGAGTGGATTGAGGTGTCAGTGACTGTTTGTAGTTACTAGTTTACTGTCACCGCGACGGCAGCCGACGGTATGCCGTTCGTTACTACAACCAGACTGCTGGCACCCGACTCCGTGCTACCCGACACCTTGAAATGAGTCGATTCTTTCTTGGCGCCAGTCTGGACCGCGTAGGTGCTCGGTTTGGTTGTCTTTGCATAGAAAACGTGATTGGTCGCATTGTTGGTGATACGCACCAGTGCATAGTTGGTGGAATCCTGGAAATCATCGCCGTACGCAGCTCCATTGGAGAGGCCGCTGAACTGCGTGCCTTTGACTAGATAGGTTTTTCCCTTGGTGAGCGTGGCCGGCACCGATGTGATCTTGGGCTGCCAGGCCGCCTTGTAGGTTCCTTTCGGGGTGAACACTTCAAGATCCGTGCTGAAATCGCTGAACAGCAACTGCCCGCTCGGCAACTCCAGGAAGTGTCCATAGTAGGCCCCGTCGGTAGGTCCGTTGGGCGGTTCGGCGATCTTCGTCAGTTTCGTCCCGTTCCACTCAAAGAAGACGGCGCCCGTGCCAAAAACAGGGGGACCGGTCATCACGAGGACGTTGCCGTTAATTTCCAGCGCTGCGGGAGCGTCGTCACAGGCCAAAGCCACCCCGTTAACCTTCGGGAAATCCGGACCGGCCTTCCATGTCTTCGTCTTCGTGTTGTAGATCGCAGTGTGGCCGGGAATCCCGGCGGGCGTTGCTCCGGCTGCGAAGACAGTCCCGTCAGGTCGCAACACGAACGGTCCGACCTCTTGGGAGTTCGGGTCTTCCAGGCGGACAGGCACCGTTCCGGCGGTGGTCCACTTCTTTGTCGTCGGACTGTATAGTTCGTAATTCGGAGCCTTGATCGCGTCCACCGTCAGGACGTCTCCATCGGGCAGCAGGCCCCATCCTTCCTCGTCAAACCGGTCGGCCTTGCCCGTGCTCGTGAGGTTCGTCCAGCTCAGTGTCGTAGGATTGAAGTAGGCTTGGTTGACTCCCTCGCAGCAATCGGCCTGCGTGTATGTTCCATCGGCCAAAAGAATGGCCTGGGCGTCGCCGATATTGTTCCACCCGGAGGGAGGATTTACGCTGGTCCACTTGTTCTTCACTGGATCGTAGATCGCGCCCAGGTTAGTCCAGACCGCGTTTTGGAGGTTGTATTCGCCGCCCTCAATAATGTATCGGCCATCGGGCAATACCGTGGAACCGAAGTAAAAAGGAGCATATTGTACTCCGTTGATAACGGGCAGCGAGGCGATCGGTGTGATCTTCCCGTTGACGTAGCTGCCGGTGTTGTCAGGTGTCAGCTTGTACCATTTCTGCGGGGTCGAGTCCTGCTCCTCGTGGAGCAGCACTGTACCATCTGTGAGCAGCCCGATTGCGCCAACCGGGAAACTGGGTGGAGTCTTCAGCGGTTGCCATTTCTGCGCGCTGGCAATACCTGCCAAGGCCAACAAAGCGAGTGCTGCGGTTCCGAGCTTTCTCAACATCTTCATCATATTTTGTCCTCTCCTGGTTTGGGGTCCTCTATAGGCGGGTTCGGACGAGAAGTTTCAGCACGTCGCCGCCACCGATGGGACTTGCGAATCGATGAAAACATTCGCCGCAAGAATCTACCGGGATACGGTCGTGAAGTCAATGTGGCCTTTCGTCTCCTAACCAGCGCCCTCACCAAAACCGCTCCGGCGCGCTGCGTGCGCAGCCCGGTGGCAAAGGCGTAGAATGCTGCCATGATTCCTCAGGATCTGCTGGATATCTTGGTCTGCCCCGTGTGCAAAAAGCCGCTGCTGCTCAAGGAGAACGGAGAAAGCCTGAAGTGCGCCGAGTGCCGGCGCGTCTACCCGGTTCGGGACAATATTCCAATTATGCTGGTCGACGAAGCCGTCACCGATCCTTCATGATCTCCCAATCATGATCTCCCTAACGGGAAGGCCCCGCGGCTGGGCCCACTTTGGGTCCCTGCGCTCTTTTCTGTACCAGAACGACACCTTGTGTCAACATCCCGAGACAAAGCCGCCTTTCCCCCGCGCTTGGCGGGCATCGTAGGGCACCCCCAGGTTCGCCGCAACTTATTGCACCAACATGGGTTTGAACAATCACCGGCCTTTCGCAGCGGTATTTCCAAAACCGGCGGCGGCACGGCAGCAAAATTGCAAGCAACGTAAGCGGCACTAACGGAGTCTAATTGGGGTACATGCGGTCCAGGGGTCGGAGGTGAGACGGCCATGAATGAAAGATTTAAAGAGAGGTTTTCCGTTAACGAGCTGACGGCTTTACGAAACGATCTGTTGCAGGGCGGTTTGATCGATTCGCGCGAGGCCGCCGAACTCTTGCAAGTATTCCTCATGGGTAGGGGTTACGGCGTTTCGCCGCAAGCGGCGTTCGATGCCGCCGGCCGCGTGGAAATGGCCGGTTGTTCGATTCCCGTATTGCAGACGGAACTCGAGAACCTTGCGCTGGTCATGTAGCACGGGGCAGTGCAACCTATCGGTTTGTACCTGAGTCTGAGTAAGTGAGAGTGAAACAGTCAAGAGCGAAGAAGATCTGAGGGGATCTCAAAACCAAGTCAGTCCCCAAAGGGTGATGAAAGAGAAGAGCCGGGTCAACCAACCCGGCTTTGCTTTTTTGAACGTAGCAAGCAACGTCCCCAACGCGAACACCACTGTAGAAACGTTGCTTGCAACGTCCCAGACTGCTGACAAACCTCGATTCGTATCAGCCGCTGCCCTTTCTGAGGTTCGGGATCATGCCTTTGTCAGCAAACTGAGATCTAACAACCGACGTCCCAACGCTGACTACTGACCAACGTTCCGCAGGTGGATTTTTCCGTAACTTTTAAGTGTGCCACGAAGGTTACGCTGAAAGCTAAAAGCCAAAAGCCAAAAGCCAAAAGCCAAAAGCCAAAAGCTGTCTCCTCACTCGTATCTCAAACTCTCCACCGGATCCAGCTTAGCTGCCCGTGCCGCCGGAACCGTTCCAAACAAAATGCCGACCAGCGACGACACCACGATGGCCACGATCGCCGACAGTCCGGAGATCGGAATGCGGTACTCGGTAAAGAAGCGCACGGAGAATGGCAGCGCCAGTCCGATGATGACTCCCGCAAAACCTCCGACCAGAGAGATCAGAATGGCTTCTGACAAGAACTGAAAGCGGATTTCGCGATTGGTGGCGCCCATGGCTTTGCGAATTCCAATCTCGCGAATTCGAGCGCTCACCGTGGCCAGCATAATGTTCATGATCCCGATTCCACTCACCAGCAGGGTAACGGTCGCAACCAGCAATAACACCAGCGTGAGCGCGTTCGCTGCCCGATCCGCTACCGCCACCAACTCCGTCAGGTTCTCTACGCTGTAAACTGACTCTGGCCGGTGACGGGCCTGAAGGACCTTCCGGATCTGTTCCGTGACCGGAATAACCATGGAAGGCTCGGCTGCGGAAAAATAGATCTGGTTCACGTCCGGCGTATCGGTGAAGTATCGGCTTACGGTGTAGGGAATCACCATCGTATTAGAAGTCACCTCCGACTGCCCGAAGGTGTCCACCCGCTCCTTGAAAGTGCCGATGACGGTGAACGGCAGACCGCTCAGCTTCAGAACCTTTCCCACTGCATCGTCGGTCGATCCGTAAAGCTGCTCAGCGAGTTTTTGCGTGATCACGCCGACCTTATTGTGCGCCTGCTCGTCCTCGGCGTCGAAGAACCTCCCGGAGAGAACCACCAGATTGCGCACCGAACTGTACTCCGGCAAAACCCCAAGCACGCGGACGTCCCGCTCCTTGCCATTGCCGATAGGGACGCGCTCATCCAGTGGGACTACGGGAGACGCAGCCGCGATCCCGGGCACTTGCTGCAACACCGCTCGCATGTCGTCAATGGTCAGCAAGTCAGGGCTTAGGTTTCCAGGGCCGCCCTGATATTCCGCGTACACCATGTTGGCGCCGATCGCCTGGATCTGATTTAAGACGTACTGCTTCCCCGTCATTCCGATGGTCACCACCAGGATCAGCGACGCCGTGCCAATCACCATGCCCAGCGCGGTAAGCGCAAACCGCACCTTATTGCTGCAGAAGGTGTCGTAGGCGAAGCTGATGATCTCGCCCAAAACCAGCTTGGGAGGATGGCTGGCCGCCGCAGTGGCAGTAGTCGGCATGCTGGTTAGATGCTACGCGCTGCCGTTTAGAGGCGCAATTGACAAGACTGCCGCGTGCATTGCCTACTTGTGGAAAAACTTGACGGAAAGTCCAACGCTGCAACCGAGTTCTGGCGAAGTACACGTAGGCTCGAAGGCTCCCCGTCCGTGTGCAACCCCTAGTTCCAGTGGTGGGAGTGCCACCAGATTTTCTGGATGTCGAAGGTGACGCCGCGGCAGAGGTACATTGGCGTGTTTTCCTCGTCCATGCCGAAGCGCTGGTAGTGCTCGAAGGCCTGAAATGAAGTGCAGTTGTCGCGCACGTCGTCGAGGCTCCACTGGATAACGATGAGGTTCTTGAAGACCTGTGGAGGCGCCCCCCAGTACCAATGGTTCTGGTGGCGAGACCAGGCGCGCGGCAGCCCGTACTGAGGGCCGAACTCGTTAATCGCGCCGGCTTCGCCGTAGTTGCCGGCCCAGATGCCGGTCTGAGCGCGCTCGTCGGATGGCAACGAGTTGTAAATGGCGGCGACCTCACGCACCATCTCGGGCCAGCCGAACTGGTCGGCAATAGGTTGCGGCAACAGTGACTCGTGGTTTACTTCGGCCTTGGCGGGTTTGAAGCCTATAGCATTTTGATAGGCCAGGAGACGCTCCGGGGGTAGCATCCACGTCGCCAGCGGGACGGCGGGAAGCGCCGCCAGCCCGATGATGGCGACGACGGCCGCGTGTGTCCAGGCGGCGCGATTTGTCAGCCATCGCTCGATTGCCGCAGCGCCGCCGGCGAAAAGCATCGGGTAGATCGGGAATACGTAGTAGTTCTTGGCGTGCGCAACTTCCATCAATACGAAGAAGACGGCAAAGGTCAGGCCGAGCACGCGCCAGCGGCGGTCGCGGAGAAACCAGACCAGGCCCGAGAGCCAGACCGGCAACAGGATCGGGTGGATATCGATGATCTGCTCCTTGACGAACGCAAGCGGGCTGAGCACGACGTTCTTGCCTTCGCGACGGACGTTGGCGAGGTCTTCGATCGTCGGGAAGTGATGGCGGATTTGCCAGATGATGTTGGGGAGGAAGAGCGCGACAGCGATGGCACCGGCGATCCAGATCCACTGTCGGGCGAACTCGCGGCGACGATGCGTCAGAAGCAGGGCGACTGTGACCGCGAATCCGAAGGACAGCGTGGAGTGCTTGTTCTCGAGGCCAAGTCCGGCAAGCACGCCGAACCACGGCCACAGCCGCGACTCGCCGGTGCGCAAAATCCGGGCGACGACCAAAATGCAGCCCATCCAGAAGAGCGGCTCGAAGGCATTCATGGTGAGGAGGCTGTCCATCGTCAGAACGGCGGGGCAGAGCAGAACGGCGACTCCGGCGAGAAGCTGGGCGTACCGTCCACCGCCGAGTTCACGCGCGATGAGGATGGTGAGCGCGACAAGTGCTGTGCCGGCAAGCGCGGGCAAAATGCGCAGCGCCGCCAGCGAACCGCCCATCCACAACGCGATCTTGGCGTACACCCCGATGAGCGGCGCGGCATCGACGTAGCCCCAGTCGAGATGGCGGGCCATGTCGAGGTAATAAAGCTCGTCGCGAAAATAGCCGTAGTGGCGGACGCTGGTGAAGAGGTGCAGCAGGAGTTTGGCGGCGCAGAGCGCGACCAGAACGCCGATGGCGAGGCGGGGCAAAGGCCCGGTCGAGTTCGCTTCGCGGTAAGGCGAGTAAATGTCAGGTGCGGAATGGTAAGTTCTCAATACACGCAAGTTCGTGCTCCTGCCGGTCTCCTTAAATAGTGAAGCAGAAAACATCGGTTTTTTCGCGACAGGCTTACCGGAGAGTTCTTAAATGCTCTTTTGGGGAGGGCACGGCTTCAGGAGCCTGCCCTGAGCGAAGTCGAAGGGTGCCGATCGACCGCGAAAAACGCGGGCTTCAACTCCTGAGGTAAAGGTTCTCCCCGGCGTCAAGGCATTTATACCACCAGCGCTAGTTTCTTCCGGACAACTGTCTCGAGTTACGCCTGCGGCTCAGCCGCCCCGCCCCGCGCGTAATACTCGGCATAGCCCGGTTCCAGACGGCGGCCATTGGCGCTGAAAATCCGGAAATGCCCCAGGCCGAATCGCTGCAATGCAAACTGCAGCGTGGTACCCAGCACTCCCATGCCATACTTCACGCTGCGCCTGAAATTGATCGAGGACGCTTCGTCAAAATACTTGGTCGGACACGATACTTCTCCGATGCGGAAACCGAAATGCACACATTGCGCCAGCATCTGGTTGTCAAAGACGAAGTCGTCGGAATTCTCCAACAGCGGCAACCGGGTGAGCACGTCGCGACTGAAAGCGCGATACCCGCTGTGATATTCGGAAAGCTTCACTCGCAAAAAGAAGTTTTCGAACGCAGTCAGAAAGCGATTCGAAACGTATTTGTAAATCGGCATACCGCCTCGCAGAGCTTGCCCTCCAAGAATGCGCGAACCCAACACCACGTCGTAGACGTCGTACGCCACCATGCTGGCCATGGCCGTAACCAGAAGCGGCGTGTATTGGTAGTCCGGATGCAGCATGATGACCACGTCCGCACCCGCGGCCAGCGCCTCGCGATAGCAAGTTTGCTGGTTGCGCCCGTAGCCGTAGTTCCTGTCATGCAGGAAAAACTGCAACCCGAGTTCCTTCGCGACCGCGATGGTGCGGTCGGAACTGTGATCATCCACCAGAAGGCGGAGGTCCACCAGATCGGGCAGCTCGCGCACCGTCGCTTCCAGCGTCTTCTCCGCGTTGTAGGCGGGCAACACCACCGCGATGCGTTTGCCGTTAATCATTCCTTCCCTCAAACCCGCGCAACATCTCCAACCACAGAGCTGGACTCATCCCAGTAAGCTGAATTCAACCATGATCCATTCAACCGTGGTCATTCAACTGTGATCATTCAACCATCATAATTCAACCATGATAGCCTGTGCTCCTGCCTTCAAAGTGCGAATGCACAACAAAGCCTTGAGCTTCCGGTCCTTGAGCCTCCGGCGCGCGCCCGGTGTGAATGTAGGGCTGCTTGTAGTTTTGGCAACTACGATTCTGCCGGAAGGCTGTACGGCGTAGGCAGCAGTGGTGGCGCAAAGCGGCTGGGCGGGGTGTTCGAAATTACGCCCTAGCCACGCTCCGCTGATCGATCTTACGACCAGTTCAGAGACCGACTAGTGATTCCGAGGGCCATAACCGGAAGTTGGGAACGGCGGGAGAGGGCTCGGCCCGGCCTTCCGTCGCATGAAATAAAGTTAGGGTGCCCCATCCTTCCGCGTTCTTTGCGGAGGGTGGGAGGCGAGAAAGCAGGGGGCGGGTTCGCAGGATCGTAACCGCCGATTCATCACCCAGCTCACGGGCTGCAATTTGCAACTTTGGATATCCGTAAGGATTTGTTCTGACTTCGCGAAAAAGACCTGTCCCTCTTCTCCTGCTGTTTTCACAGCTTGCCTACGACATTGTCGTTGAATTCCCCCACCCAGATGTTGGCACCGTCGAAGGCTATGCCAGCGCTGCCGTCCGTGTTGACTTGTGTTACCATCGCGCCGTCGCTGGCCCGCAACTCCACCGCCAGGGTGAACCCTGACACCCAGATATTCATCCCGTCAAAAGCTACGCCGTACGGTTCCGTCGGCACCGTGAACGTACCCAAAACCTTGCCGTCACTGGCTCGCAGCTTGCTCACCGTACCGTCACCTCGGTTGGCCACCCAGAGGTTCGCCCCATCAAACGCTATGCCAATGGGAGTTGTTCCGACGGTGAACGTACCCAAAGTCTTGCCGTCACTGGCCCGCAGCTTGCTCACGCTCCCGCTCGATCTGCCGCCGTTCACCACCCACACGTTGGCGCCATCGAACGCGGCGGCTATGGGTCCGAAGCCTACCGTGAAGGTTCCCAGAATCTTGCCGTCGCTGGCCCGCAGCTTGGTCACGGTGTTGTAGCCGTGCGGCACCCAGATGTTCGCCCCGTCAAAGGTCATCCAGCCTTGGAAGGTGCCCACCGTGAAGGTGCCGAGAACCTTGCCGTCGCTGGCCCGCAGCTTGCTTATCGTGTCGCCGAGGTTCGACACCCACATATTGGCCCCGTCGAAGGTCACCCCATAGGGCACTCCGCCCACCTTGAAAGTGCCCAGCACTTCGCCATCGTTGGCCCGCAGCTTGGTCACCGTGCCATCGCCAAAGTTCGCCGTCCAAATG
>DATNNO010000014.1:0-14239 GCA_035601775.1 Terriglobales bacterium | reverse complement strand
GTAGCTGATCCGAGGAAGCATTGCATATTCGCCGTTTGTTCGCCTATGATACAGCTCTTACGGAACGACTGCAACCCGGGTGCCCAACTCTTCGTTTTTTACAGGGTGGGATTCCACGTCCGCCTCCCGCGTGCGGTTTTTCGCCTACAACCACAATCTGACCTCTGCCCTTTTTCACGACAAACGATCCGCAAAAATCATTGACTACCAACCCGCCGCGCGCGATAATAGTGATTCTGATTGGGGCAGTTTCGAGGGGCGTCCGTCGACTAAGACGGCCCTCGAAACTGCCCCAAAGCCGTTTTTAGCGCTCTTTTAGGAGCTAAGTCCTTATTTCGGAATACTTTAATATAAGTCCTTTAGAGTCAAAGACCAAGTGGAATTTTTCGCGCTAACTCCATGATTCCAGGAGACAAGGGGGGAGAAGGGGGGTACCAGTACCAACTGGTAAACAGGCAAGCAAACAGAACGTTCCCGGAAGAAATTACGTGGTTCTCGATCGCCCGATGACCCCATAACCCGATGCCCAGATCACCCGATCCGCTAGACCCGCCCATAAAGTGCGGGTAGTCCACAGTTTGCTAACGACCAACGACTATCGACCAACGACCGATCACCGATCAGCAACCAGAATCCGGTAGAATAGAGAAACATTCCCGGAGGAGCGATGGCAGTTCCCGTATCCCAAATGTGGACCGTGGCCTCGTACGTCCTGCGCCAGAAGCTGGCCGGACGCGAGCGCTATCCGCTCGTGCTCATGCTTGAGCCGCTGTTCCGCTGCAATCTGGCTTGCGCCGGATGCGGCAAGATTCAGTACCCGGCCCACATCCTGAAAACCGATCTCTCCCCGGAAGACTGCTTCAAAGCGGTTGATGAGTGTGGAGCGCCGATGGTTTCGATCCCCGGCGGCGAGCCGCTGATGCATCCGCAGATCGCCGAAATTGTTGAAGGCCTGGTCGCGCGCAAAAAATATATCTATCTCTGCACCAACGCGCTGCTGCTCAAAGAAAAAATCCATCTATTCAAGCCCAGCAAGTATCTGACCTTTTCCGTCCACATGGATGGACAGCGCGAGCATCACGACTTTTCGGTTTGCCTGGACGGCGGATACGACAAGGCGATCGAGGGGATCAAAGCGGCACTGGCTGGCGGTTTCCGGGTGACCACGAATACCACGCTGTTTGACGGGGCGGATCCCAAGAGCGTGCGTGCCTTCTTCGACGAGATGATGGAGTTGGGGGTCGAGGGCATGATGCTGTCTCCGGCCTACTCTTATGACAAGGCGCCTGATCAGCAGCACTTTCTCGGGCGGGCCCGCACCCGGCGGCTGTTTCGCGCCATGCTCTCCAATCGCAGCAAGAAGTGGCGCTTCAATCAGTCGGCGCTGTTTCTCGAATTCCTGATGGGGAAACGCGAGTACGCCTGTACACCCTGGGGTATGCCAACCTTCAACGTCTTCGGATGGCAGAAGCCCTGCTATCTGCTGCAGGACGGTTACGCGGATAGCTTTGCCGAATTGCTGGAGACGACGGCGTGGGAAAATTACGGGACCGAGTCGGGCAATCCCAAGTGCGCGAATTGCATGGTGCACAGTGGATATGAAGCGTCCGCGGTGAACGAATTGTTCGGGTCGGTGCAGGGCATGTGGCAGGAAGTGAAGGCGCGCGTGTTTGGCGACTATGAAGATGCTTCAGCGCTCAGGCTGCTGGATGAGCCCACCAAGCCCGTGCATGCCTTCAATCCGCTGGTGCAGATCGACGCGCCGGTGGGCGAGGAGACGCGGGTTTGAGCGGGCGGGAATCTGGGCACGGGCCTTCAGCCTCTGTAGATCCGGACTTACTGGAAGTTGCGCCGGGAACGGCTCATGAAAAGCTCGAGGGGTCGGTTCCATCACTGGCGAACGAGGAAGACCTCCGCAAGGCGCTGGAACAGGCGTTTGATTATCGCGGCGATGTTTCGATCACGCGGAAAGATGGCGGGAAGATTGAAGGCTACATTTTCGATCGCGGCGTCGATCGAGATAAGGGAACCAGGCTCGCAGACAGCTTCGTGCGATTGTTGCCGAAAGATGGATCTCCCAAGATAAAAATTTCCTACACAGAGATCGCCGCCCTGGCTTTCACGGGGCGCGACATGGCTGCGGGCAAGAGTTGGGAAAGCTGGGTGCGCCAGTACTGGGAAAAGAAGGCGGCAGGGGAGAATGATATTTCGCTGCAGCCGGAGAAGCTGGAGTAGAAGCAGTTAGCACTTGGCAATTAGCACTTAGCAGTCAGCATTCAGCACTCAGCCACTGCCATCCGGTCAAGCTGTGTTTCGTGCCTGACAATGCGGTTCAGCGACTGAATGCTGAGTGCTAAGTGCTAAATGCTGGCTTTTGTCACAGGGGCAACCGGTTTCGTGGGCAGTCACGTGGCCCGGGTGTTGGCCGAGCAGGGCGCCGACCTGCGGTTGCTTATTCGCTCCAGCAGCGATCCGAGAAATATTCAGGGGTTGAATGCGGATCGGGTGGTCGGCGATCTGCGCGATCCAGCATCCGTTGAGAAAGCGATGGTAGGCTGTGAGGTGGTGTTTCATGTTGCGGCCGACTACCGGCTCTGGGTTCGCGAACCGGAGCAGATGTATCGCGCCAATGTGGAAGGTACGCGGGCGATTCTCGCGGCGGCACGCAAGAACGGTGTGCGCAGGGTGGTGTACACGTCGAGCGTCGCGACCATGGGATTCACTTCGAATGGCCGTCCGGCAGACGAGGATTCTCCGGTTTCACTCGGCAACATGATTGGCCACTACAAACGGTCGAAATTCATGGCCGAAGAAGTGGCGCTGGAGGCGGGACGCAGCGGGATGGATGTGGTGGTGGTCAATCCCAGCACTCCGGTTGGCGAGCAGGACATTAAACCCACGCCCACGGGACGAATTGTCGTGGACTTCCTGAAAAAGAAGTTTCCTGCTTATGTGGATACAGGGTTGAATCTGGTGGACGTCACGGAATGCGCTCGGGGCCATGTGGCCGCGCTGGAAAAGGGAAGAAGCGGGGAGCGCTATATTCTGGGCGGAGAGAATCTGACGCTGAAGCAAATTCTGGACAAGCTGGCGGCGATTACCGGATTGCCGTCGCCCAAGGTGAGAGTTCCTTACGTTCTGGCGCTGGCGGCTGGCGTCGTGGACGAGGTTGTGACAGGACGCATCCTGGGCCGGGAGCCGCGCGCGACTATTGACGCGGTTCGCATGGGACGGAAAAAGATGTTTGTATCGTGCTCTAAAGCCGAGCGGGAACTGGGATGGAAGACGGTTCCGGTTGACAATGCGTTGCGGCGAGCGGCGGAGTGGTTTCAGGCGAACGGATATGCCACGAAAAACTGAAGATGTCGGGCTCAGCCACAGTCGCGATGGTGGGTCAGTTGGACCGGGCCGCTTCAGGTGGGATTACGGCAGTGGTGCATCGCGAAAGAGGAGGATCACATGGCAGTTGACATCCGAGGTCTTGCTCCGCTGCTGCAGGTCTTCGACATGCCAACGTCGGTTCGTTTCTACCGCGACCTGCTGGGCTTCGAGATCGTCAGCACCTCTCAGCCAGGAGACCACTTCCATTGGGCCCTGCTTCGGCTGAACGGCGTGGAGCTGATGCTCAACACGGGTTACGAGGACGATGAACGGCCGCCGGCTCCCGATCCCGCCCGCGTGGCCGGACACGCCGACACGGGGCTGTTCTTCGGCTGCCCGGATGTGGACGAAGCCTACAGGCAGTTGCGCGCGAAGGGCCTCGATGTGAGGGAGCCGGTCATCCGAGACTACGGCATGAAGCAGCTCTACGTTCCCGATCCCGACGGATATCACCTGTGCTTCCAGTGGCCCGTCTGAGGCCTCGTGCCAATTGAGGGTGCAAGCGGGCGATAGAGACTGCCGATGCTGCGTCATTGGGAGTGCGAGCGGAGCCTAGATGCCCGAGATTGAAACTGACCCACTACCCAAGGTCGCGATGGTTGCCGCTCTGGAGCGCGAGGTGCGTCCGATGGTAAAGCGCTGGCGCAAGATTGAGCGCGAATACCAAGGCCGGCGTTTCAAGTTCTTCGAGAGTGGGCAGGCTGTGCTGGTGTGCGGCGGCATCGGGGCGGAAGCCGCTCGCCGGGCGACCGAAGCCGTGATTGCGCTGTACAAGCCGGAGCTGGTGCAATCGGTGGGCTTCGCGGGAGCGCTCGATCCGGCTTTGAAGGTTGGCGAGATTTTTTCACCGAGCCGCGTCATCGACGCAAGGGATGGCAGCAGCGTCGCTACGCACACCGGCTGCGGCGTACTGGTCAGTGCTGCCAACGTTGCAGGCGCGGAGCAAAAGGTGAAGTTAGCCGGGTCCTACGGCGCACAGGCGGTCGATATGGAAGCAGCCGCAGTGGCGCGCGGCGCTCAGGCGCGAGGTGTGCGCTTCATGGCAGTGAAGGTAATTACAGATGAGAGTGACTTTGCCATGCCACCGATGGATCGCTTCGTCGGCGATAACGGCCAATTTCGGACAGGAAAGTTTGTGATCTTTGCGGCGTTGCGCCCGTGGCTTTGGGCGCGCGTAAGCCAACTCGCCAGAAATGGTGCGAAAGCATCCAGGGCGCTATGCGCTGAGCTGGATCGATACATCAGCGAACCAAAGAAAACAGAAGTCTTAGGGCCGGAGTTGCATCCAATATCAAAGGTAGTCAACTAATACATGGCAATCGCGGGACAATTTACGATCGAGGAAACGAAACATTCGATCCCGACCACCATGCGCGCAGCAGTTTACCGCGGAGTGAACGACGTTCGGATGGAAACCGTACCAGTGCCGCAGATCGGGCCGGACGAGTTGCTGGTCCGAGTGCACACCTGCGGCATCTGTGGAACGGATCTCAAAAAAATCTCGAACGGCTCACACTCCGCGCCACGCATCTTCGGACACGAGACATCGGGCATAGTGGCGGCAGCAGGCAAGGAAGTCAGCGAATTCCAGCCCGGCGATCGAGTCGTGATGTTCCACCACATTCCGTGCGGGGAGTGCTACTACTGCCGCCACAAGACTTTTGCCCAGTGCGAGACTTACAAGAAAGTTGGCTGCACTGCGGGATTCGAGCCGTCTGGCGGCGGATTCGCCGAGTATGTTCGGGTGATGGATTGGATCGTGAATCACGGCACGGTTCGCATCCCGGATGGAGTCTCGTTCGAGCAGGCATGCTTTGTGGAGCCGGTGAATACTTGCATGAAGGGGATCGAGACCCTGCAACTTATGCCCGGCGAAAGTGTTCTTGTAATTGGACAAGGGCCTATCGGCATCATATTGAGTACATTGGCCAAACGATCGGGCGCTAGGGTAGTAACTTCCGATTTGTATCCCGAGAGGCTTACAATATCTAGAACCTTCGGATTAGAGAATGTGATCGATGCTTCGCGCGCCGATACCGTGAAAACGGTGCGGGAGCAGACAGAAGGTCGGGGCGCCGACGCAGCGATTGTGGCGGTGGGTGGTAACGCCCTGATTCGGACCGCCATGGATGCAGTGCGTCCGGGAGGCCGGGTTTTGCTGTTCGCACAGACGGTTCGCGGGGAAGCTACGATTGATCCGGCCGCGATCTGCGTGGACGAGAAAACATTGTTGGGTTCCTATAGCGCGTCCGTTGAACTACAGAAAGATTCGGTGCGCTTCGTGATGAGCCGGGAGATGGACTTGGAACGTTTGATCAGTCACCGCTTCTCTTTGTCGAGCAGCGTGGAAGCCTTGAAGCTGGCGGCCAGTCCTCAGCCGGATTCGATGAAGATCGTGATTCAAGCGGGCAGTTCGTGGGAAGGAAGTACAGAGTGAACGGAAAGATGACGGCAGCGGTCCTCTACGGCAAAGAGGACGTAAAAATCGAGAGAGTTCCAATTCCCCGCGTGGGCGATGGCGAAGTGCTGGTGAAAGTGCAAGTCGCCTTGACTTGCGGGACCGACCTTAAGGTGTACCAGCGCGGCTACCACGCCCGTATGATCGTTCCTCCCGCATTGTTCGGGCATGAACTGGCGGGAGTGATCGAGGAAGTCGGCCCGGGCGTACGCGCCTTCAAGAAGGGGATGCGGGTCGTGGCATTGAACTCCGCGCCCTGCCAGATGTGCTTTTACTGCTCGAAACATCAGGCCAATCTTTGCGAAGACCTGTTGTTCAATAATGGCGCTTACGCGGAATACATACGAATCCCGCGGCGAATCGTGGATATCAACATGCTGGCGATCCCGCCGGATGTGAGCTACGAAGAAGCGGCGATGGTTGAGCCTCTGGCCTGCGTGCTCCGCGGCCTGCACGAGACCGGGGTGGAGATTGGCGACACAGTGACCGTGGTCGGAGGCGGCCCCATCGGCTTGATGTTCATACAGGTCGCCAAAGCGGTTGGCTGCAACGTGATTTCCGTGGTGAAACGCGACGCTCAAGTTGAGGCCGCGAAGCACATGGGCGCTCATGACGTGGTGCAGATCACCAAGGTGAAGGATCCCGTGGAAGCGGTGCGGAGACTTTCTCCTGAAACGCGCGGCAGCGATGTGGTGATCGAGGCCGTGGGACGTCCGGAAGCCTGGGAGTTGGCCATCGACATGGTGCGCAAAGGCGGGACGGTGAACTTCTTTGGCGGCTGCGCCGCCGGCACCAAGGTGCAGCTTGACACCAACCGGCTGCACTACTCGGAGGTCACGCTTAAAGCCACCTTCCATCACACACCGGAGACCGTGCGGAGAGCGTTCGCTCTAATTGCCGAGAAGAAGATTCGTTCCACTGATTACATTACCGGCGAGGCGCCACTTTCCCGGCTGCAGCAGGTTTTCCATCACATGCTGAACCGCAACGGCGATATCAAGACCGCAATCATTCCGGGGCACTGAGGCGGGATTTCCCGAGGGACGCGCGCGGGGACGCCCGCGCTCACGTCCTCGGAACTGACCATGTCATCCATTGCCAGCGACTCTCGGACTGCAACGATTTCCTCCACCTTGCCGGGGTGGGGCAGTCTTCCGCCCGAGTACGCCATCCCTGAGGAAGCCCCGACGCAAGCCGAAGCTCAAGAGTATTGTCGTCGCCTGGCCCGCTCTCATTACGAGAACTTTTCGGTTGCGACGTGGTTTCTTCCCCAAAGGCTGCGGCAGGATTTTTTCAATGTCTATGCCTATTGCCGCATCTCCGATGACTTGGGCGATGAAGTCGGCGATCCCAATGCTTCGTTGCGGTTGCTGGATCAGTGGGAAGGCGAGCTCGATGCTTGCTACGCCGGGAGCCCGCGGCATCCCGTGTTCGTGGCCTTGGCGGAAACGGTCCGCAAGTGCGAGATTCCGAAGCAGACCTTTGTCGATCTGCTGACCGCGTTTCGTCAGGATCAGAAGGTCTCGCGCTATTCCGCGTTCGAGGATGTGCTCAGCTATTGCCGTTACTCCGCCAATCCTGTGGGACACCTGGTGCTGTACGTGTGCGGCTACCCCGATGCGGAGCGCCAGGCGCTGTCCGATTTCACTTGCACCGCCTTGCAACTGGCGAATTTCTGGCAGGATGTGAGCATAGATTATGCCAACGGACGAATCTATCTTCCTCTCGAAGACCTTCGCCGCTTTGGAGTCAGCGAAGAGGACATTTCGGCGCAACGAAACACTTCCGCTTTCTGCGACATGTTGCGTTTCGAGGTGGAGCGGGCCCGCGATTGGTTCCGTCGGGGTTTGCCGCTGATTGAGAAGGTGGACCGCGAACTGGCCCTTGATATTGAATTGTTCAGCCGGGGCGGGCAGGAGATTCTTAACGCCATCGAGGCCCAGGGATACAACGTGCTGGGCAGGCGTCCGGCGATTTCAAAATCACGCAGACTGGCACTAGTGGCGCGCGCGGCCTGGGGAAAGTTGCTTCGGGGAAGACGGGCATGAGTACGGCCGTGCAGCCAGCTCCCACACCCTTCGCGCCTACCGAATCGCAGCTCGCGGTGGCGTACTCGGTTTGCCGCAGCATTACGCGGTCGGCGGCCAAGAATTTCTACTACGCATTTCTGGTGCTGCCGCGGGCCAAGCGTCAGGCCCTGTGCGCGGTCTATGCTTTCATGCGGCGCTGTGACGACATTGCGGACGATGAGTCCTTGTCACAGTACGACCGGCGGCAGAAACTCACTGCGTGGCTCGACGCTTTTCACCGTGCCCAGTCCGGCCACCCCAGCGACGAGCCCGTGCTTCTGGCTTTAACGGATGCGCAACGTCGTTATAACATTCGCCTCGGACTGCTCGATCAGCTGGCGTATGGCACGGCGATGGATGTCGAGGGCGGTCCGGGCACGAACGAGAGTCCTCGGGAAGAAGCGTCCGCTCCACCCGATCTGAGTGTTCACTACCGAACTTTTGACGACCTCTACCAGTACTGTTATCGGGTGGCGTCGGTCGTCGGCTTGGTTTGCATTCATGTGTTCGGCTATCGCGATCCCGCTGCCGAACCGCTCGCCGAGCGCCTGGGGATTGCATTCCAACTCACCAACATCATTCGAGACGTAAAAGAAGATGCCAGCATGGGCCGCGTTTACTTACCGGAAGAGGATCTGAACAGGTTCGGGATTTCACTTTCTGCATTGCGCTCCGTCTCCGATCCGGCACTCTTCCGTCCGCTTCTGGCGATGGAAGCCGACCGCGCCCGTGAGTATTACAGGGCTGGCGAGGAACTCATTCCCCTGGTCGAAGAGGACAGCCAGCCAGCGCTTTGGGTGCTCATGACCATCTATCAGCGGCTGCTCGAAAAGATTGCGCTGCGCGAATACGACGTCTTCAGCCAGAAGGTCAGCCTCACCGTGCGCGAGAAGCTTGGCATTCTAATCAAAGGCTTCCTGAAACGCCTTTCCTGATGAACCAGCGCCCGCCGCAGAGTTCCAGAGTAGCCGTAGTCGGAGGTGGACTGGCGGGCCTCGCCGCCGGTTGCGCCCTTGCCGCGAGCGGCTTTCGCGTGACCCTGTTCGAGCGCCGGCCTTATCTAGGCGGACGCGCTTCTTCTTATCAGCATCCCGGCACCGGCGAAGTGGTGGACAACTGCCAGCACGTGCTGCTCGGCTGTTGCACCAACCTGATCCGGTTCTACGAACGGCTGGGCGTCGAAAGCAAGATCCGCTGGTACGACCGGCTGACTTTCCTCGAGCCGGGTGGGCGCGCCTCGGTGATCGAGCCATCCGCGTTGCCTGCGCCGCTGCACACGGCGCCTGCGTTCCTGCGCGCCGCGTGTCTGAACTTTTCGGACAAACTTGCCGTTGCGGCCGCCATGGCAGCCCTTGCGCCCGCTAAACCGCGAGACCATGGGGCATCCTTCTTGACGTGGCTGCACCGCCACGGACAGACGGAGCGAGCCATCGAACGTTTCTGGAAGCCGGTGCTAGTGAGCGCATTGAACGAAGAGCTTGATCGCATGTCCGTGCCGTATGCGGCGCAGGTCGTGCGGGAGTCTTTTTTGAAGTCGGCCGCGGCTGGACGGATGGGCGTGCCGACCGTGCCTTTAACCGAGCTTTACAGCGTGGCCGGAGACTACATCACTGCCCACGGCGGCGAGATCCGATTCCGCTGCAGCGTGGAGTCTTTTCGGGCCGAGCCGGACAGGGTGAAACTGCTGGTGCCGGGCGAGGAAACGAGCTTCGACTTCGTTGTCGTCGCTGTACCCTTTGACGTTTTATCCCGCATGCTGCCGCAGACCTCGGCTGCGGAGCCGTTGCGGCAAGTTCTGGCGCGGTTCGAGACCTCGCCGATCACCGGCATTCATCTCTGGTTCGATCGCCAGATCACCGATCTCGATCATGCCGTCCTCTTGGACCGAACCATTCAATGGATGTTTCACAAATCAAAACTGCTAGCCGTAGCGCCCGCGTCCCGTCGGCATTCGGCCGAGAACGCAGAAAGGGAAGGGCACGACTTCAGTCGTGCCACCAATGCACCCACTCGGGAAGGGGCTTCAGCCCCTGAGGCAAACGGCAGCTACGTGGAATTGGTCGTGAGTTCGTCGAAGACTCTGGTCGAGAAGTCGCGAGCGAAAATCATAGAACTAGCGCTGACCGAACTACGCGAGTTTTTCCCCGGCGCGCGAGATGCGACCCTGGTGAAGTCGACGGTGATCAAGGAAGTCCACGCAACCTATTCGCCGCGGCCCGGAGTGGATGTCTACCGTCCCCGGCCAGAGACGATCTGGCCAAGAGTCTTTCTGGCCGGAGACTGGATTGCCACTGGATGGCCGGCCACCATGGAAGGCGCGGTACGCAGCGGTTACATGGCTGCGGAATCCCTGGCCCGAGTCGCGGGAATCCAAGATGTGTCGTTTCTTGTGCCGAATCTGCCCGCGACCGGATTCATGCGGCTGTTTGGGTAGCCTTCGACGGCTACCTCCGAGTTGCCGTTGAACGTAGCCTTTAGGTCAACTGCAACTGTTTCGGTGCTAAATTTCCATGAAAAAAAACGCTCAATTTCCCGCAAAATCTAGAAAACAAAGGGTCGGAATTTTTCTTGCCTTCTAGATCTATGGTTCTTAAGGTGTTAGAGGCAAAATATTCAAAGCATTGGAGTTAAACTCTTCGCCAATAGCCTGCAATTCCGTTCTTGGAACAGCAAGAGTGGGCGAAGGTTCTCAACTCGCCAAGATATTCGGACCCAGCAGTTGGCCTGGCCAGGAGCTGCGCCCAGGTTAGATTGTCAAAGAACTCGATTATCTTATAGATAACCTAATGTAGCACAATAATATCGTAAGTGAAGGAATGAGATCAAGGAGAAAGTGGACAGGATGGGAGTTGGTTCCCAAATTGGGAAACGAATCGGTGTTTGCAAAAAGTTCAGGGGACTCGTCTGTCCCCGCATTTCCCCGCCTATCGACTGATAGCGACCGACCCCGTTACCGGAGTCGATCGCTCTCATTCAACCCGTCAGTTGTTCATCCAGAAGTTCCAAAGAGACCCCGACGCGCTCTGCGCCCCGACGCTGAAGATCGACTGTCCCAAGTCGCGCGCGTCGATCATCGTCGATGCCCGGTCATAATGGACCAGCGGGTTCCCAATCAGGTGGCCGTCGTGGTACGGTCCATCGTTCGGATCGTACGCCGCGACCTCCTGGAACCACGCCGCGTTAACGTCTCCGCCCAAAGACGCATCGTAGCCGAACCCCCAGTTGAGGTTGTCATCGGGGTAGAGCATCTGGGTGCGGAATCCGATCACGTTGTGCAGCCCCTGGAAGACGGGCCACCAGGCGTTGAACGCCGTGTAAGGATTGTCGCTACCGCCGGCTTCGTTCTGCCGATCGTACATCGACGGAACCACCTCGCACGACATGATGACCCAGGTTGCCAGCACGCCACCCGCCGCGGCGCCGAAACCCGGGTTCCCTCCTGTACCGATGTTCTGCACATACCAGACGTCCCCGTAGTTCGAGAGCGTCGTATTCAGCAGCCAGTCGCCATGCGGCACCGTATAGGCCACGTTCACGGCGTTGATATAGTACTTCGAGTAGGGCCCAACGACCTGCCAATGATAGGCGGTGTACCATTGCGTCCGATTGACCGGAGGCGTCCAGCCCGGCCAAATGCTGTCCAGAAATGTGAGGCCCGACAGGAAACTATTCGACATGGTCAGATAAGCGCTGTTGTTGGGCCAATCCTGGTTTGGGTACTCGCCCAGAGTGATGTCCGGGGCACCTCCCGCAGTATCGGACGCGTTCTCGAGCATCGCTGATGCCGGCGATCCCTCTTTTGGCTTGGCCGGAGGCGTCCCGCTTGGCGGGGCGGCCAAATCGGGGATGGGTTCGAGCGCTTTTCCGATCGGAACATAGCCCGCGACCCTGATGTTCGATACTTTCTTCTCCCCTGGCATGATCGTCGCCTCGAAGTGATAAACCGGTAGCAGGTAGTTCTTGTTGCTGTCGTAATAGGCAACCTCGATTTTATCGACCGTTGCCCGGGTGCCTGCCGCCGAAAGCTGAGGGCGCAGCTGCCTTTCGATGTCGGCACGCACTTGCTCGGCCGTAATGCTGGTCTGAATGCGGTCGCCCGCCGATGCCGTGCGCCAGCGCCGCAAGGCCCCGGCAATCGATCCGTCATTCGCCATCGATACCACCGCGTGCGAGCCGAGGCCGTAAACCCGGAACCCCGAGGCGTAGCGGATGGCTGGCGTGATTGTCAGCACGACTCGCGGTTCCGTCCGCGCCGGCGCGGCTGCAACCTTTGCGTCGGCGTGCGCCGTCGCCCCGCCCATAACGGTGATCTCATCGGCCAACCGCAACTCCGTCCCGTCTTTTGGAATAAACCGAACGTCGGAGAGCGCGGAGCGTGCAACCTTCTGCGCGTTCTCGACGGAAACCGGCTTCTCCGGCTTGTCCGTGCGCACCAGCTCGGCGAAGTTGGGTATGAAATTCGCATCGCCGCTCATCGGGTCGGCAAACGCGCGCACGCGATCCAGGTCGTCCTGCCCGGTCGTGCCACGCGAGATGTAGCTTTTTTGTTCGAGTTTCAGCGCCGGCAGTTTGATGGCGGCGAGTTTCTCGTTGAGAAATTCGATCGGAGCTTGCGTCGTTGCAAGTTTGTAGATTTGCATTTCCGCCGGCGCGGGCGGAACGGCGGTCGTGAATTCAACCGCTGCCGCCGTCTGTGCGGCTGCGGGCGACTGTGGCGCGATGAAGCATGCGGCACAGAGCAGTGCCACGATAGGCATCGTCATGCGATGCCGGAGAGAGTTGCTGTTTGACATATGAACCTCCATTGACGCTGATGTTGATGTTGATGTTAATGAACAAGTCGGCCGACAACGCCATTTCAATTCAAATCGCCCGGCGAGTCTCAGAGGGGCTGTACTTCATCTTCATAGTGATTCTTCTGGCGCAAACGTTACTGTGAATCAACTAGTGGCCGTGTAAAGAAGTAGGTCTCTTCGGCACGACGGGACCCGAGGATTCGGCCCCATGGATATATCCACTCCTCAATCTCACGCCGAGACGCTTATTGAACTGCGGGGGGTTCAGATAGGGTTTGGGCGGGTGGCCCACTCAAGCCGCCTTTTGGCTTGAGTGGGCCGGTTCCGGGTTCCGATGAATAGATCGAGGTCTTTTCCGCAAACTGACATTCATTGCGAACATTGAAATCGTGGTAGCTTTGTTGCCGAAAATGCGCCGCGTGGAGAGGTGGCCCACTCAAGCCAAAAGGCGGCCGGAATGGGCCACCGGCCTACCGCTGTCTCCCCGCGGAGGCCCACGTTAGCGTCCAAAGAACGGACGCGAAGCTGGGGCACCGGGCTGGGGCACCGGGCCTTGTACCGAACCTGCCCGCGTCCGGATTCATGCGGCTGTTCGGATAACCCAGACCACGCAGCTAGACGCGATATCCCCGTGGCGGGACGCAACAGGTTCCTGGACGGCGGCCTCCGAGTAGCCGACGATATGCCCGAAATGGGCCCGGGCTCGGACGGCACTTCTACGTGTAGCGCGTTTCTCAGGCCCTATCCGATGCGTGTGAGCTGTATGAGACATCAATCAATCGGCTGTAGGTGTACGGTTGTGGCTGGCCGCGATTCCGAAAGCGGACATTCTGAATTTGGAGGACTACAACATGCACCAGGGATATCGCTACCTTACTTCCTTTTTCCTAGCCGCCGCCCTAGCTTCGCCAGTGGCCATCGCGCAGCAAGATGACCAACGTCGAGGGGACGACCAGCGTCAACAGCAGGACCGCAACAACCGAAACACTGAAAATCAAAATCGAGTCTACGACAGGGACCATAAGGATTATCACAACTGGGATGACAACGAAAATCGCGCCTGGGGGCAGTACCAGACGGAAAACCACAGGAATTCTCAGGAATTCTCGAAGGCGAACAACAAGGAGCAGTCGCAATACTGGAATTGGCGCCATGCTCATCCGGATAACAAGGACTAGCTAAGTCACCACATCGGACGCGAGCGCATATGACAGCAAGAAATACGTCCCGCCCGTAACGTTACGGACGGGACGTGGGAGTGGCCCACTAGGTCAGGAGAGAGTCCCGTCTGTCCCCGTACTTCCCCCGTATTTCCCGTCAAGCGAGCGTGGTTGGTTCCCCTTCGACTTCGCTCAGGGCAGGCTCTGCGGAGCCTGGATCGAATCTGCGAATTTGCGGCACGGCTGAACAGCTTGCGGAAAAACTCTCGGCGTTGGAGTTTTGAAAGGGCACGGCTTCCCAGCCGTGCCGTAAGTCCTTGAAAACGATGTACGGCGCGGCTTGAAGCCGCGCCCCTTCAAGGCTCCAGCCGCTGA
>DATNNO010000013.1:0-5712 GCA_035601775.1 Terriglobales bacterium | reverse complement strand
TCGGGCCTGCGAGTGTCCGGCATCGGAGGAGAGGTGAGGGCAGACGCTATCGACGTTGCCGCAGTTGAGGCCTACGGAAAGGGAGACCAGTTTGACCTGATCCTGCTGGCCACCAAAGCGCAGGACGCGCTGGAAGTCGCGAACCCCGGTTGTGAGGATCTCCGCCATTCAATAGTCGACCGCTTAGCGGTCCAGAAGAGCCAAAATCGCATGGACGAGCGGTACATTTAGCGGTGCCGCTAAGCGACAAGGGCCTCTTTCCCGTCGTCTGAGCGCATTGCCACCGGTGGTCCTTTGCAAGCGCACAAGGACTAGCCGTTAGTCGTACAGAGACAAGAAATTCAATCGCAAAAACGGGGACGACTGAAGGTATGGGCAAATGATGAACTGAACGGCTATTCCTTCCGAAAAGGAACTGCCTGAAAAGCACCGACAACTAAAGTAACGTGGTTTGGTCGGTCTCCGTGGTCTACCCTTGAACTGTTATCGAGCGAGGCAAAAACAATGAAGACGAAGACATGGAAGGTGATCACCAACACGGGCAAACAAGCAGACCTTGAATCTGGCCTTGAGAAAAAGGAGGTTCAACGGCCCACGCACATTACCTCTAGAGAGTTTGTTCATTGGCTGGCGGCTGAGAGCCGTCTTGATGACAATGCTTTGCAATCGCTATTTAAACGGTAGCAGCAATTCCCGCTCCCTGCCGTGTCACACGACAGCCCCTTACTTTGTGGATTGGCGACGGTGTTTAATCTGCTTCTTACGCTTGACTGTGACAAGCCGGAGCCGCGCTCGATATCGCGCTTGCGCTGCGGCATAGCCGGGGCGACTTCGGAAACAGGCCCAGCAGCCAGTCGAGTGGCGGCCTCTAACCCATGCACTGGGCTGAATCGGTAGGTGGTGCTTGCGACAAAGCCGCTTCGCTGGTGGTGGAACTTTGAAGCAAAGCACGCACCCCTTATTTCGATACCCAGACCACCACCGACTCCGCAAGATCGGACGCCCATGTTGCTTGCAAAGCCGTTTCTTGGGCGGTGGAACTTCCTTGGTTCGATAGCACTCGCTGCATCCCGTGTTGCGGTGGCCAGCGAGCCAATAGCTCGGTCGGATTGGCTTGCTGTGAACTTTGCAAAGCCGCTTCTTGGGCGAAGGTAATCGTTTCCCTACAGTTCCTTTTGCAGTCACACCTTTAGCATAACCTATCTGATTTCATTTTCCGTTTTTCCACGTGAACAGGATACCGCCGTGCTTGTTCAACAAGCGCGTGAAGCTGGCTCCGGCTCCACCCGAAGTGTGAAGCACTCGTCCAATCTGCCATAATCTCCCAATGTGCGGACGCTACCGACTGTCGCGGCGGAAGCAGATCGTTGACAGTTCGACTGAGCGTGTCACAAACGGAGTAAGCTCTAAGTATGTCCGAGTAGAACTGGTCGGGGGGTGATGAGCATGGCAGAAGTTCGATTGCAAGAGGGCGAATCGGTGGAGAATGCCCTTCGTCGGTTCAAGCGCAAGGTTCAAGCCGAGGACATCATTAAAGAGATGAAGCGCCACTCCTTCTACTTGAAGCCGGGCGAGAAGCGCAGGGTGAAGCAAGCTTTGGCGCGAAAGCGTGCCCGGAAAAAGATTCGCAAAGAGTCGGATTGAGTTGCAACCATTGGGGCCGCTGCCTGGCAGCAGCGGACATCATGGCCAATGTAGTACGTAAAACAAAATGCAGAGGAGACAATGTCAAAACATGATACCGCCACCAAACGCCACCGACGCCCGAAGTCGAAAAAGCGTGTAGACTACACGGCACGAACCATGGCCGCTCTGAAAGAACTCAACCAAGCGGCGAGGCTAAGAACTAAGGCCGGCTAGCGATGGATTCAGTCTCGCAGACTGAGCCGACTTCTGGGAGACATGTTCGTCGAAGCGTCCCATGACTCTAACCGGAGTTCTGGGGCGCTTTCGTTTTTGCACTGCTGTCCTATCTGCCAAAGCGGGATTCACTCTGGTGAGCCCCCTCGCCACTGCAATGGTCGAGTAGTTTTGCGATACCATTGCCTTGCTCGCGGTCTTCTATGGAGCGCAACGAACGTCCATGACGGGGTACCGACACATGCACAAGGTTTCGCGCTTTCGCTGGATACACATTCTTGCAGCCTTGATCGCCCTTTCGCTGCCGATTGTCACCGGGCAGCCTCCTGCCCAAGGTCAAAACAGCCCCGCCACGAACGTTCAGGCATCCCATGCACAGATTCACGCGCTCAAAGTCACCCTGCTATCGACCATGCTGGTGGGCAGCACAACTGGGCTGGGCGAGTGGGGATTTTCGGCGCTGGTCGAGGCAGATGGTCATCGCGTTCTGCTGGATACCGGAGCCCACCCGGACACCGTGCTGCAAAACGCACGCGACCTGAAGATCGATTTGTCCGATGTCAGGGAAGTCATCCTTACGCACAATCACGGGGATCATGTCGGCGGGCTAATGACCCTTCGCAAAGAGATGATGAAAAGGAATCCCTCGGCATTGTCGGTAGTTCATGTCGCACGCGGCATTTTCTACAGCAGACCTGCGCCCGAAGGCGAAGACAACCGGATGATCGCATTGATGAAAGAGTACGAGGCGACTGGCGGAAAGTTCATCGAGCATGATGAGGCGGCTGAAATCTTCCCCGGCGCATGGCTGACGGGCCCGGTGCCCCGCAAATATCCGGAACGAAACTGGAGCGTCAGCGGAAAAGTGCAGACACCAGCGGGCTTAGTCGAGGACACAATCCCCGAGGATCAAACGCTGGTGCTCAACACCCCGGAAGGATTGGTTGTGGTCACGGGTTGCGGGCACGCAGGAATCATCAACATCCTGACATTTGCCCGAGCGGAATTTCCCAACGAGCCAGTGGAGGCAGTCATCGGCGGGCTGCACCTTTTCCCGGCGACCGATCAGCAACTGGATTGGACTGCCGACAAGATGAAAGAGTTCAAAGTGGCGAATCTTATGGGCGCACATTGCACAGGCATCGAAGCCGTCTATCGCATTCGGGAGCGTCTCGCCCTGCCGCGAGCATCGGCGGTTGTGGGTAGCGTGGGATCGAGCTTTGTCCTTGGCGAAGGCGTACATCCCGGCCCGCTGGCCAAATGACAGCATTCCCGCCCGATCTGCCATAATTCCCACGATGTGCGGACGCTACCGCCTGTCGCGTAGGAAGCAGCTTGTCGAGGAGCACTTCGACAGCGGCTTTGGAGAATAAAGTGAAAAGACGCGCTGTCTTATTGGTTGGACTGTTTTCGTATTCGGCAGTTGCCCAGATCAGCTCCGGAACGATCATCGTGTTTCATCTCACGAAGGACAAGTTCATCATAGCGGCCGATAGTAGAGCTGTATTCAAGGGGAAACCGGAAGACAGCGATTGTAAGATCGCCGCATTCCACCACCAATTTGTTTTCGCAACTTCCGGGGCGTCTGGTTATCGATCCTGCGCATGCTTTTGACAATGTGCAAGAAGCGCGTGATGCTGTGCGTCGGCGCAGTGTTCTACCGGTCAAGAAAACCCTCGTTGACGATATAGCTGATGCTTGGGTGGATAGCCTCACTGAGGATTGGAAGTTGATGTATTCTTCTCATCCCGACCTTGTCATCGAAGCCGCCAGAAGAGGAAAAGGTACGCTGGCGACCGGAATGTTCGCCGGAGCTGTAAAAGGTAAAACCGTGCTGGCGGGCAGAGCGATCACCTTCAGTAAAGATAGACAAGAACTGATTGTCTCTGCCCCCATCCCTTATGACTGTGAAGCTAGGCTGTGTGCTACCGGGATGACGGAGGTATTTGACGAATACACCAGCTTCCCTCCACAAACCAAGAGGGCTGAACGCGAAGCGATCCTCAAGCCAACGAAGAATGAAACGGCTCGCATCATACGGCTGGTTCAGCTTTCCATCCTCTACACGACCCACAGAGACGAGATTGGCGGCAAGATTGACGCTCTTGAACTCTGGAACAATGGAAGAATCCACTGGGTGGCACGAAAAGAGAATTGCCCAGAAAACCAAGATTAACGTGGCAAAACACTTTCCCCCAGTACCAACGGCTCGACCAGTTGATCTGCCATAATTCCCCCATGTGCGGGCGCTATCGACTGTTGCAGCGGTCGCATCTCTACTGAGTTTGCCGAGGCATCGCTTGCCGGAGAAGCCATGTCGAGCCTGAAGGAATTTTTACCGTGCGAGACGGAAAAGTAGCCGCAAAGCGTTTATCATGACAGCGGGATGGCATTTCCTGTCCAAGTGTGTTCCGTCTGCGGGGAAGAGTTTGAACTGAAGCCGGACAAACCCGGCTTTGCCAACCGCTGCCCGGCGTGCAGCGAACCCGAACACACTGCCCCCTTAACGAAGCAGGGCATGGACGCCGACGAACGCAAGACTCTGATGGAAACCAACGAGGCTCGGAGGCGGGCGATGCGCGACCTCCTCTACCGCAAGGACGGCTGACGGCCTTGGCAAGGTCATCGCCACTAACCTTCACCAAAAGACTCACCCTCGACTACTGCCCCCTGTGGAACACGTAAAAGAACACAGCCACGGTTAAGCAGCCGCACGCATAGATGAACGACGAAAACAGCGTGACCGCAGGAACCAAGTCCCGCAGGACGTTGAGGAAGGTGAAGACGAACGTCCACAACAGGAGAGCCGTCATCAGGGTCGTTCCGATCAGTGCCAGCAACGCCGCGTTTTTGAGTGTCATGGTCGGAGTATGAACGGTGCCAGAGTCAGGCGCAACTTGGCACGGAGATGTTGAAGACGTGCGAGTCGGGGTGTTGTCCCAATTCGAATTTTCCGTTACCAATGGAATTGTGGATGCTGCTCAGGTTCAGATACGCCGCTTAGTGCCGGCCGATGCCGCCTTGTATCGCGACATTCGACTGGAAGGCCTTCGATGCGACCCGGAAGCGTTCGGCAGCACGTTCGAAGCTGAAAATGCCCGGCCTTTGGCTTTTTTCTCCGACCGGATTGCCGGTTCCGCAACGTTCGGCGCTTTCCATGGCTCGGAACTCGTCGGCATCGCCGGGTTGGTGATCCGAGAGGGGCAAAAAGAGGCTCACAAGGGCCTGCTCGTGGGCATGTACGTTCGGCCTAGCGCAAGAAAGGCTGGGGTTGGGCGGCGACTGGTCGAGACCATAGTCGAAATTGCACGCCACCGCGTCGAACTGATCCAACTGGCCGTGGTTAGCGACAACGAACCAGCGCGGCGGCTATATGTCCGTCTGGGCTTCGTGGAATATGGAATCGAAAAGAAGGCACTGAAGCAAGATGGCCGCTACTACGACGAGGTTCTTATGGCGAGGGACCTCAAGCCCGATTGAAATTCGGACACCACCCGACGCCGCGTGGGATGCGCTTGTCAACGACGAGGAGAACGGCACGCTCCAGATACAGCCCTAAGACTTCCCGGTACCTATGGGGACGACATGCGATTCTGGATCCCTTCCGGATTGCCCGACCACTCGTTCAGAAATCTTCTTGAACTTGAAATTCGTTTGGGTTCGTCAAGAAGACGTGGGTTGAACCTTTCCAAGCCGGCACCGCCCGTGCCTCGTAACTGCGATTCTAGTTCTAGTCTCGAGCCAGGGCATCAATGGGGTCGAGTTGCGCGGCTTTTCTCGCTGGAAGATAGCCAAAGACGATCCCTGTCAGAAAAGCACAGGCGAAGGCGATGACGATCGGTATAACCGTAA
>DATNNO010000012.1:0-5689 GCA_035601775.1 Terriglobales bacterium | reverse complement strand
TGCCCTTGAACACGTAGAGCACGGTCTCGGTCCAGGGATCGCCCTGCTTGGCCGGGGGCGCAAGTTGGTACACCGTGCCACACTGCGCGACTGAAACGCAGGAAGAAGCGCCACCTTCGGTGGTCGCGCCGTAGAGATTGCCTGCCTGATCGAAAACCACGGCGCCCACGGGCAGGGAGCCATCGGGGACGCCTTGAAAGCTGTAGAGCACCTTCTCGTTCCAACTGGCAGAGGCATCGATGGCCATCGAGAGGATGACCAGCGCCAGCCAGGGACGCACTCGAAATCGGTTTAGATTCACTGGTTAACTGCTCCTCTCTGGGAAATGGGCATCGCAGCCCAAAGCATTCGGACGCTGCCTCCCACCCTTTCGCAAAGAACGCGAAAGGATGGGGCACCCAAAGTCTGATTTAGCCGCCGTTCTAAAAGCTGGGCCACCCGCCCAATGTTGTCGCTCTCGCCGATCAACTTCGTATTAGGTGGCAAGACCCACGTCGAGGGAATGACGATAGGTGCGGTAGCCGTGGCGGGTAGCAGGATGGTCGAGGGCGGTGGGTTATTGATTCCCGCCCAAGGGCTGGGGTTGGTGGTCGTGCACGTCATGCTCGTATTACCGGAGTTGAGTCCGCGCGCATCAATCACTGCACCCGCGGACGGGTATGAGGCTCCATTAAGGATGTTATGCAAAATGCCGCAAATGTTGGGGGCTGTTGCATTGAACATGCTGGCATCGATGAAGGCTGGCGATCCCACGCAACAAGTCCCGGACACAGGGTAAACAGCGTTCTGACCCTGGGTGCCCTGTGCGTTTGCAAGGATGGGGAAGGCTGACAACCAGCTTGCAAGAACAGCTACGATTGCGAAGAACATCCGGTCTGATGCGAATCTCGGTGTGCCTTTCATGCTTTTTTCTCCTTAACTCCGAAGTCCTGAATCCCTCGGCTCCAATTGCCAGGAACGTCGGCTTGCTACTGCGCGACCTCAAACACTGTCCCGCATCCCCCTTGGCAAGACTGACCGGTGCCGCCCACTTGGGTCGTGCTGAAGATGCCGCCGCCTCTGCCGAAGGCGAGGCTGGCAGAGGGGGAGGCGCCGTCTGGGTTGCCGGTAAACGTGTAGACCACACTGAGGGCCCAAGCCCCTCCCTTCCGGCTGGGTGGTCTCATCCGGAAGACGTTGCCCTGCGCAGACCGGTTGGTAGCAATAGCTGTCGTCCCATATAGGTCGCCCCGTGCATCGAAAATGGGTCTAGCTGCCGGACCTGCGCCCTGCTGGTCGTCGTTAAAGCCGTGGAGCACAGTTTCAACCCAAGCCCCACTTCCCTTGGAGGGCGGCTTCAGACAGAAAACCGTGCCATACTGACCGGGTCCACCGTTGAGGGTCGTACCATAAAGATTGCCCACTCCGTCGAACCGCAACCCTGCCATGGGATTGCCGCCGTCGGAGCTGTCCTGTTTGAAGCGATGAATAACTGTCTCGGCCCACGCTCCGCCCTTCTTGGCCGGTGGCTTAAGCTCGAACACGGTGCCGCAGCCCTGTCCCGAGTTATGTGGGCAATTGTAGCCGCCGATGTACGTCGTCCCGTAGATCGCGCCCTTGCTATCAAGGACAAGGCCTCCGTTGGGATTCGCTCCGTCCGTACCGCCCTTGAAGCCGTGCACCACTTTTCCGTCCACCTGCCGCCCTCGGTCTTCGGGGGGCTCAGCTTGAATACCGCTCCGCAGTACTGATAGAAGGGGTCGCAAGTCGTCCCATAGCCGCCGCCGAATATCGTTGCGCCATAAAGATTGCCCGCGCTGTCGAAGACCAAGTCGCCCGCGGGAACAAAGCCCTGCTTGGGTGTGGGGAAGCTGTAGAGCACAGTCTCGGTCCAGGGGCCACCCTTCTGCTTGGGCGGCGACATCTCGAACACTGTCCCGCAGCCCATCAAGGTCCCCAGCACCACGCAGTTCCCGGTGCCGCCGTAGGCCGTCGTGCCGTACAGATTGCCCGCACTGTCAATCAACAAGCCACCCGCTGGAGATGCGCCGTCGTTCGAGGCGTTGCCCTTGAACACGTAGAGCACGGTCTCGGTCCAGGGATCGCCCTGCTTGGCCGGGGGCGCAAGTTGGTACACCGTGCCACACTGCGCGACTGAAACGCAGGAAGAAGCGCCACCTTCGGTGGTCGCCCTGTACAGGTTGCCTGCCGTGTCAAAAACCACGCCACCGGCTGGTAGGGCACCGTCCGTCCCGCCCTGGAAGCTGTAGAGCACTTTCTCCGTCCAGCTAGCGAACGCGCTGGAAGAAAGCAGCACAATGACGACGTAGACCAACAGGCGGCCTGCCAACCGGGGACGATCTTTTTGATTCATGACGAGGGACCACCTTCGACTGGGACTACCGGCGTTGCCAGCGGGAGGGCAGGAACGGCGCGGGTTTCGGCCATAGTACCCCCGATTTCGGGCAATGTCCACATCGAAGATCCTTCCCCAATCGCAGCCCTGGCCGATCCGAGCCGCTTTATTCACCTTCTCCTTTGACAACTAATTATCTAGTTTATAAACGCGAATTCGTGCCTGCCAGCTTCAACCTTTCTAGATTTGTTTTACGGGAATTCTAGTTCCGAACGGAATGTGTCCTGAATCCAACACCATCACGCGCCAGACGCAGAGCCTCCACAGCATTGGTCCTGCTTGGCCGTACTGCTCGCTTTGCATCACCACCAATATGGTTTGCGGGGCGACATCATGCTCGATGAACGCAGCCGTCTTTGCCAGCACCAAATTGTCTGCGCTTGGCTGTTTGAACTTAGCCTCTATCGGCGTCGCCGACTCTTGTCTCGGGTTGTTTCGGCGGAGAAAAACGGCTTTACTGGGTCGAGTCGTCAATGCAGCCCTTTGGGCACGGACGCTGACCACATCTTTTGGAAGCGAATTCGAATCAGCAGCGGAGATCGGCACGCCAACTGGAGCTGCCACTGAGGCTACGGCATTCGGTGCCTTATCCTCGAATGCCACGAGTTCCGGTGCATGCGATAACGAGACGAGACAGACAACCGAAAACGCCGCTACGGAATATAAGGCGGGTTTCCAGACACCGGTCGCGCTGGAATGGTTCACGTCGAGAATCTGCGACACGCGCAGCGACGTCTGGCGCATCCGGTTCACCACGGCTTGCGCCAACGCCAATCCACGCCGCATGAAACTCTTCTCCGCCATTGAGATCAGGCATTGAGCGTAGCCTCTCGGATTGGCCGTCTCAGCGAGGACGGCGTCATCGCACGCCATCTCTCGTTCCAAAGCAAGCTGGCTCTCGATCCACCACACTGCGGGATGGAAGAACAAGAGCGCTTTCAGGACCTGCTGGGCAAGATTCGTCCAATCATCCCAGCGCCGCAAATGAGCCAACTCGTGGATCAGAATCGAGTTCAGCTCTGGGGTGGAGAGTTCTTGCATTGCCCATGCTGGAATCACCACGACTGGCTTCAGAAAACCGATGGCGGTCGGCACTTGTAAGCGGTCGGACTGGCAAAGCTCCACTGACCTCACCGCTTGGAACTCCTGCAAGGTTGCGCGCAATACAGGGTCTAGAGCCGTGGCATCAATCGCGGTGCAACTCACGCGCAGTTTTTGTAACTGCAGAAGACCCACGCCCACCCTAACCAGCGCCACGCCCGCAATGACCGTCCACACGAAAAAGATGACAAGCGCCCACGAGCTGGGGACCGTGATGGCAGAAGCCACGCTTCCTGCCCTGGCTGAGCCGGCGCTCGAAGCGGCACCGCCGAGCACTGGCAGCGCTGCGATCGCAAGTAAGGCAGAGAACCATACCGCAAACCGAGTGCTGGAATTTCGCCGCCCCACAACTCGCAGCAGAATCCAGGCAAAAAGTCCGATCGCAATGCCCTCGAGCATGCAGTTCAGCATTCTCTCGGCTGACATTCGGGCTAGTTCGTTGAGGATGAGCGCAGCGGTCATTTACTATTCATTCCTATCTAAAGCTGGTTCCTTAGTTGCCTTTGACGTCCGGGAGAAACTTTACCTCAGGGGCTGAAGCCCGTGTTTTTCGCGGCTCGATCGGCACGGCTGAAGAGGTGCCCTCCCCAAAAAAAGCTTGCATGAAACCCGCTCTATTCATTTCACTCCCGTCTATTTGTTCCATTCGGCTGGGTTTCTTCCAGGAGCTGCCGGAGCCGCTTCAGTTCCTCGGCATCGACGCCGCGGTCTTCCAAAATGTTCAGCACCAGCATTTCATGTGAATTCTTAAAGAAGCGATGGGCCAGATGGCGGATCTCGGACCGCGTCGCCTCCTCCCGCTCAACCAGGGGCCGGTAAACGTGTGCACGACCATCCTTTATGTGCCTTACATAACCCTTTTTTTCGAGGATGCGGATGGTGGTCAGCACGGAGTTGTAAGCCAATGGCGACTTCTTCGGAAGCGCTTCCAGCACCTGCTGAACGGTCGATGGCCCTTCCTGCCACAACACATCCATAAGCCGGAGTTCGGCTTCAGTGAGAGTTACGGATTTGCTCGGCGGCACGAACCATCCTCCATTCTCAGATTATTAGACGCGATGAAAGCTAAAACGTCAACTAATTATTTAGTTGCATGGGACGGGGCGTTGGGTTGCATCCAGGGGCCGACTCGCAACTGAGGGAGCCCAAGGGAGGAGTTCCAGTCACGCTGAAACACATCTCGAAGATCTGTGCGGGGGGCGGTCAGCAATGGCCGTCCCTACCGCGACAGTTGAATCTTCCACTTGCGGGAGAAATTCGGGGACAGACCGAACGTTCCCAGTAACTAGTTTGCATCACGCCCCGAGAGAAGCGCAGAGCAGCACACACTTCATTCATCCGTGCGGCACTAAGCTGGGCCACGCGTCTTCCTAACCGCTGTTGAGATACAGTCACCGCGTTGTGCAGGTTTACCGCGCACGGGGACTTCATGCCGTCTTCCTCATGCAGAACGACTTCCGATGGTACGCCGCGAATGCTAGAAGTGATAGGCGCAACCGTGACCGTGGATAAATAGGCGATGGCGCTGTTGCGGGTGAGCACGAGGGCCGGTCGTTTTTTAGCGGGCGTCTTGGCGGGCGTCTTGTCGGACGCGGCAAACTGGTAGAGCCGAACTTCACCTCGGGCTATCTGGCCTCGCGCCATTCTTCCTCGGTCTATTCTTGCGGCCACGTGGCCTCCGATTCCCAACCCCGCGCTTCCGCGTCGGCTTGCGACTGTCGCGAGTAGCCCTGGCGGTCGCGCTCTTCACTGGCTCGCAGTTCCAACCGACGGAGATGTTCCCGCAGGGCGTCGCGCACCAGAGCGGACCGGTTTTGCTTAGTGCGCTTCGCGGCTTGGTCGGCGGCGTGTAACAGCTTTTTATCCAGCACGATTTGAACGATTTGCATATGTGGAATACATTCCACAGTATACTCCGCAAGAAGATGGTTGCTGGTTTTGCGCCAGCTTCCAGCATCCCCACTCTAAATTTCGCAAAGAACGCGAAATTTAGAATGGGCCACCCGTCCGATTGAGTAAGCGCAGTGGAAGGCCCTTAGGGCTTTGCGGACGGCGGCTGCCAGAGCTCAATCTTATTCCCATCCAGGTCATAGATCCAGGCAAAGCGACCGTAGGATTCATCCATTCGTTTGGCGTCAATCTTTACTCCCTCTTGTTTTAAGCGGTCGAGCAAAGCATCCATATCGTCCACGA
>DATNNO010000011.1:0-2644 GCA_035601775.1 Terriglobales bacterium | reverse complement strand
TCCAGATTCAGCCGTTACGAAGGAATTTCTATCGTGCGAATCTGGTTGGAGCAAAACGATCAGAAGACCGCTATAGCTGGACCAGTCCGCGGCGACTTGCGACGGTGATTGCTTCCGTGCGACTGAGAACGTTCAGCTTGGTGAAGATGTTGCGCAAATGCCCCTTCACCGTGGTTTCGCTGATGAAGAGATTCGCGCCGATTTCCTTGTTGCTCTTGCCACGCGCGAGCAAGGTCAACACTCCAAGTTCCCGGCCGGTCAGGGATTCGCTGCTCATGCCGGCTGCCAGCTTTTCCACCAGCGCCTGCGGTATGCAGGTCTCACCGCGACTCACCTTCCGGATACTCTCCAACAATTCTTCGCGCCGAGCGTCCTTTAATAGATAGCCTTTCGCTCCCGCCTTGATCGCCCGGTAGATCTCATTGTCGGTGTCATACGTGGTAAGCAGGATGATCCGGGCCGAAGTATCCTCCTTGCGGATTTCATCTATCACGCCAACACCGTCCAGCTTAGGCATGCGCAGATCGAGAAGCGTCACATCAGGGCGATGTTTCTGCCAAAGGTCAACGGCCTCGCGGCCATTCACCGCCTCGGCGACGACAATCATGTCCGGTTGCATTCCAATAATCGAAGCCAGTCCCGCCAGAACCGTCGTGTGATCATCTGCGATGAGTATCCGAATCTTGTCAGCAGGTGAACTTTTTCCGCCGGCGTCGGACCGCGATAGAGTGGACGCTGAAGACGGGTTTCGAGGTTTAGATGGGCGTTTCATAGCGCTTCCAGCTCGGCAGCGTTCGCGACGGGAAGGACAATCGAAATCGCCGTGCCCTTGCCTGCCGCGCTCTGGATTGTTAATTGACCTCCCATCCCTTCGGCCCTTTCTCTCATGCCCTGCAAGCCGAAGCCCTCGTGCCTCCGCTGCGGATCGAAGCCGCATCCATTGTCGCGCAGGTCCAGGCGAATTTCCCTGCCGTCGAAAACGAGCAACACATTGAACTCGCTGGCCCGCGCGTGACGGAGGACATTGGTCAATACTTCCTGTCCGATCCGAAGAAGATTTGTTTCCCATTCCGGCGAAAGTTTCTGTTGTTCGCCTTGCAAGGTGAGTTCCGCGTGCACGGTCGTGCCGCTGGTCATTCTTTCGATCAAATCTTTCAGCGCCTCGCTCAACTGTTTCTCCTCCAGCACCTGAGGGCGGAGCGCCTGCACGGAGCGCCGCGCCTCGCGTAGGCTCTCGCGGGCGAGTTCTCCGGCTTGATCCAGATGGCCTGAGGCTTTCACCGCTTGATTCCGGGACATGGCCTCCTTGACTGCTTCAAGTTGGACGATCACCCCCGTGAATCCTTGCGCGAGCGTGTCGTGAATGTCGCGAGCCATCCGATTGCGCTCGGCCGTTACAGCAGACTGCCGGCTTTGGACGGAAAGACGGGTCAACTGGATTGCCAGAGTCGCCTGATGGGCGAGAGCCCGGGTCAATTCGATCTCCTCCTGTCGGAAATTACGCTTCAGAGTAAAACGGATGCCGATGAATCCCGCAACACGTCCTGCGACGAGCATCGGCACGAACAGAATCGTGTGGACGCCCAACTCCCGCAAATGCGCCTTGAAACGCATCAGGGCAGGAGCCCAATCACCGTCGTCCAGGACTTCACGCCAGATTGCATTGGGGCCTGACCCGACACAGACCCGGACAATGGGCAGATCACTGACGTCGCAGACGGCGTGAAGACCCGTGTGCAGCATTTCCCTCCACACCGGATGATCCTGTACCAACGTTGTGAGCCTTGCCGCCGGATGCATAGCACCACTACGCGTTTGAAAGCGGCCATCCTCGATCATGGCGAAGAGTTCCAGCCCATCCCCGTTCGGTTCTCGATCCCACACACTGACACTGTGGGCCCCCGACTGCTCGATTATTGTCCGCAACACATGTTCAAGTAGTCTGTCCGGGTCAGATTCCTGAGCCAGTGCGTCGAGTGTGTGAGTGAGCGCGTCCAGTTGGCCACGTGCCAGAAGTTCCGACGCGCGCAGCGATTCGGCCGACCGCTTGCGCTCAATGGCAACAGCCGTCAGATGTGTGATCTGTTTGATGATCTGTTGATGATGCGGGCCTGGGCTGCGCGGTTCACGCCAGTAAATCGCGAACGTGCCCAACACACTGCCATCTGAAGATAGGATTGGTGTGGACCAACCCGCTCGCAGTCCGTATGCGCGAGCCAGTTCAAGATAATCGGCCCACAGCAGGCTTGTTTCGATGTCAGAGACGATGACTTGCTCTTTGCGATAGGCGGCCGTTCCGCACGAACCCACACAAGGACCGATCTCAATGCCATCCACCGCAGCCATGAACGCTTCTGGAAACCTGGGCCCGGCACCGCGCCTCAGGCGATTGCCGTTTGGGTCAAACAGTAAAATCGAATGCAGAGAATCGCTTGAAAGGTTATCCACAAGCCGACATAACCCATCGAGAATCACGCCGAGCGGCTTGCCAGTAGCGACCATTTCAAGAATTTGATTCTCTCCTGCTAACAGTGTCTCCGCTCGTTTGCGGTCATCGATGTCGGTGTTTGTTCCATACCACTTGACGATGGTTCCCTGCGCATCATGCAACGGTTCGACGCGAAACAGAAACCAGCGATATACG
>DATNNO010000010.1:0-3024 GCA_035601775.1 Terriglobales bacterium | reverse complement strand
CTTTAGCCAACACACTAGCTCACTTACTAGAATTTGCACTGGTTGCAAAATGTAACGTTCAATACCGAGCGATGTACGTTAACGCACATAGGGTGTGTCAAGACTTTTGTGTAAACGGCCAGGTTTTGTTTTTGGGATGGGGTGCAGGGGAAGGGCGTCCCTTCCCCTGGCCATCGATGTAGTAGCGTTCCACGTTGTCATTGCGAAACTCTCTCCAAGGCCGGCATCCGTTCCGGCCACAGAATCGTGAAGTGGTTCAATGCTTCCCGCCAGTGATGAATCGGCATGGTCCACTTCTTGGCCGCCTGCCGCAACGCGAGAAACAGCAACTTCAGCGCCGCCTCTTCGTTGGGGAATCCGCCGCGGGTTTTGATGATCTTGCGCAGCGACCGGTTCAGCGATTCCACGCTGTTGGTGGTGTAGATCGCTCGGCGGATGTCCGGCGGGTAATTGAAAAATGGCGTGATGCGCGTCCAGTTCCGCCGCCACACCTGGCTCACACTGGGGTAGGCTTTCCACTTGCCTTCCAGTTCCTGGAGGTGCTGCTCGGCCTCAGCCGCTGTGGCTGCGCGATAGATCGACTGCAGATCTGCCGCCACCGGCTTGCGTGCTTTCCAGGGCACGTAGTTCAGCGAAGCCCGCACCAGATGCACAATGCAGAGCTGCACTTCGGTCCGCGGATATACCGCCTCGATCGCTTCCGGAAATCCCTTCAGCCCATCCACGCAGGCAATGAAAATATCCTTCACCCCGCGATTCTGTAACTCCGTGAGCACTTGCAGCCAGAACTTCGCGCCTTCTTGCTGCGCCACCCACAGACCCAGTACTTCCTTCTCGCCCTCCAGGTTCACCCCCAGCACCACATAGATCGCCTTGTTCTGCACGTGGCCTTCATCGCGTACCTTCACCATCAGCGCGTCCAGGTACACAATGGGATATAGCTCTTCCAGCGGCCGCCCTTGCCACTGCTTCACTTCCTCGATCACGGCATCGGTTACGTTGGAGATCAGCGTGGGCGAGACTTCGATGTGGTACATCTCCTCCAGGTGGCCCTGGATCTCCCGCGTCGTCATCCCCCGCGCGTACATCGAGATGATCTTGTCATCAAAGCCCGTCCAGTGCGTCTGGCCCTTGGCCACAATCTTGGGATCAAACGTCGCCTTGCGGTCGCGCGGAGTTTCTAACTCCAGCTCGCCGAACTCACCCTTCAACGTCTTGGGGCTTTTCCCGTTGCGCGTGTTGCCCCGGTGGTGGCCCGCCGGATCGTGCTTCTCATAGCCAAGATGATCGGTCATCTCGGCGGCCAAGGCTCGCTCCAGTATGGCTTTGGTCAGTTGCTTGAGCAAACCATTCTCCCCGATGATATCCTCGGGTTTCTTGTAGTTTGTCAGCAGTTGGTCGATTAACTTCGGGTCGATGGTCATGGGTCTCCTATTCTCAACTTTCCCATGACCGTTTACACAGTTCTATTTACACCCTCTTGAGCGGCACTGGCGCGGGGCATATGACATATAAATACAACCACAACAGACACACGTCAAGATTCGATAGAGTATCATCTGCGATACCTGGTCCGCCGCTCAATCCTAACCTTGCGTTCAAACTCGAAGTTATCTTTTGTGTACGAGGGGTAATGCGCCCGAACTGCGTCACCGGGACCTCTCCCCGCAACTGCTCAGCGGGCGTGGCCTTTCGTTTGTACACATTCTTCCAGTCGGTATAGAGCGCGCGGGGCACGCCATATTTTTCAATCCAGGCCCGCAACACCCCGGCTGCCGCCCAGATCGTCTCTTCTCTGCCCAGACGAGCCTGCGTCCTGGTGGCATCGTCCACCATGTCCATCAGGCAGCCCCGCGGGACACACTCTTCCAACCAGTCGTGGAAACTCCCGTCCAATTGCACCAGTTCCCCGAAGTGGGCTTTGCGCTCCCTTCGCTGGCAGTGTTTCTTGCGCCTTCGTTGCCGGCTCCACAGCCCTTCCTGCAACATCCAAAGTCGTACCGTGTCGTGATCCAGCACCATGCCATCTTCTTCCGCCAAGTGCTCGGCCGCTAAGGTCGGGCCGAATCTATCCTCTTCCGAACCCGAATATTTTTTTTGGATCAAGCTCAATACTCGGCGCCGAAGCTTCCGCGGCTTGCTGCGATTCGAGGGTCGGCCCGCATTCCCATGCTTTAGCCCTTTGCTGCCCTCCTGCCGATACCGCCGCCACGATCTCTTTACGTGGCGATAGCTCAGCTCCAGCATTTCCGCTGCATCGCTCAGCTTCAGCTCCCCACCACCTACTCGCCCCATAACTTCCACTCGTTCCAGCTCATGACTGCTCATGGCCGTCCTCTTCAACAAGACCTCCTCTGGCTGGAGATCTCAGTCTAAGGGGACATTTCTAAAAAGTTCAGAAGGGGACACTATCATTAAGTTTCAACACTGCAATTAGAAACTGCAATTAGAAACACTGCAATTAGAAACAACTGCTATCGCTTCGGAAGCTGCTGCGGTCAGCTATGAGCCGGTGTAGGGGCAAATTCTTCTTTACTATTCGCTGGCGCCGGACTACCCTCTCGCAGGGAATTCCAATTCATCGGGCTGTCGAGAACAAAATTTTTTCACCATGGAGGATGCAATGAAGGTTTCGGTAACTTTGCTTTCCCTAGTGCTTGCGGGAGCGGTGTTCAGCGCCGTGCCTGCCGGAGCCCAGGAGGCTGCGGCCGGAGAGAAAAATGAACAAGCTTCGAAAAAAGAGACAAAATGGCAGGGTCACGTCATCAGATTTGACAAAGACCATTCGATGATCGACATCCGTGGCGGCGCCCCCCCGTCGAACGACCCAAGGAAGGTTGCCTACGACAGCTCCACCGAGTGGACGAAGCTCGGAAAGCCCTCGCAGCAGGACGAGGTCAAAGAAGGGTCGTTTGTAATCCTGCTGGGCCATTTGGATCACAAGGGCGTACTGCACGCTACGCGAATCGACCTGAGGCGTCCTCGATAAACTCGTCCAGATTTCATGCTCCGGAGCTAATGCGG
>DATNNO010000009.1:0-41278 GCA_035601775.1 Terriglobales bacterium | reverse complement strand
CCCCTGCAGCGATTTGTTCTGGGTGATGGCTGCGGACGGGACCGAGCTCGGGGCTGGCGTTGGGGTTGAGACTATGACGGTTGAGTTTGCGGTTTCCATGAAGTCAGCTTTCTGCTTTCGGCTCTTCTGAACTGCGCGGCGCGATCGCGAGGCAACGGGGACCGCAAGCCGCTACGGTGAGGCCAAGTGTCTATGTCTATTGTCCCAGAAAGTGGCCCTGATGGGGAGTGAACAAGTAAGTCTATATTGTTCAATAACTTGCGGTTGGACTATCGCCCGGTTCGTGTGGGGACGGGCATCTAGCTCGTCCAAGCTGAGCGAAGCTCAACAGCGCCGCCCGCGCCAACCGAACCTAGCGTCTGCGAGCGAGCGCCCATAAAAACGCCGCTCCAGTTGCGATGCCAGCCACGGCCAGACCGGCGCGCTTCATGTTCTTTTCGATCGCAGCCTCGTGTGGCCGCACCCAGGCATCTTCAGGATAATGCTGTGGCGCGGGATCGAACATCGGGAAGCCTTCGGGCGTTTCGGTCGCCTCCCGCAAAGCCATCTGGAGAACTTCGGCGAGGTGGAGCGCGTGGCGGTCGGTTTCCTGCGCGATCTGCTCGCGGCAACTGAAACCGTCGGCGACGATGAGCCAGTCGGTGGGAGCCTGGCGGACGGCGGGCAGAAGTTCGAGTTCGCCAATGGCTTTCGAGATCTCGTATTTTTCCTTCTCGAAACCGAACGCTCCCGCCATGCCGCAGCATCCAGGCGCGGGAGCGGCGAAATTGACGCCCATGCGTTGCAGCACCGCTTCCTCAGCGGTCATCTTCATGATGGCCTTGTGATGGCAATGCCCGTGGATAAGCGCCCGGCGCGGCAACCTGGGAAGCGGGAAACTTTTTGCGCGCTGCTCCAGAAATTCGCTAAGCAGGAAGACTTGCTTCGAGAGGGCTTGCGCGCGTTCGTCCTTGGGGAAAAGGTTAGTAAGTTCGTCGCGGAAGACGGTGGCGCAACTGGGTTCCAGAACGACGATGGGCGTTGCAGCTTCGATTTCGGGGAGAAGCTCGTCCATGATCTGGAGGAGCAAGCTCTTGGCGCGGTCAAGCATGCCAACGTCGTAAAGCGGGCGCCCGCAGCACAGATGAGCGGTCGGGACGGTGACGTCGAAGCCCGCGGCCTCGAGGACTTCGACGGCAGCCTTGGCGGTCGCGGGGAGGAAGTGGTTGTTGAAGGTGTCAGCCCAGAGGAGAACAGTAGCGCCGGCGTCTCGCCGGCTTGGATCTCGTTGAGAATCCGGCGCGTGCGGGCGAGGTGTCCGTACGACAGCCGGCGAGACGCCGGCGCTACGCTTTGCCTTCCACCAGTCTTTGAATGTCTGCGGTGCGAACGCCGGAATGCGGCGCTGGGCGGGCATTCCAGCGGCCAGCTTGGCGAGATCGCGCAGGCCAGGCAGTTGGGTCGTGATGTTCACCACCCCCGGCGCACGCGAGGCCCCTCTCGCCCAAAGATCAATATTCGAAAAGGCCAGCGCATTCAGCGGACGCCGATTCATCTCGTAGTAGTGCGACAGAAATTCCGCCTTGTAGGTCGCGACATCGACGCCCACAGGGCAATCGCTTTTGCAGCCTTTGCAGGCGAGGCACAGGTCGAGCGATTCTTTCACGGCTTCGTTCTGCCACCCGTCTTTGATGACGTCGCCTTTCGTCATCTCCCAGAGCAGATGGGCGCGGCCGCGGGTCGAGTGCTCTTCGTCGCGCGTGACGCGAAAGCTCGGACACATGACTCCGCCTTCGTCGCGGCGGCACTTGCCCACTCCGACGCAGCGCAACGTAGCAGCGGCCAGGCTGCCGTGGTCGTCGGGAAATTTGAAATGCGTCTCGGGCTGCCAGGGATCGTAGCCGGGACCGAGGCGGAGATTTTCATCGAGGCGATAAGGCTCGATGAGCTTGCCCGGGTTCATCTTCCAGTCGGGATCCCAGAGCGACTTGAACTCGCGGAAGGCCTGCATAATTTCAGGCCCAAACATTTTTGGAAGAAGCTCGGCGCGGGCCTGCCCGTCTCCATGTTCGCCGGAGAGCGAGCCACCGTAGCGGACCACGAGATCGGCGGCCTCCTCCATGAACTGGCGAAACTTGCGGACGCCCTCGGTGGATTCGAGATCGTAGTCCATGCGGGTGTGAACGCAGGCATGGCCGAAGTGTCCGTAAAACGAGCCTTCGTAATGGAAGGCTTGCATCAGCCCGCGCAGGTCGCGGAGGTAAGCGCCGAGTTTGTCGGGCGCGACCGCGGAATCCTCGAAGCCTTCCCAACGCAGCGGTTCGCCGGGGACGTGCGACGTGACACCGAGGCTCGACTCGCGGACGTCCCAGATGCGCCGGGCTTGTTTCTGGTCGGTGAACAGCCGCAGGTTGGGAGGAGCCGCGGAGCGATCGAGCGTCTCCATCAGATTGCGCGCCTGCGATTCGGCTTCAGCGGCGGTGTTGGCTCCGAACTCCACCATCAGCCAGCCACCGCCTTCCGGCAGCAGGGCGAGACCTTCGAGGTTCACGCCTTTGCGGCGGCTCGCGTCAACCATGATGTCGTCAAAACCTTCGAGGCCGATGGGATGGTGCTCCATGATCTGCGGGACGTGATCGGCACAGAGATAGATATCGGGCCATCCGATAACGAGCAACACCCGCGCCGGCGGACTCTCGACAAGGCGGCAAGTGGCTTCGAGCACCGTGACGCACGTGCCTTCGGAGCCGACGAGAGCGCGTGCCACGTGAAAGCCGCTTTCGGGGAGCAGGTGGTTGAGGTTATATCCGGAAACGCGGCGCGGAATATTCGGAAACTGGCGGCGAACCTGCTCACCGTAGCGGTCGGCGAGGGATTTGAGCCCGGTGTAGATTTCGGCGCGGCGTCCGCCTTCGCGAATGAAGCGGTCGAAGTCGTCCGCGCTGGTCGCCCCGACGTGCAGTCGCTGGCCGCCGTAGGTGAGGACCTCAAGCGACTCGATATTGTCGTCCGTCTTGCCGGCCATGATCGAGTGCACACCGCAGGAGTTGTTGCCGATCATGCCTCCGAGCGTGCAGCGGTCGTGGGTAGCGGGATCGGGCGCGAAGGTAAGGTGGTGCTTCTCGGCCGCCGCGCGAAGACTGTCGAGGACGACGCCGGGTTCAACGCGCGCGATGCGGCGCGCGGGATCGATCTCGAGGATGTTCGCCATGTACTTCGAAAAGTCGAGAATGACCGCAGCGTTGCAACATTGTCCGGCGAGTGACGTGCCTCCACCGCGTGCGAGCAGTGGAGCGCGGTGGTCGCGGCAGAGGGCAACTGTGGCGAGAACGTCTTCTTTATCGCGTGGAACTACGACTCCGATAGGAACTTGGCGGTAATTGGAGCCATCGGTTGCATAGAGAGCCCGGCTGCCCGAGTCGAAGCGGACTTCTCCGCGAAGGTGACGGCGGAGAGAGGCTTCAAGAGCCGAGGCGTCGAGTTGCGCGGAATGGGCCGGGGGTGGGGCGATGTCTTGCGGCATAGGGTACAGAACATCTTCGAGGATGCGGGCGTTGGGCGCAAGGGCGTATCTTGTGTGACGTCGATCGTTCCCCTGTGGCCCTCTGTGTCCCCGGTGGTAAAGATTTTTTCCAGCCACCGAGAACACAGAGAGCCACAGGGGGGAAGCCACACCGAGATCCGATTACCGCCAGGATCGTGTCATGTAGTCCGCCAGCGACAGTATCAGCAGGATTGCGAGAAAGAAGAAGCCGGAGACAACGACGGCGCCGGTCAGCTTTTCGCTCGCGCCTTTGACGTGCATGAAGAAAAGGATGACCAGCGTCGCTTTGATGGTGGCGATGAGGAGCGCGATGATGGGGTTGAAAGGACCGAGGTTCACGAAGGCAGCGCCGACGGTCGTTGCCGTCAGCACGAGCAGGGTGATGCCGATGGCGATGTAAAATCCTTGCGAGTGATTACTATGTTCTTCGTGTTCCGACATAACAATCCTCAGGAATGCCTGCTGATCAGATACAACAACGGGAACAGATAAATCCAAATGATATCGACCAAGTGCCAGTACAGGCCCCCGTTTTCTATGGGCGTGTAATAGCTGGGCGTGTAATGCCCCTTCCAAGCCAGGACAGCCAGAACGCTAAATAAGCCGCAGCCAATGATCATGTGCAGGGCGTGCATGCCGGTCATTACGAAATAGAGGGAGAAGAAGAGCTCGGCTTGTTTCGGATTGACTGGGATTTTTTTCCCGTTGTCGTCGAACGTGTCTGTGAACTGGAATGTTGCGCCTGGCACATGGTGCTTCTCGAACTTTTCGCGATACTCAAAGCCCTTGACCACCAGGAAGGTCAGGCCGAGCAGTACGGTAACAACGAGGTAGCCGACCAGCACTTTGCGCTTGCCCGCTTCCGCCGCTTTCACCGCCAATACAACCGTAAGAGAACTGACGATCAGCACCGCGGTATTAAACGCTCCAAGCGCGATGCTAAGCTGCTGGCTCCCGGCCGCGAAGGCGTTGAAGTAGGCGAGGCGGTAGATGAGGTAGGCGCAGAACATGCCGCCGAAGAACATGATTTCGGTCGCCAGGAACAGCCACATGCCGAGAGAGGCAGCGTCCCGCTGCTGCTCCGTGTCGACAAAATGGTGCAGCAGTTCCGGGCCGTGTTGCTCGACCGCGATCGGGCTATCGCTCAACCTGCACCTCCGCGGGAGCGGCGATCTCTTCGTAGTTGTAAGCTTCCCAAGTCACTTCTGGCGCTTCATCAAAATTGAAAGTGGGCGGCGGCGAAGAGGTCTTCCATTCCAGACCGGCCGCGCCCCAAGGGTTGTCTTCGGCGATTTTTCCGTAACGCATGGACCACAGGAAGTAGACCATAGGCAACACATATCCGACGGCCAGTATGGTCGAGCCTGCGGTCGAGAGCACATTCAACACCTGGAATTCCGGTGGGTATTGCCAGTATCGGCGCGGCATTCCCATGTAGCCGAGAATGAACTGCGGGAAGAAAGTCAGGTTGAAACCGACGAACACGAGCAACGCCGCCAGCCTACCCCACCCTTCCGGATACATTCGGCCAGAGATTTTCGGCCACCAGAAGTGCAGCCCGCCGAGATACCCCATGACCGCGCCGCCGACCATGATGTAGTGGAAATGGGCGATGATGAAATAAGTGTCGTGCACGTGCACATCGATTCCCAGCGCGGCCAGGAACAGCCCGGTCAGTCCGCCCATGGTGAACAGGCCGATGAAGCCGAAGGCATAAAGCATGGGAGTGGTGAACGAAATCGAACTTTTGTACATGGTCGCGGTCCAGTTGAACACTTTGATCGCCGAAGGTACGGCAACCAAATAACTGAGAATCGAGAAGATCAACGCCGCATAGAGTGAAATGCCAGCCACAAACATGTGGTGGGCCCAGACCAGGAATCCGAACACCGCAATCGCAATACTCGACATAGCTACAAAGTTGTAGCCAAAAATGCGCTTGCGAGCGAAACATGCGACTACTTCGCTCTCCACCGCCATCGCGGGCAGGATCATGATGTAAACCGCGGGATGGGAGTAGAACCAGAATAGATGTTGAAACAATAACGGGTCGCCGCCGCGGGTTGGATCGAAGATGCCCAAATTGAAGGCGCGTTCAAATACCACCAGCAGCAGGGTAATTGCCAGCACTGGCGTTCCGAGCAACTGGATGATACTGGTGGCGTAGTGAGCCCAGATAAACAGCGGCAGACGCGACCATGTCATGCCCGGCGCTCGCATGCGGTGAATCGTCACCACAAAGTTGAGGCCGGTGAGGATGGACGAGAATCCTGCGATGAAGATTGCGATTCCCGCCTCAATCACCCTGGTATTGCTGAACGCTGTGCTGAACGGCGTGTAGAAGGTCCAACCAGTGTCTACGCCTCCGGTGACGATGCAGTGGACGTAGATCACGCCGGCAATCATGTAGAGATACCAGCTCAGCAGATTGATCCGCGGAAACGCCAGGTCTTTGGCGCCGATCATCAAGGGGACGAGGAAATTCCCCAGCACGGCGGGGATGGAAGGAATCAGAAAGAAGAAGATCATCACCTGGCCGTGCATGGAGAAGAGCTTGTTGTAGGTGTCGGCCTGTACCAGATCGCCCGCTGGGGTTAGCAGTTCCAGCCGTATCAGCAGGGCAAAGAATCCTCCCACAAAGAAGAAGAACGTAATGGATATCAGATACAGCAACGCGATGCGTTTATGGTCCGTGGTCAGCAGCCACGAGCGAATGCCGTATTCTTTATTCAGATAGTGTTCGCGTTCGGCAGTAATTGCTAGGGTAGCCATTGCTATTCCTTAGGGTCTTGCGATCTCGTGCCGGCTGGAGCAAGGCTGGGTCCGTCTGCCGCTCCCGACGGAGCCGGGCTCAAAGACTTGACGTATGCCACCAGCGCAGTTAACTGTTCTTCGCCCACGAGCCCCTGAAAAACCGGCATGATGGGTTTGAATCCGCTCACTATTTTCGCACTCGGACTCAAAATCGATTCGCGGATATAGTTCTCATCGGCCACGACTGTTCTTCCATCTTCCAGTTGCACGGGCTTGCCGAAGATTCCAACCAGATTGGGCCCGCGGCCTTGCGCATCGGAGCGGTGACAGGTGGGGCACCCCAATTGCTGAAAAATGCTTTCGCCACTGGCGGCAAGCGATCCCGAGGTCCCGCCGCCGGAGAGCCAAGCTTCGTATTGTGCGAGCTCCATTACCGTCACTTGTCCGATCATGCCGGAATGCATCGTGCCGCAATATTGCGAGCAAAACAGGTGATAGACACCCGGCTTCGTCGCCCGGAACCACGCGGTTGTATAGCGCCCCGGAAGCACGTCTTGCTTGATGCGGAAGGCAGGAACATAGAAGCTGTGGATCACGTCCTGCGAGGTCATGATCAGTTTGACGTCGCGGCCTACCGGCACATGCAGTTCGTTGATTTCGCGCTGACCCTCCTGATGTTGAAGTTTCCACATCCACTGCTTCGCTACGACATAGACTTCGGACGCGCCCCGGGGTGGCGTCCGCTCATGAAAGTAAATGACTGCGCCCCAAGCGAAAATGACCATGAAAATTCCCAGCGGAATTATCGACCAGGTTATTTCGAGTGCGCTTGAGCCTTCGATCTGTTCGGCTTCGATTCCGCGGCGGCGACGATACTTCGTCGCAAACACCAGGATCATGGTGAAAATGGCCAGGCACATGAACCCAGACAGCGCCACTAGGAAAATGTAGAGGGCGTCTACATTGCCAGCCTCAGAGGAGGCGCGCACAGGCCAAAGTGGAAAGTTATCGAACATAAATTAGTCGTTGGTCGTTAGTCATTAGTCTTTGGTCGTTCGCTGTTGGCCATCTCTCGCCGACGGATCACAGTTGCCGGCCCCATGCGGAACATCACCACGAGGAACGTTCCGAGGATCAACACCGTCGCGCCCGCGGCCAGTTGCAGAACTCTGCTGATGATTGCTCCGTATTTCCCGGTGTCCGGATCGTAGTGGTAGCAATAGAGCAATACTTGATCCACCACAGTCCCGATCTTGTTCTCTGACGCCTGAATTAATCCCAGACGCAAGTCTTTCGGTGCGTATTCGACTCCGTAGTAGTATTGAGCGATTTTTCCCTCGGGCGTCAGCACCATGATTGCGGTCGCATGGGCGAACTGGCCACTCTCGGGATCGTATTGATACTGAAAACCAGCCGCCTTGGTGAGCGCATCGATCGAGGCTGGTGGTCCGGTCAGAAAATGCCAGCCTGCGGCAGCGCCGGGTCGTCCGTAGCGCTTTAAGTATTCCGCCTTTTTTCCGGATGCGATTTCCGGCGTTTCTTTGGGATCGAAGCTTACGGTGAGGACGTCGAATTCTTTTCCCACATCGAACTTCAACACCCGCAGCGCGCTCTCCAGCCCGCTTAGAACCTCTCCGCACAACATCGGACATTGGTAGTACACCAGATTCAAGATCATCGGCTTCTTACCGAAATAGTCGCCCAACTGGACCGCTTTCCCAGTTTCGTCGCGAAACGTGAGACCCGGTGGAATCTGTTCTTTCAGATGCTGCTCAATGCCAACATTCTTCAGTCCCGGCGGACGCACATTCGCAGGCGGCGACATAATGCCTTGCGCTATTCCCTGGCCCCGCGCGGGCGAGTTGAAGACACACGCCACCAACACGACCCCCGCGATCAGCCTCGAACTCCTCGATCTTATTGCACTGCGCACTGCTACATCCTTTCCATCACTTTGGCGCTTGCGCCTTGGTCTTAAGCGATTTGGCGTTTGTGTCCGAACGCTCCGCGGCCTGATTCGCCACACTCACCGCAGACGCCGGAACCGTTCCAGCCTTCGGCGCAGTCGGCAATCCGCGTTGCGCCAGCAACCGCATCGCCCGTTCAATCGGGATGCGTACTACCCCCGCTTTTTCGTCGACCCAGCCATAGCTATTTAACGTTTGCTCTTCCTTGAGGCGAAAATCTTTAATCTCAACTCGCTCGTTCCGTTCCAAACGCGGTTGGGGAAACTTTGTGATCTCGCCGGGCGAGACGATGCGTGTGTCGGTTACTTGCTGCACCAGCGGGCTCTGCTGCGGCTGGTGCGATCTCTGACGTGCGTCCATAAAGCGGTACAAGCCCCAAACAACGAAATAAACCAGCACCCCGCCCACCGCCAGACTGATCAGGAACGCGAATACTCCCTGAGCGCTTAGGTCCTGCCTCTCGAAACGCTCTTGCCCGTGTCCGTGTTTCGTTTCTTCACTCATGAGCCGGTTCCAGTACTTCGATCGCGAATACGTCATACGCGGGCAAGAGTGGCATCGAATTCAGACTGCGGAAGAAGTAAGCCAGCCAAATACCCCCCATGGCAACGGGCACTACCACGTCCGCCAACGTCAGGCTTAATGTCTTGGAAAAGTTGGGTTCCACGATCCAGAAAAGATCCAGGTACCGCATCACCATCAGCCAAACTGCTAGCCAGGCCAACCGTCTTATGTCCCGTTTGAACGGGCGCGAAAGCAAAAGTACGAAGGGCACGGCGAAGTGGAACACCACGAGGAACAACCCAACGAATCCCCAGCCGCCGTTCAACCGCCGCATGTACCAAGTGATTTCTTCCGGCAAGTTTCCCGCCCAGATGATGAGCCACTGCGAGAACGAGAAGTACGCCCATACCATGGTGAAGGTCAGCATCCACTTGCCATGGTCGTGCACGAAATCAGGTTTTAGCAGCTCCGACATCGGTTTATAGTTCACCAAAATCCGCTCTACGACGACGGCGAAGCACATCGCCGAGAGCAACTCCCCGATGAGGATCAATAGTCCGTAGATCGTGGAAATCCAGCTGGGGTCGATGGACATTACCCAATCGATGGCGGCGAATGAAATGGTGAATGCGTAGAGAATCAATCCCGGTCCGCTCACCGCCTTGAAGCGGGGGCTGTTGTCCCGCGATGGAGGGTTGTCCTGCTCCCTCGACCACTTGGTGAGCAAGAACGACAACAGATTCCAGATCGCCAAGTAAATCGCGGCACGGACGATGAATCCGTGGACAGTCAGGTAAGTCTTAGTAAGCTGCTGCAAGTGTTCGCGGAGATGTTTGTCCGCGATGGAATCCAGCGGCCGCGCCCACACGTAGAGTTTCGGAAGCCCGAAGAGGATTGGAACAAACAGCACTGCCATCAGGGGCAAGCATCGCATGGCCGCGCCCAGAATCCTGCGGATCACCATGCCCCATCCGCCGCCGGTCAGATGCCGGATCATGAGAATCGCCATGGATCCGAGAGTCACTCCGAGCCATGCCATGTAGGCGAGCAGGTAGGCGCGGAAGAACTCATCCGGACGCAGAAACGCGAGCACCAACGAGATCACGGCGAAAATCAGGCCGATGACCAGCGAGCGCCTTTGGATGGTCTTGACTACCGGCGGCGCCATCAGGTCCAGGTTGTTCGCATCCGCCGTGCTCATTTCGGCTGCTCTCCTTTTTCGTCGCTCGAACCGGACTGAAGTTCGGGCAGAGTTGCGCCAGAACCCGGATCACCGCGGAACACCGGCGTCTCCGACGGCACCTTTTGTCCAGACGGAACATCGCCCATGGTCGCTCCCTGGCTCAACTGCAAGGCTCGGATGTAAGCCACAATGCACCAACGATCCCGCGGCGGAATTTGCGATGCGTACTCCGGCATTGCGCCAAATCCATTGGTTGTTACGTCGAAGAAGTATCCCAACGGCGCCTTACGCAGACGCTCGGTGTGATAAGACGGCGGAGCGCGAAAACCGCGCTGCACGATCATCCCATTACCGTCGCCGAGGCGGGAGTGGCAGGGAGCGCAGTAAATGTTGAAGCGCTCACGGCCGCGGACCAGCACATCGTCGGTCACAGCGAAGGGCATATAGTCGCCGGGATTGTTCCCGAATTTCCCAGTATAGAAATACGAGTCTTCATGCAACTGCCCGCGCGCCACGGTCCCCTCGACCGGAGGGCGCGCGGAGCGCAAGTCCGCGTAAAAGTCGCTCTGGGCGAGCGGCTTGAAGCGGGGTTGGTCTTGCATATCCTGACGGCATCCTGCCAGCGCCAGCACGGCGAGCAATCCCAACGCCGAGATTTTGCGGAGGCGCAACATGGCTCTAGCTGGGCACCTCCGAAATCGATCGCGGTTCCAGGCTTTCAAGAAAGCGTCGGGTTTCGCTTGGGCTGTACTTCGGATCAGTAGAAAACACGATCAGAAAGAACCGATCTTTTGTCGCGAAAGCGAAGCGTGGCACATTGAACACGGGATGGTATGGCATGGGAAGCCCGTTGAGTGCCAGCATTCCAAACACGGCAAAGATGCCGGCAAACAGAATCGTCATCTCGAAAGTCACCACGATGAATGCCGGCCACGAATGATAAGGTTTGCCACCAACGTTGACGGGATAACTTACCGCAGAAATCCAGTACTGCAGGGCGTATCCAGAGAAACCTCCCATCAATCCCCCAATCAGCACCACTAGCGGGACGCGGTTTTTGTGAAACCCCATTGCCTCCGCCAAGCCTTCCACCGGGAACGGGCTGTAGGCGTCGATCCTCAGATAGCCGGCTTCATAGGTGCGATGAGCCGCGTCCACCAGGTGGGTGGCGGAATCAAACTCGGCCATCATTCCGTAAACCGGAGTGCGCTTCATTCCTTCACCTCCGCCTCTGGCAACAATGTGCGCATTTCGAAGATCGAGATCATGGGCAGGATGCGCACGAACAGGAACATCGCAGCCAGGAACATGCCGATCGTGCCGATGTATGTCATCCAGTCCCAGCGGGTCGGATAATACATGCCCCAGGAAGAAGTCAGGAAATCACGATGCAGGCTGACTACGACGATGATGAATCGCTCCAGCCACATGCCGACGAGTATGACTCCGGACACCAGAAACAAGGCAACTGGAGTCGTTCGCAGTTTGCGAATCCACAGCAATTGCGGGACAAAGATGTTGCAAGCCAACAGCGCGAAATAACAAGGAGCATATGGCCCATGCAGGCGGTTCCAGAGGGTAAAAGCATCGTAGCGGTTTCCGCTGTACCATCCCATGAACGCCTCGATTGCATAGCCATAGGCGACGATCAGGCCGGTCGCCAGCATAACTTTCGCTGAGTTTTGGAGGTGGCGCTCGGTGATGAAATCTTCGAGGCCATAAATCTTGCGGATGGGAATCGCCAGCATCAGCACCATGGCGAAGCCGGAATAAATCGCGCCTGCTACAAAGTAGGGAGGGAAAATCGTGGTATGCCAGCCCGGCACGATCGCGACGGCAAAGTCGAAACTGACCACAGTGTGAACGGATAACACCAGCGGAGTCGCCAGGCCAGCAAGTAGCAGGTAGGCTGTCTCATAGCGATGCCAGTGCCGCGCGGAACCACGCCAGCCCAGCGCCAACATTCCATAAATAATCTGCGCCGCCCGGTTGGTGGAGCGATCCCGCAATGTCGCCAGGTCAGGAACCAGGCCGATGAACCAGAACAATAAGGAGATGGTTGCGTAGGTCGAAACGGCAAAAACGTCCCACACCAGCGGGCTCCGGAACTGCGGCCATACGCCCATGGTATTGGGATAGGGAAACAGCCAATACGCCAGCCAAGGGCGGCCCACGTGAATCAGCGGAAAGATACCAGCGGCTGACACCGCGAACAGCGTCATGGCTTCGGCAAATCGGTTGATCGAATTGCGCCAGGATTGCCGCAACAGCAGCAGGATGGCCGAGATCAGCGTGCCCGCGTGCCCGATTCCAATCCACCACACGAAGTTCACGATCGCGAAGCCCCAGCCGATCGGGATGGTCACGCCCCAGATGCCGATACCCCGGACAAACAAGTATCCGATGGCGAACAACATCATCATCGTCAGCAGAAAAGCGATGCCGAAGCCAAGAAACCAACCATTCGAAGTGGGGCGCGTGAGGACGATCGAGCTGATCTTGTCGGTGACCGAGCCGAAGGTGTATCCAGGCTCGATGACCGGCGCTCCTCCGCCGAGCGCCACTGGTTGTCTTTGCTCGTCCATCGGTTCGTCCAACTCTCGATCGCGCTCCGCTTAGGTTTCCAGTTCTGGATTGGGGTTGCGAATCTCGGCCAGGTACGTCGTGCGGGGCCGGGTGTTCAGATCGGCCAGCAAACTGTAGTTGCGCGCGTTCGCCTTGAGCTTCGAAACCCGGCTGTTGGGATCGTTGATATTGCCGAAGACAATGGCGTTGGCTGGGCAAGATTGCTGACAGGCGGTCTGCAGCTCGCCATCCTGAATCTTGCGATCTTCGCGTTCGGAATCAATCCGGTGCTGGGTTATGCGCTGCACGCAATAAGTGCATTTTTCCATGACGCCGCGGCTGCGAACGGTAACATCCGGATTGCGCATCATCTTGAACTGCGGCGTTTCCCAATCTTGAAAGAGCAGGAAATTGAAGCGCCGCACTTTGTACGGACAGTTATTGGAACAGTAGCGAGTGCCCACGCAGCGGTTGTAGACCATGTCATTCAGGCCTTCACTGCTGTGCACGGTCGCCCCCACGGGACAGACCACCTCGCAAGGCGCGTTCTCACACTGCATGCAAGGGACGGGCTGGAAGTACGCTTTCGGATTATCACGGTCGCCCTGATAATAAGCATCCACGCGCAGCCAGTGCATGTGGCGGCCGAGCACGACTTGCTCTTTGCCGACCACGGCAATGTTGTTCTCCGACTGGCAAGCGACGATGCAATTGTTGCAGCCTACGCAGGCATTCAAGTCAATTGCCATGCCCCATGCATAAGGTTCTCTCTCGTACGGATAGGGCTTGTACAACGTCAGCTCTGCCGGGGGCTCGTCCTCTTTCGCGAAGTCTGGCTCCTTGCGATACTCTTCGAGGCTCGCCGACCGCACCTGAGGCCTCGCGCCTTCCGGCGTGTCCATGGTCTGGTAGCCCTGAGTCGAAGCCAGCTTGTAAGTGCCTCCAGCCTTGGTGATATTCACGCCCGTGGCGAACCAAGGCGTTGCGCTGTGACGAAGCTGGTACATGTCGAAGCCCGCGCCCGTCCCGGCTCGGCCTGCACGCCTGCGCCCGTAGCCCAGAAACACGGTCACGGAATTGTCGGGGTGACCAGCCTGAATCCAGATTGGAGCGGTCAGCTTCTTGCCATTTAGTTCTAGCTCGATCAAATCTTCCGTCTTCAGCGCCATCCGCGCTGCCATAGCCGGGCCGATCAGCACGGGATTGTCCCAAGTCATCTTGGACATCGGCTTGGGCAGTTCCTGCAACCAGCCGTTATTGGAGAAGCAGCCGTCGTAGACCGAAGGATCGCGGCGGAAGTTGATCTCGATGGCGTTTGGCGGGATTTTGACAGAAGGCAGATAGCTCGCCACCTTCATCGCGAATTGCTTGGGCGGAAACGTGGTTCCGTCAATCCATCCGTCGTGCAACGATTTTCGCCAGAACGCGTCAAAGTCCGCGCCCGGATGCTGCTTCCGCCAGTAGCCCTGCACGACTTCGTGGCATGTGGCTTCGGCTTGCCCGGCAAGCAGCGAGGTAAGTTCATAAACACTCTTGCCACCATAGAGCGGAGCGATCAGTGGCTGCACAATGCTTACGGTGCCGTCGAATGCACGAGCATCGCCCCATGATTCGAGATAGTGCGCCTCGTTCACGTGCCACTGACAGAGTTCCGCGGTCTCGTCCTGATAGAGGCCGAGATGCACGCGCATCGGAATGTTCGTGTTCTTGAGCGCATCGGCGAAGCCTAGATCGGCGGGCGCATCATAGGCGGGATTTCCGCCCATGATGAACAGCATGTCCACTTTGCCGCCGCGCATGTCGGCCACGAGATCCTTGATCGAGTCGGTTTGATTGACGGGGTTGGCATCGACTGGATCGGTGTAGATGACCGTCTTACCGATATTGCCGAGCGTCTGATTAATGGCATGGGCCAAAGCATGAACTGCCGGAGGTTGATGATCGCCCGGAATAATAACGCTCGAACCATGCCGCGCAGAGAGGTCCGCCGCAACTGCCTGCACAAATTCAGACCCTCTGTGTATCTTCGGACTGTTCGAGGTTACCGCCAGAGCAAGAAGAAGTTCGCCGGCGAATCCATACATCTCGCTTGCCCGCAGTGGCAAGCGGTGATCTGCCTTCGCGCCGGTTGAACTGGGCGTGCTCTCGACCACATACAGCCGGCTCATATTGCCGGTATCAGGGCTGCGTCGCTTGGCGAAGTCGTGTGCGCAGCGCGTGAAGCCCGGGAATCCTGCGTGCAGGAAGTCGGCGTCGAGTGACAGAATCACGTCGGCGTTTTCCAGCCGGTACTGCGTCTCCACCGGCTGGCCGAAGGCCATCTTCGCGCCCTCGAGCACGTTGTCGCGATTCACCGGTTCATACACATGCCACTTCGCTTGCGGATACAGCTTGAGCACGGAACGCAACTGATCGGCGAGACTTGGCGACGAAATCGTGCGCGTCAGAATGCGGATGCCCGCTCCCTGCACCGCTTTCTGCGCGCTGAGTGGTCCCCGGATCGCTTCCAGGAATCCTCCCCAAGTGCGCACGTCGCCCAAATACGCAATCGTCTGCGACCGGTCGGGGTCATACATTCCTAGGATTGACGCCTGCGCGAACACATCCGTTCCGCCCAGACTAGCGGGATGCTGATCATTGCCTTCAATCTTGGTGGGACGATAAAGATGGCTCTCCACCAGCAGCGGAGTCGCGTATCCGCCTAGCGTGAAGGCGGTGGCATAGAAAAGGGGACGGCCGGGAATTACTTCTTCTGGCTGGCGCACATAGGGAACAATGGGTTCCAGCGGTTGTTTCGTGCAGGCAGTCATCCCCGCCATTGCAAGGGAAGCACCCATCAGCTTCAGGAACCCACGGCGAGAAACCGCATCCAGCCACTCCGACGCGCCTTTGGGAAACTCGCGATGCATCATCTCCTGAAACTCGGAGCTGCCTGCGAGTTCTTCCAGGCTGCGCCAATACTCCGGGTCTTTAGTCTCGGCGATTTGGGCGCGAGCCGTTTTCAGGTCGAGCTTGCCCTTTTTGCCCGGGCAAACTTCCTCGCGGTGCTGCTTGCTGTTCAGTTCTTCCATCTTGTTATTAGAACTTCCTTGATTCGTTGGAGGTCGGGCGTCGCCGCCCGGCCGGACGGCCGAGACGCCCGTCCTCCATCATCTCCCGAACCTTACCGATGACACGTCGAACAACTGGTAATGTCCGTCACCGTCCGCAAATTGTATTTCCTCACCAAGTCCGTACCCAGCGAAACCTGGTCTGTATAGACCTTGCCATCCAGCACCACGGGTTTGTCCCCTGAGGGCTGCTCGTAGCGCATATTGAACACCTGGTCGCGAGGCCGCAGATTTTTCTCCGGTGCGCGATGGCAATCCAGACACCACTCCATTTGCAGAGAGGCGTAATTGAACATAAGCGGCATCCGGTCCACCGGGCCGTGGCAGGTGTTGCAGCCCACGCCCTTGTTGATGTGTATGCTGTGATCGAAATAAACGAAATCCGGCAAATCGTTGACCCGGGTCCATACCAGGGACTTGCCGGTGCGGAAGCTCTCGCGCACCGGTTCGAGCAGCGCTGCTCCCGTCCAAATTTGTGAGTGGCAATTCATACAGGTCTTGGTTGGAGGAATTCCGGCGAATGCAGAATTCTCAACCGAAGTATGGCAATAGCGGCAGTCAATTCCTAATCCCGCGACGTGGTGCTGATGGCTGAAGGGCACAGGCTGTGGACGCGCCACTTTGGCATAGGTGATGTAGGGCGAGCGTTGCAACTCGAGCACCGCCCAGAGCAAGGCCGCCACCAGGAACACCGCGCCGTAAATCGTGGCGCGGGAGATTGTGTTCGTACTGCGATGAAAAATCTGCATCGATCAGAACTTTCAGTGCAGCGGGGACGGCCCTATGCAGTCTCCGGCTGGTTGCGGCCTGCACGGTCAAACAGCAGTCACAGACCCCTCTGTGATCCTGCATACGAAAACTTGTGATTATAACAGTTCGCACCGCTTTGTGATTGCCCGCAACAATTGAATCCCGAAAAATTCACGCAAGATTTATCGCGTTGGGAAATGCTGGCCAGGAAGTTTGACGAAATCGACGAAACGTCCGTTGCGTCAGACGCTCGACTTCGTCTATCCGTTGCTGCCCAGAACAGCCTGGATCTATCGCAGGTTCATCACCAGCAACTTCGGTTCAGTCATCTCCTCGATCGCATAGCGCAAGCCTTCGCGTCCCAGTCCCGAGTCTTTAATGCCCCCGTATGGCATGTGATCGATGCGAAACGTCGGCACATCGCCAGCCATTACGGCTCCCACCTCAAGTTCTTCGTATGCGTCAAAAAGGAGTTTGGCGTCGCGCGTGAATATCCCCGTCTGCAAGCCGTACGCAGAGCTGTTGATTTGCTTCAGCGCATCGTAAAAGTCGTGATACGCCTCGATGGTTACAACCGGAGCAAAAATCTCCTGGCAATTTACCTTCATGTCTGAGCGCGTCCCGGTCAGAACGGTCGGCTCAAGTACCGACCCGTTGCGCTGTCCGCCACATAGCAATCGGGCGCCGCCGCGCACTGCTTCTTGAACCCAATCGCTGGCGCGGATAGAATCGCTTTCACGAATCAGCGGGCCAACATCGGTTGACTCCAGCAGCGGATCTCCCGTTTTCAGTTTCTTGACTCCCGCCACGAAAAGGTCGGTGAATCTTTCCAAGACCGACCGCTCGACCAAAATGCGCTGTACCGAAATACAAGATTGCCCGGCATAAGCGAAACCTCCAGTCACACAGCGCTCCGCTGCGTAAGTCAGATCAGCGTCGCTGTGAACGATGACTCCGGCGTTCCCACCCAATTCCAGCGCGACCTTCTTCTTGCCAGCCCGCCGCTTGATTTCCCAGCCGACCGCGGCGCTGCCCGTGAAGCTGATCAGCTTCAGACGCTCGTCGATCACCAGTAATCCAGCGTCCTCATTGGAGAGCGGAAGGACATTCAAAGCACCGTCCGGCCAGCCCGCTTGCTGCACAGTCTCTGCCATAAGCAATGCGATCAGAGGCGTCTGGGGTGCGGGCTTCAGCACCATGGTGCAGCCGCTGGCGATCGCCGGAGCAACCTTGTGCGCAACCAGATTGAGCGGAAAATTGAACGGCGTGATCCCAGCGATCGGTCCCAGAGGAAAACGGCGCACAATTCCCCACCGCCCCGCCGTGAATTCCTGCCAGTCCAACGGCAGATACTCACCGTAGATACGCGTACTCTCCTCGGCTGCAACGTTGAACGTGAAAACGGAACGTTCGACTTCGGTCCGCGCCGCCTTGATCGGCTTTCCCGCTTCCTGAGCCAAAGTGTGGGCAAACTCTTCCTTGCGCTGGGCCATGCTCTCCGCAACCCGGCGCAGCACGCGTTGCCGCTCAAACGCGGGAAGGCGTCGAGTAGTGCCAAATGCCTTGACTGCGGCCCTGATGGCCGCATCGACATGCTCACGCTTTCCCTGAAACACACGCCCGACAACGCTCCCGTCGTAGGGCGCTCGAATCTCGATCTGGTCGCCCTCCTGAATCCATTTACCATCGAGGAGAAAGGCTCGCGTTGCGACGGGAGTTGCAGTCATCTGTCCCATGGCGTAATTCTTGCACCTTCCCCGGAAGCAAAGTAAAGATTATAGGCCCTTCGTTCGAAGGAGGCGTGACGTTCAGACGATAATGGATGCGAGCGGTACTGGGTTCATATAAGGAAGAAAAAACGTGTTCAAATCCATTGTGGAAACTGGCGAGTGGTTGCGTAAACGGGAACTGTCGCCGGTGGAGTTGACCAAGAACTGCTTAGCACAGATCGAAAAGCTCAACCCCACGCTGAATGCCTTCATCTCAGTAACTTCAGAGTCGGCTCTGACGCAAGCACACAGCGCCGAAGCAGAGATCCTGCGAGGACATTGGCGCGGGCCGCTGCACGGAATCCCGCTCGCCCTCAAAGACCTCATCGATACCGCCGGCATCCGCACCACCGCCGCCAGCGGTTTGTTCAAGGATCGGATCCCTGATGAAGACGCTGAAGTCGTTCGGTGTCTAAAAGATGCTGGAGCCGTTCTATTGGGGAAGCAGAACCTGCATGAATGCGCTTATGGCGGCAGCTCGATGATCAGCTATTACGGCGAAGTTCGCAATCCATGGAATCCCGCGCACATCACCGGCGGCTCGTCAGGAGGCTCGGCCGCATCCGTGGCCGCGGGTCTTGGTTACGGCGCCATCGGCACGGATACTGCCGGTTCGGTTCGCGAGCCTGCGGCGCTGTGCGGAGTCGTCGGCCTGAAGCCCACGTTCGGACGCGTAAGCGTTCGTGGCGTAATCCCGCTCTCGCTGTCGCTCGATCACGTGGGCCCGATTACGCGCACGGTTTCAGATGCCGCGGTGATGTTGCAGGCGATCGCAGGCTACGACGCAAGAGATATGAACAGCGCCGACATGCCGGTCCCTGACTACCTCGCAAGTCTCTGCGATGGAACGAGGTCGGCGAGGATCGGCGTCCCCCGGAAATTTTTCTACGAAGATCTTGACCCGGAGGTTGCTTCGGCGGTAGAACAGGCGCTCGGCACACTAAGAACCCTCACCAACGATCTGTCCGAGATCGAGGTTGATGTTCCCACCGACCGCACGTTGCAAACCGCGGAGGCGTATGCCTACCACGCCGAGTTCGTTTCCAGGAGTCCCGAACTGTACCAGCCGGAAACGCTACGCCGCATCCGCAAGGGCGAGGACATCAGCGGTACGGAGGTTGAGCACCGGCGCCGCGAACTGGAAAAGATACGCGGCGAAATCAACCGTGTGTTTGAGGATGTGGACGTTCTTGTAACCCCAACCACTCCGGTTCCCGCGCCTGCGATTGCTGAGCTGAAGCAGGACCCAGACCTCCTCCGCCCGCGTGAAATCCTGCTGCTCCGCAATACCCGCCCGGTAAACGTGTGGGGACTGCCAGCGATCTCAATCCCCTGCGGATTCACCACCGCCGGTCTTCCCATCGGACTTCAGATCATCGGCCCGCACTGGGGGGAAGACAGAGTTCTACAGCTTGCGTATGCCTATGAGCAGGCTACGGCCTGGCACAAACGCAGTCCGAGATTGGCCGAGGCATAACACCTGTCGACTCGATCACTGGCCCGCGCGCTGTCCAGCGTGGAATAGCGTCCACGGACCGGACTTCATGTCACGAAGCACAGGCGCTTCCCATGAATAGTCCGGGTGCGCGTTCAAGAAATCCTTGGCGATGAAATCCTGGCCACACGGATGCCCCGCCCGCGCCTGGAAACTCATGTGCTCAGCCAGACTGCTATCCGTCGCCTTGCCTTGGACTGCCCCTCCGGGGTAGTAAGCTCCCCATCGCCAGATGCTCACGCCCCTCGGCGAGCTGTCTACGTGACCGCACAGGCTGCGCTCATCCGGGTGCTCCTTCTTTTCGAAGCTATCCAAATGGTCGGCCATAAAGCTCTCCGCCATGCCGACATCGATTTGTCCTTTGGACTGCTTTATGAGCTGTTCCCAACGGGCATGGCGAGCATTGGGTGAAGTAGACGCGTCTTTGGGATCGAAGTCAGGAGTCTCGTCTTTGATCACCACCGGATCGCGGGCAAAATTTGAGCTCACAAAATATCCATCTTTGGTTCGCCACATCGGCGTGTGTTTCAAGCCCAGCTCAAGATATCCAATCTCGCCCGTCTTGCGGTCTCCAATCAGCCAGTCGTTGGCGTAGCCGCCGTTGTTCCCGTCACGAATGATGCGGGCGTAGTCGTCAATGGAATTCGCGTACTGCAGGGCCTTGCGTGATCGCACAAACTCCGGCTTGCCTTGCGGATCCCAGCCGACAAATTGGGTGATGGTGGTCTCTGCCACCATGATTCCGGCGGAGTTCACGCCGAAGTCATCATCGCTGGTAATGACCCCCGGAAACCCGTCCATCAAAATGCGGTTCCCGTGTTCAGGAACAATATCGAAGACGATCACCCAGCGCGAGCCCACGAGGTAGCTGGTCCAGTTGTTGTGCGCAATTACGATCTGGTGGTCGCGGGTGTAACTCCCGGTAGCGATAAACGCGCTGCAATTGCCTGGACTCGCCAGCCGCGGCGCGCCCGCGACGTGTTCCTGCTGGTTTAACCATGGCACGTAGTAACCGGGGAGTTCTTCGAAGGCATTGAGCGCAACCAGATCGTCCACATCCATGGCCACACCCTGTGCCTTAAGTCCCTCGACGATCCCCGTGAGCTCCTGCTGATATTCCACATCGATTTTCGGCCAAAGCATCTCATGCGCGGCTTTTCTGAAAAAATCCCAATCGCGCCTGGTGGTGTGGGTGTCCTCCAGTTTGACCGCCTCGAAGGCATCGGCGATCTCGCGCGCCAGCAGGTACCCGTGCTGGAAGCCGATTTGCTCGGGAGACCCCTCGAGGTGGACATAAGTCCATCCGCCTTGCTGAAACCGGTAAGCATTTTGCAAACGCGGGTCCGGCGAAGCCGACGGGACTGCGCTCTGTGGTTTCGGCGAGGCCGCCGGTGGCTCGAGAAATAACAAGAACGCGGCGACGCAAACAGCAATGAGAGCAAAAGCTATTCCGCTCGTGGTTTGCACAGTGCGACTCATATTCGTCCTCCGGGTTCCAGGCGGCGCTCGTTTTGATTGCATGCGGATTATACGCGCAGAAACGTCTCGCAGGTCCCGCATCTTCCCTGGAGCCGTGGTCTTGATTGTTAGTATGTTCTGGTGCCCATCAAGAGTGCCAACAAAGCTCGACTGACCATCCTTCGTTCTGAAACCCTCACTCGCATCCCATGGCTGATTCATGGATTCAGCACCAGACCCGGCGGGTTCTCCCGCGCTTATGGCGGTCGCACTCTCAATCTCGGATTCACCAAACAGGACTCGCACAGCATAGTCGAGCGCAACCGAGCCATCTTCCTGCAGCAACTCGGCGCCACCCGTGGTAAGAAGCCGTGGCCACTCGTCACGATTCGCCAGATTCACTCCGACCTCATTCACTGCGTGGCCAAGCTGCCGAAGGAACCGTTGGTTGGCGATGGCCTCATCACCTGCGTTCCCGGCGTTCTCCTCGCCATCCAGACGGCCGATTGCCTGCCGGTCATTCTGGTAGATAACAAGCAGAGAGCTGTGGGAGTGTTCCATGCGGGTTGGCGCGGTACGGCCAAACGCATTGTCGAAAAAGGAGTGGGAGAAATGCGCCGCTGGTTCGGTACGATGCCCAAGAATATCAAAGCGGCCATCGGTCCAGGAATTCGCGCCTGCTGCTACGACGTCGGACCTGAAGTGCGCCAGCAGTTCGAATCGCAGTTCGCTTACGCCGAGGATTTATTTCGTGAGACCAAAGAATCGGACCCGGTCCGCGAAAAGTACCCGCTGCTGTTTCTGACTGCCCGGGCTCCGGGACACGGCGAGCAGCCAACGAAAATCTTCCTGGACCTGGTCGAAGCCAACCGCCGTCAGCTGATCACCGCTGGTGTCTCACCGAAAAACATCACCGCCTCGACGCTGTGTACGGCTTGTCGTTCGGACCTGCTCTTTTCGTATCGAGCGGAAAAGGGAGTAACGGGACGAATGATGGGCGTAGCAGGAATCCAGGATCCGCCTTCAAAGAAAGCCTGAGACATCCTAGCTCTTCGCCGATTTCAGCCGCTGTTCGAGTCCCGCGACCTCGTCCTGCAGCCCCTTCGGAAAGTGGCTGCCGAACTTGGCGAAGTGCTCTTTGATCAACGGCACCTCAGCCAGCCAGCCCTCGATATCGACGCTGAGCAGTTCGTCCACATGACCGCTCTTAATGTCCAGCCCCGTCGTGTCGAGATCGGCCGCCTCGGGAATGCGTCCGATGGGGGTGTCTTTCGCATGCACCTTACCGTTGCACCGCTCGAAGATCCATTTCAGCACCCGGCTGTTTTCACCATACCCCGGCCACAGGAACTTGCGGTTCTCGTCCTGGCGAAACCAGTTAACGTAGAAAATCTTCGGCAGCTTGGCTGCATCGGAATGCGCGCCGATCTTAAGCCAGTGTGCGAAATAATCACCCATGTGATAGCCGCAAAACGGAAGCATCGCCATGGGATCGCGGCGCAGTTGCCCAACCTTTCCCGCTGCCGCTGCCGTAGTCTCACTGCTGGCGGTCGCGCCGAGGAAAGTGCCATGCTGCCAATTGAACGCTTCGGTGACCAGCGGAACGATTCCGGCACGGCGGCCACCGAATAGGATCGCATCGATGGGCACGCCCTTCGGATCCTCCCACTCCGGAGCAATGACCGGGCACTGCTTCGCGGGAGTCGTAAACCGCGCATTCGGGTGCGCCGCATTCCGGCCCGAGTCTGGGGTCCAGGGCCGCCGCAGCCAGTCCACCAACTCGGACGGCTTCTGATCCGTCATCCTCTCCCACCATATGTCACCGTCGAGCGTCATCGCACAGTTAGTGAAGATGGAATTCCTGGTTGCAGTAAGCATCGCGTTCGGATTCGACTTCATGCTTGTGCCCGGCGCGACGCCAAAGAAACCGTACTCGGGATTGATCGCGTAGAGCCGGCCATCCGCGCCGAATTTCATCCAGGCAATGTCATCGCCAACGGTTTCCACCTTCCAACCGGGGATAGTAGGAACCAGCATCGCGAGGTTGGTCTTCCCACAGGCCGAGGGAAATGCGCCGGTGAAGTATTTGATCTTACCCTGCGGACTGATGAGCTTGAGGATGAGCATGTGCTCAGCCATCCAACCTTCATCGCGCGCCTGGACCGACGCGATGCGCAGTGCATGGCACTTCTTGCCTAGCAATGCGTTGCCCCCGTAGCCAGAACCATACGACCATATCTCACGCGTTTCCGGGAAATGGCAAATGTATTTGTGCTCACGGTTGCAGGGCCAGGTTGAGTCCTGCACATTCGGTGCGAGCGGCGCTCCAATCGAGTGCAACCCGCGCACGAACTCGTCATCCTCGCCGAGAACCTGCAGCACGCGGCTGCCGACCCGAGCCATGATATGCATGTTGGCAACGACGTATGGCGAGTCGGTCACCTCCACGCCGATCTTGGCGATTGGCGATCCGATTGGACCCATGCTGTAGGGAACAACGTACATGTCGCGGCCCACCATTGAGCCAGTGAAAAGTCCGGTCAGCTTCTCCCTCATCTTTACTGGATCTTCCCAGTTGTTGGTCGGGCCGGCCTCCTCTTTGGTCCGTGCGCAGATAAAAGTTCGATCTTCGACGCGGGCTACGTCAGCAGGATCCGACCGGACCAGGATACTGTTGAGGCGCTTCGCCGGATCAAGGGGGATAGCAGTGCCGGTGAGGACCATCCGCCGCAGTATCGCCTGATACTCTTCTGGAGAGCCATCGCACCAATGAACGCGATCGGGTTTGCACATCTGTGCTACTTCTTCAACCCACTGCGCCAGCTTGGGATGCTTATGATTGCCGGTGGCTGTCTCAACTTCTATCGTGGTACTGGCCATGGTAAATGTCTCCCATATTACGAACTGCTGATTGCAGTACCACGCGCTGAACCCGTGTGACGAGGGCAGAAGGCGTGGAAGTTTGCGCTACGTTACGGGCTGAGACCCAACTTTCTCTTCCACCGCCGCATCCAGATGCTGAAGCGTCTGTTCGACGGTCAGCGAGTACACTTCCTGCCCCACCCCTTCGCCGGATTCCAGCGCGCCCTTGAGATAGTGTCCGGCAATCTCTACCGCCAGTGGATCGGTGATCAACTTCCCGGTGCGCTTCTCGTACTCCACCCACGCGGGATGCGGCAGAGCAATCCAGACGGGACGACCGTCCACCAGAAACTTGATGTCCACTGCATCCGCGTGGCGGGTGGCAATGGCCACGATCAGCGCCTGATAAATGCAGTGCACTTCCTTCTTGGTCCAGCGGTCCACGGTATGGAAGTCTTTGTACACGCCAATCTAAAACTATATCGAACCAGTCGGGACGGGAGCAAACCGGCGAACGTCTTTGCAAGTTGAATTATGATGAATGCTTGGATGAAAGCTGATGGCTAACGGCTCAGAGCTCCCATGAAGAATCTCGGCATCCTCCTCTCCGGACGCGGTTCGAACTTCGAAGCCATCGCCAAGAATGTGGCCGCGAGGCGTATTCCCAACGCTCGCATCGCCGTCGTTATTTCCAATCGACCTGACGCCGGGGGGATTGAAACCGCTCGTCGTCTCGGCCTCAACGCGTTGGTCATTCCTTCGAAAGGCAAGGACCGGGCAGGGCATGATCGTGAAGTCGTGGCCGCGCTGCAGAAGCACCAGGTTGACCTGGTCTGCCTTGCGGGATACATGCGGCTTCTCTCGCCGTGGTTCGTGCAACAGTTCCGGCGGCGCATCCTCAACATTCATCCGTCTTTGTTGCCGGCTTTTCCCGGACTCGAAGCTCAAGAGCAAGCCTTCGCCTACGGTGTGAAAGTTTCAGGCTGCACGGTTCACTTCGTGGACGAAGAACTCGACCATGGCCCCATCATTCTGCAGAAGGCCGTTCCGGTACTCGATACCGACGACGAACACACCCTCGCCGCCCGCATCCTCGAGCAGGAGCACATCGCGTACTCCGAGGCGATCAGTATCGTGTTGGAAGGAAAGTTTGAAATCGTGGGGCGGAGAAGGCTGGTGACGGGGACCATGAAACACAAGTAGGACAGCCGCCCCCGCTCCTCCCGCCGAGCGAAGCCCGGCAGAGGAGCGGGCACGTGCATTGCATATAATCAAACTGCATGCCAAACTTCGCACCGGTTGACGAGCAGTTAGCCTACATAAAAAAAGGCAGCGCTGAAATAATTCGCGAGGCCGAGCTGCGTTCCAAGCTCGAGAAATCCCGCACCGCCGGCAAGCCCCTGCGCGTGAAACTCGGGATGGATCCCACCGCACCAGACTTGCACCTCGGTCACACGGTTGTGCTTCGCAAGCTCAAGCATTTTCAGGATCTCGGTCACACTGTCATATTCCTGATCGGCGATTTCACGGGGATGATTGGCGATCCGACTGGCCGCTCCGCCACGCGTCCGCCGCTATCCCGCGAGCAGATTGAGCACAACGCCGAAACCTACAAGGCGCAGGTCTTCAAGATTCTCGATGCGCAAAAGACCGTCATCGATTTCAATCGCCGCTGGTTTTCGAAGTTTACCGCCGACGACTTCATCCGTCTCGCGGCCAAATACACGGTCTCGCAGATGCTCGAGCGCGAGGACTTTCACAAACGTTTCCTGGAAGAAAAACCAATCGCAGTACACGAACTGCTCTATCCGCTGGCGCAAGGCTACGACTCGGTAGCGCTCGAAGCCGACGTCGAACTCGGCGGGACGGACCAGAAGTTCAATCTGCTGGTTGGACGCGAACTGCAGCGCGCCTATGGCCAGGAAGCGCAAGTCGTGCTCACCACGCCGATCCTGGAGGGTCTTGACGGCGTCCAGAAGATGTCAAAGTCGCTGGGCAACGCAATCGGCATCCACGAGTCGCCGCTCGAAATGTACGGAAAGATTATGTCGGTCTCCGACGAGATAATGTGGAGGTACTACGAACTGCTTACGGATGCGTCGATGACCGAAATCGAAAAGATGAAGCGCGAGTTACATCCAATGCAGGCGAAGAAAGACCTGGCTCGCCGCATCGTGGCGGATTTCCATTTAGCAGGTACTGCGACGAAAGCGGGCGAGGATTGGGCGAAGCAGTTTCAGAAAGATGAAACCCCTGAGGGCGTCGAGGAAGTTTCGGTGGATATTGCCGATATCTCTGCTGAAGACCCATACGACGTCCGTCTTGATCGGCTCCTTGTCCGCTGCGGCCTCGCTGACTCTGTAACCGACGCAGTGAGAAAGTTGAAGCAGGGATCGGTGCGGGTCGAGGAAATTGTCAGAAATCACCACACATATAAACTGAACAAACTTCCCGTTCGACTGCCAATCCGGGTCGGAAAGCGCATTAAGGTCGCTTTCATCCGATAGCACCAGATGTAGCTGTCATCCTGAGCGGAGTCGAAGGAACCCGCGTTTACCCACACTACCTAGACGCCGAAAGGCATTCTCTCCACGGCCTCGGGGCAGCGACGGGCGGTCCAGAAAGTGACCAGAGAACTCCCTGCCGCGCTTCTGCCAGACAAACGCTCCAGCGGGATCTTTCGACTCCGCGTTAGCTTTCGCAAGCGAAAGCCAACCCTCCGCTCAAGATGACAATCGAACAAAGGGAGGAGATCAGTCCACGTGAATCGTGCCGGCATCGCCGCAACTCCCTTCGCGGTTGTATACTTTCTGACTGCGGAGAGGAAATCTGAGAGTTGTGTTCGCGCCTCGAACTCCGCTAACGGAAACAGTCTCATCTTGTCTAATTCTTCTATCGGACTACAGATACCGCTCGGAGATTGCGAATGCCAGACCACGATCCACGAAGCGACGACCCAATAGCCAAGGCCGAGGAATCTTCCGGCGTTTCCCGCCGCGACTTTCTGAAGATTTCCACCATTTCAGCCGCAGCCGTTCCGATTCTCGGAACCAAGGTCGTGCACGCGGCTGGTGAACCGGTAAAAGTTTATGGTCCGGGTAAAGTGCCCGTCGAGCTCATTATCAACGGCCAGAAACACACTCTGCATCTGGAGCCGCGCGTCACGTTGCTCGACGCGCTTCGCGATCAGCTTGACATCACCGGCGCCAAGCGCGTGTGCGATCGTGCCGAGTGTGGCGCCTGCACCGTGCTCATGGACAATAGGGTTGTATATGCCTGCTCGGTTCTCGCCATCGAAGCTCAGGGCAAGGCTATCACCACAGTCGAGTCGCTGATGCAGGGCGAAACCCTCCACCCCATCCAGCAGGCGTTTGTCGATAACGACGCTTCGCAATGCGGCTTCTGCACGCCCGGGTTCGTGGTCGCCTTCAAGGCGTTTCTGGATCAGCACCCTCATGCGAGTCCAGAAGAGATCCGGCACGGCCTCAGCGGGAATCTTTGCCGATGCGGCACCTATCACGGAATCCATCTTGCAATTGCGCAGATGGCGCAAAAGGGAGCGTGACCTATGCCGGACTATAGTTGGCCTGACGCAGAACATCGCACCCTAATCGGCAAGCGCATTTCGCGCGTGGACGCGCCGGTGAAGGTTTCGGGCCGCGCTAAGTACACTTACGACTATCACGCCCCAAACATGCTCTTCGGCAAGGTTTTGCGCTCGCCCTACGCGAAGGCAAAGATCGTCAGCATCGACACCAGCGCCGCCGAGAAGCTTCCCGGTGTAAAGGCGGTCGAGATCATCCAGAAGCCCGGCACCACCGCTCAATGGGCAGGAGATGAAATCGTCGCTGTCGCGGCAGTCGATGAGCCCACAGCAGAAGACGCTGTTCGCTTGATCAACGTCAAGTATCAACCAATGTCGTACTTGGTCAGCGACGCCGAGCCTCCTGCCGGAGCCGGCGAAGCCGCGGGCCCGATGAGCGCAGACGACATTGACGATGCCGTCAGCAACCAAATGCCCGACGCTCAGCTAACTCAATATCTTAAACAGCACGGTGTCACCTTCAAAGTTGACGATGACTTCCTGAACGACATGAAGGGCGAGGGCGCGTCTGAATCGGTCCTCGCAGCCATCCGCCAAGCTCCGTATCGCGATGTAAAGGGTGGGGCCCATTCCGCCTATCAGAAAACTGCGACACAAACTAACGGAGATCCCGATAAAGCGTTCGCGGAAGCCGACGTCGTCTCTGAAGGTCTTTACGGCGCGCCCGTCATCGTTCACTGTTGCCTCGAGCCCCACGGTTCTGTTTCAGAGTGGACTGACAAAGACCATCTGTTCACTCATATCTCCACGCAAAACGTCTCCGGCATTGCCGCACAAATGGCGGAGCCGCTGGGGGTCTCTGCCGCCAACATTCGAGTTCATCAGGACCACGTCGGTGGCGGCTTTGGCAGCAAGTTCGCCGCCGATCGTTGGGACATAGCCGCGGCCCGGCTTTCCAAAAAGGCGGGCGGAAGACCAGTGAGGATCATGCTGGAGCGCGACTCGGAGCTGGAAGTCGCAGGCGCGCGGCCTTCGGCTAACGCTCGCGTGAAAGTGGCGGCGAAAAAAGACGGCACCATCACAGGATGGCAGTCGCAATCCTGGGGGACGGGAGGTCCGGGCGGAGGCGGCATGCCGCCGATTCCGTACGTTTTCAACATTCCCAACCAGCGCAAGGAACACACCGCCATTCGCAACAACATCGGCCCGGCCCGTGCGTGGCGCGCTCCTAGCCATCCGCAGGCCGCCATCATCAGCATGGGCGCGCTGGATGATCTTGCAGCCAAGCTCAACATGGATCCTCTCGATCTTTGGCTGAAGAACCTTGAGATCACCGGGCCGCGACACGACGTCTATCGCGAGGAGCTGGCCGTCGCCGCAGACCTGATGGGCTGGAAAGAAAAGTGGCGTCCGCGAGGCCAGAACGTTTCCGGGAGCATTGCTCGCGGCCTCGGGCTCTCGATTCACACCTGGGGCGGACGCGGTCACGCAAGCGATTGCGATCTCACTATCCATCCTGACGGCTCGGTGGACATAAAAATGGGAACGCAGGACCTCGGCACTGGCACTCGCACCACGATCGTCATCGTCGCGGCCGAGACCTTGGGTATCCCGATCGAAGCGATCAATCTTTACATCGGCGACACACTCTATCCTCCGTCGGGCGGTTCCGGCGGTTCGACCACTCCGGGCGGGGTTAGTTCCTCAACTCGGCGCGCCGCTGTGGATGCCCGCGAAGCACTCTTCGCTAAAGTTGCTCCAGCTCTCAGCGCACAGCCCGCGGATCTGGAGTGCGTGAATAGCACGGTGCGAGTGAAGAGTGACCCGAGCCGTTCGCTGAACTGGAAACAGGCTTGCTCGAAGATCGGCGCCATGCCGCTTACTATCCGCGGCAAAAATCCCGACAAGAGCAAGCTGCCCGACCTGACCAATAGCGGCGTTGGCGGAGTGGGAATGGCGGACGTCGAAGTGGACATCGAGACTGGCATTGTAAAAATAAAGAAGATGGTGTCGGTGCAGGATTGCGGTCTCATCATCGACCTCAAGACAGCCGAGAGCAGTTGTTATGGTGCGCTCACCATGGGCATCAGCTACGCACTGTTCGAAGAGAAAGTGATGGATCAGGCGACCGGCCGCATGCTGAATCCGAATATGGAGTTCTACCGGCTCGCCGGGCTTAATGACATTCCCGAACTCGTCGTCCACATGATGACCGGTAAGGGCTACGACGAGCGCGGCGTGATCGGATTGGGTGAGCCGCCGGTGATTTCTCCGGGAGCCGCGATTGCGAATGCAGTTGCGAATGCGATCGGGGCGCGCGTCTCGTTTCTCCCGATCACGCCGGACAAAGTTCTCGCGGCCCTGGGTCAGCGAAGCACAGCCCAGAAGGCAGGTGCGTCATGAGGCCGTTTGAATACGCGAGTCCTACTACCAAGGAACAGGCTGTTGGACTTTTAGGCGCAACCTGGGGGCAGGCTGAAGTCCTGGCCGGCGGCACCGATCTCCTGGCTTTGATGAAGGATGACGTGGTCCATCCCAAGCGCCTCGTGAACATTAAGCAGATCAAGGAAATGAGCGGCGTTAAGGTCGCATCGAATGGACTCCGCATCGGCTCACTCACAACGCTGGGTGAACTGGCTGACAATGTGAATGTGGTTAAAGACTATCCCGCATTGGCGGAGGCGATCAACGACGCAGCCAGCCCGCAGATTCGCAATATGGCGACGCTCGGCGGCAATCTTTGCCAGCGTCCGCGCTGCTGGTATTTTCGGGGCGGCTTCGGGCTGCTGCCAAAGAACGAGTCGGGCAAGGACCTCGTCACTGACGGCGAAAATCGTTACCACGCGATCCTCGGTAACGACGGTCCCGCCAAGTTCGTCAGTCCCTCATCCATCGTTCCGGTGCTGATCGCGTATGGTGCTTCGATTCGGCTGGTTGGATCCAAGGGCTCGCGCGAGCTCCCGTTGGAGCGGTTCTACGTAATCCCGAAAACCGAACCCGAGCGCGAGCACAACCTCATGCCGAACGAGATACTTGCCGAGGTGATCGTCCCCTCAGCAAATGGAATGAAAGTCGCGCACTACGAGATTCGACAGAAGCAAGCTTTTGACTGGCCGCTGGCTGTCGCCGCGGTGAGCCTGATGATGAATGGCTCGGCCGTAGAAACCACTCGCGTCGTGATGGGGCACGTGGCACCTGTGCCATGGCGCTCGTCCGAGGCGGAGCGCATGTTAGCGAAAAAAAACGTCTTCGAGGACGTGGCGAGAGCTGCTGCCGATGCCGCGCTGCAGAGCGCAACGCCGCTCAGTCACAATGCCTACAAAGTGCAGCTCGCAAAAGTTGCCGTCAAACGAGCCATCTTGAAAGCCGCTTCGGGAGGCGCCGCGTGATAGGACAATCATCGTTTCAGGAATCCGATCGCTTCAATACCAATCATCCCGGCCTCTGCCCGGCCCTGCGCTGGAAGGCGCAATTCATCCTGGCCGAGCCCGACCCAACCGTGCCTCATTCGAATGAAGGCTTGTTCTGGTGCATCCACACTCAGACCTGCATCGGGCCGGACGGCAAGTTGGCCGAGCCTGGCAACTGCTCGTCTTCCCGCCGAAAATGTCACGGCACGGGAAAATGCGGATAGATCTGGATCAAGTCTCAGGTTCCAGGTCTCAAGCTTGCGAGGATTGCACACACGCAACCGATGTTGATTGTGCTCCCTTGCCCATTGTGACGACAACTTCCTGAATTCTTTCCTTCGATCCTTTTCCACAATCACCGCTTTGTGGCATACCTGTAGCGAATTTTTAAACGAACATTCACGCCCAAGTCATCGAGATGTAACAGCCAGGGAGCAACCTTGAGCCGTGTTGGGGAGACCTTGGATCGAAACTCCCCATCCGGAGGAAATAGAATGCAGTTTGGAAATCTTTATCGCGCGACCTGGCGGCATTTTGGACTAGGTGCGGCTTTGCTCTCTACCGTCATGAACGTCGTAGATCCCCCAAGCCTGGCTGCCGAAACCCGCAAACATCCCACCGCCACCCCCATTCAACACGTCATTGTGATCGTCGGCGAGAATCGTACCTTCGATCACCTTTTCGCCACCTACCAGCCCCCTGCCGGACAGACCGTCAATAATCTGCTCTCCGAGGGAATCATCAACGCCGACGGAACCCCCGGACCAAATTACTCCGTTGCCGCCCAATGGCAGGCCTTCGATGGTGGAAAGTTCCAGCTCAGTCCCCGCAGCGACTACCGTCTGTTCAAGCACAATCCCCCAACCAATACCCAAGGTGCCCCGCCGAATCCGAGCGACCAATTTCCCGCGCCCTTCCAGACCATATCCGCGGCTCAGCTTGCCGAACCGGGCCTGCTCCCCGAAGACTACGTTCATCTCACCACCGGAGCTACCGGTCTGCCACGGGGCGTGATCGACACGCGCCTTCATAATGTGTTCAACCTCCCGAACGGGCCTTACCAGCTCACTCCTGACATTGCCTACGATGACTATGCGGGCAGCCCGGTCCACCGCTACTACCAGATGTGGCAGCAGCTTGACTGCAATGTGAAGAACGCTACAAAACAAAATCCCAGCGGCTGCCTTAACGATTTCTTTCCCTGGGTGGAAATCTCGATTGGCGCCGGCAGCAATGGTAATCCACGGCCCAAGCCATTTAACTGGGAGACCACCCACGAAGGTTCTATCTCCATGGGTTTTTACAACGTGCAACAGGGCGATATGCCCTATTTCACGTCTCTCGCACAAACCTACGCGCTCGCCGACAACATGCATCAGTCAGTCTGGGGCGGAACCGGCGCCAACAGTTTTATGCTCGGTTCCGCTGATGGAATCTGGTTCAGCGATGGCAAGGGCAATGTCGCCACGCCTCCCAGCAACGAGATCGAGGACCCCGACCCGCAGCCCGGAACCAATAACTGGTGGATCCAGGACGGATACGGCGGTGGCACTTACAGCAATTGCTCCGATAAGAGCCAGCCGGGCGTCAAGGAAGTCGTGAAGTACCTGGCCTCGCTGGCCAGTCATCCCAGTCCCAACTGCGCTCCCGGCGCCTATTACCTCCTGAACAACTATGCTCCCGGATACTACGGCGATGGAACAGTAAACACCAGCAACCCGTTCGTCATCCCGCCGTCCACCGTGCCTACCATTGCCGACTCGTTGAACCAAGCCAACCTCGGCTGGAAATACTACGGAGATGGTTGGAATCTTTACCTGCAGGATCCGACCTACAACAACCCCTGGAACAACTACTGCGACATTTGCAACTTTGCCCAGTACACAACTTCCATCATGGGCAGTCCGACCCAGCGCGAAGAACATCTCAAAGATGTCACCGACCTCTACAACGACCTCTACAATGGCACCTTACCGCCAGTCTCCTTCGTCAAGCCCTCGGGTTTCCTGGACGGTCACCCGGCGTCTTCCAAATTCGGTCTCTTCGAAGCTTTCACGAAGAAGATCATTACCGAGGTCCAAGCCAATCCCACTCTGTGGGCCAGCACCGCGATCTTCATCACAGTGGATGAGGGCGGCGGTTATTATGACTCCGGTTTCGTTCAACAGCTCGACTTCTTCGGCGATGGCACCCGCATTCCGCTCATCGTCGTCTCTCCGTTCTCGACCGGCGGCAAGGTGGATCACACTTATTACGACCACGTGTCCATCTTGAAGTTCATCGAGAAGAACTGGGGACTGTCAACCATCAGCGGCCGCAGCCGGGATCGCTTGCCCAACCCGGTCCAGGAGCCATCGAACCCCTATGTGCCAATCAACAGCCCGGCCATTGGCGATGCGATGAATATGTTTAACTTCAAAAAGTAGAAGGTTTGTCAATGAAACCCGGCGCCAGTCAGAGCCGCAACGCTCGGATTGGCGCCGGTAACATTTATGGGAAGGAATGTTGGCAGAGGCTGTGCCTCCCTTCATCCCGCAATCATCTTCCCTAGAATCTCTTTCAAAATCTTCGCGCACACCATCGCAGTCAGTTGCGATACATCCTGTTTTGGGTTGTACTCCACCAGGTCGCCTCCAACAATGTCACCCGTGATCGCGTGTAGATGCGAGATGGCCTCGCGCACCGACATTCCTCCCGGCTCACGATGCGAAATCCCAGGCGCAAACGCCGGATCAAGCACGTCGATGTCGAACGAAACATAAACCGGCCCAGCAAGCTTGAGTTTTTCCAGCGCAGGCAGCTCCCGCATCTCCACAACTTCAACCCCAAAGCGAGCCGCCTGCTTTCGTTGATGTGCATTCATAGTCCGAATGCCGACTTGGATCAGCCGCTTGGCACAGCCTTCTTCCATGATTCTCGCAAAGGGACAAGCATGCGAGTGTCGATTCCCCTGAAATTCGTCGTATAAGTCAGGATGCGCGTCGAAGTGAACAAGCGTGAGATCGGCAAAGCGCTTTCCGAAGGCGCGCACGATTGGATAAGTTATGGAGTGATCCCCACCGAGGCAAACCGGAGTCTGTCCGTTATAGAGCAACTCGCCGACAGCGCTTTCGATCGCGGTGAATGCACCATCGGCTGACAGCTCCAGGTCGCCCGCATCCAACACAGATTCTGGGTCAAGTTCGATTCCGCTCTCGGTGGATGAATTCGACGAATCACAGCGGAATGCCTCGCGAATCAAGGGTGGAGCATCCGCCGGACCTCGCAGATAGGAAGAGTTCGCGTCGAAAGGAATCCCCAGCATCGTCGGCTGGGAAGGTTTCATCTGCAGGCTTCGCATGTCGGCCTCCATCGAATGCAAACTTGAATGCATATCACATCCGCCAGGGCCCGTGTAGGGCGGACACTCCTGTCCGCCGCCTTTGATCTTCGCGAAGGGCGGACACTCCTGTCCGTCGCCTTTGATCTTCGCGTAGGGCGGACACTCCTGTCCGCCGCCTTCGATCTTCGTGTAGGGCGGACACTCCTGTCCGCCGCCTTTGATCTTGAGGTTGGGATTGATTTTGTGGGTATGGTCCTTTGATTTCTTACATCTTGAAAATTAAGGTCAAAAAGCGAACAAGAGCGTCCGCTCCGCACTAGAAAGGGCTTTTCCCTCACCGAATCCACCGCTACCTGCCCCTCATCCATTATTCTAGTAATAGACATATGGCCACCCGAACCAAGGCTGTTACCGGAAACTCCGCCGCAGTATTGGACGCACCTAACGGAGAACGCGAACGCGCGTTCGACGCATTCCGCCGCTGGGGATATCTGGAGGCCGACCTCGATCCTCTCGGCTTTCTCCGCCCCGTGCCTCACTCTGATCTGCAGATCGATAGCGAGTTCGCCCAAGAGGCGCAACGCGTCTACTGCGGCACCGTTGGAGTCGAGTTCATGCACATCACCGATCCCCCCCGGCGCCGCTGGATCCAGGAGCGCATGGAAGGCCCTCAACCGGTAGTGGACCAGCAAAGAGCGCTGGATCTCCTCATCCGGGCTGAACTGTTCGAGCAGGTGCTGCAGCAGCGCTATTTGGGAAACAAGCGCTTTTCGCTCGAAGGCGTCACTGCGCTTATTCCTCTGATGGACGAAATTCTCGAAGCTGCCGGGCAGCAGGGTGCGGTCGAACTCGTGATGGGCATGAGCCATCGCGGCCGGCTGAACGTAATGGTTCACGTTGCCAGGCGTGCCCCCGAAGAGGTTTTTGCCGGATTTGAAGATGTCGATCCGCGCAGCGTGCTGGGCAGCGGCGACGTCAAGTATCACATGGGCGCAACCGGCGAGTACCTCACTCGGAGCGGCGCCAAGGTTCACATCCACCTGGTTTCAAATCCCAGCCACCTGGAGGCGGTTGACCCGGTAACCATCGGCCGCACTCGCGCCAAGCATGACCGTACGGGAGAAGCCGGGACAAAGAAATATCTTCCTCTCCTCGTGCACGGCGACGCTGCTTTCGCCGGACAAGGCATTGTGGCCGAGACTTTGAACTTTGCCGATCTGCCCGGCTTCACTGTGGGCGGAACTGTGCACATCATTGCCAACAATTTGATCGGCTTCACCACCGTGCCCCGCGAATTACATTCCTCGCGCTTCGCCGCTCAGCTCGCCCGGCGCCAGTCCGTCCCCATTTTTCACGTGAACGGCGAAGATGTGGACGCCGTGATCCGCGTCGGGCGCGTCGCTCTCGAATACCGTTACGCTTTCGGCACGGATGTGGTCGTAGACATGATCGGCTATCGGCGGCACGGGCATAGCGAAGTGGATGATCCCACTATCACGCAGCCGCTGCTTTACAAAGCCATCAAAGAACATCCGCCGCTGTGGGAAGTTTATTCCGAAGACATCGGCGTCGAAGACGCCCAGACGCGGGTGCAGGCCATCCGCGCTGAACTGGAAGCCGCGCAGAAGAAAGCTGGCTCCATCACTAAGAAGCCCACGCTTCGAGAGCTGCCAACCTATTGGGACAACTACACCGGCGGCCGCTACAAGCCGGAGTATGAGGTCGAAACCGGATTGTCGGCGGAAGAACTGCATGAAATCACAGAGCGGCTTACGACATACGCGGAGGATTTTCATATCCATCCAAAAGTCAAGAAACTGCTTGAACAACGCGCCGAAATGGGCGCCGGAAAGCGTCCGATAGACTACGGCATGGCCGAAGCTCTAGCCTTCGGCAGTTTGGTGAAGGCTGGCGTGCCGGTGCGGCTGAGCGGACAGGATAGTCGCCGTGGCACATTCAACCAGCGGCACTCCGTGCTGCTCGATATCGAAAACGAGCACGAGTATATCCCGCTGCAGCATATTTCTGCGCAACAGGCACGCTGTGAAATTTACAACTCCACGCTCTCTGAAGCTGGTGTGCTCGGGTTTGAATACGGTTACAGCCGGGACTATCCGGAAGCATTGGTCTTGTGGGAGGCACAGTTCGGCGACTTCGTGAACGTCGCGCAGGCAGTGATCGATCAGTTCATCAGCGCAGGCGAAGACAAATGGAATTTACTCTCGGGCGTTGTCTTGCTGCTGCCCCACGGCTACGAAGGCCAGGGGCCCGAACACTCGAGCGCCCGCATCGAACGTTTTCTGCAGCTCGCGGCGCGAGATAATTTGCAGATCTGCCAGCCTTCGAATGCGGCGCAATACTTCCATCTGCTGCGCCGTCAGGCGTTGCGGCACTGGCGCAAACCGCTAATTGTCTTCACCCCCAAAAGCATGCTGCGGCACCCGGATGCTTCTTCGCCCATCGAAGACTTCACTCACCCGCACTTCCTCAACGTGTTGCCCGACACGGAAGTCATCGACGCCAAGCGCATTTTGCTTTGCACTGGAAAAATCGGGCACGAGTTACGCGAGGAGCGCAAAAAGAGAAAAGATGACTCGACCGCGATCGTCTTCCTGGAGCAAATGTACCCGTTCCCTGAGGCCGAACTGATCAAGGAACTGGAACGACATTCGAGCGCGCGCGAAATCGTCTGGGTCCAGGAAGAGCCCGCCAACAAGGGCGCGATGTTTTATATGCTGCCGCGGCTGCGCCACATCGCAGGAGAACGTCCCGTGCTTTCGGTAAAGCGCTCAGCCAGCGCCAGCCCCGCGACCGGGTCATCCAAAGCGCATGAAATGGAGCAGAAGACGCTGCTTTCGCTCGCCTTCACGACTACTAGCAAGTGAGAACTCGTTCGTGTTTACGCCGGCCGCTCCGTGACGGGTCTGCCGCTGGACCCAGGCAACGGAGCCTTCGCCCCTCCGGCAGCTTCGCCTGTGAGCAGCGCATCCAGGCTGGCATAGGCGTAAATTGTCGGCGCGTGATTTTGCATTAGACCGCCTGTATCCGCGGTGGGACCGTAGTTACTGTGCAAGTCGTGTCCCAGCATGCGAAGCATGGCCATCAGTTGTCCGCGATGATGCGAGGTATGCGCGATGCGCCGCGTCATGACCCATGCGCGGGAGCGCTGCACGGCAAAAAAAGTAGTGGCTTCTTCCCACCAATCTTCGCCCTTACCGCTCAGCTCCGCAAACCGTTTTCCGCTGTCAGCCGAGTACTGTTGCATGAACTGCAGCCGAGTCTCTTGCTTCGGCAGGGGCGATGCTCCGACGTCGATTCCAAGCATCGTCCGAAACCACATGTCTTCGCTGACGCACTGATGCACCATCTGCTCATGAACACTGCGTCCCCGCGAATCGTCGGGCCGGGGACGAACCGGAAGATCCTCGTCGCGGAATTCGCTCCACACGCTGACCACCTTGATCCGTTCGGTTGCATAGGTCTCGACTAGAAAATCGTATCTCACGGCAGGGTCCTCCTGTTCACCAGCATAAGCCCATCTTAAAAATGGTACCCTAGCGTTCCAGTTTCAAATCGCATGGCACGCCGCTCTCGACCTCAACCGTTCCGCATGGCCATCGACACTGGCGGCACGTTTACCGACTGTGTGTGGATGGACCGCGGCCGCATCCGCATGCTCAAGGTTTTCTCGACTCCTGCCGACCCTTCGCGAGCCATTGCAGAAGCGCTGGAAAAGATCGGGCGGCATGACTCGCTGATTTTGCTCCACGGCACCACGGTGGGTACGAACACATTGTTGCAGCGCAAGGGAGCGCGCGTGGCGCTTGCCACCACGGCTGGCTTCGAGGATGTCATCGAGATTGGGCGGCAGGCCCGTCCCAAACTGTACGATTTTTTCTTCGATCGAGTCGAGCCCCTCGTGCCTGCTGACCTGCGCTTCGGCGTGGACGAACGTGCCAGCAGCGACGGCGAGATTCTGCGAGAGCCTTCGCCAACAGATTTGCGGGACTTGAAAGCGAGAGTGCTCGAGAAAAAGCCTGAGGCCATTGCCATCTCGCTGCTGTTTTCGTTTGCCAATCCGAAAAACGAAATCTTGGTTGCGGCTGCCTTGCAAGACCTGGGCGTGCCGCTTTCCATTTCCCATCAAATCCTCCCTGAATTTCGCGAGTACGAGCGCACGAGCACGATCGTCGTGAATGCATATCTGCAACCGGTGATGCAGCGCTATCTGGAAAGCCTCGAAGCCCGTGCGCAATCCTGGAGCGGAATTCCTCAGGGGCTGAAGCCCGGATCCTTGAAGAACACTCGGAAGATCACTCGCATTTTTGTCATGCAATCCAGTGGTGGAATCACCGCTCTGCGTTCCGCTGCCCGCGAACCTGTGCGGACTGTACTTTCTGGCCCCGCGGGAGGAGTGATGGGAGCCGCGGCCACGGCGCGCCGCAGCGGCTGCGAGCGAATTATTTCGTTCGACATGGGTGGCACTTCGACCGATGTAGCTCTGGTGGACCACAAGGTAAATGCAAGCAGTCAGACTGAGGTTGCGGGCCTGCCCGTTGGTGTGCCCATGCTCGACATTCACACCGTGGGCGCAGGCGGAGGTTCGATTGCGCGCTTCGATGCCGCTGGAGCCCTGCGCGTCGGGCCGGAATCCGCGGGCGCTGATCCTGGTCCCATCTGCTATGGTCGCGGCACTCAGCCCACGGTCACGGATGCGAATCTGATCTTGGGACGCTTGCAACCGCATCGTTTTCTTGGTGGCGATCTCACGCTCGACTTGGAACGCACCCGCCGAATCGTTTCCGCCTGGCTGAAGAAGCAGCGTTGCAAACTCTCGCTCGAACAGTTTGCAGCGGGAATCATTCGCGTGGTTAATGCGACCATGGAGAAAGCCATTCGCGTGGTTTCGATTGAGCGTGGCTACGACCCTCGAGAGTTTGTGTTGGTGGCCTTCGGCGGCGCTGGCGGGTTGCATGCCTGCGAATTGGCTGCGAGCCTGGGCATCCCGCGGGTGATCGTGCCTGCGCTTCCGGGCGCGCTCTCCGCCTTCGGCATTCTGGTCAGCGATGTCGTGAAGGACTATTCGCGCACCGTACTCTGGCGGACCTTGGATGAACTTCCGGTGAAACGGCTGGACGAAGAATTCAACAATTTGAGTCGCAAGGCCGACAAAAACTTTCGGGCTGAGGGTTGGCGAGGCGCAATCCGGCGCCGGCTCAGCGTGGACGTTCGTTATCGGGGCCAAGGATACGAACTCAACGTTCCTTACACGGGCGCGATGATCACAACTTTTCGTCGCGAGCATGAGCGCCGCTATGGCTACAGCTATCCGGCGCGTGAGATAGAGTTAGTCACGCTCCGCCTGCGGGTGATCATGAAGTCTTCGGAGTCGAGCTACAGCAACGCCCCTGCGGGGCGTGCCAAGCGCGGCGGTTTTGATCGGGAGCGAACCTCGGTCTTCTTCGAGGGTAGGAAAATCGCAGCCGCGACCTACGATCGTGACTCGCTGCAGCCTGGAAGGAAGTATTCGGGCCCGGCCGTGGTCACGGAATATAGCGCGACCACGATTGTGCCTCCCGACGCGCACTTTTGGCTGGACCGCACCGGAAACCTGTTCATCCAGATTCGCCCCTAGCTGGAACTCGCCTCTGTATATGCGTGCGGCATCGTTATGCGGGCTTGCCTCCGCGCTCGCCGCGTAGCCATGGATCTGAGCGATGGTTTGCTGGTCTTCTTGCGGGGTTTTTGAAAACTTTAGGGTCTCGGCGACGCCCTGGATCTGCGGGATTTTTTCTTCCGTGGCCGCTTCCTCGTCTAAGTCTTCCGGTCCGGCTGCTTCGGCCTGGACGTTTTCATGTTGATCGGTTTCTTCTTGATCATCTTCTTCGTATTCTTCTTCTTCGAAATCTGCTTCGGACCAGGGATCTTCGCCGAGCGGGGTTTGGTTTACGGTGCGGGGGTCGATGACTACGCGGGTTTTGACGGCGGGCGGCTCAGATTGGAGGATGCGGTCTGCAGGGCGTAGAGCAGAAGGCCGGCGGTTTTGGCGTCTACTTGTCCGCTCAGAATCATGACCTGCATGAGCGAGACTTGGACGGAGTTGGCGTCCTCGAGCACGGGCAGATCGAGCGCGACGCGGGCGCGGCGGGCGCGGTTGGCGTTGAGGACGATGCGGGTTTCATGCCAGCGTTTGTGGAAAAAGCAGAAATGGTTGCGCCTCAGGGCGGGCGATCCGCACTGGGTGCCGTTGATTTTGATGTGTTCGCAACGGGGAATGCTATTGGGATACGACGACATAATAGGTCTCCACCCCCCTCCCCCCTGATCTTTTGGAATCAGTTTATCTTGTATAGCTCAAGTGAAGTCAAGACAATTGCAGAGGAAGCGTGGGGCGGAGTGCCGAAATGGGAAGGGCGGTTGGGCGGAGGGAGTCTGGGTCGCCGTCTGAGTGCGGTTCCCTGACGCGGAACGGGTGTAGGTTTTTTTTATGCCCCGCGGTCTGCGACGTTGCCAGCAATCCGTGCAGTCCCACTTCCTCACCTTCAGTTGCTACCGCCGACAAGCCAATTGTGCTTCTCGCGACACGTACGATCTGTTTGTGCAGGGTTGGAGGACCTTCGCCCTCCCAAGCGTCGCCTCACAACTAAAGCATGGGCGCTGGATGTCCCTCAAGCCGCGATCTTTCACCTAACTCGAAGAAACAAAGAGTGCTTGCTCCAGTTGTACATATATAAATGCACGTACAACGTCACACGTGGAACACTTCCCACGTTTTTCGTTGACTCGCGCCGGTATCTACTGCAAGCCTGACTGCGTCAGCCTAACGGCGCAATAGTTCCCGGCCCCGCAGGGATTAGCTCCAGCGCCAGGAGGTTGCAGTGTGCCGAAGTAGATGCTCGCCGCCTGCGGCGTTAGGCCAACGTTGTCCACAGTGAACGCGCTGGTTCCGCCCCATTCGTTCGTCGCCGTGTTATTCGGCAGCGTAGCGTTGGAGGGTATCCGTGTATTCACGTCCCACTCCGTCACCAGGTTCGCTCCGCCTGTGCCAGCGAAGTTCCCAGT
>DATNNO010000008.1:0-2684 GCA_035601775.1 Terriglobales bacterium | reverse complement strand
ATCTGGCGAACTGTGGTCATGAGTTTTCTCCATAGTCTGCGGTGAAGGGACGGAGGGCGCATTACGCGCCCTCTTCGGGTGCGGGCTGCTGCTCGACCTTGGGCCTGACCGGGAACTACACGTAGAGCCGGCCGCAGATCCTGAAATTCGAATCGTCGTCCACTTTGACGTGTAACGCCCAAACCGTGGATGTGCCAAAGCAATGGTTGCTGTTCCAGACGGCTAGCGATAATGCCGAATATCATTCCGGCCGGCTGGTTCGCATGGCTGGCCGAAAACCTCATGCGGGCGTCGGCCACCGTCGAGAATCCCAATCTGCAAGCCAGCCGAGCTGGTTCGGTGCGGTATACTCTCAATGCCAGTCGGCGTTCCTATTCTGGAATGGAGAACGATTCGCCAAGGGTTTAGGAAGCGGTCCGAATCGCGCTGTGGCCGCCTAAGCGAAATCGTGCCTCGCCGGAAAATCGACGATGATGGCCCTGCCGTCGGTTAGAGCCTTGACCGAATGGCGGACGTTTGCTGGCACGATCGCAACCAAACCCGCTCTGGCGATCCGGGCCACGCCGTCGATGGTTACCTCGAGTTCGCCCTCGATCACTTCATAGACTTCTTCCTCAGGATGGAAGTGCTCGTGAATCGACGAACCGCGCGTAAAGTCGTAGTGCGCGAATGTCATGTTCTGCGAATGGAAATATCGTCCGTGCCAACCCGGCAAGCGCTCAATAACGGGAAGGCTGTTTGTATCCAGAAAAGGCATGGCTCTCTGGTCAAAATACTCTCATACACCCGCCTCCTCAATCAAGTCAGTGGTGGGGAAAGCAAATGAGCGATCGCGCGGCCATTCGTGAAGGAGCGTCGACCAGACGATTCTGGGCGGACCACCGGCAATGCGAAAGTTGGTCCACCCCTTCGCCGAGAACTCCTGCCTAGCCCGGCGTTTACCAATGATCCGTCGCGCATGATGTGAACCTTCCGGTTGGTTGACGGCCTTACTCGGAGGTTGGGCCGCGGCACCGAGTGGGGCGAGGCGCCAACCTCGCGCGACGGCCCAGGCCTCCATTTCTGGGATGCCGCGGCCCGACAGGATAGCTAACGATATTTGCTCTCCAGAAACTCTCCCTCACGCCGGCTGGGCTTCTACAATCTGAAGGCCGAGCTTCGCCGCCTTCTTCTTGAGCTGTTCGAGTTGTTGTAGGCGGTTGCGTTCCTCATAGTGGTCCATCCCTTTATCTACGTACTCCTGACCATACTTCAGCATCCGATACACTAATCGGGCGAGCTTGTGGGCCATGGCGGTGATCGCCTTTGGCGCTCCGAGTTTGGTTCGCAAGCGGCGGTATTGTGCTCCCAAATAGGTGTTACTCCGCAGCAGCGTGGTCGCGGCGATACGCAGCGCCGTGGCCGCCCGATTGACCACATGGCGGGTTCCCTTGCTGAGCACCCTGTCACCACTGATGCGGTTGTCGGGGCATAATCCCAACCAGGACGCAAAGTGCGCCTCCGTTTTCCAGCGGCTCATGTCCAACCCCACCTCGCTAATCACTGTCTGGGCTACCAGCACGTTGATACTGTCGATTCGCGTCAGATCCACCCCGCTGATCCGATAAAGCTCGCTTCGCAGGTCAAACTGGGGCCGGTTGCCAGCGGTAGTCTTGCCCTTCCGGGTCAGATTGGTTTTTTTCGAAGTCCGCACCTTCTCTGGCCGCTGCTCCGATGCTGATTCTCCCTCCCTGAGTTTCGATGGGACATTGTCGGCAAAACTCTTTAGGTGGACTTCCAATTCCGTGTCGCATTCGGCGATGCGGCTGTGATAAATGTCGAACATTTCCATCTCCTGCTTCAGGAGAAAAAGCAGTTCTGAGCGCCAGTTTCCCTCCAGGCTCCTGGCGATCTCTTCTCGACTTGCCCGAATCTGGGGATGGCTTAACTCTGCCAGCTTTTTCGGATCTCGCTCTCCGGCTAGAATCGCGCGCACAATGGTTTGTCCAGTTAGGCCGCTCAGATCGCTGATCACATTTGCCAACTGCACGTTCATCTGCGTCAGCACCTTCTGCATTCTCTGGATGCAGGTGGATGCTCCCCGTACATGCTCTGCCCGTTGCCGCCAATAGGTCCGAGCGATGCGGATTTCCGCGGTCGGCTGGAACGAGTTGTTGAGCAATCCGTAGGTATGCAGCTTCAGCAACCACTGGCTTTCTTGCACGTCGCTTTTGCGCCCCGGCAGGTTTTTGGTGTGCCGGGCGTTCACCAGATAGATCTCGAAGCCACGTTCTTCTAAGATCTCGTACAGCGGAATCCAATATACGCCGGTGGACTGCATCGCTATCGTCTCGACTCCACACTCCTTCAACCAATCCGCCACACGATGCAAGTCCGCCGTGAAGCATTCGAACCGGCGCACCGGCTCCGGGTCTTGGTCTGGACGCACCGCCACGTAATGCGCGCTATTCCCTACATCGATCCCAGCGGCTCTGGGATGCATCACTTCCAGCCCCGGGTTCGCCGATTGCAACTGACGCGTCAACTCTTTCCTCTGCTTTCGATTCATCTTGCCTGCCGGCATCGCCATTCTCCTTTCATCCGAAATGGACCAGGCTCGGCCCGGTTGCGATAGGTTTAATAGTCTCTCCAACGGAGTCAAAACTGCCGTCGTTGCCGACCGCAGTCGCCACCATGCCAGTGAT
>DATNNO010000007.1:0-42396 GCA_035601775.1 Terriglobales bacterium | reverse complement strand
CAAAGAGGCGGCATAGCATAACGGATCAATGCTCCGAGCTTCTACCTCGGACGATGAGAGTTCAAATCTCTCTGCCGCCTCCAATGTGGGGATGTGGTCCAACGGATGAGGGCGCAAGGCTACGAACCTTGAGATCAGAGTTCAATTCTCTGCATCCCCTCCACATTAAGTAGGCTCGCGTGGTCTAACGCATGATGACGCTTCGGTCCTAACGAAGAGATCCGGGTCGGATTCCCGGCGCGAGCTCCAATGGGTGGGTAGTGTAACCGAACAACACGGCAGCGTCCGAAGCTGCAAATCCGGGTTTGACTCCCGGCCCGCCCTCCATTCCGCGTTTAGCTGGGTTTAATGCCGTAGCGTACCTCGCGTTTCAAGAAGGCTGCCTCGCCGCCCTCTAGAATTAGGCACACTTTATCGCGAATCCCGTTGTCTTCGAGTCCGCCTGATTCATACGAAAACGTAGGGAAAGCGCCGCTCAGTCTGTCGGCAGACGCAACAATCACTTGATCCGAGTCTGTGTTGACGACGAGATTGGGATTGTGGGTGATTACGATAACTTGTCGCAACAACTTTGCGCTCCGAAAGTAGTGCGAAAGCAAGGAATAAATTGATTCACTGTCCAGATTTTCCTCCGGTTGATCAACTACAAGCGGCATGCTGTCTTCGGAGTCCATAGCAAGGTACAGGATAAGCAGAACAATTCCCTTGGTGCCCGGCGACAGCTTGTCCAGTTCTGTTCCGTTATAGCGGAGGCCGTAGCTTAGCTTAATGTGGGTGTACCCGAATACCCATTCTAGTAAGTCGGAATGTTTGACCCGCGCTCGCAGATGGGTCTCGACGGAGTTTTTCTTGAACATTTCCAAGAGCTGTTCCATCCCGGCTTTGATCTGGGGCGGGTCGCCTGTCTCCCACCCTGGCAACACGGAAGATTGAACGGCCTCTCTGAACTTCAGTGGGGAACCGAACGGATGTCCTTTCCTCTGGTCGAACAGGTCGTTGCCGCGCTCAAGCCAGTTCTCCAAGTCAACGTCCCAGTTGATATGGAAATCGAGCATCTTCTCTTCCTTTAAGCCTTGCTGTAGTTTGCTGCGAACCGGTTCATACAGGCCCTCCAGCACAGCTTGCTCTTTTTTCCACGATTGAAATAACTTTTCATATATGTCCAATCGGGTCTGCCTTATGGTTTTCTGGCGTGCCACATTGCCGCCCTCGACTGTCATGATTTCTTTTTGTAGCCGAGCAATCTCCTGGGCAATGCTCGCGACTCGTTTTTGAATTTGCTGGATTTGACTCCTGCGGGTTTGGTCGGAGGCTACGCGCTTCTCTATTTCCTCGATTTGCTTCGCAACTGTCTTGATCGTTCGCTCCTGCCCGTTCTTCGTTGATGGGGTGGCTTTCCCCTCCAGTTGGGAGATCTGCAACATGAGGTCGGCTCCCAAGTCGTCCAAGGCATCCTCTCCCTTGATTTTCAGGTCGAGGTCGAACTTTTTCGCAACACCTAAGTCCTTGGCTTGGGCCAAAAAGTCTTGTCTTGACGCCTCGAATTCGGCTTTGAACTGGTCCAGTTTGGAACGCAGTTGCTGCAGCTTGAGTTGTCGCTGTTTGAGGCTGGCGACGGTGCTTTGCAGTTTCTGCAGTTCTTGCCGGAGGATTGGTAGCTGCTTCTGCGCTTCGGCCTCCTCGGGTGTTTCTGCGGACGGCAGTTGTTTCTTCAGCCCCGTTTGTTCCTTGCCAAGAGCCTCGATCCTGTCCTTCTTCGCGGGAACGGCTTTGGCTGCTTCGCGTAGCGTTTCGTCCTCGGCGATCAGTTCGCGTATTTTTGAGGTTAGTTTTACCCGCTCTGCCGCAAGCACTTGGGTCCTGACGCCGCGAAGCTCGGTGAAGCTTGACGTATTGAGTGTGTCGGTTGGATCAAGATTGGAGAAAATGACTCGCTCAATCTCATTCGTGAGCTCTGTGCCGACGTAGTCGTCCGAACAGAGCTTCTCAACGAAACTTTGCGAAAGGTATCGGACGTCCGCCCGGCGTTGTTTCTTGTCGCCGATTACGGCCTTGGAGGTGTGTCCGTCGAGCCAGGTCAGGCTAACGGTGGTACCACTTAGGTACTCGGCTGCCCTTGAAATGAAGCTGTCCGAATCCGCGCTCGAATCCTTACCAGCTGCGTAAGCTAACAGGTCCGTTAATGCAGATTTTCCGGACCCCTTTTGTCCTATGATTGTCACAAGGCCGCTGTTCAAGCCTAGTTTCAGGTTTCGAAAGGCCGCAGTCCCTCCCCCACCAATGGCAATTTCGGAGATAACCCTGGAGGCGTCATGCCGCGCGGGCGGGTGATTGCCGATATAAACTCGCTCCTTAGGCTCGTATACAGTCTGCCTGAGGCCTTCGAATGTGGGGTCGCCCTTTATCCAACAAAATCCGTTAGGGCTTGGCTTGAAAAGATCGCTGAGGCAGTGGGCGTCGGATCCGTGAAAGCATGGCTTCGGCGCTCCAAGTTTCTTCGCACCGTCGCTTTTGTCGCCTCCTTCTGCAAGCCAAAATGCGCGATTATTCTGGTTCGCGGAAAAAATGATATTTGCGGATCTCCATATTTCCTCTTGCTTCGCGGCCCAACCGCTGTCTTTGATCCCGGATGGGCCATCGTTTCCGCCGGCAGCGCACACCAGCGAATGTTGGCGCAGCCACGCCTCATTTTCATACCAATTCCAGAAGACTGCGAAGTCCACCTTGAACTGGTTAACACCTTCCCGGTATCGGGCATCGTCGTCGGTCAGGTCGTGGTTGTACGCTGCTCCTAATTTAGTGATTCCGGCCCTGGTACAGGAATATGGTTGCCGCTGGTACTCGATCGAGAGGCGTGCAAGCGCGTGATTGATTTCGTCGCAATGTGCCGACTCGGTGGGATCTATGAGCAGGTGCAAATTTACAGCGTGGCCCTTGTCTGTTTGTGGCGTGACGCGGAACTCGATGTTTGGTACGAGGAGTTCTATCGAGCCTAACTTGGCGTCTTTCTTATGCCCGATCAAATGCTCGTAGTTCTCAATCGACACATAGTCCGTGACGCCCACGACCGAGACGTCTTTCGTGGCCTTTAGAGCTTGGAGGAAACTGGGCCAGCCCGTGAACTTATCCTCGCGCCCCGTGCCTGGAGTGTGAATGTGGAGATCCCATTTTCTCCATTCTGATCCACGCTGGTAGGGCAACCGTCCTGCCCTCGTATTTACCTGAGCAGTCATAATGTTCCCCGATACTGTACTGGACACTAGCATAGTTGCCGATCTGTCTGCGATGTCGAATTGCTGAGGGGTTGCCAGCTTTTAGCATCGGAGACCATCGACGGTAACCAAGAGATGCCTTCAGTTACTAACTGCCCGCAAGGCTGAAATACCTACACTTTTGGCTATTGACGAATCTGCGAAATGATGCCAAAGTGATAACTGAGATCAAGTAATGATGCGCACACCCCATACCGATTGCTTCCCGACACCGGCCACGTTTACGTGGCAAGGAGCGGGGGAAGGTACGTTCATGTAACGGGGGCGATCCATAGCGCGTAGTTTTTCTGAGCCTCCGATACAAGTCGGGGGCTTTTGGTTTTTATGGCGCATTTCACCGATGCGCAGAGAGGAGGCGGCGTCGTCTAAAGGCCAGGATGCGGCCCTTTCAAGGCTGAGATGGGAGTTCGATTCTCCTCGCTGCTACCAAGTGATGAGCACACAAGTGATTGAACTCGAAGGTTTTGAGATAGAGCTTGCATCGGAACTCTACTGTGATCGCGGCGGAGATCACTGCGAATTGGTGGATCGTACGCGTAAGGATCGCACAAGACTGGGCTACAACGTCGATGAGTCGGCAGTGTTGTGCGTACGGTGCATGAAAGCAATCGCTCTGAAAGCGTGATGCCGGGTCGTCTAGTGGCAGGACCCTGGACTTTGAATCCGGGTACGGGCGTTCGAATCGCTCCCCGGCAGCCAGTTCTTTGACAACTTGAAATTCCCTCTTCGTCCAATGGCAGGACGCTGCGCTCTGAACGCGGAAATCGTGGTTCAAGTCCACGGGAGGGAGCCGGAGCTATGGTCTATCGGCAGGATGGCTGACCGTCTATCAGCAGGGACGGGTTCAATTCCCGTTAGCTCCGCCATAAGTTTGCGGGAGATTCGTCCAGCGGCTAGGACACTGGCCTCCAGATCCAGTTACGAGGGTTCGAGTCCTTCATCTCCCGCCAAACGCGAGCATGGTATAGCGGCTGGTGCCTCGGGCCTCCAACCCGATGACGCGAGTTCAACTCTCGCTGCTCGCTCCAGGCGGAAGTCGTCTAGTGGCCAAGACGCGACGTTGCCAACGTCGAGAGCGCGGGTTCGAGTCCCGCCTTCCGCTCCAGATCTAGAAAGCAAGTTATGTGGCGGTGTAGCCAAGACAGCAAGGCATCTGCCTGCAAAGCAGAGAATCGGGAGTGCGATTCTCCCCACCGCCTCCAGATTGTCGTAAAGAAGTTTTGTTGCTGGTGTAGCTCAGTGGGAAGAGCTCGGGCCTCGTAAGTCCGTGATCGGCGTTCGAATCGCCGCGCCAGCTCCGCTGGTATAGCTCAACGGAAGAGCAGGCGCATGGTAAGCGCCCGACCGCAGTTCGAGGCTGCGTGCCAGCTCCAAGGTTTGCTGGTCTAGCACAGTGGGAGTGCAGAGAGCTTGTACCTCTCCGACGAGTGTTCGATTCACTCGACCAGCCCCAGATTTCGATGGCGGGATTGGCCGAATGGCTTAGGCACTGGATTGTGGCTCCAGTCACGAGAGTTCGATTCTCTCATCTCGCCCCAAATTGGGCGGTTCGTATAAGGGGATTACCCACGGCCTGCAACCGTGAAATGCGAGTTCAAGTCTCGCACCGTCCACCAAGTTTGGCTCGGGAACTCGACGGCAGAGTGCTGGTCTGAAAAGCCAGTGGATACGGTTCAATTCCGTGCCGAGCCACCAGATCATAGAAAGCGAGGCAAGAATGGAACAAGCAGTCTTCTTCGACACCCAGATTGTTACCAGAGTCAGCGATGGAGTGATTCCTGCTGCCATGTGGGAGGAAGTCATCGAGAAACTGGTCGGAAAATACAAGTACCGGGTTTCTTTTACGACTTTCTTGGAACTTGTTAACGCACTTGCCGGCGGTGACGAGCCTCACTTCGAGCAGAATCGGAAACGACTGCTGGTGTTGACGAATGTCGATGGATGCATTTTTCTCCCGATGCCGGGGCAGTTTATAAGAACCGCGGTGTTGGGCCTTCCGTCTGAGCGACCGGAGTTTTCGCCCGACGAACTGCAAGGGGTTTGGATGCCTGTCATTAGTGGGGCTCAACACAAGGAGGATCTCTCGTTCGGGAATGTCGTGATGGCGTCTTTGCCTGAGGGGATTGACCTGACCGCTGGCATTGACCTTGCGATGTTGAGAAAACAAATGGAAGACGGCAAGAAGCTCTGGGGAGAAGAACTGAGACTTGCAAAGAATGCGGGAAAAGGGATGCCGCCTCCAGATCTGTATGCGGCGTTCATTTTGGCATTTGATGCTCATGCATCTCAGAGCCAAGAAAACGTCGGGAAAGTTTCGAGAGCACTGGATGCGGCCTACTGTCATCTAGCGCACATTCACCTTGAGAGCACGAAGGGTGCGTATAAGTTCGAAGGAAAACTGCAGGACTGGATAGACAACCAGCAGTTAATGTATTTGGCTGATCCAGCTCTAACGTTCGTGACTGCAGATCGGAAATTGATTGCCAAGTTGGGCAAAAGCCTGGATCGACAAAGGGTGCGGGAATTTGAGGAGTTTGTGAAGGCTCTCTAAATCCCCTGACTGATTCGGAATGGATAATTTATGACCGACAATACTTACAACGTAATCAAGTCCGACAACGGCGTTCCCATCAAGGCCTGGACCAAGGGCGTCCCACTTGAGGACGCTGCACGCCAGCAGCTTTTGAACGTCGCGCAGTTGCCATTCATCTACAAGTGGGTGGCGGCGATGCCGGACGTGCATTGGGGCATCGGTGCGACCGTGGGCAGCGTGATTCCAACGCGCGGCGCAATCATTCCGGCCGCAGTCGGCGTGGATATTGGTTGCGGCATGATGGCGGTGCAGACTTCGCTGCACGCCAACCATCTGCCGGACAATCTGCACGGCATCCGCACAGCGATCGAGAAGGCAGTGCCGCACGGACGTACCGACAACGGCGGCAAGAACGACCGCGGTGCGTGGTCGGACGCTCCGGCGCATCACTTGGAAGCGTGGGCGGAGATGGAGCCAGCGTACAAGGCGATCATCGACAAGTATCCCAAGCTGAACCATGTGCAGCGAATGAATCACCTTGGGACGCTTGGCACAGGAAACCACTTCATCGAGGTCTGCCTCGACGAAAAGGAGAACGTCTGGTTCCTGCTGCACTCGGGATCGCGTGGCGTGGGCAATCGTTTCGGCACGTTTTTCATCGAGCTGGCGAAGAACGATATGCGCCAGTGGATGATCAACCTGCCGGATAAGGACCTCGCGTACCTGCCGCAGGGCACGGAGCACTTCGAGGATTATGTCCGCGCGGTGCACTGGGCGCAGGACTACGCGCTGGCCAACCGCGATCTGATGATGCGCAACATGATCGCGGCGGTGCAGGGCTCGGGAGAAGTCCCGGCGTTCGAAGCCAATGTGGAAGTCGTTAGCTGCCATCACAACTATGTGACCTGGGAGCACCACTATGGCGAGAACGTGCTCATCACGCGTAAGGGTGCAGTGCGTGCGCGCGAGGGTGACATGGGAATCATTCCCGGCAGCATGGGGGCGTGTTCGTACATTGTGCGCGGCAAGGGCAATCCGGAAAGCTTCATGAGCTGTAGCCATGGAGCCGGGCGTGCCATGTCGCGTACGGAGGCGAAGCGCCGCTTCACGCTGGACGACCATGCCAAAGCAACGGCCGGCGTTGAGTGCCGTAAGGACGCGGACGTTATCGACGAAACGCCGATGGCGTACAAGTCCATCGACGCGGTGATGGAAGCGCAGCGTGATCTGGTGGACGTGGTGCACACGTTGCGCCAGGTGGTCTGCGTGAAGGGCTAAACGGGAGAGGGCTGCAGGGCCCTCTCTTTCGATCCGGGTGTAGGGTAGCGGCCACCCACATGTCTTGGGCACATGTCCACGCAGGTTCAACTCCTGCCACCCGGACCATTTGCTTTGGTGCTTGAGGATTTATGGCGCGGTAGTAGCGTAGGACGATACGAGAGGCTCATAACCTCTAAACGCAGGTGCAAATCCTGCCCGCGCAACCAATGAGATGATGAAATGACGATGAGCACTTGTATTTATTGCCGACAAATTAGCTCGCGCCGCTTTCCAAGGGAACATGTCGTGCCGAAAGCATTCGGACGCTTTCATGACAACCTGACGTTGCGTTGCGTTTGCGAAGGCTGCAATAGTTTTTTTGCCGAAGAACTTGAACTGTTTCTTACACGAGACAGCGTCGAGGCGTTGCTACGCGTGCGTTACGGACTGAAGACTGCAAGCGGTCGACACAGGCTTTGCGAATCGCGGCTGATCGTTAAGGTGATTACGCCAGGAGACTGGCACGGCGCCCGTATCACTGTCGAGCGGAACGCAGCGGGCACAGCACTACGTGCTGATCCTCTGCCTCAAGTTGCATTTCGTAAGCATGGTGAGACGGATTGGAAATGGTTTCTTGAAGAGGATATCGATCAACCAAGGAGTTGGGAACGATATCGGACCGACACGGACACGAAGATAGTTGGCAAGCCGGATGGGAGCGTTCAACGACTATCCGACAAACTAATCAAGATGGGGATTGTCTTCAAGGAACGGGGACCCTTGGAACGAGTCGGCAACGAGGTCGAGGCTTTCGCGGAGGGAGTCCTGGACGACATCATATTCCGGGGAGTGGCGAAGATCGCCTTCAACTTTCTCGCTCACTTGAAGGGCGCGGATTTCGTGCTGCGCCCTGACTTCGACCCGATTCGTGAGTACATCAGATTAGGTAAAGCTCCTCGGCGTGCCCCCGTAATCGCTTCGAAGTTTCCAATCTTGCATCGCGACGACGCGATCTATCGGCAAACGAATGGGCACATCATCGTGCTTGATTGGGACAAGGCGCAAGAAGGAATCGTTTGTCTGGTGTCCCTGTTCAATCATTTGACCTATCACGTTGTGTTGTGTGAATCATATTCTGGCATTTGGCATCCCTTGAGCGCCGGGCGGCACTTCGATGTGGAAAGCCTAACGATTTCGGAGGTAAGAGGCCTATAACGGACTCTGTAATCCAACCATGCTACTGACGCTCACAACTACGCATAACCCGGCAACGGACTTGGGCTACCTGCTTCATAAGAACCCGGCAAAGTTGCACTCGTTCGAGCTGTCGTTTGGGAAAGCACATGTTTTCTATCCGGAAGCGAGTTCGAATCGGTGCACGGCTGCCTTGCTGCTCGATGTCGATCCGATTGGACTGGTTCGCGGCAAGCGGGGTCAGCATGAGGGCGGAACTCTTGATCAGTATGTGAACGACCGGCCATATGTTCTCTCTTCTTTCCTCAGCGTCGCTATGGGCCGAGCTTTCGGGACAGCCATGTCTGGGCGCAGCAAGGGGAGGCAAGAACTGGCAGACCATGCGATTCCGTTGACTGCAAAACTGACGGTTGTGGCCTGCCGCGCCGGTGAGGGGCTGATCCGCGAGCTATTCGAGCCTCTCGGGTACAGCGTAACTACCGAGCATCATCCGCTTGACGAGAAATTTCCAGAGTGGGGTGAGGGACCGTACTACTCAGTGACCTTGGCGGGAACTTTCCGCCTGCAGGATCTGCTCAATCATCTCTACGTGCTTGTGCCTGTGCTGGATGCTGAGAAGCACTATTGGATTGGCAAGGACGAGGTTGAGAAACTCTTGCGCAAAGGGGAAGGCTGGCTGGCGTCGCATCCACACAAAGAGGCGATCGTAAAGCGGTATCTTCCACGCCAGAGGCAGTTGGCAAGAGAAGCTCTCGCCAGGCTAGCGGAGGAAGACAACCCCGATCCTGACGCGACAGAGGAAGCTCACTCTGAAGAAGAGACGAAAATGGAGGAGCCGATTCGGCTCTGGCAGCAGCGTATGGGAGCAGTGGTCGCTGTGCTTCGATCCGTCGAGGCAAAGCGCGTCCTAGACCTAGGCTGCGGAGAAGGGAAACTCCTGCGAGCCCTGTTAGATGAGAAGTCACTGACAGAGATCGTGGGTATGGATGTTTCGTACCGGAGTCTTGAGATTGCGAGCCAACGTCTGCGACTCGACCGGATGCCCACGAAACAGAAGGAGCGGCTGAAATTGATGCATGGTTCGCTGATGTATCGTGACAAGCGCCTGGCCGGGTACGATGCGGCCACGGTGGTTGAAGTCATCGAGCATCTGGATGCACCCCGGCTGGCGGCATTTGAGCGTGTTCTTTTCGAAGCGGCACGCCCGAAAACAATCATCGTAACTACGCCCAACTGCGAGTACAACGTGAAGTTTGAAACTCTGCCAGCGGGAAAGTTTCGTCATAAAGATCACCGCTTCGAATGGACTCGGGAACAATTCCAGCACTGGTCACGCCAAATCTCTGAACGGTTTGGGTACGCAGTAAGGTTTCTGCCGGTAGGAGAAGAAGATCCCCAGGTCGGCTCGCCCACGCAGATGGGGGTCTTCAGCTCGTGAACATAACAATTCCTGAACTTTCGCTGGTCGTTCTCATTGGTCCTTCCGGCTGCGGGAAGTCGAGTTTCGCTCGGGCGCACTTCAAGTCTACGGAGGTTCTCTCTTCAGACTTCTGTCGCGGTCTTGTGTCGGACGACGAGAATTCGCAAGAGGCCACGAACGATGCATTCGATGTCTTGCACTACGTCGCTCGCAAAAGGCTTGCTGCTGGCCGGATGACCGTGGTTGACGCAACAAACGTCCAGCCCGAAGCGCGCAAGCCGCTAGTGGCGCTCGCTCGCGAGTTTCATGTTTTGCCGGTGGCGATTGTTCTGAACTTGCCAGAGAAGGTTTGCCACGAACGTAATCTGAGTCGACCCGACCGTCAGTTCGGCCCTCACGTCATCAGAAACCAGTCCCAGCAACTGCGGCGTTCGCTTCGGGGGCTTGAACGGGAAGGCTTCCGTCATGTCTTCGTGCTGTCGAGTTCAGAGGAGGTCTCCTCGGTCACGATCGTGCGACAGCCACTTTGGAACAACCTGAAACATGAGCACGGACCGTTCGACATCATCGGGGACGTGCACGGTTGCTACAAAGAGTTGACCGCCTTGCTCATTCAGCTCGGTTACCAGATCAACGAAGGACCGACAGCACCAAGTGTGACTCCACCAGATGGTCGCAGAGCGATCTTCGTTGGTGATCTGGTTGACCGCGGACCCAAGATTCCAGAAGTGCTGCGCATGGTCATGAAAATGGTTGAAGAGGGTACGGCGTTCTGCGTTCCTGGAAATCATGACATGAAGCTGATGCGGAAACTGAAGGGACGCGATGTGCAGTTGACGCATGGATTGGCCGACTCCCTTGAACAGCTCGATAAGGAGACTCCTGAATTCAAGCAGACGGTCATCAAGTTTCTCGACGATCTTGTCAGCCACTATGTATTCGACGAAGGGAATCTCGTTGTGGCACACGCCGGCATGAGAGAGGAGATGCAGGGACGCGGCTCTGGCAAAGTGCGCGATTTTGCGCTGTATGGAGAGACCACCGGGGAGACTGACGAATACGGACTCCCAGTGCGTTACAACTGGGCGGCTGAGTATCGGGGCAAGGCGATGGTGGTTTATGGGCATACGCCGGTTGCCGAGCCGGAATGGCTGAACCGCACGATCAACATAGATACCGGGTGCGTGTTTGGCGGAAAATTGACTGCCCTTCGTTATCCCGAACGTGAGTTGATGTCGATTTCTGCTCTGCGAACCTATTACGAGTCGGCCAAGCCGTTCTTGTCCCAGGAGGAAATGGCACCAGCGCTGACTGCACAACAGCAACTGGATGACCTGCTCGACATCGAGGATGTCATCGGCAAGCGGATCATTAACACGCGGTTGCACCGCAACATCACGATTCGAGAAGAGAATGCGATCACAGCCCTGGAGGTGATGAGCCGATTTGCAGTAAATCCAAAATGGCTCATCTATCTGCCGCCCACGATGTCCCCATGTGAGACCAGTAAACGTGACGGACTGCTCGAACATCCTGAAGAAGCGTTTGCCTACTACCTGCATGAGGGCGTGCACAAAGTGGTCTGCCAACAGAAGCACATGGGATCGCGAGCGGTAGTCGTCATCTGTCGTAGCGCCGATGCTGCTCGCAAACGGTTTGGAATAATGGAAGGTGAGACTGGAGTCTGCTACACGCGGACAGGCCGGCGGTTCTTCAATGATGCGCCTCTGGAGTCGGAGGTTCTGGAAAAAGTCCGCAAGGCTGTAGAAGCGGCAGGCATTTGGGAAGAGCTGAAAACTGACTGGGTCTGCCTGGACTGCGAATTGATGCCGTGGTCCGCCAAGGCACAAGAATTGTTGCGCCAGCAGTACGCTCCAACCGGGGCGGCGGCCCGTGTGGCTTTGCCGGTGGCGATTGCAGCGTTGCGAGCAGCTGCGGAGAATCCGGAGGTCGCGGCACTCGCGGAACAACACATTCTGCGTAAGGAAGCCGCCGATCTCTATGTTGAGGCATACCGACGGTACTGCTGGATCGTGCATTCTCTCGCCGACCTGAAACTGGCCCCCTTCCACCTGCTTGCCAGCGAGGGTGCCGTTCACACCGCGAAAGATCACCTGTGGCACATGGAAACGATTGCTCGAATCTGTCAGGCCGATACTGGCCTATTACTCGCGACACCATTTCAAGTGGTGGACCTTACCGACAGGGCCGATCAGGAGAAAGGAATCAAATGGTGGGAGGAGCTGACGGCAAGTGGCGGCGAAGGCATGGTTGTAAAGCCGTTGGAGTTTGTGGCTAAGGGTCGGAAGGGATTGGTACAACCTGCCGTGAAGGTCCCTGGACGAGAATACTTGCGAATCATCTATGGCCCTGAATACACGCTTCCCGAAAACCTGCTGCGACTAAAGAGTCGAGGCCTGGGTGCAAAGCGGTCGCTCGCGCTACGGGAGTTTGCTTTGGGATTGGAGGCGGTGGAGCGGTTCGTCCACGAAGAACCGTTGCGCCGAGTTCACGAGTGTGTGTTCGGAGTGCTCGCCCTAGAGAGCGAACCAGTAGATCCACGACTGTAGAGTTTAGGCAGAATGCACGGCATGTTGTTTGCCTTCGTAAGGTAATTTTGCCCGCTCGGGGCTAAACGCTTACCTCGACTGGCAGGCCCGCTTCATCAAAATCCTTGCATTCAAAGCCCCCAAAGTTGCCGGGATATCCGAGTTGATTTGAAATGATCCGGGTCCGGCCGATCGTCTGATCGTCACATTCATGCGTATGGCCATAGACCCAGAGGGCCGGCTGCCGGGTCTCAATGATCTCCATCATGTCCAGCGAATTGAACGCCGGCGTGAGAGGGCCGCCCTTGTATTTGGAGTTGGGATTGACTACCGGTGCGTTATGGCTGATAACCACGCGCGGACCGTTTAGATCCTTGCCGAGCCAGTTCAGCAATTTCGACGCGAAGTTCGTATGCAGGGCAACGGCGTCGGCTGGAGTGAAGCGTGTTTGGTCCGGATTGCGTATCAGCCGGAAATCATTCATTTGATCTTGGGCGGTTTCCATGGCGCACACGTCCCCGCCGTTGAAATCCGTCCACATCGTGCCGCCGAAGAAATGGACACCCCCGATGCTGACCACCTCATCAAGCAGCAGTTTCACATGCGGATGTTTGGCTTTGAGCCACGCCCTGAATCTCTCGTCCTCTTGATTCATCGGCCTCTGCGTGTAATATTCGTGGTTTCCTGTCGTATACAGAACAGGTTTCTTCCATTTCTGTAGAAGCCGATCTAGCGGGTCATAATCTCTAAGCGTAATGATGTCGCCTGCCAGAATCATCACATCTCCGCTAGCATCTGGCGGCAACATCCAGCCCGAGCCAAATTCAAGGTGCAGGTCGCTGTAAGTAATGATTCTCATGCTCGTAGGAGAATGCTTGTTTGAACTCGTCTTTCTCAAGTCCCAGATCTCGTGCGACAGGACAGCGGTTTTTGCAGTGTCTCAATGTGTAAGAAGGACAATTGCCATCAACGGCGATTCAGCTTGGGGCGGAGCCCGTTTCGTACAACTAGAAATCTGACATCCCTGGATAGCTGAATAATAAGCCGAAACGCCGAAGACCACGTGTCAAGGCTCTTCGACCGCAAATGCGGCGCGAAGCGCGGCCTTGACACTGGCCGGTGCCTGAATGCTCGCTCACGATCCTTGTTCAATTAGTTTCGACAAGTCTTCACGCTTGATGTCCCACGTTTCAGTTACGCGCCATGGATCGCCCGTCTCTAATGCCGCGTACCATGGCCAGTATGAGTTGCTCACAGGAACATAGGCCATGACTGCGCCGCGTCCGACCGTCCTTGAATTCCCGCTGTACCACACGAGCGCGGTGCCTGGTGCAGCCGTGGCAGCCTTACGGAGAAGAGCACGATTGCTCGGCATTTGAGTGTGAATGGGCTTGCCGTTAGCGACTTCCTCATAGGTCGGGCCTGCAAAGCTTCGTTGCGATACAACTCTCGAGGGCACGAAAGGTGGGATCCTGATATTGTCTGCAGGCTTATTGCGGAGCTTGTTCCAGATGCCGAGCGCCCCGAGCGCCTTGCCAGAAAAGCCAAGCCAGTTCGAGCCGAACCAGTTGTTAATCTTGATCAAGACGAGAGTTTTAGGCAAATGGCGTCGAACAACTCCGTTCACCACCTGCTCGACATACCTGATGAAGTCTGGTGCGTCATCGAATTCAGGTGTCATTTTCATTTGTATTAGCCGTATGCACCGCCGACGCTGCAATAATCTCGGCGGATCAAGAATTCTGGTGCCAGCGGAGAGATTCGAACTCTCAAACACCTGTTTCTAAGACAGGCCGCTATTCCAATTCGCGCACGCTGGCACTGGTGCACAGGGGAGGATTTGAACCTCCGCGTCCCACTCGGGGAGACCGGGTTACAGCCGGTCCGTTTCGGCCGGGCTCACGCACCTGTGCAGACTTGGCGGAAGGTAGACGAATCGAACGCCCATCGCTCATCACGATGCCCCGGTTTTCAGGACCAGTTGCCGGCCATTCAGCAGTACCGTCCGCATGGCGGAGAGTACGGGAGTTGAACCCGTTAGCCTCTTGCGAGCGCCCTTGTTTAGCAGACAAGTGCCTTACCGTCCGGCCCACTCTCCGTTGAATTGTCAAAGAACAAAGGAATTCTGGTAGGCCCGGTGGGATTTGAACCCACAAAAGGCTGCTCTTGAGGCAGCTGCGTATGCCAGTTCCGCCACGGGCCTGAAGCTAGAAATTGTGCAGGAGTTAATAACTCAGTTGGGATGGACTGAGTCGTAATGACGATCGGGGTTGAAGCAGGCGCTTCACAACGTCAATTTAGCATGAAACTGTTGGTAGTGCACGCGTTTTTCGGCGGCCAGCCTTGGAACCGCAGGTTATCCACGACTGATGCGGATTTGGCGCAGCAGAGGCCATTCGAGAAGAAACCAATTCGTTTTCCAAAGAGACACCATCCCTAAGCCTTCGGCTTAGGTCTGTGCAGTTCCTAAATGGCGTGGCGAACACTGCTCGAACAGCCTCGAACACGGTTCGAAGCCGTTCCAATTCAGTTCGTAGTATGTTCGATGATAAAGCGTCGACGGGACCGAAAAGAATTACTTCTTTCCGCGGTGTGAGCCGCCGAACGACGGACTGAGAAATCTGGATTTCGACTCTAGAAAACTCACAATCAAGCAACAGCAGTGCTGTTGACCTGTCGTCGGTAGAAACACTAGACAATCGCCGGTTGAGTGCTTAGTCTTGACTTGTTCGAGAGCCCTGCCTCCCCCAGGGGAGGCAGGGCTTTTCCATTACTGTGAGGCGTGCCAAGCGCAATCGATGCGGGGCCGTTCTCACGTGCTAATATCCGCTTTCGCTCCAAATATGCCGTCGGAAGAAACCCAACACGGTACGTCTGACGCCCCGAAGATCAGCGAGGAGTTCTCTCTCGGGAACGTGCACACTGGGCTTGAAAAAATCCGGACGCGACTGTTGGACCTAACCGCTCGCAACAAGCTGTTGAATTTTAGACATCCGAAGACGTCATGTCTGCGATTCGTGGATACCGCACTTGACGCAGTGTTTCAGCACCTAATGGAGGGGAATGCCTTTACTGTCGAGGCCGTTCCTGAGTCGGATGGTGTCGTGCGACGTTCGGGCGATTCCCACCTATTGACCGACGACGCTCAGGAAGAAGACAAGATTCCAGCAAAGGACTACGCTGCTGAGCTTGGCTGGAGCACGGACTTTGATCTAGATTCCCCTGACGAACCACCGCGACTGCGCGTACTGGCATACCAAGACGATCTAGACAGGACTGCAAAGAAGATTACGACCACAGCGCGGACCTCAATCGAGGAATCCGGCGCGAATATGCTTTATTTGTGCTTCGGATTCCTGGAGTGGAAGGATTCGGAGACCGTTCAAGCTTCACACGCCCCCCTTCTAATTATGCCGGTCACAATTGACCGGGAAAAGGCCCCTCGAAATCAGGGCTGGGTTTACCAAATCCAGTATTCAAATGAGGACCTGACGACCAACTTGTCTCTCGTTGAGAAAATGAAACGAGACTTTGGCGTGGCCGTGCCCTACCTCCGTGAGGAAGATAACCCATCTTCTTATGCCGACGCTGTTCGAGAAGCAATTTCGAGTCGGCCAGGATGGCAGGTCAAGAATTTCCTGACCCTCGCACTCCTGAGTTTCGGGAAACTTCTGATGTTCCTCGATCTCGATCCTACGCGGTGGCCAGCCAAGGCGCGGATTACAGATCATTCTGTCATCAAGAACCTATTTGAAGGTGTCAAGGCATCAGGCGTTACGTTCCCTGACGAGTATCCAATCGATGATGAGGATCTCAAGATGCCGGTTCCCCGATTGTTCTATGACGCGGACAGTTCGCAGCACAGTGCCTTGATTGACGCTCTCAATGGAAAGAATTTGGTCATTGAGGGACCACCAGGAACGGGAAAATCCCAGAGCATCACGAATCTGATTGCTGCCGCGCTTCTAAAGGGGAAATCAGTCCTGTTCATTGCAGAGAAATTGGCCGCGCTGGAAGTTGTCTACCGGCGTCTCGACGCAATTGGCTTAGGTCTGTTTTGCTTAGAATTGCATAGCCGCAAGACCCAGAAACGTGAATTGCTAAACGGCCTCGAACGAAGATTGAGCGCGCGCAATACTTTCGGGGGAGCTCCGAATCTGGAATACAAGCTGAGTCAGGCCAAGGAAACTAGAGGCCAACTCAACAAGTACGTTCGCCTGCTGAATCTACCCCACCCTAAGTTTGGAAGCACAACCTTCGAAATCATATGGGCCAAGCACCGCGCGGCGATGGCCCTCCCCGGCAATGTCCCAGACCTAGATTCGTTAATGATCCGGGACGAGGAGCGACTTAGCCGTCCTGCTTATGAGCGGGGCAGACACGCCACGGATCTTTTCGCGGTTATGACCAAGGAGATGTTCGAGAAATGTCCGATATTGAAGGAACATCCTTGGTACGGCGTCGAATCAGCTGACATGGGATATGCGGAACAAGCCGATTTGCTGAGACTGGTCCGTAGCGGCATTGATTTGGCGAACGCTTGTGCAGATGCCGTCGCGAAGCTCCATGGACGAGGATTCGTACTTGCCGGGACACTAGGCGAGTTGGAGTGGTGTCATTCAGTTGAAGGGGGCCTGCCTGTTGCTAGCCCGAATCCTACCTTTGGTCTCTTGCCTGGGCTTCATTCAGATAGTTCACGCCGGATTATTGGCGGCTTTTGCAACCAGATATCAAGCTGGCGCAAGATTCGCGCTCAGATTTCGCAAGTGGCCGATCTACGCACGGCCACCCAAGGCTATCCTTCTTCTCTCCACGAACTTTCTTGCTTGGTGGATGGGAATGGCATCGGAGAGTTTTCCACGTCGGAGATCAATGCCCATGCTACGAGAATCAAAGAGCTACTTCATCAGATCCCACATGCCACAAATTTGTCGTCTTGGGCGCAGTCTAGTCTCTCACCGAAGGTTTCTAGCAGCCGTGAGGGCTTCAATTTGCTGCGTGAAGCATTCAGAGCGCTCGCTACTGCTCCCGATGAGGAACTCAGCTACCGGCATTCAGCCTTGCAGCGTGAATACTCACCCACCGTAATCAGGTTAGCCCAGGAGAAAGCTGCTGATATCCGCGCCAGAAGCGCAAAACTCAGAGAACAGTTTGAACTGAGCAACCTTCCTTCGTCCGCCGAACTGCATGATCATGCAGCCAATCTGTTGGAAAGCAACTTTGTCAGCCGTCTGTTTCGAAAAGATTGTCGAAATGCAAAGCGAATCTTCCGCCGGATTCTGAAAACGCCCAGGAGGGTTGGCCACTCAGAGGCTATCTCAGGACTCAGGGACCTAGCCGAGTACGAGGATCGCCTCAGATCTTTCAATACCGACAAGCGTTTTAGCGAAGTCGCGGGAGTTCATTACGACAGCTTCAAAAGTCCGTGGCCGGCCTTACTGCGTGTGGCGGAATGGCTCTCCGGCGCAGGTCTCAGTTTAGGGGCGGCGGGCAAAGAATTTCTGGACGTGCTCACCTCGATGCCGGTAGCAGATTTTCGAACTTTGCGCCGACAGGTCGAAGCAAGGGGCGAGGAGATCGATGCTCTGACCAGCATTTGCGATCTGGCCAAGCCGGCCGCAGATGCCCTACCGGCTTCTATGAAGTGTTCGTGGGATGGGTCTCTGGCAGAATTCGGCGCCAATCTCCAGGTGGTAGACCGCAAACTGTCCCATCTGTCCACACTGGCTGCTCAGAGCGGAATAAAGAGTCTTCTCAAGTTGGCTTATGCTGGAAGTCTGCATGACCTATGCCGCGACGAAAGCATACATGCGCGTGAGGTTGATCGCTTAACCAAGGAGCTCGGGTTAGCGAAAGTCTGTGAAGGCCCCGACACAGACATTGACGCAATAAGACTAGCCGTGGACTTCGCTGCAGAAGTCGACTCTGGAGCACTTCCGCCCTCTGTTCGCTGTTGGTTGCTGCAAGACTTCGACGCAAACTCTCCGTTACTTCATGCGGAGTTGAGCAGCTATATCGAATCGATGTCGGAACTTCAGGGAACACTACTGACTATGACCAAAATTGCCAAGCTGGATGTCGTGGAATTTTGGGGTTGTCAAACGATCTACGAGGTTCCGTTTACGGCAGTTGCCGCCCGCTTGGAACGGGCACTGCATTGCCCGGACGACCTACCCATGTATGTCGACTGGCTACGCTCCTGGGATGAGTGTTCGGCGGCGACGTTGCCTGCGCTTCCACGCCTCGCTCTTAGCAATGCGGTAACGATTGACGGGTTGCCCCGAGTCTATGAGTACCTTTTTTACAGCTCCCTGGCCACTAGTTGCATTAACGCTCATTCTGATCTGATGTTGTTCAAAGGGCTGGTTCACGAGAATGTCCGGGCCAGGTTTGCTGGGCTTGACCGAGAGATCATGTCGCTCAATGCTAAGTACGCAGCGTCCGTCCTTGACGCCCGTTCTGTTCCAATGGGCTCTCGATCTGGACCCGTGGGTCAGTGGAGTGACCTCTCGCTTATCGATCATGAGCTGGCAAAACAGAAGCGCCATGTGCCAATACGGCAGCTCGTGAACCGCGCGGGAGATGCTCTGAAGGCGCTTAAGCCATGTTTCATGATGAGCCCATTGTCGGTCGCTCAGTACCTGGAGCCGGGCAGGCTAGTTTTCGATCTCGTGGTTATGGATGAGGCATCCCAACTCAAGCCGGAAGATGCTCTCGGCGCAATCGCACGGGGAGGGCAATTGGTTGTCGTTGGCGATCCGAAGCAGCTTCCTCCGACCACGTTCTTTGAACGAGTAATGGAAGACGGGGACGTGACCGACGATGACCTCACGGCTGCTGAGGATGCCGAAAGCATTCTTGATGTCGCTACGTCGGTGTACCAACCGGTCAGGCGATTGCGCTGGCATTACCGTTCACGGCACCACAGCCTAATAGAGTTTTCAAACCACGAGTTCTACAAAAACCTAGTCGTGTTTCCGTCCGCATATTCGGATCATCCAGATTTGGGAGTGAAGCTCATCGAAGTCCCAGATGGACGATTTGTGAATCGCAGGAATGTCGTTGAAGCACAACAAGTGGTTCGCGCAGCGGTCGAACACATGCGCTTACACCCGCAAGAGAGCCTCGGAATCGTGGCACTAAACTTTGAACAACGTGAACTGATAGACGACTTGCTTGACCAGGAAATCATAAATGATCCCCACGCGGAGGCCTTTGTATCGGACTGGAGGGGGAAGTCGGAGCCCTTGTTTGTCAAAAACCTGGAAAATGTGCAAGGCGATGAGCGAGACGTGATTTTCATTTCGACGACCTACGGGCCGAATGAGCAGGGCAAGCAATTCCAGAGGTTTGGACCAATCAACGGACCGCAGGGCCATCGACGGCTGAATGTCCTGTTCACGCGTGCCAAGAGGCGAGTCGAAGTGTTTTCGTCCCTGCAAGCTAACAACATCATGACGGACAGCGCCTCCTGGGGAGTGAAAGTTCTCCGACAATACTTGGAATTTGCCAAGAATGGCACAATCCCCGAGATGCCCGGAGCGGGAGGCGAACCTGACAGCGATTTCGAGATTTCAGTAGGCTATATTCTCAAGTCAGCAGGGTATGAAATTGTGCCCCAGGTAGGAGTTGCAGGATTCTCCATCGACATCGGCGTCAGGGACTCGGCCAATCCAGGTCGATACCTCGCAGGAATCGAGTGCGATGGCGCAGCTTATCACTCAGCGAAGTCAGCCCGCGATCGCGATCGGCTACGCCAGGAGATCCTTGAGAGCCATGGCTGGAAGATCTATAGAATCTGGTCGACAGACTGGTTTAAGAACAAACGGCATGAGGAGACTCGACTGTTGCAGTTTCTATCTGCCGCCCGACTCGAAGCGGCTCGTGCCTGAGCCTAGCATTCCCCACGCGCTCCAAACAGTTTGACAGCTTACGCAATATGCGTAATAATATACGCATTATGCGTAACTCGTCCGTGCTCGCCGCGCTGTTCCCACAGGTGCGGCAAGGTGTGCTCGCAGCTACGCTCACACAGCCAAGCAAGTGGTGGTACCTGTCGGAGCTTGCTGATCGTCTAGGCACCACCCCATCCAGCCTTCAGCGGGAACTGTCGTCCCTGGTGGCGAGCGGCATATTGTCGCATCGCCGTGAAGGGACAAGGGCCTATTTCAAAGCAGAGACCAGATCTCCGGTATTCCGGGAACTGCAGCAACTATTTGAGAAAACCGCAGGACTGTTTCCAATTGTGAAGCAGATTCTGGAGCCGTTCGGGGACAAAATCCAATGTGCTTTTGTATACGGCTCAGTAGCGCGAAGCCGAGAACATGCGACGAGCGACGTAGATTTGATGGTCGTTGGCAAAGCTGGTCCAGCCGACCTGTCTTCAGCACTGCGCAAAGCGGAACAACGCCTAGGGAGGGAAGTGAATGCCACGGTCTATTCCCCCGAAGAGTTTCGTGAGAAGGTTAAGTCGCACGATCATTTCCTTACAACGGTCTTGAAGGGACGCAAGCATTTCGTGAGAGGAGGCCAGAGTGACTTGGACGAAATTGTTGGCAAATAAGGACGCCAAGAAACACACAACCTCCAAGAAGGAACTGGACAATATGCGAGCCCTGATCGCCCGCGATCTCGCCGACGCCAGCCTTGCCGGGCTTTCGCCGGATCGGAGATTCGCGACAGCCTACAACGCTGCACTCCAGGCTGCGAATATGGCTATAGCATGTGCGGGATATCGGATCATGAGCAAGGTCGGACATCACCGAGTGTCGTTAGAAAGCACGAAACTTGTGTTGGGCAAACCCGCGCACAAGTACGCCGACTACTTTGAGACGTGTCGGCGAAAGCGAAACACGATTGACTACACTTTCTCCAACGTTGCCACGGAGACTGAAGCGAAAGAGATTATGGTCCAGGCTGCCGAGTTTTATAACGAGGTCGAGGACTGGATTACCAAGAACCATCGCGCACTAAGGAAGTGAGACTCACACTCGCGCGAATGCCACTGAAAGAAGGTTGCATGACGGCGAGTACATGATTCCCAGGGTTGAAGGCGTCGGTATCTAAAGCATCTCATACCTGAACGTAAGCCACGGTACTCGTGCGCCTCGTTCGGGTTGGACAAAAACCGACGCCTTCACTGGTCGTCACCCGACAAATTACTGGTTCGTGCTTTGTCCGACGCCTTTTTTCTCTCGCTCAGAAGCGAATTGATTTCATCGAAGTGCCACGGGCGGAAATCATGAGTATCGACGCCGACATCCATGGACAGTGAAGTGGGAGACTCAGGCAGGCGACCGTGAGAATGTCCGTAAAGATGCCATGCTCCGTGATGCGACCGATTCCAAATGCGCATAGCATAGTGGCAGAGCACGATTGGTTGGCCATGTATGGAGATTTCCGCAAGGTTGTTCAGCCAAGAAAACTCCTCAGTCAACTTGCGAGCTTCTTTGTCGTGATTGCCGGCGAGCGCATAGATCTTCCTGCAACGAAGGTGCTTGCGGTGCTCCAGAACCCGCGCCTTACTTCCGATGCAGAAATCTCCCAGGAAATAGAGAGTGTCATTCGCCTTCACAGAGGCATTCAGACGTTCGAGGATCGTTTGATCCATCTCCTCGACATTTCGAAACGGGCGATTACAGTAGCGGATGATATTGCTGTGCCCGAAATGAAAATCTGCTGTGAACCATATGTCCGGCATAGTCTCTGTAACTCCTTGGTGACCTAACCTTCGTCTCAATGGCGCTTGGCACCTCGCTTCGGAAGGGCCCGTGGCGGCGCATCGGGAGCCGCAGGTTCCTGTTGTGACTGAGCCGCGCTTGGTGTCTCCGATGTTCCTTGCCGTTCGCTGGCAAACCAAGTACCCAAGAAGAAGCCCAATGCGAGTGCGGCACTGGCAACGACAGGCAGCCACGTTGCCCAGACCTGCTTTTCCAGCCTACCAAGTAAATCGTCGATCTGTTGTGCTCTTGTAGCCATGCTCCGGAGGAGCGACTCATTGGCGCTTTGGACTTTAGCAATCACTCCTCCGTCGGAGTGAGCCACTTCGTGAAGCACGTTCACAAGTGTCTTCTGGATAGCCTGCATCTCAGAACAAGACTGGCCAAGCATTTCGGCGGTGCCTGGCAGACCGGATTGCTGGAAACACTGCCGCAGGCTTTCTCCCAACAGCTTCGCAATTCGAGGCGGGTCCAAACCGTCTTGCAATTCCTTCGGCAACTGAGAGAGGCGTGATTCGAGTTGTGATGCGTATCTTGCCATTCGCTTCTCGACTGCAGTGGCCTGGGACGCTGAACTTTCCAGAATCTTTCGCAACGACTCGCGTTCTGCGGCGATCTCTGCGGGCATTTCTCGCGTGAGAAGCGCGAGGATGCCCATTGCTTCTAGTATCCGAAGCATCTCATCGTCTGGGCTGAGGGTGCGCGTGTGTGCGATGACTCGGTAATACTCAGCTCGTCTCTCTGCTGGCACCAAGCCTGCGAGTTCGTCGAATAAAGTCTGGCCCTCTGCTTCCGTTTCTCTGAAGGCAAGCGCTGCCTGATCTGTGTTCATGGCAGAAACATCTCCTTTGCTCGGTCGAATTCGGAGAAGAGCCGCCGTCGATAGCTTTCGGCACGCATCACGATCGAAGCACGCTTCAGTTCGTTGATTGCATTCTGCCTTGTGGCAATCTGGCCAAGACGGACACCATGTTGCCGTGCTGGGTTCTCCAGTTCTGCCAAGCGAAAATCCATCCGAATCACGATCGGCGACAGCGCTTCGCGGAAACGGATTGCCTGCTCAGCGGAGTCCCAGTAGCTGAAGTCTGCTTGTGGACTTGTCGCGTTCTGGACAACCAAGTACTGAGCCCGGTCTTGCAGGCGATTAGCCCATGCAAGGACACTCTCGACGCTCGCCGGGTCCGGCGTGACAACGCCCACAGCAGTGAAGCGCGCGCCAGTAGCCGAGACATCCTCGTACATGGCCTCGAACCAATCACTTGCCACCTGGCCCGATCCCGCACCCATGTCGGCGAGGATGATCGAAGCGCCGGAGTCGAGATGATCAATGAACGTATCAAGACCCGCGGGAGTATTGATGTTCACCTTGGCCACCGTTCCGTTGAAGAAGTGCTTTAACGATCCGCGAGCCTTGTTTTCAGTATCGAGGTCGAGCAGCGTGAACGGGATCTCGCGGGCTTCAATCCATTCAGCCAGGGCGACCATCAGACCGGTCTTGCCAACACCGCCTTTGCCACCCATGGTGAAAACGACTCGTTTGTTCTTTGCGTCGGCGTTCATCGCGATCCTCCTTGGCCGACGAGCTTCAACGGCTCACTCTCTTCAAAGTGAAAGTGTTTGGGCTTCGTTTTCTGCTCGACTGGTTTTGCTTTGAGCGCCGCGATTCGGGACGCAACGTCGTCTGGGCTTGCTAGGATCGGGTTCGATTCAATTCCCGGCGTTGGGAGTTCGTATTGCGCCTGCTTCCGGTGTTTGGCGCGAACCTTGATGAAGGAGTGAATCGTGCTCACTGCCACGTCGAGGCCCATGCGCTCGTGAAGAATGCGAACGATGTCGCGATACGTGCAACCCTTGCGCCGCAAGTGGCGAATCAGTTCGCGGTGAGTTTCGAGTTTGGAGCGAGGTGATTTCTGCGGGATCGAATCCAGCAGGGAAAGAAGCGTTGGGTCCATGATTTTCAGGCTCCTTAGCACCTGGCCATCACAGTCCGTTAACAGTCCGATAACCCGTCTCCACAGTCCGATAAGTGCCCTAGAGGGCTATCCGTACCGTTTAGTTTCAATCGGTTACGAACTCTAGGACGACTTTCACGGCGGTAACACGGGTTCAAATCCCGTCGGGGACGCCAAATAAATCAGTAAGTTACATGATTGCAGCCTGCTCTGTACGTCATGCATACGTCATAGGCCCTCTGGCGAGGGCCATGGTTTGAGTCTGTTTCGGGTGGAAGTAGGCTTCAACCTGTCAACGGGGTTTATGTCGTGAGGGATAAATTGTCACTACGCACGAAATAGCCGCACTCACGGCTATGCCCTATCTGCTTCCTGCTTTGGCCATGTCAACGCGTACCATACCGCTAGTCCAGTAAGGACAACTTCCACGACCCCGTACATTTTCATGAAGGCCCAATTACGCGATGCGGTGAACATGATGAGAACAGTATAGAATGAACCAACGATGATGTTGACGCGCCGATTCACCGTTGCCTTCAGCGCGATCGAGAGGAAGATCATGACGCTCGGTATCGCCAACACCAGAGAGGCTACCACGAGGACCCATTGAGTCGTCTGACCGAAGGGGCCATTTCCCGCAATTATCTCTTGCAACCTGCCGGGTTTGAAGAGCTCAAAATAGTCGGCATAGATGTAGCAGAACATAACGCTCGTCCACAGGGCACTGAGCTTCAGCTTCACTGGTAACTTGGGGTCACTGAGGGCAGGTGCATTACTCGGGGATTTAATTGGCGGCACCTCAAATTCTTGAAAGATGCGGCTATCCTAGGTGAGTAGCTGGATGCGAGTCTGTGCTGTTTTGCTCACCCTTCTCTTTTCCCGCCATTTCCTTGCCTGAAGCATCAAGACGACAGCCTTTTCCTTCCGGCGAAGCAGCACGCGGAAGTAACCAGCAGAAGGCTTTTTGGGGTGTAGGGGTGTACCGGCCCACCCGCTTAGCGGATGTTGGCCAACAACTCGCTAGGGCGATCCAGCGGCGCTGCTTGTGGCAAAACGGGTTCGGCTGCGGGACGGTGTTCGAGATCACACCTTAGCTCCGACCCGCCTCAACCGCAGGGACGACACCGAATCGGTGAGACGGCCTGACCCCCGAAAACCTTAGCCACAACACCCGGTCACTGAACGAGCGGTCGAAGAAATCAAGAAGTGCGATTGATTGTTGACGAATGCTGTTGAAAAAGGAACCAAAGCAGTAATTTCAGTGAATTTCAGAGCCTACGGCGAACGCCATTGCACTCACGACCCGGTCGTGGGTGAAATCGCGATCTGGCGACAACAAGCACAAGTCTCAAAATATGGTTTGCCAACCGGAGGTGGAAAATCATAGGCGGTCCCACGTGACTTCGCGCGTCAAACCGTTGTAAAATCCTCTGGCTCACCAAACTAAGTCAGGTACCTTCGGGAAACTTTTTTCAAAGAAGGAGGTTGACATGAGAAGTTGGAAGCAGATAAGCGCTCTCACCTTGTGTGTGCTGGTCCTCATGGCCTCGACTTCGGGAAAGCCTGCCTGGCAGATGAAAGCTGATTACGTGGAAGCCTGCAGCTGCCATCTGTTCTGCCCCTGCTATTTCAACAAGCACGCCGAGCACCCGCACTGCGAGTTCAACATGGCGGTCAAAGTGCGCGACGGGTACTCGGGCAACACCAACTTGGCGGGGGCCAAATATTGGCTGACCGGAGATCTTGGCGACGAATGGGGCACAAACAAGAAAGGAGAATGGGTGGTGGTATCGTTCGATCCATCCACGAACAAAGAACAACGCGACGCTCTTGCGCCTATGATTCTCAAGACGTACGGTCTGGATTGGGGCGAACTGAAAGTGCAGGAAGCTCCGATCGAGGTTAGTCGGGCTGGGGATATCGTCAACGCCACGCTGGGTGGTGGTCAAATGGCCTCCATGCAGCTAAAGCGTGAGGCGGGTGCCGATGGCAAGGGCGTGGTATTGAGGAATGTAAAATATTTTGGGGCCCAGAACAACGACGGCTTCGAAATGTACCGTTCCCTCGATCACAGCGCCAATGTACAAGGACACAAATTCTCCTACTCCGACCGGAATGCTTTCCTGATTTCGATCGATACGCACGAAGGCGAGTCCGGTGGCATGTCCGGCAGCAAGTGAAAGGACTTCGTTCGGTTTGGCCCCCGCATTTGGCGGGGGCTTTTTCATTTAGGAATCATGCGGTTCGACGTTTCGGGATTGAGGGACAAACGCACTACGAGTGGGTGCGCGCCTTTCCCGTCAGTGTAAATCCACTTGGCTACTTCACGAGTTCAACGATCAGGACATCGCTCTTGCCGCGCTCATTGGCGAGAAACATAGGGTATTGTCCTGCTGGCAGTGACGTAGTCTCTGCCCCTAGGACGCTAGATGCAATGCATGCAAAATGCCAGATCTATGCGGTAGTCATTGCGGCCTGATTCGCTGATATTAGCGTGTGCGCTTAGACATAGTGTAGTCGGATGGAACCCGACGTTCGTCAGGACGGTTACAATGCTGACATATTTGAAGATGTTGCCAGGAGGCCATCGTGAAACGGCTGTTCTTGCTGTTCGCATTTTCTCTGAGTTCAGCACTCGGATTTGCGCAATCCGCACCTGCTACATCCGGCCAACTCTTCGTGGTCGAGTACTACTACAAAGCAAAATGGGGGCACGCCGACGAGTTCGTGCGCCTGTTCAAAAAGAACCACTACCCGCTCCTGAAGCAAGAAGTCGAGATGGGCCGCATGCTCAAGGTCTGGATGGACCAGCCGCGCTACCACACCACCGAAGACGGCCGCTGGGATTACCGCGTCACCATCGTCTTCAAGAATGCCACGGTCGCCAACGAGCCCTTCGACGAGGATGCGCTCAAGAAACAGTTATTCCCCAACAAGGAAACCTACGAACACGAAGAGCAGCAGCGTTTCGAAATCCTCGAAGCACACTGGGATCTGCCGGTAAAGACGATGGACTTGGAAGGGAAATAAACTCAAGCTCGATGATGGAGGACGGTGCGTCCCGCCCGTCCCCCAACCTGTTGTCATTCCGAGCCGCTCACAGGCGCGCTCGCGCGCCGAGAGCCTGTCGAGGAATCTGCATTTATGCCCTGGCTCCGCCGGATGCGAAGATTCCGCCGTTGAACTGCCCTCCTCCACATTCAACCGCACTTGGTTGCAAATCCCCGCTCGATACGAGAACATACCTGATTGCCTTACATTCCCAGCTCTCACAAGTAAGAGCTCCCATAAAGGAAGCCTTCACAAGATGGCGATTCGGCAGAAGTCCGCAAGAACTGAAACCAAGAAACACACTGGCAGTGAGATTCAAGCGCCCAAAGGCAAGCTCGGTGTAATGATCCCCGGCATGGGCGCGGTCGCCACGACGTTTGTGGCTGGCGTCGAAGCCGTGCGCAAGGGAATCGCCAAGCCCATCGGCTCCCTCACCCAGATGGGAACCGTTCGCCTGGGCAAGCGCACCGACGCTCGCTCGCCCAAGATCAAGGAGTTCGTCCCTCTGGCCGGGCTCGACGATCTGGTCTTCACCGGCTGGGATATTTTTGAAGACGACATGTACACCGCGGCCAAAAAGGCTGGCGTTCTCGATCGCGAATTGCTCGACCAGGTCAAACCTTTCCTCGGCTCCATCAAGCCGCGCAAAGCCGTTTTCGATCACAACTACGTGAAGAAAATCGATGGGCCCAACGTCAAGAAGGGCAAGAACAAGATGGATCTCGCCGAGCAGGTGCGCGCCGATATCCGCGACTTCAAGAAGACTTCCGGAGCCACGCGCCTGATCACTATCTGGTGCGGCTCCACCGAAAGCTACATCGAGCCCAGCGCAGCCCATCAGTCCGTCAAAGCGTTTGAGAAAGCCTTGGTCCAAAACGACGAGAACATCGCGCCTTCAATGATCTATGCCTACGCCTCGTTGATGGAGGGCGTACCCTTCGCCAACGGAGCCCCGAACCTGACCGTGGACGTTCCGGTAATGCACGACCTGTCGCGAAAAAACGAAGCCCCAATCTGTGGCAAAGACTTCAAGACCGGACAGACGCTGATCAAGACTATCCTAGCCCCCGGCTTCAAGGCTCGCATGATCGGGCTCAACGGCTGGTTTTCCACGAATATTTTAGGCAACCGCGACGGAGAGGTCCTCGAAGACCCCGGCTCCTTTAAGACTAAGGAAGAATCCAAGCTCTCGGTGCTGGAGCACATTCTGCAGCCCGAACTCTACCCTGAACTCTACGGCAATTTCACCCACAAGGTCCGCATAAACTATTACCCCCCAAGAGGCGACAACAAAGAGGGCTGGGACAACATCGATATCTTTGGGTGGCTTGGTTACCCTATGCAGATTAAGGTGGATTTTCTTTGTCGCGATTCCATTTTGGCGGCGCCTATCGTGCTTGATCTCGTGCTATTCATGGATTTGGCGAAACGCAGCGCCGAGCTTCGCGGGCTTGGCATTCAGGAGTGGTTGAGTTTTTATTTCAAGTCTCCGATGACCGCGCCGGGACTTTATCCCGAGCATGATCTGTTTATCCAGTTGATGAAGTTGAAAAACACGCTGCGGCATCTGCGCCACGAGGAACTGATCACGCATCTGGGCCTGGAGTATTACGATTAGCCAGGTTGCGTGGTTTGTTCCTATCCCAGTCCCTGCCTATCCCAGACTCTGCTTCCGAAGCCAATGAATGACGCACTCGGCGGCCGCTGACATCGGATGGAGCTGCCAGGCGTTGGGATAGTTCCCGAGTGGCCGACAAACCGGGAGTTATCGCGTGCTGGCTCGAATTGACGAACGGCAATGGTCCAAGGGCGGAGGTCATTCCATCTGTCCCCGCCCTTGGCATTCGCGGAACTACTTGGGTTGATAAGTTCCGGAACCGCGATACGGATAGCGACGGCCAAATCGGCCCCGAACTGCGCTGGTCCCGTCGTTAGTCGACGACCTACCTTCAGCCATCGCTGTTGGGTTCTGCGTGACTAGTCCTGATCCACTTTGAGCCGTGACGCTTCCACCCTCAGCGCGCTCCTCGCAGTCCCCACCGTCGCGGTGGTTGTCGTCGCACGGCGTCAGCACGTAAGCATGCCCGCACGTACCGTCATAGTTGCAGCCGGATGGCACTCCGTCGCCAGCAATCCATCCACGGTCGTTGATTGCAAGCGTCTCTAACAAAAACAAACTGGAGTTGGGAGGGATCAATGTATTCAAGTCAACCATTGAGCCGTTTTCCCACAGGAACGAGCGAAAGTAGCCATTGCATGCTAACGACGTACCGACCACCTGATCTCTCGAATTGATGGCAAACGCCTCACTGGAGCAATCCCCCGCCAAGTGTCCGAGGTCCGTGACGTGGCCATCCTTCCAGAGCGCTGCGTCCAATGTGCCTGAAAAATTGCCCAGGCCAGCAATCGCTCCGCCGATATTGATCGCGTTGGCCTTGACGAAGACCCCTCCGCTTTGCACGGTGAGGTCAAGGAGCTTTCCATCGTTCTTTGCGGCGTCCCAGAGAAAAGGATGGCAGTTTGGGTCCGGCAGCGCTTTGAGACACGCCCCAGGGTCGGCGGCCAGGCTCGAATAGCCTATGACCTGACCCTTGTTGTTGAGGAAATACGCTGAACCCCAAACGCCTCCCAGGGTTCCCAGGTCATTCATGCCCAGATCCTTTGTCCAAAAGAACGGGTCCGCCGTGGGAAGCCCGGTAGTAGAATTCGGAATCGAATTGACATACGAAATCCCAATTATCTGACCGTAGTTGTTCACGAAGTAGGCCTCCGCATCGGGGCCGCCCAGGGTCTTCAAGTCCTGCTTATGCCCGTTCTGCCAGAGAAACGCCCGGGTTTGCGTTCCGCTAGAAGAACCTAACAACAAATCATAAAAGGAGAAGGGATCGGGGATGGCGTTAAGTGCGGCTCCGGTTACTTGGCCCTGGGCATTGATGGAGCCCACCAGGCTGTGATTTCCCCCAAATGTCCCGAGATCCTTAATTTTCCCTTCCTTCCACAACACCGCACGAATCTGCCGTATGCCCGTCAGCGGATCAATCTTACCGTTCTCTGAATATCCAACTATCTCTCCGCGCGCATTGATCGAAGTGGCGACGCTACAGTTGTGGTATCCAGGAAGCGCCCCCAAATCAGTCACCTTACCGTCCTGCCACTGGAACGCGTGAAAGACGAAGTGAACGGTACCGTCAAGGCCTCCGCAAATGGAGAAGTTGCTGTGTGGGGGACTCGGAATGGACGTCGCTGACGAGCCCACCGTCGTCCCACTGCTGTTCATTTGGTTGGGTGCCCCTAGTGACCAGGTGTTGTTGATGTAGCTCTCGGGGCCGCCGAACGTGCCTATGTCGTTGAGCGTGTATTGGTGGTGTTTGGGGTTTTTGTTGCGGTCCTGGTTGTCCTGCGCGGCCAGCGAAACTGGGATGGACAGCGCGACGAATAACACCATTGCCGAAATCAGTTTTCCGGATTTCATAAACACTTCTCCTTCTAAGTTTGCGGCAGCGTCGTCTCAGCATTGGGACCTGGGTGGGAAGTGCCGCGTTTCGACTTCGCGGACGCAACTCTGAACTAATGGGCCGCGGAGGTCAATGGAGCGGAGGTGACATCGCAGGACATACTTATGTCATGCTGGCAATCTGCCTGTCTTCAATAACTTGGAAGCCGGTTCATTTTGTGGCTCAGCCGTCAGAATCCAGTGTTAGACTTTCGCGAGTTGCCTTCAATTGGAGGCGCGATGGGAATTCCCGCCGAATCCGAGCCATGCGTGCGTTTTGGCGAGTTCAAACTCGACCTGCGCACCCGCGAACTCCGCTCCAACGGGCACAGGTCCTATCTGCAAGAGCAGCCTTTTCAGATCCTCGCCTTATTGCTCGATCGGCCTGGCCAGTTGGTTAGCCGCGACGAGTTGATGAAGAAATTGTGGCCTTCGGATACTTTTGTCGATTTCGACCACAGCATAAATAAAGCGGTGAACCGGCTGCGGGAGGCCTTGGACGATTCCGTGGACCAGCCCCGCTTCATAGAAACCGTGCCCCGCCGCGGCTATCGCTTCGTCGGGCCGGTTGCGCCATCTCCTGGACCTGCGGGAGAGGACCCTCGACTTCTTGTCGAGAAACAGCACGCACTTAAGTGGCAGCTTCTCGTTCCGGCTACAGTGCTGCTGGTGATGGGGTTGGTGGGCGGCGGTCTGTACTGGCGTTCGCGGTCGGCGCATAGACTCGCTGGGAAAGAAACCATCGTCCTTGCCGATTTCGTCAATAACACCACCGACCCGGTGTTGGAGGACGCGCTCCAGCAGGCTCTGCTGGCCAGCCTGAATCAATCCCCATTCCTCACTATTCTTTCCGACGACAAAGTGCGCGAGCAACTCGGATACATGGGCCGGCCCGCCACTGACCGGCTCACCGAGCCGGTGGCACGGGAGGTTTGTCAACGAGCTGGCAGCATGGTCGTGCTGGTCGGATCGATCTCAAGCTTGGGCACACATTATGCGTTGGGTCTTAACGCGGTGAACTGCCAGACCGGCGAGTCGATATCCCGTCAGGTAGCAGACGTCGAAAGCCGGGAGAAGATCCTCCAAGCGATTGATCGTATTTCTACGGAAACCCGCGAGACGCTGGGCGAATCGCTCGGCTCCATCCAGAAGTACAACGTTCGACTTGAACAGGCGACCACCTCTTCGCTTGAGGCACTGCGGTCTTACCGGATTGGACTACAAACGGATCTCACTCAGGGAAGTGCGGCAGCGATTCCGTTTTTCAAGCAAGCCATCGCTCTGGATCAAAATTTCTCGGAAGCATGCGCAGCCTTGGGCGTCAGTTACTTCAATCTCGGTCAAGCCGATCTCGGCGTAAGGTACTTAAAGCGGGCGATGGCATTAAGCAGTCGAATTAACGCACATGAGAAGCTTGATGTTTCTGCCTCTTACTATTCGGCTGCCACGCGAGAACTGGACAAGGCCATCGAGGTACTTCAACTGTGGGAAAAGACCTATCCCGGCGATCCGGACGCTCCCATAGATCTCAGCTACACCTATTGGATAGTCGGGCAGTACGAGCAGTGCGCCGCCGCCAGTCGCAGAGCGCTCGGGATCGATGCGAGTGCCTCGGTTGCCTACTCGAATCTAGCCGGCTGCCTTGTTAGCCTCGATCGACTGGATGCTGCGAGAAAGGTTGTCGACGATGCGTTTTCACGGAAGCTTGACGACTTTTTTGCTCGCCAGCCCCTATACAGTTTGGCTTTCCTGCAAGGTGACGAACCGGAGATGCAAAAGCAACTCGCCTGGGCGGCTGGCCGTCCGGGACAGGAAGAAGGGATGTTTCTCGGCTATCAGGCCGACACCGAGGCGTTTCACGGGCGCCTCAATAAATCTCATGAATACTCCCGCCGCGCGGTTGATTCCGAACTGCGGGCAGACTCGAAAGAAGGCGCCGCTACGAATCAGGCGTACGCTGCCTTGTGGCAGGCTGAGTTCGGGAATCTTGTTCAGGCGCGAAAGGATGCTGCAAGGGCATTGGCCTTGTCGCCTGGCCGAGATGGAAAGTTAGTAATCGCAATGGCCCTGGCCCGGATCGGGGATTTCTCCCGTGCCAAAGCAGTGGCGAATGACGTATTGAAGGCGTACCCATTGGACACCTTGCTGCAGTTTTATTCTTTGCCATCGATCCAGGCGGCGGTGGAACTCAGCCGCGGTGACGCGGCCAAGGCAGAGGATTTCACGGAGCGCGCCAGGCCGTACGAACTAGGCACACCAACCGATCTGAGACCGCTTTACCCGAGCTACGTCCGGGGCCAGGCTTACTTGGCAATGCATCGTGGCAACGAGGCGGCCGTGGAGTTCCAGAGGATACTCGATCACCGCGGACTGAACGCCAACTCTCCCCTCGGCGCTTTGGCTCACCTGCAAATCGGTCGAGCCTACGCATTGTCCGGCGACCCGGCCAAGGCCCGCACTGCCTACCAGGATTTCCTCGTACTGTGGAAAGACGCCGACCCCGACATTCCTATCCTGAAGCAAGCCAAAGCTGAGTACGCGAAACTGCGATAATTCCGACACTCAAGCCTTGAAAGCAAATCAATACTGGACGATTCGTCCGCCAAACCGAAAAGTGACCTTCGCAACCGATGATCGACGACTATCGGGATTGTTCCGAGTCACAACTAGTCTTCCGCCCCGCTGGGGCTTGTCTGTACCTCACTTCTCCGCACGCTTGCGCCGTGGGCTGCATTCTTGCGCCGCTTCGCGGCTGTTGCGGGCGATCCCATTCCACTTTTTCTGCGGCATCGATATACCCGGCATTCACTCCGAAGATTGGCAAGAGGCTCTTGCCGATTGGAGGGCATTTTGGGTTGAAATTGGGGAAAGGCCGTTGCCGATTTGCGGCTTCCCACGTCTCGAAAACCGCGAGACGTGGGGCACCCGGGTTTTTTTATTGGCTTCTTTCGTTTCACGTTTCAGCTTCGATGGAGGTTGGGGCGCCTAGGCGGAGCAGGTCCCAGGCTTCGCGGTATTTCTCGAAGCGTCCGCCGTCGCACTTTTTTGTGCCCTCGGGATAGAGGCGGATGTGGATGCTACTTGCAATTTCGGCGACGGGCACGATGTACCAGGCATCGTGAGGGACGACGTAGGCGGCGATGAAATCGATTTCCTGGGCGGAATATCGAATGTGGTGGCGGAGGCGTTTGCGGGCGACGGCGACGCTGTATCCCCAGCGCTTGGTGGTGAAAACTGACTTCACCTGAATGCGCAGCAGGCGGCCGTTCTCCTCGACTACCAGGTCATAGGGTTCGCTGTCGCCGTAGGGTTTGCTTACGGCGAAACCCATGCTGGCGGCCTTGACGACGAAGATTAACTCCGCCATCTCGCCTTTGCGTTTGGAATAGCATGCCGTGCGTGCGGTCGACCGGCGCTGGGCGAAGTGCGGTTTTGTGGAAACACCAAAGTTTTCTCTCATAGCGTAAAATGCGCCGGCGTTTGCCCTGGCGCACATCTCTCCCTTTGATTTGAATTTCGAGTTCGGATGCTGGGAAGGTTTTCGCGGGCGTGGGCGCCCGCGCCACACAACAAAACAGGCGCAAGCTGGATGCCTGCGCCTGTTTGTTGTCTATATTTCCAGCCTATCAAATTCGAGGGGGTAAACGCGCCATTTTCCAAACTTTATATTTGGTTTGTAATGAGGGGCTTGAAGAGAATTGGGCATAAAAGGGGGCTTGACAAGATTTCTCCCGAATCGGGAAGCGGGTGGATTTGGGGCGTTTCCGGAGTAGCGGCGGAGTTGCAGTCCTGCCACTTCCGAGGAAACCTAGATTCCTTGTCCCTTCGCTCCCTCGGAATGACAGTTTGGGGAGGTTGGCGAGTGGGGAGGAGGTGCCAATCCCAATCCCCGGGATAACCTTCCCGACTGATTGTGCGTCGAACTTCATAGGGATTCTCAGGGAACGTGTGTTGTGTCCAGGGGTATAATCGAGCTACAGACCCACTCGGGGCGGAAAAACGGAGTTTGGCTATGAAGTTTCGGTTCTTGCTATTAACGGCTGCGTTCTTGACCTTTTGCAATCTAACGCCAGCGATCTTTGCGCAGACGGGCACCCAACCGGGCAGTGTTCCTAGCGATCCTGGGGTTTCAGGCGTACCTCCTCAGGCTGGTTCCAGCGCTTCCACCACGCAGAGCCCCCCGGCTCAACCGGCCGATCCCGACAAGGTCAAGCACGACGGCGGCAAGAACGACGTGGATGCCATCGGCAATCGCAAGATTGGCGGGCGCGGCATGGGCAACTGGTACTCCATCGAAAGCGACATCAAGATGGGGAAACAGTACGCGCAAATGGTCGACTCCAGTTCAAAGCTGGTCAGCGACCCGGTGGTCGCGGAATACGTCAATCGCCTGGGACAGAACCTGGTTCGCAACTCCGATGCGCAGGTTCCTTTTGTCTTCAAGATCATTGATTCGGACGTGGTCAATGCCATGTCGCTTCCCGGCGGCTTCGTTTATGTAGACACAGCCACGATTCTTGCGGCGGACGGAGAGGCGGAACTGGCTGGGGTCATGGCGCATGAGATTGCCCACGTGGCTGCGCGCCACGCCACGCGTCAGATGACGCGCGCGCAGTACGCCAACATCGGGACGCTTCCTCTCATCTTTATGGGCGGCGGCATTGGGTATGCGGTGCGCGCCGCGGCCGGTATCGGTTTGCCCATCACTTTTATGAGCTTCCAGCGCGGCTTTGAGGCGGAGGCGGACTACCTGGGTTTGCAATATATGTACAAAGCGGGATACGACCCGCAATCGTTCGTGTCGTTCTTCGAGAAACTCCAGGCCATGGAAAAGAAGAAACCGGGAACCCTGGCCAAGACTTTCGCCTCGCATCCCCAGACGCCCGACCGGATCGCCCAGTCGCAGGAAGAGATTGAGAAGATCCTGCCCGCCCGGCCGGAGTACACCGTAACCACATCGGAATTCGAAGATGTCAAGTCGCGTTTGGCGTCCCTCGAAAACCGGCGCAAGGTGGTCGATGACAAGGACAGCGGCAAGCCCAGTCTGCGGCGCACTTCGTCCACGGACAAGACCAGCAAGGATGGGACGACCAGTGACGATGAGAAGCCGACGCTGAAGCGCCGGGACGACAGCAATTAGCCGTCCTGCGGACGGCATGGACGGGCGAGTCGCCCGTCCCCACACAAGTAACTCCACCGGCGGCTAGGCCCGCCGGTTTTGTTTTGCTCGCGATGCTAGAATCGGCCGGTGAGGATCGACATCCTTCCGTTGTGCGACACCGCATTATCGGACGATGGAGTTCCTGCTCGCCCCATTCAACGAGCCACCGAAAATCAGATGCAACATTGAGTTTCTCAACCGGGCTGGGTGAGCAAGTCGCTTCCTAGTTGTCTGGGGGCTCATCGGGTAGCGGTGTTCCTGGTCGTAGAACTCGTGGCGGGCGTGGTCGGAGTGCGCATCGGAAACGGGCTGTTCGTCGGCGGAAGTGAAGAGTGCGGCATGTTGGGAGGCTGCGAGTCCGGTGGTCGTGGTGTACATGGGCTCATCGAATACAGTTCCTGAGTTCGCCTGGGCGGCGGCAAAAATGGCGAAGGCCTTGCCTCCGGAGTATGTGGTGGAAACGTAGTCGCCTACCATTAGGCCGGCGAAAGTGTTGGGCAGCCACGCCGGGGACATGGGCCCGGCTAGGGTGGTGGGAGCGGCCCAGGTGGCGCCGCCATCGGGCGAAGAAATAAATCCTGCGTACAGGGCGCAGGTGGACGCGTCGCAGTTCGCCGATCCGTAGAAATAGTAAGTAAGTCCGAGATGCGCGGTGCTGCCTGAAGTTGCGGGTTCGACGGCCAATCCCGGAATGAAGTGGTCCACGGTGCTGGTGAGCGCGTCAATGGGAATGCGGGCCGGAGTTGTCCAGGTGACGCCATCGGTTGAGGTGCTCATCACCAGGTCATTCGAGGAGCATCCGGTGCGGAAACGACAGTCCTGCCAGATCGCATACACCTTCCCGGCCGCGTCAATTGCGGCGGAGGGTAGCGCGGATGTGCGCAGGTTGCCGGCGACAAGATGGTCGGTGATCGAAGAGATGGTTGCAGAGGCGCTCCAACTTGTGCCGCCGTTGGTCGAGGTGAAGGCCAGCATCGCATCGCCGGTGGCGTTCTCGATGGGCACGATGACCGTGCCGTTGGGTTGAACGACGGGTTGGCCTCCGATACCGGCAGCGAGGTCGGCGGTGCTACGGGCCGCAGCCCAGGTGAGGCCGCCATCCGTGGAGGTGCTCATCCAGATGAGGTTGCGCGTGCTGGGATCGTCCCACTCGAGATAGCAATGGCCGAAGTAGGGGCTGGTGGAAGTGTTGTCGCAGGCAATCCAGTTCTTGTCGGAATCCGGGGTGGTGCTGACGATGATTGGATTGCCCCAGTTGATGCCGTCCGGGGAGCGGCTCACGGCAACCTGGTCCACGTTAGCGATGGTGAGGGAAGAGATGATCCACGTGCCGTGCGCGGCGTCGAAGGCTACCACGGGATCGCTGGCCGCGCTGAATGTGCCCTGCTTGTAGATGGTGATGCCTGGCAGGAAACCACTGGTCCAAGCGGCGCCTGCATTGGTGGAGGTGGCGAAGCCGATGTCGGATGCGCCCCCGCCGAAAATGCGGCCGACCTGGAACGCGCTCACAATCGTAGACCCAAAGGCAGAGGCGCTGGCCTCGACTTCGGTGGCGTGTTGGCTGCTGGGGTTGGTGAAGCTGTCGGTGCTGAGTTGGGTGAGCGAGACTGAGGGCGGCGGGATCATGGTCTGCTGAGCCTGCTGAGAGTTCGATCCGGAGCCACAGGCGGTGATCATCATTAGAATGCCGAGCAGAGGGGCGGCTTGCAGAGATCTGGAGCGGCGATGAACATCTACGGTCAGCAACATTCACCAAACATTATTCACCAAAACATTACTCCCCAAACATTACTCCCAACATTATTCCCAAACATTATTCCCCAAACATGGGCACCTGTCCGGTATCGACTGTGACGCTGCGGCGTTGACGTCGGGTTGCCCCGATCACGGCCAGTACGGTTAGGGACTCGAGCGCGCTCCGCGGCACAAACAGGCGCTGCGTGTTCGAGCGCAGGTCCGGCGGATTGATCAGGAAGCCCTCGGCGGTGGTCAGGGAGAGGTCGTTGGGCATCATGCCTTCGAGGACTTCGTTGTCTTTGAACCTCAGCCGCACCCATAGTCCCTCGGTGCGCGGGCGGGTGGTAAAGGTCTTGCGGCTGGGAGAGTCGGCGTCTCCAAATTCGCGGACGAAATAGACGACCTTGATATCCTTCAGGTCGATGGTGACCACGTTGCCCGCGGTATTGAGCAATTCCAGCTTGCCTTCGCGCACAAAATTGGCGGGAGCGACATAGCCGTTGATGGAGTCGCGATCCATTTTCCGGACTACGACCTTTTTGTGAGTGGAAGGCATAGGGAATTGGCCAAAGTGGCTCAGGCGGCGGTTTTCCGCGACCGATGCTTAATTCAGATTCTCACACTTTTGCCGCGAACATAGTGAGTCATCTCATTCACAGTAGCCAAATTGTTAACATTGTGTTATTTTCTGTAGTTTGCTGCAATCCATCTTAAATCGTCTAAGTCTAGTCTACAGAGCAGTTTACGTAGAAGGGGCTGGAGGCCGCTGGCAGCCGGGATTGGGCCCTGTGGAAATCTTGCCTCCGGTCGCAGCCCAGGGGAATTGCAGCCCGGTAACTCTGAATTCTGAATAAGGCATGGCTGATTACATTTACACCATGGAAATCCGGCTGACCCCCGACCAGCAGCGGGGCGTCACGCTCGTGCAAGACATCGCTCGCGACGCGGGCATGAATATTTACCTGACTGGTGGCGCGGTTCGCGACATCATTAGCGGGTTCCCCATTCGCGATCTGGACTTCACGGTTCAGGGCAATCCCCTCAAGCTGCAAAAACAACTCGAACACGCCGGCGCACGGGTCGCGTCGGCGGACGATGACCTGAAAACCTTGTATCTGGTACTGCCCGGCAATGTGCGCGCGGAGATCAGCACCGCCCGCACGGAGCGGTATGAAAAGACAGGAAAGCCTCCGATCGTTGCGCCGGGCACGATTATCGAAGACTTGCGCCGGCGGGATTTCACCATCAACGCCATGGCGCTGTCGCTGAATCCGGGGTCGCGCGGTTTACTGATGGACCCGTTCAATGGTGCGGCGGATATTGAAGCCAAGCTGATCCGCATCCTGCATAACTATGCCTTCGTGGAAGATCCGTCGCGTCTGATTCGCGCGGCCCGTTTTGCGGCGCGTTTTCATTGGCCGATCGAGGAGCGCACGCTAGCCCGGATCCAGTCGGCGAAGGAAAACAACTACATCGAGTACATCACCGACAGGGCCATCGGACAAGAGATCGAACAACTGGCCTATGAGGACGACCCGCTGCATATCGTCCGCGTGCTGGAGAAGGAAGATTGGCTCAAGGTGCTTAATCCCCACTGGGCAACGGCGAAGGTGGATGCGGCAGGGCTGGGGCAGCTGATGAAAACGCGGCAGCAGATGAATCAGTTGGGATATACACCAGACCCCTCTCCAGCGATGTTGTATTTCCTGACTGCGCGGTTGGGCGATAAAGATATTGCGGACATGCGCAAGCTGATTCCACGCAAGGATCTGGTGGCGGCATGGAAAGATCTCGAGGACAACGCTAAGGATCTGGCCAAGCGCCTCGCGGGCAAGGAAGCGGCGACGCCTTCCCGGACGTGGAAGTTGCTGTCGGAAGCGCGGCCAGAGATGGTTCTTTTTCTTGAGGTCACAGCGAAACAGCAAGCGGTGGCGCAGAAGATCAAGAATTTCTTCGGCAAGTGGCGGCAGTTGCAGCAGAAGATTCCGTTGCTGGAGATGACGGAACTGCGCATCACGCCGCAAATGCCCGAGTATCCCAAGATCGCGCACGATGTGTTCATGCTGTTGCTGGACGGAAAACTGCACTCGCGGACGGAGATTCTGAAATTCCTGAAGCCGCTGTCGCCACCGCCACCACCGCCGCCGCCTCCTCCGCCCAAGCGCGGGCGGGCAGCCAAGGCGGCTGCGGGTGCGCTCCAGCCTACTGCTGTGCCTGCTCCCGTCGCAGGCAAGAAGAAGGGGAAGGGGTCTGCTGCGGTTCCGCCAGTGGCGCCGGTGCCGCAGCCCGCGGCGAAAGCCGAGATTGCGAAATCCCAGGTTGCGAAATCCCAGATTGCGAAAGCCCCCAATCCGCCTAAGGCCGGGAAGCACAACTCGCCGAAGAAGGTCGCGAAACCCGCAAGAAAGACGGCAAGCGGGAAGAAGAAAGCAAAAGGGAAGAAGCGGCGATAAGCTGCGCTCTCGGGCACATTCCTCCGCGTTTCATGGATGACTCTTCAGTTTACGAAAACATAACTAGAATAGCGCGCTGCAATTGAACTCTGCACGGGGCGTGTACATGAGAAAGCTCGGGAAAATACTGCTCTTCGTAGGGATTGTAGGCGCAGTTCTCTTGATTGCAACCATCAGCCTGACCATCGGCTGGCGCCCTTTTATTGGTCCGAAGGCTCGTCCTCTTACCTCGCGAAAATTCGAATCGACGCCGCAACGGCTGGAGCGCGGACGATATCTGTTCATGGCAGTGGCGGGCTGCTCCGGATGCCACTCCCAGCATGATCCCAGCCAGCATGGAGCGCCGATCGTCGCAGGCACGGAGGGCGGGGGCGAAGTGATGCCCGTGGCCGAGCTGCCGGGCCGCGTGGTGGCTTCGAATATCACTCCTGACCCGCAAACCGGTTCAGGGAACTGGAGCGACGATCAATTGGCAAGAGCCATTCGGGAGGGAATCGGCCATGATGGGCGGACTCTCTTCCCCATGATGCCGTACGAACATTTCAGGAAAATGTCGGATGAGGATTTGGCGTCGCTGGTTGTGTATATACGCTCGATGCCGCCGCTCCGTCACGACTTGCCGGAAACTGAGATCATCTTTCCGGTGAAGTATTTGATGCGCTCTGAGCCGGAGCCCGTTACGGCCCCGGTAAGTGCGCCTGATCCCGCCGATCGAGTGCGATGGGGCGGATATCTGGTCAACCTGGCAAACTGCGACTTTTGCCACACTCCCCGCGAACGCGGCCAGCCCACGGTAGATGGAATGGAGCTTAGCGGCGGATGGCCAATGACAGTGTGGGGAATCTCGGCAGCCACGGCGAACATTACGCCGGATGCCTCGGGTATCGGCTACTACGACGAGTCCTTGTTTATCCAGGCTCTGCGCACCGGCTATGTGCGAGCCCGCAAATTGAGTTCCGTCATGCCCTTTTCGCATTTCAAGAACCTCACCGACGACGATCTGAAAGCCATGTTCGCTTACCTGCGCACTGTGAAGCCGGTGAAACATCGAGTGGATAACACCGAGCCGCCTACCTACTGCAAGCTCTGCCGGTTGAAGCATGGCGGCGGGGATCAAAACTAGAAGCTGGCGGCCATCTTAATAAGTCATGCTCTGGCGCGGCGGGATACGTAGTGTAGTGGCCTGTTACGACACTTTCCCACTCCTGTTGTTCCTTGTTGCTTGCTAGTATTCCCACGAGAGGAATCAGCAGCGCTGCGTCCAACCGAGCGGCTCTAGCAAAGGAGTCGGTATTTGCCATGAAGAAAAATGTCTGGAGAGCAGTGATCGAGGTAGGTTTTATCATCTTTCTGTTTTATTCCAATCTTTTGATGGGAGAGTTTGAGCGCTCAGGCATGGGGCAGAAGAGGGGCGTAGCGTGGGCAATCCGAGATGTTTTTACTGCTGCCAATTTTGAAATTGCGACGATAGCCGCTCTTGTCGGTTATGTCCTTTTTGAATTTCTCCGAAAGAAATTCTAGGCAAACGTGGATCTGATTCTCGGCCGCAAAAGGAACAGCGACGGCGCACCGGCATTGATGACGCGAGTTCCGCCCAGGCAGCCAGTCACTGCTTGATCGGATAGTTGGCGCAAAATCGCTATTGCACCAACAGCCCTTAAAACAGCCGATTTGCGAAATCAGTTTCTGGCTCACGTTAGCTTGCACCTGGCGCTATAATATCGGTATGCGTCGCTGGCTGGCAGTTGCGGCCTTGGGCGCGGCTTTCCTCACGCTGCCGGCGTGGGGACAACGTCGCGGCGGAGTCTCGGGAGGCTTCGCGGGACATGCCGGATTTTCCGGACGCGGCTCAATGGGCGGTCGCGGTCCCATGATGATGAATCGCTCCCCGGCTTTTGCAGGCGTTCAAAGGGGCGGCGCGCACTTCGGGAACGGTTTTGGCCGGCCCTCCTCGCCATTTTTCTTCCACCACCATCATCGCTTCTTCCGGACATGGCCCTACGCCGGGTATTACGGATATCCGTATTACAGCTATCCTTGGTATTACGGGAACGATTCTTATTCCGCAGATTCTTATCAGAACTATCCACCCTCAGATTATTCGAATGCTTACCTCGAGAGCAGCCGAGAGCAGGCGGAGATTAATCGCCTGGAGAATGAAGTCGACCGACTGCGCGAGGAGCGAGACGCGCAGGTATCGCGGCCATCCAGTGCAGAGCACGCCAGCACGAAGGCCGAGTCGCAGCCGACCCAGCTTGTTTTCCGCGACAAGCGTACCGAGGAAGTACAGAACTACGCCATCGTGGGACAAACATTTTGGGTCTTCAGCGAACAGCGGGCGAGGAAGATCCCGCTCACCGAGCTCGATATCCCTGCCACCAAAAAAGCGAATGATGATCGCGGTGTGGAGTTTCAGTTACCCGAGTGATCGCTGGTTCCGCGGCGTGTTAGCTCGTCTGTAGAGACGTAGCAAGCTACGTCTCTACGATGGCGGCGTGTTGCGTGCTGTGGATAAGTGGCCGTCTTTCGACGCGATTCTCCAATTAGAATGAGCATGACATAAGATCAACTCCGGCCCCATGTCCCAATTCGTCCATCTTCA
>DATNNO010000006.1:0-24401 GCA_035601775.1 Terriglobales bacterium | reverse complement strand
AGTTTGCTGAAAAACTCATTTTCGGACTCTCTGTTGCCAGTAACGAGTTTTCCAGATTCGGCCCCGGTTGCGGGTTTCCCACCTGTTGCCGAAGATCGTTCTGTTGCCGAACTTGGTATTTTTCAGCAAACTGTTTAGCCGCAGGGGGTTGACGTTTCTTACCAAACAGCATTTTCCCGCACTTGTGGTGCCTTTGCTCTAAATCCCGCAAATCCGTGGCCGCTGTCAAGCGCAACTCCTCAGCACCAGAGCCGAGTTCTTCGATCCGAACGCGATGCAATTGCACACCGCATGTTCGACCACCTTCTTCCGTCCCGCCTCCGGCACATAATCCAGATCGCACTCGGGATCGGGCGTTTCCAGATTGATCGTCGGCGGGATCTGCCCGCTCTGCATGGCAACGATCGCAGCCGCCACGCCCGCCGCCCCGCACGCCCCCTGCGGATGCCCGATCTGCGACTTCAACGCCGACATCGGAACCTGCCGCGCCCGCTCGCCCAGCACTAGCTTCAGCGCCCGCGTCTCGATGCGGTCGTTTAACTGCGTCGAAGTTCCATGCAGGTTCACGTAATCCACATCCTGAGGAGCGATACCAGCCTCCTTCATCGCCAAGCCGATCGCCCTCGCCGGCTCCTCGCCGCACTCCTCCAGCCGCACCCGATGAAATGCCTCGCACGTGGACCCGTAACCGCAGATTTCCGCCAGCATCTTCGCTCCCCGCGCCCGCGCATGTTCGTATTCCTCCAGCACGAACATCCACGCGCCCTCAGCCAGCACGAAGCCGTCACGGTCCACCGAGAACGGACGCGACCCCCGCTCCGGCGCGTGATTCCAGGAGTCGGTCAAAATCTTCATCAAAATAAATCCCTTGATAATTCCCAGCGCGATGGGCGCATCCGCGCCTCCGCTCAGCACCATGTCCAGCCGTCCCGATTGAATTTGCCGCACCGAATATCCGAACGCGTCAGTCGACGAAGTACACCCGGTCGTGATCACGTGGCTCGCGCCGCGCAACCCAAACCGGACATTCAGCTCACTGGAAAGCGCGCCCATCACCCCGGTTGGCACGCAGAACAAACTCATCTGCTTGTACTGCTGGCGGAAGAACAGACGGTATTGTTCCTCGGTAAATTCCTGCGATCCGCCGCCCGAACCGATGATCACGCCAAAGCGCCGCTTCTCCTCGAGGGGCAGGGAAGCGGGATCGAACCCGGCGGTGCCCAAGGCCTCCGTGGCAGCGGCCAAAGCCAGCGGCAGCACCCGCGACACATGTTTCCGCTCGCGCTTTTCCACCCACGCCAGTTCGTCGAAATCAGGAACCTCCCCGGCTATCTGCACCGGAATGTCCGCCGAATCGAAACGCGAAATGCGCCGCACCCCGCTCCGCCCCTGCAGAACGCCCTCTGAAAAAGCGGCGTTCCCCACCCCGTTGGGACTCACTACTCCCATGCCAGAAATCACGACTCGCCGTTTCAAATCCTCACCTCTAATCGACTACTCCCAGCATAGTCGGTTTGATGCAGGCTTAAAAGCTTTTCGCTGCTTTATAATCGCGTTTCGCAACGGGGGAACTCTTGGCTTACGACGACCTGCGTGACTGGATCGCCGCGCTCGACCGCGCCGGCGAACTAAAAAAGATCCGTACCGAAGTCGATCCCATACTCGAGATCGCCGAAATCACCGACCGCGTCTCCAAGATGATCACGTGGGGACAGCCGCCCCCGGCTGTCCGGCCGGGCGAAGCCCGGCAGCCCGGTGGCCCCGCGCTTCTTTTCCAGAACATCAAGGGCCATCCCGGCGCCCAAGTCCTGATCAACCAATTCGGCTCTGCCAGCCGCATGAATCTCGCGCTCGAGGTCGACAAACTCGACCAGGTTGCCGACCGCATCCGCCAATTCATGGATGTAAAGTCCCCGCAAGGCTTCCTCGACAAGGTCAAGATGCTCCCAATGCTTGCCGAGATGGGAAAGTTCTTTCCGAAAACAGTTTCCACCGGGCCGTGCAAGGAAGTTATTCGCCGCGACAATTTTTCGCTCGACTACTTCCCCATCCTTCAGTGTTGGCCAAAAGACGCCGGCCGCTTCATCACGCTGCCCTGTGTGGTCACGCGCGATCCCAAAACCGGCAAACGCAACCTCGGAATGTACCGCATGCAGGTCTACGACCAGCACACCACCGGCATGCACTGGCAGCGTCAAAAAGTCGGAGCAGAACACTATCGCGAGCGCCTGCGAACCGCCGCGGCCCAAGAAAATGTAAGCGCCCGCGTCCTAGCGCGTGCAGCCGTCGAAATAATGGCGCGCTCATCGGGCGGGTCCGTACTCGTCGATGGCGACCGGCCCACCGGCAAGATGGAAGTCGCCGTCGCCATCGGCACCGATCCCGCAATTACGTTTTCCGCCATCGTCCCCGCGCCCCCCGACGTCGAGGAATATCTCATCGCCGGATTCCTCCGCCAGAAACCCGTCGAACTGGTCAAGTGCGAAACCGTCGACCTCGAAGTCCCCGCCTCCGCAGAAATCGTCCTCGAAGGCCACGTCCACCTCGACGAACTCAAAACCGAAGGCCCCTTCGGAGATCATACCGGCTTCTATTCGCTTGAGGATCTTTATCCTGTTTTTCATCTCAGTTGCGTCTCGCATCGCAGAGACCCGATCTACTCCACCACCATCGTGGGCAAGCCGCCGATGGAAGATGGGTGGATGGGTAAAGCGGTCGAGCGCATTTTTCTTCCGCTCATGAAACTCACCATCCCTGAAATCGTCGACATCAACCTTCCCATTGAAGGTGTCTTTCATAATCTGATGATCGTTTCCATCAAGAAGTCTTATCCGGGACAGGCGCGCAAAGTGATGAATGCGGTCTGGTCGCTCGGTCAGGCTATGTTCACCAAGTGCATTCTCGTGGTCGACGAAGACGTCAACGTGCAGGACATCGGCGAGGTCACGCTCAAGGTGCTCAACCACATCGATCCGGAGCGCGATATTCAGTTCATGCTGGGGCCCGTCGATTCGCTCGACCACGCTTCCCGCCTGCCCAACTACGGATCGAAGATGGGCATCGATGCCACCCGCAAATGGTCCAGCGAAGGATTCACGCGTCCCTGGCCGGATGAGATTCTGATGGACGAAAAAACCAAGGCGCTGGTGGACAAGAAGTGGAAAGAGCTGGGGATCGAGTGATCTTTCCGGGAGCCCGGCCATCGATAGGGATTCCTCGCTCTGCTCGGAATGACAACTTTGGTGCCGCGGGAGCGTCATGCGTATTCCATATCGAGTAGCGATGCTGAGCGCTTTGCTGATTCTCTGTTCCGCAAGCGGCCTGGCGCAGCAGAACTCTTCGGACGCGGAGCGGGAACTGTTCAATGCGGTGAACCAGGAACGCAAGGCGCACGGATTGCCATCCCTGAAGTTAGACGAGGCCCTGGCCATCGCTGCCCGCAAGCATGCCCAGCGCATGGCAGAGCAGGGAACGGTTTCGCACCAGTTGGCCGGCGAGCCCAATCTGCCCTCACGGGCGAGAGCGGCCGGCGCTCGCTTCACCTGGCTTTCCGAGAACGTGGACGAGGGAGCGAATGCCACCGCCATTCACCAAAGCTTCATGAAGTCCCCCCGGCACCGCGCGAACATTCTGGATGGCGACATGGATTCCGCAGGCATCGGCGTGGCGGAACGTAACGGACAGATGTTCGCGGTGGAAGATTTCTCGAAGGCGAGATAAGGCCTAATTCAGCCGTCCCCTTTAAGCACCAGAACTGATTGCAAGGTATGGCTTCGAAAAAAAAGGCAGCCGTCTATGAGGTTAGGTGGCTGCCAGTACCTGGATAGGAGAGGTTCACTCTAGGGGAGGGATTTGGTTCCCTGATCGCTTTTGTCCCAGCAAGTTGCGGGGCGAGCAGTATGGTTTCCGTTCTCATCCCGCAGAACGTGAAACGAAACCTCTTTGAAAGTGATGCACGTGTCGTTGATGGGCTTGCGGCAGTAAGCGCAGAGGGGGATCGCGTGGATATCGCAGACGGTTGTCACTTTGAACTCCTGAGCTTATTTGCAAGATTCTTTATCTCTTTTTCCCGGGTAATATTGACGATCCCTTTTGCATCGTCGTAGATACTTTCGCGCAAACGATCGATAAGCCGGGCCTTGAGCTTTGCCCGTTCCGCAAAGGGTTTGGAAATATGGAGTTTTTGAGTCTGGGAACACGTCAGAGGCCCCCCGACGAGCGCAGGCGCGAGAGCAAAGTTCGGGTCTCGTAACGCTTGAGCAGTTGCTTGTACGCTAAAAAGAGTAGAAGCAAGGGCAACGGTAAGCAAAGCAAACCTAATTCTTGCCACATCTCTACCTCCCTATTTCCAAAATCCCGATATGCCAGCCCATGTACATCGGCTGGAGAGATGGTGGTCTTGCCGCGAAGAGTTGCCGCCTACCGGAATCCAGTTCCGGTTCTACTGTCTTCGCCGGATTAGTTCGGGCGCGCGGTGGGCGCGGGGTTCAAGGCACTGAGCGTCGGGCTGCGAAACTGGCGCTTGTAGCCTGGGAGGGCATCCGCTACGATCGCTCGGAAAGGCTTGGTATGGCGCTTGATTGGTCACGATGTGCGGCGGTAGAAAGCGTTCCTGGAAAAGTCAGTGGCGCATGGGTTTTCCGAGGAACGCGCATACCGGTCGCTGCGGTGTTCGAGAATCTGGAAGACGGCCTTACCATTGACCAAATCGTGCAGATGTTTGATGGACTGACGCACGAACAGGTGCGAGCCGTCCTGGACTTTGCGGTTCATAGCCTCGAGACCCCTGCGCCCGCCCGCTGATGCTTACCTATTTGACCAGGGGACGCCGCTTGGCATTCGTAATTCTCTTCCCGGACATGTCGTCAGAACAGCACGTGAGCAGGGTGCATTGATGATCCCCAAAGCCCCAACCTTGATATCCTGTGCGTAGGGGCGGGCTTGACGCCCGCTTCTGAATCCGCGCTCATGACCCCAGGAATCGAAAGGTGAAAAAAAAGACCGGCACCACATCTCGCAAAGTCGTGCTGTCGGGCCGACGGCCTGAGCCTCGGGAAATTATCTCGACAGAACTCGCCGTTGATGCACTCCGCCGATCTGGATATCTTCTTGAGACCAGAATAGCAAGAACTCTCGACCAATTTGCCAGCCATCTTTCCGTCAACGTCGTATTCGCTGATCCTGAGACTGGTCAGCCTCGAGAACTCGACGCGTATTGCTACAGGGCAGAAACCGGCAATAGATACGAGCATTTTACGGCGTCCGCTCACGTCTTGATAGAGTGTATCAACAACCCACAGCCTATCGCGTTCTTCTCCAATGGGCTGACCAACCGTGCCTATCCTGTCACCGCCGCACGACCACCGTGGCTTGGGCTCTATCCAATCGAACAGACAATCCGACTCGAAGATTTCCACCACTGTTTTCGGCAAGACCTTGCCAACAACTACTGCACTTTTGTGGAAAAGAAATCGCGGGAGTGGATGGCAACTCACGCGGATGAACAACACCGCGAGTTTAGTACGCTCGCGATGCTTGCACAATTGACTAAAGAGAAGCAGTTACAAGTTCTCGAAGACTACTCCAGGCCCCAGGACGCGGTTCAGGTCTGCGGTGTCGAGTTGATCTATCCTCTCCTCGTTGCTGAAGGGCTCCTTTTCGACGTACGCCAAAATGCGACAGGCCACGTCAACTTGGATAGGGTTGACCACATTACGTACCTCAAGCGCCAAATGTGGAAGGGGGTTCGTCGATATTGTCCCATCGACGTAGTAACCGAGAGGTTTCTCCCGCGGTTTCTCCGCATGATAGAAGTGGAATGTAAGCGAACCTTGGTACGACTTGAGAAGCGAGGGGAAGAAATACTTGAAGCCGTGCGAGAGAACAACGTTCCGACAAGCGACTCAGGGGACCCACTTGAGGATTTTCTGCCATGACCCGAAAAACTGAACCACCGCAGGGAATGGGTGATCTGTTCAAAGATTTGCCGGTTATAGAACCACTCCGAAGATTTCCTAGGCCTACCGCGCCTGTGTGGACCGAGCACAAAGCCAACTTCATTCAGCGTTACATCAAGCTATTTATACAAATTACGAAGCACGGTACTTATATCGATGGGTTTGCAGGGCCGCAGAGGTTCGAATTGGAGCATGCCTGGAGCGCGCGGCTAGTATTGCAAATTCACCCTCCGTTTCTTCGACATTTCTTCCTTTGTGAGGCAAACGCAAAAAGTTTCAGGGCGCTGAAGAAATGTGTTCAAGAGATCGCTAAGCCAAAGGGCAGGACAATTGACCTGTACGAGGGGGATTTCAACGAGAAAGTGGAAGACATATTAAAGTCAAGATACATTACGGACAGGGAAGCGACATTCTGCTTGCTTGATCAGCGAATGTTTGAATGTCACTGGGACACCGTAAAGAAGCTTGCTGACAAAAAGAAGACGATGAAAATAGAACTCTTCTACTTCTTTGGATTCGGCTGGGTCAAGAGAGCACTCGCGGGCGTCACCAAGAATCGCCAAGTAATAGAGGAATGGTGGGGACGAACTGACTACCCTCAACTAAAAAACAAAACGCGAGAGGAAATTAGTCAGTTACTCGTGCAGCGACTGCGCGAGGAACTGGGATACAAGTACGTCACTCCTTACCAAATCTTCAAGCGCGAGCAGAATAATATCATCATGTACGAAATGCTACACGCGACTGATCACAGCGACGCTCCGGAGCTCATGAATCGTGCATACCGACAGGCGGTAAGGAGCTCACAAAAGCTTGCCGAGCAGTTATCTTTGCTAGGTGACGAATGAGTGCTGGAGTTTCGCAGCCAGTGCCATTCGAGTTTCTTTGCTCGGAATAGGCGAGTTCGTGAGGTGCGGATACTCATCGTAGGTGCGTCCATCCAGATCTCTTCCAGTCTTCGACTTGTGGACGCCACCCCACTGCTTGAAGAAGAATGGCACCTTGGCTTTCGAGCACTGATCCCGCATTGCCAAAACCCATTCCTTGCGCATCGGCCTTGCACCCAGCCCACTCTCGCCTCCCGCTATTACCCAGTGGATGCCCGACAGATTCAAGACACCCAAGTCTTCCAGCAATGGCTCCACGGACAAAAACCTTACGCGAACATTGGCGGCGCGCAGATGGTCTACCCTGGGCAAGCCGTGTTTGCGATTTTCAACACTTACGCCCCACCAAATGTGTGCGGAGTGAGCAGCAAATTGCAACTTCGAATTCAATAATTCTTGCATACGTAACGGTCGCTTGGTGAGAATCTGAAAGGTATGCCACGGTGCGGTTTTCATCACTGTGACGACCTTAAAGATGTACTCATCTGGGATGCCGGGATGAAAAAGGTCGCTCATGGAGTTGACAAAGACAAGACGAGGCCGCGACCACTTCAATGGTTCCTCCAACTTCCCCGGTACTAGGCGAAGATCGAATCCTCTTTCGTAAGGGTGGCCGGGCACACCCCGGAATCGCTCAGCAAAGACCTCCGCATAGCAGTGCTTACATCCGGGGCTGATCTTAGTGCAGCCGCGCACGGGGTTCCACGTTGCGTCAGTCCATTCGATCTTCGAGCTCTGTGCCATGATATTCGCTTTTCATTCGCCGTAGCTAGTTTACGACAGGCACACGGTTAAATCTACACACAGAATTGTACATTGGGTGACCGAGCGGATGGGGGCCGGCCCAGCCTTTCGTTCAGCTACTCCCGAGCGAGCCGTGTAACCGCGCCTGGGATGCTCCGTGTATTCCCATCAGCGGAGATCGAAACCGCTCACGCGAGCACGGACACTTCTCCGTGGGGCTTGGGCGTGGGCCAGACGGTGATCTCGACGGGTTGGCCCAGAGCGGGGAGAAAGTCCATGAGGACAGCCCTGTCCGCTTCTTCGCCTTGATTCTCAAAATGTCAGAGATCAAGGCCAGCTATCCGGAAAATCAACCCCAACCTCAACGGCGGCGGACAGGAGTGTCCGCTCTACACGATTCGATTTGTGGAGTGGACCTGTCCGCAACCACATTTCGAAAAGCGCGAGATGTGGGGCACCCTTTGGATGAGGCTTCGGGCAAGGGTGGAGAAATTGCAGAGATCCTTCGTCGGCAAGCCCTCGCGTTGCGAGGGCTTGCGCATCCTCAGGATGACAGCGCCGTGGGCCCTCGCGTTGCGAGGGCTTGCGCATCCTCAGGATGACAGCGCTGTGGGCCCTCGCGTTGCGAGGGCCTGCGCTTCCTCAGGATGACAAAACCAAGTGGCATGGCAGGGGTCCTTCGACTCCGTAGCTGATTCGCTTCGCGAACCAGCTACGGCGCTCAGGATGACGCCGGGGGAAGTGTGGCTTCGGCGGTTGTCCCTACGTGGCTAGCGCGGGGTTTTGGCGGTGGCTGGTTTGGGGTTGGACTTCAGCAGGGACCAGGCTTCGCGGTATTTTTCGTAGCGGCCGACGTGCTTGCTGTCCGGGGCGGGATACAGGGGGAGGCAGGTGCGGGGGACGAAGGCTTCGACGGGGATGATGTACCAGGCGTCGTGGGAGATGACGTGGGCTACCAGGAAGTCGATCTGGTCGGCGGTGTAGGGGACGTGGCCCTTGGAGGCCCAGTAGGCGTTGATGATGTATCCACGATCGTTGGCTTGGCGACCAATGACTCCGCCGGTGGATTTTACCTGGATGCGCCAGAGGTGCTGACCGGAATCGAGGATGAAGTCGTATCGGCGGCTGTCGCCGATGGGCTGGAAGATTCTGAAACCGAGCTTTACCGCCTTGAGGGCGAAGGCGATCTCGGATAACTCGCCTTGACGTTTACGGGTGCAATCACCGGCTTCTTTGGACAAGCCCTGCGGTGGGCGACGGAGGCGACCTACGGATTGTTTTTTCATGGGCAATGCAAGAAAGGCGGCAGCGGTTGAGCTGCGCCGGATCTTTTCTCCTTTAATGATTTTGGAATTGGTTCAGAACAGGTTCAGAGCTGGGCGTAAGTTTCGCCAGGAGATTGTGATCCTGGCTGCCGCATACGCACAAAATAGAAAAGGCGCGGGGATGGGATCCCGCGCCTGAATTCTTATCTATATTTCCAGACTAGCAGATTGGAGGGGGTAAATGTGCCATGTTTAACAAGTTTATGTTTGCCGTGGAATGAGTGGGTTACAAGGAAAAGTTAAAGTCAGGGGGCTTGACAAGATTTGGCTCGCGGACGCGTTTTTGCCCTTTACGAAGGCTTCGTGAAGGTTCCACGCGCCAGCATACTGGGCGTTGGCGTGGATTCCGCGGGCGTCGGCTGGGCGGAACTCAGCGGACTATCGTTAGCGCTGGAGGATTTCTCGAAAGCGAGATGAATGCGCTCTCGGACTTCCTGAATGCGGGAGGTGACAATCGGAGTGCGATACTCGGGATGACAGAACTCCAAGTGCATGCCTCGGCCGATGTAGCGCAGCTTCAGCATCGATCCTCCCCAGGTCGAGCCTGCAATCGCCACCAGCACCGGTTCTGGGCAGTATTCTGGATGTCCTGAAATCAGCACCTGGCTTTCGCTCAGGAATACTGCGGTGTAGCGATGGTTTTGCGTCTGGATCTCCAGCACCGTGGAAGGCGGCAAATCTCCAAGCGAGACGCCGCCCTCGATTTCTGAGCGGACGATGTTGCCGTTCACTTCGTCACTGAGATTGGGATGAGGCGTGAACATGGTTGCTGAGCCGTGTGGCCAAACCAGCCCTTTGAAGAGATGATACCAGAGGAACAAAGGTTGCCGAAGATTTTCAGAGGGCGGCTGGAAGCACCGGGGGCGCGTTTTTCCAACCAGCCGGCCGGCGTGGGCAGAAAAAACAGCCAGACCTGATAGGTCTGGCTCTGCGCGAGAATCAAGTTGCAGCTTCGCGGCAGCTATGGTCCAATCGAACTGGCCACGGAAGAAAATACGTTGTTCGAACTTCCTCCAATTAATCGGATGGTGCCAACCACGAGTACCAGAATAACCGCCAGCATGACTGCGTATTCGGCAATGTCCTGGCCTTCGTCATCTGACCACAACTTGCGGAAGGTTTTGATATTCATCCCCTCTCCCTTCTAGTCGGTGAGCCCAGTCTGCTCCCGGCTCTCCAAAAATACAAGTGGCAAGTTATCTTTCAGTGGAAAAAGGCCGCGACCGCTATGGGGCAGTCGTCTCCCAAGTTACTGTCAGACTCGTCAGCAATCGATTATTCTATTTACCGGGATCTGACGAGGGTTCGCTAGAGGGCTCTGATCCCGGTTCTTTAGGGCTTGAGGAATGCACAAATCTTCCACTCGACGTTACGCCCGATATCGCACGGAGATACCGGTCATTGTGAAGGTGCTTGGGAAGGACGGTTACGTTCGCGTACACGGGCGGTGCTTCGAGATTGCCGAGGCTGGACTGGGCGCCGTCATCACCAGTGAGCTGGGCGCGGGAGAAATGGTTACTCTGGAGTTCTCGATCCCAGACGTTTCAGAGGCCTTCGTAATGCGAGCGGTGGTCCGACACCGCATGGGCTTTCTGCACGGTTTTGAGTTCGTCGGCATGCTTCCCGAGCAGTGCGAACTCATCAAAGCATTCTGCCGAAAGCTGGAGCCGTCCTAGTCGTAAGATCTTCGACATTCGAGCGATGGCGAGAGACAAGGGTTTAAGCCACCGTCCGCCGATCAGGAAGTCTCGAGCCAAGGGGGCTTGCCTCTGCGCCACTTCCGTGATAAAAACGCGGTTCGTTACGGGGGACTAATTTGTGACGGACACAGCGAAACGGTTTTCTAGGACATGTGCGCGAGCGGCAAGTGCGGCGTTAGCATTGGCGATTGTGCTTGTGCCGGCGCTCGTCGCACCCGGATCAGCGCAGGCACAGACCTTCACCGTACTCTACACGTTCACGAGCACGGCGGACGGGGAACAGCCCGACGCAGGTTTGATTCAGGACGCAGCGGGCAATCTCTATGGCACCACCCAGTACGGCGGCACTAACGGTGGTTTCGGAACAGTGTTCAAGCTGGATACGACCGGCAAGGAGAGCGTCCTCCTCAGCTTCGCCGGAACGCCGGATGCGGAAGATCCATACTCAGGTTTGACCCGGGACAAGGCGGGCAACTTCTACGGCACGACCCTGTATGGCGGCACTCACGGCGGCTTCGGGACCGTGTTCAAACTGCGTCCGAGCGGCAAGGAGAGCATACTTCACAGCTTCGCCGGAACACCAGACGGGGGAGATCCGCGCTCAGTTTTGGTTCGGGACGCGGCGGGTAACCTCTACGGGACCACGCAGTACGGTGGCACTCAGGGCGGCTTCGGAACGGTGTTCAAACTGGATACGAAAGGCAAACTGACCCTGCTGCACAGCTTTGCCGGGACGCCCGACGGGGAAGATCCCTACTCAGGTTTGCTTCGGGACAAAGCGGGCAACTTCTACGGCACAACCCAGTACGGCGGCACTGGCGGCGGCTACGGAACCGTATTCAAGCTGGATGCGAAAGGCAAACTGACCTTGCTGCACAGCTTCGCCGGAACGCCGGACGGGGTAAATCCTCTCGCAGGTTTGTTGCGGGACGCGGCGGGCAATCTCTACGGCACGACTCAGTACGGCGGCACTAACGGCGGCTACGGAACAGTCTTCAAGCTGAATGCGAAAGGCAAACTGACGCTGCTGCACAGTTTTGCCGGGATGCCGGACGGGGTAAATCCCTATTCACGTTTGATTCGAGACCCAGCCGGCAATTTCTACGGCACCACCTTCTATGGCGGCACTTTGGGCTACGGAACCGTGTTCAAGCTGGATACAGCCGGCAAGCTGACGGTCCTGCACAGCTTCAACCCCTCACCGGACGGAGCGCATCCGATCGCAGGTTTGATCCTGGACAAGGCCGGCAATCTCTACGGCACCACCAGCGATGGCGGCGATCTCAGTTGCGGATTCTCGGGCTGCGGAACCGTGTTCAAGCTCACGCCTTAACTAAAGGAGGCGAGAGTTGGGCGAGAACACAGATGGGCTGCCAACATTTTGGCGAGTGAAGCTTGAAACTGCCGGCTTTTGGCGTACCCGCCTTTCGCAAAAAACGCGAAAGATGGGGCACCTAGCACAGGAAAGGCGGGGCCAAAGGATTCTTGGCCCATGCAGTGCCCGGCGTGCAGGCGGAATTGAAGCGCTTGGCTACCAAACGGAACTGGTCGAGGTTGAGTTATAGTTCGACCACGGTGACTTTACCATTCGCCTCGTGGCGTTCGAGCTCTTGGATGCGCGCTTCTGCTGCTTTGTGGCTGGATCTCCTTTGGCCGAAAAGTGGTGGGGCTGGGCAGAGTCGAACTGCCGACCTAGCGATTAGGAATCGCTCGCTCTATCCAACTGAGCTACAGCCCCGGCGTTCCGCCAACCTCTTTATAGCACGTGCTTCGGCTTGTGCCCAAACCAGCGATGGGAGCAGGGGCAGAAATCTGATTGAACGAGAGGGAATTCGCGCTGCCACACTTGCTGGTTGTTGTTTTCTAACAGCCATCTCACAAATGAACCGAAGGAGTACTGCCGAGTCCCCCAGGGTGGGCTTGAGAACTACTCTTTCGCCCCGGTGGGGCTTGTCTGTTTCCGACTTTTTCCCACGGCTTACGCCGTGGGCTGCATTCTTAACGCCGCTTCGCGGCTAAGAGCGTGGAGCTTTGTGCCACCGTGTCGCCGCAATTCTAGTTCTCACGCAGCACTCTCAGAGGCTAAACAGTTTGCTGAAAAACTACTGTTCTTGGCCTCAGCGCCTGAAGGCGTCGTTGAAAAGATGATGCTTACGGCACGCCTAAAGGCGAGCCCTGATACGAATCGCTAGTTTTTCCAGCAAACTGTAAAGCCCGCATGTTTGTTGGCCCGGAGCGGCACGGCTGAAGAGGCTGCGCCCTTTCAAAACAAGGCCGCAGGTCGAGTTTTTCCGCAGCCTGTGAAGCCGTGCCCTTCCCCAAAACCCATTCCGGCTGAAGCCGTGCCCTTCCCAAAACCATGTATGAGATAGCTTGGCTCTGGCGACACCCTTTGTAGCGCCAGCATCTTGCCGGCTGGCATCTTGCCCTCGCTGGTGGGGCGGGACGCCCCCACGACAGCCGCCGGGACGGCGGCGCTACATTCTGCCATTGCGGCCCATCCCAAAAACTGAGCGATATCAACAGAGCTAGATAGCCTGTAGTTGGCCGGCTCATTCGTAGCGCAGGGCCCGCATGGGATCGATCCTGATGGCGAACTGCCGGTAACCGAAATTGAAAGTTGTGAAACACCGGTTCGCTTTCTATAATCGCGGCTCCGGCAGTTGTCCGCAAACGTGAATGGCTCAAACTTATCTCCGGGACCCAAATCTGCGAGACGCAAAATCTTTGGCCGCCTCTCGATCGTTGCCGGGAATGCGGTGCAGATTGCTGGGCTTGCGGCCGCCTACCTAGCCCTGGCTGCGGCGCGATCAGCAGGCTCGACCACAGGGGCCGTCGTCGCCATGGTCGTGGGATGGGTTCTCATTTATTTCTGCTGCCATGGCGTTGCCCACTGGGTTGTCGGACGAATGCTTGGCATTCGCTTCGCTTTCTACACGGTCGGCGGAACCGGGAATCCAGAAGGGTGGCCCCCCGGCCTCCGCTGGTTGTTCGAACATCTTCCTTTTTTTGGCGTGCAGACGGAGAAGGCCTCCATGCAACAGGCCAGCCCGATTGCCAAAGCGATTATGTGGTCCGCGGGAGTGACGTCTTCCGCCGTGATCCCAACCTTGGGTGCGCTCTGGGCATGGCGCTCGGGCGTTCCGTGGAGCAAGTTGTTTTTTCTGGTTGCGCTGTTCTGGGCGGCCGGAACGTTGGCAAGCAACTGGACGAGCCGGGCCGGAGACTATTCCAAGGCTCGGCGCGCCCTCGGCAATCCATGAGTGGATTCGCGGCAGGGCCAGAGACCATTCCTGGCCCTCCATTAAGATCACACTTGTTGTGCCCCGGCAGCGGCTTTTGCACCTACGACCTTGTCTTCGGAATCGGGCTCGGGGGATCGCGGCCCTAGAGTTGTAAGAGTTCGTGGAGCCAGTTGTTCGGTCAGCTTGGCTTCTTTCCCATGCGCCGTCGTTTCCACAAAGGGCAGAGGCTGTTCGCGAGTGGGCAACATTCCGATCGCCTGGTTTTTCCCCGCTTTCTTAGCCTCGTAGAGCGCGCAGTCGGCCAGACGCAATACTTCACTGTATTCAACCGCCTCGGGTTCGCGGACGAACCAGGGGAAGACTGCCCATCCGATCGAGCAGGTGCATCGCAGGCGGTGTCCGCCTTTGAGTGTACGCGGTTCACTTCCGACGGCCTGCAGGACGCGCTCGGCCAACTTGTTAGCGTCCTCGCGGTTCGTATAACGGGAGACGACCATGAACTCGTCTCCGCCCCAGCGAATTAATACGTCGGAATGTCGAATGGCGGAACTGATTTGGCGGGCAATCTCCACCAGCAATTGGTCGCCCGCCTCGTGCCCGTAGAGATCGTTGGCCTCTTTGAAATAATCGCAGTCGATGAGATAGAAAACCAGATCAGGATTCCGTTTGCCAGATGAGTCTGTGCCGGAAGAATAACCCTGAACCACCCGCCTTGCATCCGCTTCAATGGTCGCGGTGAGGAATCGGCGGTTCTTGGATCCGGTGAGCAGATCGGTGTAGGAGTCTTCCCGCAGTTTCTGATTGCTCCGGGCAATCTCCTTATCCAATCCGTATTGCTTGATCCATAGCATTGCACCCATCACTACCATGGTGGCCAGAGTGAGCAGCACGCGAAAGTCCCGTACCTTCGAAGGCGCATGGCTCACGTAGAGTGCCCACCCGGCCAGCACGGGCAAGGAGAGAATCGCGACCATAGCCAGCCCCGAGACCCAAACTCCGCGTTTGCTTCCGCTGTTTTTGCTGGAACAAGCGCGGGATGCCAACCGGCGCGCAACCAGTCCCACAGCGGAGAACCACAGCATGGAGATCACCAGCGGTGTGTCATAGAAACTGCCGGTGTAGTATCTGCCAAAATCAATCGCCACACTGGCAGAAATGGAACTGAGGGCATACAACAAGCTGGCGCCAAACAAGTGTCCGTAGATGACCTTCCAGGTGCCCGCACTGCGCAACCAGACGGTGGCGGCGCAACCGACAAAGACAACGTGCTCCAGAAAGTACAGGAGATCGAAGCTGCGACCGTATAGCTCTTTGTGGGGCCACACATACTGCCAGGGGATCACCACGAAAAGATAAAGATAGAGCCACCAGGTTATCAGCAACCCGAAATCGAGTCCGCCCAGCTGGGCGACGGACTCATCCCGCTCGCGATCGGGGCGCACCGCCAGCGCGCCCATCATGGGGACGAGATGCAGAAACAGGGCCACGTCTCCGACAAAAGGATTCGGCGTGTCCGTACGCAGGAAGACTTCAAAATACGTCCACAGAATTTGTACGCATAGCCAGATGCCACAACCCAGCCCCATGAGCGCCCAGAAAAGCCTGGAACGTGGTTCAGTTGCTGCTCTTACATTGGCCAGAATGACGAACAAAGCGAACAGCAGAAGAAGACACTGAGTAATATCGCCAAAAGCGGTCAGCCGGTAGCTGTGTGAAACCGTAAGAGAAAGGATGGCCTCAAGAGACACGAGAACAGACGCAAAAATCCAACACTGCTCCCGTGAGATCAAGCCCGTGCGCACAGTGTGATTCTAGGGCCAGAACGGGATTACCCAATGTTACCGAGGTCACCGCGCTCAGGCGCGGAATAAGGGGGAGGTGAGTTATCGAAATCAGGCCGAACGCAGCTCGCTAGACAAACTGTTTGCGCCAAGCTCCGCTCGCTGCGGGGGAAGCGAGGCCGACTTCGCTGGATCGTTAAGGGTTGAGGCAGTCCGCTGACAGAGCCAGAACAAGAAAGCCACCGTGGCAAGGCCAACTGAAAGCCATCCCAACAAGAACATCTGAAGCCAATGCATTTTGGTCCCCTTCGCGATGCAGGAGCATTCGCGGTGAGGCGCGATTATAAGTAAAATCGAGCGCTTTGGGAATGGTGAAAATGTTTTGCCTAAAACTGCAACCTCTGGGACCGCGAGAAGCTAGCTTTTTGAGCAAACCCTAGTCTATTCAACATTCCCATAACCAGAGCCTCGAGGGTTCCGGACTACTCGTGGACCCTTACGCACCGTTGTAGAAAACACATGCGTCTAATCTTCGATATCCTTCCACAAGGCAGGCAATCTCGATGGCCAACCCAGGAGGTGGGGGCGAGGCGCGTGACAAGGCCATTGCGGCATTGGGTTCGAGGGTTTCGCGTGGTGTTTGCGTCACAGCTTCAGCGTCGGCAAGAATCGCGGCGACCTACGTCCCTGGATCGCCTGCTCGAAGCCATATGCTATTTTCAGCAGGGTCGGTTCGCTCCAGGCGCGGCCGAAGAACGAGATTCCGACCGGCAAGCCGAAGACGAATCCTGCGGGCACCGTAATATCCGGATACCCAGCCACTGCCGCCGCGTTTGAGCTGCCGCCTACGGCGTGATCTCCGTTGGCGAAATCGGTGAGCCAGGCTGGGCCGGCTGTGGGGGCCATGATCGCGTCAAGATGGAATTGATCCATCACCGCGTCGATGCCTTCCTTGCGTGAAAGACGGTGATTCGCCTCCAAGGCATCGGTGTATTCTTTGCTGGTGAGCGGACCCTTGGCTTCTGCCTTGGTGAAAATATCCTGGCCGAAATACGGCATCTCTTTGTCGCGGTTGTGGTCGTTGAAGTCAATGACGTCCTTCAAGGATCCCGGTGCTCCCGGACGGCCCGCCAGGTAAGTGTTGAGGTCGGCCTTCAACTCATACTGCAGCACCAGAAACTCGGTGTCATCGAATTTTCCGTGGGTGGGCAAGTCCGCGGGATCGACGATCTCCGCACCTTGCCGCTTCATGGCGTCGATCAGAGTGTTCATCAACTGATCCTGAGCGTCGTTGGAACCGAAATACTTGCGCGCTATGCCGATTCGCGCTCCTCGAAGTCCATTGGGATCGAGAAACTTCGTATAGTCAGCCGCTGCTTTCCCTTCGCTCGCCGAGGTTGCGCTGTCGCGGGGATCGACTCCGGCAAGCGCCCCCAATAGGATGGCGGCATCGTGGACGCTGCGCGCCATGGGGCCGGCAGTGTCCTGACTGTGAGCAATGGGAATGATGCCGGAGCGGCTGATGAGACCAAGCGTCGGCTTGATGCCAACGATTCCATTGGCCGAAGCTGGGCAGACCACGGAGCCGTCGGTTTCCGAGCCAACCGCGACCGCACAGAGACTGGCTGCGGTCGCGGCGCCTGAACCTGAACTCGATCCGCAAGGATTGCGGTCGAGGGCGTAAGGGTTGTTGGTTTGTCCGCCGCGCCCGCTCCATCCGCTGCTGGAATGGCTGGAGCGAATATTCGCCCACTCGCTTAAATTGGTCTTGCCCAGGATTACGGCTCCGGACTCGCGCAGCTTCTGCGCAACAAAGGAATCTTTCGTTGGCTTCGACCCCAGCAGAGCCAATGATCCAGCGGTCGTCTGCATGCGGTCCGCGGTATCGATATTGTCTTTGATCAGAACTGGGATTCCGTGCATGGGTCCGCGCACATGTTTCTCTTTACGTTCCTTGTCGAGCGCGTCGGCAATGGCCAGAGCCTCGGGATTGACTTCGAGGACGCTGTTGAGTGCCGGACCTTGCTTATCAATCTCCTCGATCCGCGCCAGATACTTCTCCGTGATGGAGCGAGCGCTGAATTTTCCGGAAGCCATTCCAGATTGAAGATCGGCGATGGTGATCTCGTCCAACTCGAATGGTTTTACTTCACCCGGGGTCGCGGCCGACGGGACAACCTCACGAGCGCCCGCTAAGGCTGGCAATACTGCGGCACTTACGCCGGCTAAAGCACTGGTTTGCAAAAAACGTCGGCGCTGAGGGGACCCACAATCGATGACTCCATCTTCTTTCTTACTCAAGCCGCTTTCTCCTGTTCAGCAATTTTGGTATAAGCGAAACCGGAATTATAGGCCATTGGTCAAGCGGGCTTGTCAACCGCGGGTGGGGCACACTGTCGCGGACATCATTGCCGTCGCGGGCGATCCTCTGCAAGGATGTTACTTCGCAGCAGCACGCCCGGTTCGTAATGAAGGGCGCGGCGGTTGTCAGAAACGAGATAATCGAGAAGTAGAATTGCAACGACAAAACAAGACACTGACGCAAGTGGTTGCGCCTGAGCGGCACGTCTTAAGTTTTTTCGAAAGGGGCCTTCACGCCCGCTACTTCGCGTCCAGCTTCTTTCGTATCCGCCGAAGTTCCATAAAACAGAGCGCGGTAGTCGTGGAAATAACGCAGCCCATCATGATGATCACTTTTATGTCCATTCGCGCGGGCTCCTTCTCCCGCCTGTGCCCTGCAAATGCTTCTGACTCATTCACCCAACCGGAAGTACACACTCCGAAAGATACAGCAAAACGCCCACCCCTGCTGTTAGCATTCTAGTTTCGCAACCAAGCTGGCGCCGGGTGGACCAAAATCGACCCTGTGCGGGTTATAATAGGCTTTCATGCCCAGATACTCCATAGTGGTCCCTCTGCACAACGAGCAGGAGAACGTCACGGATCTCTACGATCGTCTGAAGCATGTCATGGAGGTACACGGCGAGAGCTTCGAGATTGTGCTGGTCGACGATGGTTCCCGCGATCGAACCTTCGACCTGTTGCGCGAGATTGCCGCGGTCGATAGCCGGGTGACGGTGGTAAAATTGCGCCGTAACTTTGGCCAGACTTCGGCCCTGGCCGCGGGTTTCGACCATTCCCGCGGAGAATACATCATCGCCATGGATGGCGACTTGCAGCACGACCCCGCCGATATCCCGCTGTTTTTGGAGAAGATCGCCGAGGGCTACGACATCGTCAGCGGATGGCGGAAGCGCCGCATCGACAACCTCTGGCTGCGCCGCATCCCTTCGCTCTGCGCCAACTGGCTGATGGCCAAGCTGAGTGGCGTGGATATTCATGATTTCGGAACTACCTTCAAAGCTTATCGTCGCGAGGTTCTGGAGCAGGTGCCGCTTTATGGCGAACTGCACCGCTTCATTCCGGCGCTGGCATCGTGGTACGGGGCCTCAATCGTTGAAGTCCCGATTCGCAACGTCAACCGTGAGCGCGGAGCTTCGCATTATGGAATCTCGCGCACCTTCCGCGTATTTTTCGATCTGATCACGATTCGTTTCCTGCTGCGATACCTGGCGCGTCCGCTGCACTTCTTCGGCACCCTGGGAATGCTGAGCATCCTCGGTGGAAGCGGGGTGGCTGGCTGGCTGCTGCTTGAGAAGTTTCTGCACCATTCCGACGTCATGACCCAGCATGGCCCACTCATGATCTTCGCCGCGGTGCTGCTGCTGGCGGGGTTGAACATGCTGGCGGTCGGCCTGTTGGGCGAAATGCAGGTGCGGCACTACCACGATCCCACCCGCCGCGCACCGTACTCCGTGGATCGGCTTCTTCGCGCCCAAAGCAGCGAGGAACACACCATCCCTGAGTGATCTCGAAGACCCAAGATTAATGACGAATGGAGAACGGGCCTCGCGAGCCTGCCGTGAGCGAAGTCGAAGGGTCCAAGGGACAAGCTCTGCAGACGAAACCTAATTCTTGCCAAACGCCTCCTTATTCACCACATAAGGCATCTTGGTGATATCGCCGCCATAATTTCCCTCCAACACATCGATGAGCCCCTGCGCGCACCGTCCCGCCATCCCTTTATTCGGGTCGGTAGACAACCGGGTGATGCGCCCAGCACTGGCGAAATGCGGATACAGCCGGCAACGGTCTTCAATCGCCGGATCGCGCAGCGGCGAATCTGCCGGCAGCGGTTCCTGTTCGTAAACGTCGAGGGCAGCCCCCGCGATCCAGTTTTCTCGCAGTGCCTTCGCCAGAGCGGCCTCGTCTACCACGGGACCGCGCGAGGTGTTGACCAGGTAAGCCGTGGGCTTCATGGCGCGCAGAGTGCGCTCATTGAAAAGATGATAAGTGGGTGTTGCACTTTCACCCTCACGCAGCAGCGGCACGTGCACGCTGACAAAGTCGGCTTGGATCAGCGCGTCGTCCAGCGTCGTGTACTTGATCCAGGTCTTTTCTCTCGATATGCCGTGCGAATGGCGCAGGTCCATCACCTCCTGGATCGCTTTCACGTATTCATGGTTCTGATACGCCGGGTCATAGCAGAGGATGTTCATGTCGAAGCCGGCACACTTCTTGATCAGCGCAAGCCCGATTCGTCCGGTGCCGATGACCGCCACGGTCTTTCCGGTTACTTCGTCTCCGAGGAACGGCAGGTAAGGATGCCAGTATCCCCACTGATGTTTGCGAGTAAGATGTTCGGCCGTCCACATTTTGCGAGCCAGCGCTCCCAGCATAAAAAACGCGAATTCGGCGGTGGCTTCCGTGAGCACGTCGGCGGTGTGGGTGAAGGGGATCTTGTAACGGTTGGCATCGGCGCGGTTGATGTTGTCAAAACCGACGGCAATCTGCGCCACTACCTTGAGGCCTCCCTTGCCCGCCTCGAATACTTCCGCGTCGATCTTGTCGCGCAAGGTGGTGATCAGGCCGTCGATGCCGGATTTCACCTTCTCGATAATCAGACTTTTAGGCGGCGCTTCGGGATTGGGGTAAACCTCGACGTCATATCCCCGTTTGCGCAGCAGATCGATGGATTCCCCAATATCGCAGGTGGCAAAAACCCGGAATTTTGCAGTCATCGTACTCTCTGGTTGGAAGTCTTGCAGATGCGCTGACTCGCACCTCGGATGCGAAATTCAGCCGCAGATCATCTTACTCTATTGAATCAGCCGATGGCGATCAGACCAACCGCGGGTAGTGGGCTACTTTGATTTTTCCACCGTTTTGTTGCAGCCATGCTTCCGGTAATGTGCGGTCAGAGCACGCATGAGATGATGGACTTTCTTTTCGGCGGATTCCAGGCCTTCGCCCTTTGTAATGGAGCTTTGAAGATCGTAGTACTCGCGCCATGCGGCGTCCTTCTGTACTAGGAGTTCGTCGCGTTCCGCACAATCAGTCATGCCGCTCTTTCCGCCCTCCGCTGTTCGTAGGCTTCCCAGAGGGCTACCAAATCCTCCACGCTCCAGAGCCGGACGGGACGTTCCCCAGTTCTCCGAAGATTAACGCCGGCCCGGAAGTATTATAGGTCAAGGAGTAGGTCACCGTGGCCACGCGTCAACCCAAGGTTCACACTCAACTCGGCCGAGCCGCAGTCCAGATCTTTGCCGCCAATGATCGCATGAACCAGATTCTTATCGAACATCTTGACCCTGCCGCCTGGACAGCCAAACCGCCGACAGCCAAACCGCCCGGCAAGAACAAAGTCCGCCCCATTGCGGCCATCTTCACCCACATGCACAATGTCCGCTGCAAGTGGGTGAGGCTTACAGCTGCGCACCTGAAGGTTCCATGACTGCTCAAGCGCGCGCACTGCACCCCGCAGCAGGCCCGTGCGGGATTGGCCGAGAGCGCCGCTCGCTGCGCCGAGATGCTCGCTGAAGCGCTCGGCGGTTGTGAGGGTGATTGTGAGGGCGGTTCTGAGAACGACGGCCGCGTCCAGAAGTTTCGCAGAGACGGCTGGGCTCGGCCTTGGCCGGTTGGCCCGGAAATGCTGTGCTACATGCTTTCTCACGAAGCCCACCATCGCGGGCAGGTTTGTATGCTCGCGCGTCAGCTCGGATTCCCGTTGCCGAACCAGGTGACAGCCGGGATCTGGAATTGGGAAAAGCTGTGGAAAGAGTGCGGGTCGCCTGGCGGCCCCGGCTACGATTCTTAAGGAATCGCTCAAGGGCACAGTGGGGAGGACACCGCCCAATGCAGATTTCGCAGAACCTCTAGAAGGGGCTCCAGATGAAAGTCATTTCACAGTGTTGCGAACCGCGAGATAGGTCTACAATTATCGCCGTGTTTGACAGTCAAAAAGGAGATTCCGAGTAATATTGTCCGATCTCCCGGGCCAGCCCAGAAGGTTTAGGAGGCACACCATGCATACCCCGAAATTCGCAAGCTCGGCGCTGCTGATTTTCGCACTGACCACCGCAGCCGCTGGACAGGGTTTCAAACCGTACCCCGGCGCGACCAAATACACTCCGCCCGACACCAAGGAGAACAGGGAAATGATGAAGGCTATACCTGCCGGCACCACGAGCACCGCCTACATCACGAAAGATCCCTTCGAAAAGGTCGTTGCCTTCTACAAGGGCTCTGCCAAGGAATACAAGATGCCCGGCATGCGCGCGGGCGGCAAGCTCCCCACCGGCCAGGAAATGAAGCAGACCTTTCTGATCTTCGACGGTGCCGCCGACATCACCACCTACAAGAGTTGGGCAAAAGTCCTTCACTTCCTCGTTGGGCGAGGTCGGAACTGACCTTAAGAGTCAGCTAAGCGAAATCTCTCCCGCACCCCGACGTCTGCGGGGTCTGGCGCTGGTAAGCCTTTTCGCTGGCATCGTGCTCCTGGCTGTGGCGATTTTGTTTGCCACGCGTCGTTCTCCCAGCAAACCGGCGTGTCCGCCCAAGTGCACCTCAACCAGCCCCGTTTCCCAGTGAATATCCAGTAGAAGACGCAATGGAAGTGGAATTTCACCGAAGCGTGGAGATCGATTCCGGCCTGCGATCACTGCGTAGTTCCGGCCGGCTCCTCTCGCCGCCAAATCGACAATCCGGGCGCTCCCATTGCCAGCCGGCTAAGGCTGGCCGGTTCGGGAGTGGGCATGGTGAGAGATGCATCCGGCTCTTCGATGCTGATCTCATCTGGTCCCTTCGTCTGGCCTGCGATGATCGGCTTGTTCGGCATCGTCTCGTAGGCGTAGCCCGTCAGGGTAGTGCCGTTCGTAAACCCTAGGCGTGCCCACCCGAAGTGGGTCTTTCCCTTGATAACAAACTTCAGCCCGAGATAGGCAGGTTTGGTCAGACCGACCCATGGGCAGAACGCCGTGCCCTTGCCCCCGGCTGAACTACTGGCGAAAGCCATCACCGCAAGATTGGTGTCAAACGGCCTCTTAGGTCCGATTTTAACGCCCTTGGGCAGAGCCGCAGCGCACGCATGGTCGTCATCCTGAACCGACCAAATCGCATTGCCTCGCTGAGCGGGTGCGACATCCAGAAATCCAGAAAACCCGGACGTTGTGCGGGCGGTATGGGCATAAAAGTCGAAATCGTTGATTGCGTCGTGGTTGAGGTCGAAAAATATGTCGCCATTATTGGCAACAATCTTCAGGTGAGCGGGAGTATAAACGATCCTCGCCTCGCTCGGCTGTGCCAAGGCCAGCATTCCCACTCCCGCCGCACTCGCCGCGAGTGCATACATGTTGAGGCGCTGATGGACTGAATCGGAAACGATGGAAGGTGTCCAGGAGGGCCGGGAATGTCGTTTCATGAGAAATCCTCCCCTACGGGCACAAATTATCCTCCCTATGCCTTCCATTGTCACGCCCATTCTCAGCCTGTTTTCCAGTCAAGTATCCAGTTATGGCAATTCTGCGCGGGTCACAACTTCAGAGTCTGCGTTGCAAGTTGGAAACGAGCCACAGCGGAAAGAAAAGTTCTTACCTCACTCCAGACGGTGCCGCTTCATCGGCCAAACCGCCAGCGCGTGGCTGCGTTGAGCGACTTTTTCTCGTCGAGTCCAAAGGCCACCACCGGACGCACGGCATAAACCGGCTCTTTCAGGCTCAAGATATCCGCCTCGAATGCGGACATATCAAAGGCATACTTACGTTCGTACCGCTTGAGGAATTCGCAGCGCAGAACTACGTCGGCCACTTCCTCCGCAATTCCCTCGACGATGACTGCTTGGTGCGCCTGTTCGGTGCAAACCACGCAGTGCTGGTTCTCCGCCAGGTTGCGTGCCTTGCGCGATCGCCGTCCAGTGCTGAACAAGAAAACTCCGTCCAGCTAAAAGCCCCAGACGATCATGGTATGCGGAGATCCGTCCGGCCTCGCAGTTGTGATCCAATAATTGTGAGATTTTTCCAGCCGCTGCTTCGCCCAACTCCAAGGCAGCAAGCCCTTGGTGCCTTTGGGCAGGGCCATATCCCGGCATGTGCGGACGGCTAACCCTGGGCTTCAAAATCCGCGACCGAGTGCTTCGCGATGGCATGACCACGGATGAAGAGACAAGACGCGAATGTCAACGGTGAGCATACGCGCCACCAGCAATGCCCCGGGGAGACCGGAAACGCTACCTAGTATCGTGTCCCGCAAGTTCGCAATAAATGTCCGGCTGCTTTGAAAGGGTGCGGCTTCACAGTTTGCTGAAAAATACCAAGTTCGGCAACAGAACGATCTTCGGCAACAGGTGGGAAACCCGCAACCGGGGCCGAATCTGGAAAACTCGTTACTGGCAACAGAGAGTCCGAAAATGAGTTTTTCAGCAAACT
>DATNNO010000005.1:0-2236 GCA_035601775.1 Terriglobales bacterium | reverse complement strand
GTCTGATCTTTCGCCACGCTCTTGTTTCCCTTTTCTTCTTGCTGCTATATCTTCTGCTGAACCGCCCCGAGGTCATTTTCTTTTCTCGCATTGGATTCGTTGCATGGTACCCAGCCATCGGTCTGGTTATGGCGCTCCTGTTGGGCGTCAGTCCGTGGTACGCGCTTCTAGTTTGTTTCGCCGATGCTCTTGCTGGCACGGTTATTTATGCCGGGCCAGTCATGTCCTTCAGCAACTCCTTCGATGCCGTGGGAGTGGCTGCTTGTTATGGCGCGGCGGCATACGTGTTGCGCGGGCCCCTCCAAATCGATCTTGGGCTGCGTCGCCGCCGGGATGTGGTCCGCTACGTTTTCGTGAGTGCGACCGCGGCTGCAGTAGCAACAATCATTGGCGTCGCATGCCTGATTGCGGATCACAGCATTACTTGGGGTGAATACGGGTCTTCCGCGCGAGGGTGGTTTTTGGGTGACACCATCGGCTTGGTGGGCATCGCACCGTTTCTTCTCGTCCATGTATTTCCACACGTTCGTAAGTGGCTCTCGCCGACGCCCTCCGAGCTCCACGCAAAGAGGACGCATTCCCCCGGAACGAAGGTCACTCTTGGCGGGCTAGTAGAAACCTGTGGCCAAGCTTTGACGATATTAGCAGTCCTCTGGGTGATGTTCGGAACCAAGGACCGGCGTTACGATCATTTTTATTTGAGTTTCATTCCGATCATCTGGATCGCGATGCGTCAGGGAATCCGGCGAGTTGTCATAGGCCTGCTGGCGCTAAATTGTGGAATTGTAGTCGCAATGCATTTGTTCCCTCCAACTGCAGTCCTGTTCGCCAAAGTCGCACTGCTCATGCTGGTGCTGTCCGCGGTAGGACTCATCGTGGGATCCGAGGTCAGCGAGCGGCACCGCATGGCAATTGATCTGCATGAACAAACCACTTACTTGGACTCGCTGATACAAAATAGCCCGCTAGGGATCGTCGTTCTTGACCGGCAAGGCTCGGTCGAGTTGGCGAATTCCGCGTTCGAGAAACTCTTTCAGTACGACCGGCAGGAACTGACATCGATTGATATTGGGAGGATGGTGATCGCTGACGATGAGGCCAGGCACTCCGCAGAACTGATTCCGCAGATCTTCGCCGGAAACGCGTTCCACAGGACCGTGCGACAACGGCGCAAAGACGGGCATATCCTTGATCTAGCACTGCATGGGGTCCCGCTGCTGGTAAGCGGTGAAGTACGGGGTGCGTACCTGATCTATGAGGACGTTTCGGAGCAGACTAGGGCGATCGAAGCGCAGAAGCAACATGCGGAGTCGTTGGACCGACTGGTGAAGGAGTTGGAGCTCCGCACACAACAGATGACCTCCTTGAACGAAATGGGGTCTCTGTTGGGGTGTAGTGGGAATGTTAACGAAGCCTGCTCCGTCGTCGCTAATTCGGTGCAAAAGCTTTTCCCAGACGCTCCATCCGGAGCGCTCTATTTGTTCAGGTCGTCGCGAGACCTCATCGAGGCAGCAATTCGGTGGGGGAGACGAGACGTATTAGCACCGACATTTCCTCCCGACGCATGCTGGTCTCTCCGCCGTGGCCAGCCTCACTGGAGTGGGCATCCGGGAAACGGCATCGCCTGTCAACATTTGACCAAGGGTTCAACTACCGCGGCTCTATGCGTGCCAATGGTCGCGCAAGGGAACACGGTTGGCGTTTTGCATCTCGAATTCGAGAGCCCGGCGCAACTCCGATACGATTCCGGAGCGATGAGTTTTCGGGACTCGCATCAGCGATTGGCCATCAGTGCGGCCTCGCAGATCGCCCTTTCGCTGGCCAGCCTGCAGCTGCGGGAAACGCTTCGTGAACAGTCGATTCGTGATCCGTTGACTCGCCTGTTTAACCGGCGCTTCCTGGAAGAATCGCTCGAAAGAGAGCTGCAATTGGCTGGTCGCAAGAAGCAATCCATCGCCGTTCTTTTCCTGGACCTCGACCACTTCAAGAGATTCAATGACACATTCGGCCACGATGCGGGAGACTCGGTGCTCCTGTCCCTTGCCGATCTATTTCGTAATTTCTTTCGCGCCACCGATATATGCTGCCGCTATGGCGGCGAGGAATTCGCCATCATCCTGCCCGAGTCATCTTCACAGGACGCGGCCATTCGTGCGGATGTGCTGCGCTCGGAAGTAAAGAGCCTCCGCTTGCAATATAAGAAGCAGCCTCTCGGGCAACTGACGCTCTCGGTAGG
>DATNNO010000004.1:0-4464 GCA_035601775.1 Terriglobales bacterium | reverse complement strand
TAGCAAGCGGGTTGCCGCCGAATGCCGCAGCAGATGAGAGCCTTTGGTGGGTGCGCTGATGCCGGTACAACGTATTGCGCGAGCTACGGTCTGCCCTACCGCCTGACGAGAAATTGGGACCAACGGGGCGGCTGTTGTGATGAAGATATGATCGCTGACCTTGCGGGGTCGACCATGACTCAGATAGTACAAGATCGCCTCTCCGACTTCTTGTGAGAGTGGCAATCGTGTTTGACGTCGACCTTTGCCAGATACGATCAGAGTTCCTTCCTCCCAAAGCAGATCACCAAATTTCAGTGCACTAACATCACCAGCGCGTAGACCCAGACGTGCGATCAACACCAGAATCGCCCGGTCCCTCGCTCCGAGCGGCGAGGATTGATCACAAGAGTTGATCAAACACTCAACATCTTGGACAGAGAGATACTTGGGCAGCGAGGACAGTCGCCATTTCGCAACAGTTGGAATGGCATGTTCCAGCCCCGGCGCACAATAACCTCGGGCAATCAAAAAGCGTAAGAACATCCGCACAGCCGTAGCCAGGTTCTTCGATTTCCATTGACTGAAACAACTCACGCGTCGGAGCAAGAATTCTCGCAAGCCAATGGCTTCAAATGTGCTGGGTTCGCTCCCTAGATCGTCTAACAAGTCGAGAATAGGCTGGCGGTATCCGTTGAGCGTGATATCCAACGTCCCGCGCTGCGTCCGCATCCATTCTCTGAACTCCAACAGAAGCGTTGGATCTTGAGTCGACGTGTATGGAGGGCGAGCCTCCACGGCACCAATCTCTTCCAAGAAGTCTATCAATAGAAATGCACTGTGGCAGATGTGCCTCTGCTTGCCGCATGGGTACCGCAAGGAATTGCGTTCCGCCAGCTGACTGCAAAGGCGATTGAGCGCGCCTCGATTTAAATCGCGAAGCGCCAGTCCTTCCGCCTCGGCCCAATCCGCGAAGTGCACTACTTCACGGACGTGGCGACGAATGGTAAATCGCTGGTAGCCTTGGCTCTCGAGCCAGACAATGAAGTTCTCCAAATAGAGATTGGTGAGTCCGGAACGGCACCGCGCCAAAGTACGGGAATCTTTAAAATAGGTAATCAACATGCCGATTATTCAGCATGCTGCCTCCCTCAAGAGAAGCCCTCAAGGGCTCCCAATATTATGGAAAGAAATCAGAGCACTCTTCACCGAAAACAGTTTGATGGTCAGGCACTTACGCGCGCCATGAACACGGTACGTTCCATAACAATGCACATTCCATAAGGTAAATTGGACTAAACCGCTTCGCGGTATTTGGTAGCGCGACGTCCCAAGAGTAACCTCGCGCGAGCGCAGCGAGTTCGACTCAACTTCAGTGGCAAGATACGGAGGCGCCGTTGCGAGCGCGTGGAAAAGCTGTTTGCAGCAAAGCCCACCAGCGCAAATGAACTCTCCATGACATCACTTCGACGACGCATGACCGAGGACATGCAGGTGAGGAATCTCTCACCGCATACACAAGACTCATACGTGCAACAGATCTCTCTGTTTGCGCGCCATTTCAGGAAATCACCGGAAATACTGGGCCCTGAGGAGATTCGCTCTTACCAGCTCTATCTAACCAACGAAAAGAAACTGGCTCCCAGTTCAATCCTCATCGCCATAGCCGCTCTTCGCTTTCTCTACAAAGTCACGCTTCATAGGGATTGGAGCCTGGAAGAAATTATCCCGGCGCCCAAGAAGCCTCAGAAGTTGCCTATTGTCTTGAGTCCCGAAGAGGTCCTGGAGTTCTTAAGCTGCGTACAGAGCTTCAAGCATCGCACCATCCTGGCGATCTGTTACGCTGCCGGGTTGCGCATCTCAGAGGCTGTCCGCCTGAAAGTCGCCGATATCGACAGCCAGCGAATGGTCATTCGAGTCGAACTAGGGAAAGGGCAGAAAGATCGCGATGTCATGCTTTCACCAAAGTTGCTGCAAATCCTGCGTCGCTGGTGGCCGGTGAACAAGCCCAAGCAGTGGCTCTTCCCAGGCGATCGAGTCGGCGGCCACATTACCAGGGCGGCGGTGGAGGACGCGTGCCAAAAGGCGCATCGAATTTGCCGGATTTCCAAACCGATCACACCGCATTCGCTTCGGCACGCATTCGCAGTTCATCTGCTGGAATCCGGCACCGACGTGCGCACCATTCAACTGCTGCTTGGTCATCGCAGCCTGGCTACCACGGCCCGCTATCTGCGCATCGCCACTACCAAGGTGTGCTCCACCACCAGCCCACTCGATCTGCTCCCGCAGCCGGTTGCCGCTGAGCCCGAGCCCGCTCCACCACAGTACTTCTAGCTCCGGGACATGGATCGCCCGAAGTTCGAAGTGGCGGATGTGTTTCGCCGCTACGGCGAAGCCTATCGTCATGAGCATGGCGCTTCGCTCTCCACGGCGCAGCGCCGCGCCATGACCGCGATCGAGGTCTGCCGGACTGCTGTTCTCGGCGGCCATCTCGAGCAGTGTGACCACTGCGGCCATCAGCGCAACGCTTATAATTCCTGTTCGGATCGACACTGCCCAAAATGCCAGTCGTTCGCCCGGTTCAAATGGCTCGTGGACCGTCAGGCCGAACTCTTAAACACTCAATATTTTCACGTTGTGTTCACTCTACCGCAGCAGATTGCAACAATTGCCTATCAGAATAAGAGAGAGCTCTATGGCATCCTGTTCAGGGCCACGGCGCAAACCTTGCTCACCATCGCCGCTGATCCCAAACACCTGGGTGCCGAGATCGGCTTTTTCGCCGTACTTCACACTTGGGGCCAGAACCTGCTCCATCATCCCCACCTGCATTGTGTGGTCACCGGCGGTGGTCTCTCTGCCGACGGCAGCCAATGGATTTCCTGCCGGGATGGATTTTTCTTACCCGTGGGCGTGCTTTCAAGGCTGTTTCGTCGTCTGTTCCTGGAATATTTGCTCAAAGCCTTTGATGCCGGCAAACTGGAGTTTTTCTCGTCGCTCGAATCACTCCGGGACCGGTGCTCATTCCTGGATTACCTGGCTCCCTTACGCGAGGCCGAATGGGTGGTCTACGCCAAGCGGCCTTTCGCCGGGCCCGAGCAGGTATTGGACTACGTCGGGCGCTATACTCATCGGGTGGCGATCTCTAACAATCGTCTGTTGGACATCGCGGAGGACAAGGTGACATTCCGTTACAAGGATTATCGTCATGACGCCCAACAGAAGACGATGACTCTGGAAGCCGAAGAGTTTATCCGCCGCTTCCTTTTACATGTACTTCCTCAGGGCTTTCAGCGCATCCGCTACTACGGCTTCCTGGCCAACCGGTACCGAGAGCAGAAACTAGCACGCTGCCGAGAATTGTTGGACATGCCGGCGCCGGAACCACCGGCCCTCGAAGGAGCTAAGGATTACCGTGAGCGTTATGCAGAACTCATCGGCCCTTCGTTGCGGGAGTGCCCAGTCTGTCACAAAGGTCGCATGCTTGTGATTGAGATCTTGCCGCGAAGCCCACATCGGAAAATGGCGATTACGGATACCTCATGATGAACAGGACTGTTTTCGGATGCAGATCAAATTCCGCCGCACAAGCTTGGCGAGGCCAAGCAACAGGAGCGGTGCTGCCACGCGGCTCATTGCCAACATTTTCCAAGGGACAGATGTTGTCCCCCGACGCCGTGATCGCCGACTGGAGTCCCCGCGAACTATCCCGGCAATCCTCTACGCTGACCGCTTCCGGCCCCTTCAGATGCTCGCCAGAGATCCAGCCGGCAATCAATACACATAGGTCACGCTCTGGGCAGCGGTTTTGTCCAATCAATTTTTAGCCCACCGCCGCGGCGACCACCTTCGAATGCTTTCCAAGCGTCTCGCGCCGCGACGCTGAGCTAAAAATTCTCTGCATTATGTGGACTGCGGATTTATGTGCGGCATGCCGGGGAACGCAACTGAATATGAGCCTTTGCCGAGCATGCCCGACCCGGCGGACTAGACATTACTAACATACTAAAGCAGCTCGGCAGCTTCAGGAGGCGGCCGGCATTTGAACTGTCGTGCGGCCATAGCGTGCAACAAAATGCGCGAGGTAGTTTGCAAAGTGACACGATAGATCTTGACTATATTGGTCGGGGACGACCTTGGATTTGCGATGAGCAAGCTGCTGGAACACGTTGCCAGGAATCGTGCGTACTGGGATGATCTCGCGCGGCAGTACGTGGAGGCCGGTGAACGCGCATGGGCACAGGAGGAGCCCGCGTGGGGCATCTGGCACGTTCCAGAGGCAGAGCTCCAAGTTTTTTCGGAACAACTCTCCGGCAAGGATGCTATCGAGCTGGGATGTGGCACCGCCTACATTTCCGCTTGGCTCTCACGGCGCGGAGCCCGCGTCGTAGGGATCGACAACTCCGAGGCTCAACTTGACACGGCACGCCGCCTACAGCGGCAATACGGACTCGATTTTCCGCTCATTCACTGCGACGCTGA
>DATNNO010000003.1:0-3671 GCA_035601775.1 Terriglobales bacterium | reverse complement strand
CAATGTTTATGGCGCGACGCTTTTTCCGCACAATATCGGCTTAGGCGCTGCCAATGACCCCGAGCTACTCCACCGCATCGGCGAGGTGACCGCCGCCGAAGTGCGTTCGACCGGGATCGACTGGACGTTCGCCCCCACCATTGCGGTAGCGCGTGACGACCGCTGGGGACGCACTTATGAGAGTTACTCCGAAGACCCACGGATCGTCTCGCAATATGCAGCCGCCATGGTGTCAGGGATTCAGGGGTCAGGCAAGACCTTCCTCGACCGTGATCATGTCATTTCGACCGCCAAGCATTTCCTCGGCGACGGCTCTACCGACGGCGGGCGCGATCAGGGCGATTCCACTGTTTCAGAGACCGATCTCGCCCGACTGCATGGTGCAGCTTACATTGCCGCTATCAACGCCGGCACGCAATCAGTCATGGCCTCTTACAACTCCTGGCACGGTGTCAAGATGCACGCCAATAAAGCACTGTTGACCGATGTGCTCAAGGGCCGCATGGGCTTCGACGGCTTCATCATGGGTGACTGGCTCGCACACGGCCAGATCCCAGGCTGCACCAATTCCGATTGTTCGATAGCTTTCAACGCGGGCTTGGATATCTTCAATGAGCCTCAGGACTGGAAGCTTTTGTACGCCAATCTCGTCCGCGATGTGAAGTCGGGAGTGATCTCAGAAGCCCGTCTCGACGATGCCGTTCGCCGGATCTTGCGCGTGAAGCTCCGCATGGGCGTGTTCGACGAGCCCTCGCCCGCCCACCGGAGCGGAACGTTTAAGCCCATTGGTACGCTGCAGCATCGCGCCGTCGCCCGCGAGGCAGTCCGCAAATCGCTGGTCCTGCTGAAAAACAACAGAGTACTCCCGATCAAACCGAATGCCACCGTGCTGGTGGCGGGCGTGGGCGCCAACAATATCGCCATGCAGTCGGGCGGCTGGACGCTCAGCTGGCAGGGCGCGGACAACGGCCCGAATGACTTCCCCGGCGCGACTTCGATCTATGAAGGACTGAAAGCGCAGATCGACGCAGCCGGCGGACGGGCCATCCTCAGCCCTGACGGCACCTCGGCGCAGAAACCCGATTTCGCCATCGTGGTTTTCGGAGAAAAGCCCTATGCCGAATTCATGGGAGACCAGCCAGACGTCGCGTTGCATTACGACAATGCCGAAAGCCTCGATCTGATCCGGAAGCTCAAGAGCCAAGGCATTCCGGTCGTAGCAGTGATGATGTCCGGCCGGCCGCTCTACGTGAACCCGCAGATCAATGCCTCTGACGCCTTTGTCGCCGCATGGCTGCCCGGTTCCGAAGGTCAGGGCGTGGCCGACGTCCTGCTTGCCAAGGCCGACGGCTCACCGCAATACGATTTTCTGGGCCGTCTGAGCTTCTCGTGGCCGAAGCGTCCCGACCAGACGCCGCTCAATGTTGGCGATGCGAATTACGACCCGCAGTTCCCGTACGGTTTCGGCCTGACCTATGCCAAGCCGGCACAAACAGCGCAACTTGCCGAAGCCGCCGGCAATGTCAAATACGGTGAGAAGAATGTCTATTACGCGAAAGGCGATGTATGGAACGGCTATAAGCTGTTCATCGGCGACGACAATGTTGCGCGCATGGCATATGTCGGAAGCAAGACGACCTTGTACGGTTCGGCAGCGATTATGCTGCGGCCGACCGACAACGGGGTCAACGTGGTGTGGACCGGCCGCAAGAACGCTTGGTTTGAGGTTGCCGCCGACGGGACCACCGACATTGCTCGCGAAGCGAATGGCGCCATGATGCTCTCTGTGAAACTCAAGGTCAATGCCGCCCCAACCGGAGATGTCGCCATGGGCGTCGGTGGTTCTACCGTACCTGTCACCAAGCTCGTCAAGACAGGAGATGTGACGCTCACGGTTCCGTTGTCGTGCTTCGCCAAGTCCCAGGACTTGGCCAAGACGCCCAGCGTCCTGCGCTTTGCAACATCCGGGACATTGGACATTTCGGTTTACGACGTTCGCCTGATCGAAACCAAAACCGGCGCCGCCTGTCCAATCGATTGATGGACCACACGTGTAGCTCCATGATTTCTGTGCCTGGTTTTACCTCTCCGTTTTTCATCGAAAAGGGCTAGAATGAGGGCACGGGCTCTTCCAGTCGAATTTCCACCTCCGGCATCTAATACCGGATGAAGAGGTGCCTTCTTCCTTTTGACTGGGACGGGCTCTCAGAGGAGTTTTAAGTGAATTCTACGATTAAAACAGTGCTTTTCTGGGCGGTCATTGTGGTCTCGGCCTTCCTGCTCTGGCAGGTTGTGAAAACCGGGAGCAATGCCCAGAAAGAAAAAGAAATCGGCTTTTCTGAATTCCTGTCCGACGTGGACCAGGGCAATGTCCGCGACGTGATGTTTATCGGGCAGGAAGTCAAAGGCAAGTTTAAGAATGACTCGCCGTTTCATACGATTGTGCCGGCGAACTATCCCGACATGTACAAGAAGTTGACGGACAAGAACGTTCCGTACGGCTTCAAGGACATCAGCAACGGCACTTGGCCGAGCTGGATTCTTAATCTCTTGCCGCTGGTTCTGCTGGGTGCGCTCTGGTTCTTCATGATCCGGCAGATGCAGACGGGTGGAAACAAGGCACTGTCGTTCGGCAAGAGCCGGGCGCGGTTGCTCTCCATGCAGCAGAAAAAGATCACGTTCAAAGACGTGGCTGGCGTGGATGAGGCGAAGGAAGAACTTCGCGAGATTATCGAGTTTTTGCGCGAAGCGCAGAAGTTCCAGAAACTTGGCGGACGTATTCCAAAGGGCGTGCTGCTGGTTGGACCTCCGGGAACGGGCAAGACCCTGCTGGCGCGCGCAGTCGCGGGCGAAGCGAATGTTCCGTTCTTCTCCATCTCCGGATCGGACTTCGTGGAAATGTTCGTGGGCGTGGGCGCCAGCCGCGTGCGCGATCTTTTCGAACAAGGAAAGAAAAACGCTCCCTGCATCATCTTCATCGACGAAATTGACGCCGTCGGCCGTCACCGCGGCGCCGGGCTCGGCGGTGGACACGATGAGCGCGAGCAGACTTTGAATCAGCTGCTGGTCGAAATGGACGGCTTCGAATCGAACGAAGGCGTGATCCTGATGGCGGCGACCAACCGTCCCGACGTGCTCGATCCGGCGCTGCTGCGGCCAGGGCGTTTCGACCGGCGCGTGGTGGTGAATCGTCCCGATGTTCGCGGACGGGAAGAGATTCTCCGCGTGCACACCCGCAAAATTCCTCTGGCGGACGATGTGGATTTGTCCGTCCTTGCCCGCGGCACACCGGGGTTCTCCGGCGCCGACCTGGCCAACATGGTGAACGAAGCGGCATTGGCAGCTGCCCGGCAGAACCGCAAAGCCGTGCTGATGTATGACTTCGAAGTGGCGAAAGACAAAGTGCTGATGGGCGTGGAACGCAAGTCGCTTCTGCTCTCCGATGAAGAGAAGAAGAACACCGCGTACCACGAAGCCGGACACGCGCTGGTGGCTGCCATGCTGCCGCACTCCGATCCGGTGCACAAGGTCACGATCATTCCGCGCGGCATGGCGCTCGGTTTGACCATGCAGTTGCCGACCGACGATCGCCACAACTACTACAAAAACTATCTCGACACGCAGATTGCCATCCTGATGGGCGGGCGCATCGCGGAAGAGCTTTTCCTGGG
>DATNNO010000002.1:0-2289 GCA_035601775.1 Terriglobales bacterium | reverse complement strand
TCTATGTGACTCGCACCGGCCTGCCGCTCAGTTTCAAGCTCGAATGGCCGTTTCGCCGTGCCACGTCCGGCGCGGACTTTGACGTTCTGCACGCGGAGATCACGCTGGAGAATACCGAAGGACTGCGCGCGCTGGTGGCCGTGAATCTTTCCGTCACGCTGCGGGAGGTGCTGCCTTCGCTTGAACCGAAAGATACGGAAGGTCCCGTGATCAACGCTCTGCGCAAGGAAGTCGACCACAAGCAGACGGAATTCGTGAAATCCGGCAAGCTGGTGCCGCTGCCCTTCTCCAGCCGCCACTACAACTTCAAACTCAAGCAGTGGGTTTTCGGCAAGGCCACCGATGAAGAAATTGCCAGAATGATTGAGCGCAAAGTTTACTGGCAGACTCGTCTGGTTGGCGGAGAGGTGTGGCTGGGAGACCCGATCGAGGCTCTCTACGTCGATACCACCCTCGATCACATTGCTGAAATCGTCGCGGGACTCGCGCAGCAGGGACTCTTCACGCTGGCGCGGGGTCACGCCACCACGCTTCCCGCCCTGACGGACCAAAAAGACCACTTCGAAGCTGAGATGGCCGCGGCCTTCCAGCAGTTGGAAGAAAAACACGCCTTCGAGCGCGGGTAGGGCTGCCCCGAAAGGGGCGTCTGGGTTTGAAGAATTGTTGGCATCGCTAAAGCGATGCCCTGATACGAACCGGAATCCACCGTGCTGCACAAGTACCACAAGCACACGCGTTTTGTCCGAAGCCTTGCTATGCCTGCTACCACACTCGGCATGCGTTCTCCCGCACCATCGGCTGCCCCGGCTTGCAGTGGAACGCGGCACGAAATTCGGTCATGTTCGCGGCGACGCCATTGGCTCGATACTTCTCTGGCGAGTGCGGATCCACGGTCGCCCGCAGCCGCTTATTCTCGTCGCGCTCGTTCGTGCACCAGCTCTGCCCGTAGGCGACGAAGAAGCGCTGCTCGGGTGTCAACCCATCCAGCGGCTCCAGCTTTTGATCTTTGGTGTCTTCCTTCCACGCCAGATAGGCCAACAGCGTCCCGCCCAGGTCGGCCAGGTCCTCGCCGTTCGTCAGTTTGCCGTTGATCTTGATGTCGTCGATGATCGTGTATCCGGAATATTGATCAACCACGCATTGGGCCCGCTGCTCAAATTCCTTGCGGTCGGCCTCCGTCCACCAGTTGCGCAAATTTCCCTGCGCGTCGAACTGGCTGCCCTCGTCGTCAAATGCATGGGTCAGTTCGTGGCCCATGGTGGCGCCGGTGTCACCATAGTTGGGCGCAGCGTCGGAGAGCGCGCTGAATAGCGGGGGCTGCAGCACTCCCGCGGGAAAGTTGATGTCATTTTTCTGCGGATCGTAATACGCATTGACTGTGGGAGGCGACATACCCCACTCCTTGCGGTCGACGGGCTTGCCGATTTTCGCGAGCCAGCGGCGAAACTCGAACCAGGACGCCCGTTCCGAGTTTCCGATTTCGTCTCCGCGCACGATTTCCAGCGAGCTGTAGTCGCGCCAAGTGTCAGGATAACCGATCTTGTTCGCGATCGTGTGCAGCTTGGTGAGCGCCTGCTCCTTCGTCGCCGCTGCCATCCAAGGCAGCGCCTGGATCTCGCTCTGCATGGCCGCTTCGATCTCTCTCACAATCTTCAATGCTGCCTGTTTCGCATCCGGACTGAAATACTTTGCCACGTACGCCTGGCCCAGCGCTTCTCCCAAGTCATTATCGACATCGTTGGTGCAGCGCTTCCAGCGTGGCGGCAACTCCTCCCGTCCCCGCAGAGTCTTCCCGTAGAAACTAAAATCCTCTTTCACGAACGCAGCGGAAAGGTCGCTGGCCGCGTCGTGCGCAGCGTGCCAGCGCAAGTATGTTTTCCAGTCTGCCAAGGTTTCCCTTTCGATTTCTTCACTCATGACATGGAAGTAGTCCGGCGTGACTACGTTCAGCGCCCCAAGCGATCCCACCCCGGTTTTTGCGAAATAGGTGTTCCAGACGAAAGCCGGCGCCAGCTTTTGTAATTCTTCCACGCTCATCTTGTGATAAAGCTTGGGAGGATCCCGCCGCTCGACGCGAGTCAGCTGGCCCTTGGCTAGCGCCGTTTCGATGCGCATTACTGTCGCAGCTTCTGTGGCCGCATCGGCCGGCTTGTCTCCCAGCAACGCGAACATCTTTGCGACATGCGCCAAGTACGCTTTGCGCAGTTCTTCGGACTTGGCGTCGTCCTTCAAATAGTAGTCACGATCCGGCAGGCCGAGGCCGCCCTGATCGGCCTCGGCAATCACCTG
>DATNNO010000001.1:0-3349 GCA_035601775.1 Terriglobales bacterium | reverse complement strand
AGCTCAATGAAAATCGCACTAGTAGGAGCAACAGGAAACGTTGGCACTCGCCTCATTTCAGAACTCACGCGTCGCGGTCACCACGTAACGGCGATTGCTCGTCATCCCGAAAAACTCCAAGGACAAGCCGCGGTGAGACCGGTTTTAGGGGACGTGCAAAACGAGAGCGCACTTGCCGCGGTGCTTGCTGGGCACGATGTCGTGATACACAGCGTGAAGTTCCTCAGTACGAATGTCTCGAAGATCATCGCCGCAACCAAGGCGGCGAAAGTGCCACGGCTGCTCGTGGTCGGGGGCGCTGGAAGTCTGGAAGTTAGCCCCGGACTTACTCTTGTGAACACCCCAGACTTTCCCGCTGAGTACAAGCCTGAGACGCTCGCCGGCGTGGAGTTCCTGAATGTCTTGCGTGGGGAGAAGGAACTCGATTGGACGTTCTTATCTCCATCCTACTTTTTTGCTCCCGGCGAACGCACCGGCAAATTCCGACTCGGTAAAGACGAACTTGTGGTTGCTGCTGACGGCCAAAGCCGCATATCCACCGAAGACTTTGCGATCGCTCTCGTAGATGAGTTGGAACAGCCAAAGCACTCTCGCCAACGATTCACGGTTGGGTACTGATAACTGATCTGTGTACGAACTGAACGGCGGAGCAAAAAGCCAATCGCCGACCACGGACTATATGAAAGCGAGGGAGGTAGGGAATGGTTTTAGCAGGAATCAAAGTACCCGACACAGTTCTGGTTCGCGATGCGATTGACTTGTCACGGAGCGCGTCAGAGCCATTTCTCTTCAACCATGCGATGCGCTCCTGGCTATTCGGCGTATTGCTTTCAGAAAGCGCTGAACGTGCTCCGGATGCCGAGTTGTTGGCAGTAGCCACGATTCTGCATGATCTGGGCTTGACTGACCGCTATACGGCGGAAAATCGTTTCGAGGTGGATGGCGCCAATGCGGCGCGCTCGTTTCTGAAGGGGCGAGGCATCTCGACGCAGCAGATGCAAGTTGTTTGGGATGCCATCGCGCTTCATACCACACGATCCATCGCTCTTCACAAAGAGCCCGAAGTCGCTATGACCCATTCGGGAATAACGGTGGATGTTCTGGGGGCAGGCCTTGATCGAATTCCGCAGGACAAACAAGGCGCGATCCTGGCCGAATTTCCGCGCCTGGCACTAAAAAACGGATTCAAAGATTGCCTTTGCAACATCGTTCGGCGGAAGCCGGCGACCACCTTTGACAACATCGTTCGGGATTTCGGCGTTCGATATGTCGAGGGGTACACATCCCCCAACTTTGCCGATGTCGTCGCGAATGCACCATTTTCCGAATAGACGACCCGGTTCTGGATCTTCCCTTGGTGTTCTTTCTGCAAGTGCTCGCAAGAGTTTGAGACCGCGCGGACAGAAGCGCCCAGCCAAAGGTTTGGTTCAATGAGGAGACGAAAAACTCAAGAGGAGAGGTCATGACAAGAGATCGCATCCAACACGCGCTCGACATTATCTACGAGAAGGTCTTCAACCTAGGCCAAGCCGACCTGTATCCGGGTCTCGTGAGCGGGCCATATCTCCAACACAACCCGCTTTTCCCGAATGGGCTCGATGCCATCGTGGGCTACATCAAGCAGGCCGGGCGCATACCCTGCGAGGTCAAACGAGTCGCCATCGACGGCGATCTGGCTTTTGTACACGTGCGCTACTTGGACTGGGGAGGCAAGGAAACCGCGGGTGTTGACATCTTCCGCTTCGACGAGAACGGCAAAGTTGTCGAGCACTGGGACGTGCTGCAGCCCGTACCAGCCTCCTCGAACAACGCCAACACGATGTTCTAGGAATTACAAGCCTCCTTGATTTCTCGGGCCGGATCCTGAACTCGGACCGGGAACTCCCGTGTGGACTCCGGGACATTAAAAAAGTTCGCCGCAGCTTACCTGAACCAGGGTTTAAAGGAGTAACAGGCAGGCGTGCCCAGCCATCGGCCTGGACGAATTCCCCTAAAAATTCGGATGGTTGCAGGGTGCCGGGAACTCGTTCACAGGAAAGAACAATTGATTGCAGAGGCCTGATTTGAACCCACGCTCTCTCCTGGAAGTAATACCGAGAACGCACTTGTGGTCATCGATGGGCGCGGACTCGCCGATTGTCAGAGATGCGCGAGGAACGATGTCTATAGATCTGATCGACCGTTAGTCATTAATGTTCACCGAACCATGATTTCAGATCGTCTTGTTAAACAGAGAGTAGAAGGTTCTCCCCCAAGGCATTGAATTGGCGTCCCCGGCGGGATTTGAACCCGCGTTTGCGCCGTGAAAGGGCGCTGATCTATTGGATCACGTAGTAATTACAAGGCAGCGGTCGCAACGCAACGCCCTGTAAAGAACCACTAGAAACGATAAGACACAGGTTTTAGTTGTACCGTTCTTGTACCGCGAGTCTTTGAGCCGAAACTCTGAAAACCGGAACGAAATGCAAATATATTTTCAATGGTCCTGCCCATGATGCCCTCACCCATGCCGTGCTGATTGCAGCGACCCTGTCTGCGGGTACAGAATGATGATCGCGCTGTGTCGTACGGCCGGCGCGCAATCGCTTGGGAGCGTTTTGGAAACGGGTGCGCCGACGAGATGCCTGTTCATCCAAAATTGGGCAACACCGGATACAAAGATCAACCCCGCGGTAGCGGGGCTCGCCAGGGCGGGATAGGACACGCGATGCCCAACGCACTTTCAACCAGCAGCAGTCGGCACAGGAAATGTGCCACACCGTCGGCACTAGAGTGCTAGTGCGCAACCCTTGAACAAATTCTTTACAACTCCATGACACAAGCAACGAGTGCTCCTGGTTAACTGGTCCCACTTGAAGAACCCTCCGGGATGATTTTATGAACTCTCACGAATCGCTCGACGACTCGATCATCACCGGCACTGTTGGGGGCTAGAACGAGGATTCGGGTTGAGAGGATCATGATGAGGCGGATCGTGTTCCTGGCGGTAGCGAGTTTGGTGTGCGTGCTGGGCGTGAGCGCCCAACAACACAAGATCGATACGCAGAAGTCCACGTTAACCATTCACGTCGGCAAAACGGGCGCATTTTCAGGCTTGGGACACGAGCACGAAGTGCGCGCGCCGATTCACAGCGGTACGTCGGACACCGGCTCGCATCCTGCGGTTGAAATACATGTCAATGCACGGGATCTGCGCGTGATCGACAAGGGCGATTCCGATAAAGATCGTGCCGAAGTGCAGAAGACGATGCTGGGGCCGGAAGTGCTCGATAGCGAGCGACATAAGGAGATCGTGTTCAAGTCCACAGGCGCGGAGCCTGCCGGCCAGGGGAGGTGGACGCTGCGCGGG